>NZ_BILV01000023.1 GCF_004000745.1 Paenibacillus barengoltzii NBRC 101215
GTTAGCCCAACTCATCAAGCGGCTTTCCTACACATTAAGCTCCTTCCAAACTCATCAAGCGTACAACAGCACACCAAACTCCTTTCCAGCTCATCAAGCTCCTTTCGAGAAAACCCCATCACGAAAAAACAGACCCCATTTAAACCGGAGTCCGTTTTCATGCTCTGGACATGTCTACTATGTCTACGATTATTTTCTCCTCTATACTAGCTCTCCATCCTTTCCCTCATGCCCTCCACGCACAATCCAAACCTCAGCATCTGCCCACGGCTTGTGCCCGCGGACCGAAACTGCTGTATCTTTCCCTAGCTCAAAATCCCTGGCTGCGGAGTTACGCCAAATGCGGCCGCTAAGTCGCGCAGCTGAGCGTCGGTGATTTTTTGCAACACCGGGCGATCGCCGAGCAGCATGTAGATTTGCGCGGCCTTCTCCACCGTCTCGATCAAGCCAAACGCTTCGTCGATCGTCGTGCCGGCGGCAAAAATCCCGTGCTGCGGCCATATCACCACGCGGTGCTCACACATCTTCGCTGCAGTCGCCCGCCCGATGTCCGGGCTGCCGGGCACCATCCACGGCACGATCCCGATGCCGTCGGGGAATACCACAAGGCATTCCGTGCACATTTCCCACAGCGTTTTCGTCAGCTTTTTCTCGTCCAGCTCATGGACAAAGGTCATCGCCAGCGTATGCGTGGCGTGGCAGTGCATAATGACCCGGTGTGCCGGATCGACCTTCAAGCGCTCGATATGGCTCATCAAATGGGACGGCAGCTCGCTGGTTGGCAACGCCCCGTCCCGCAGGCCCCACAGCACCTCGACTTCATCGCCGCCTTCACTCACCCGCAACACACCCAGGTTTGCCTCCGGATCGGAGATCACATTTTTGAAATACTTGCCCGAGCCCGTTACGATAAAATAACATCCCGCCAGCTCCTTCACCGGAAACGTCAGCGGCAGCTTACGTCGCTCCGCAGCAGAGGCGGTTCCGATATATTTTTCTACCTCCGCCTCATGGAGCAAATAGCTGATGTTGCCGCCGTTGCGCTCATCCCAGCCCAACCGCCACATATGGTACGTAATTTCCGCCATCTCCCGGATAAACGGGACTTCCAAACCTGGGAGCCGCCAACCCTTCTCCACTTCCGATAACATTGTACTCACAGTAGGTTCCTCTCCTTACTCAAATATATAATGCTAAAAAAAAGCAGCTGCATGAGTTACCTTCGTTACCGCGCCGCGAGCACCTTCGTCTCGTAGTCTTTCAGTTCCGCCAGCCACGCCTCCCGCACCGGCACACCTTGGGAAGCGCAGAAGTAATCCCAAATCGCGCCGTACGGATACGATTTAAACTCTTCGACCAGCGCCAGTCGAGACGTGTAATCGCCGTCCAGCTCCAGCTGCTTTAACGTGTCAACCGGCTCCAGCATCGCCCGCAGCAGCGCTTTTTGGGTGTTGCGCGTACCGATGACCCAAGCCGCGATATGATTGATGCTGCCGTCGAAGAAATCGAGACCGATATGCGTGCGGTCCAGCAGTTCCCCACGCACCAGCTCACGAGCGATTTCCAACAGCTCGTCGTCCATCGTTACGACGTGGTCGCTGTCCCAGCGCACCGGACGGCTGACGTGCAACAGCAGCGCACGGCCAAACAACAGCCAGGAGGACAGCTTGTTGGAGATCGTCTCCGTTGGATGGAAATGACCGGCGTCGAAGCAAACCGCTTTGCCCCGGGATAACGCATAGCCCATGTAAAATTCATGCGAGCCAACGACATAACTTTCCGAGCCAATGCCAAACAGCTTGCTCTCGACCGCGTCGATGTTGTATTTCTCGTCGATTGGCTCGGCAAAAACTTCGTCAAGCGCCTCCATCAGACGGGCCCGCGGTGAAAGCCGATCCACCGGCGAGTCCTTGAACCCGTCCGGAATCCAGACGTTGGTGACGCAAGGCTGCCCAAGCGCACGACCAAACGATTCAGCGATTTTGCGCGATGCCTTACAGTGCTCGATCCAAAACTTGCGTATCTCCGGGTCCGGATGGCTGAGCGTAAATCCGTCCTTCGCTTTTTCATGGGAGAAGCAGGTCGGGTTAAAATCCAGCCCCAGCCCCCGCTCCTTCGCCCAATCGACCCAACCGGCAAAATGCCGCGGTTCCAGCGCGTCCAGCTCAACTGCTTCATCCGTATCTGCGTAAATAGCGTGCAGGTTGACTTTATGCTGACCCGGTATCAAACGAAGCGCTTGGTCCAGGTCTTGGCGCAGTTCCTCCGGCGTCCGCGCCCGCCCTGGATAACTGCCGGTAACCGCCAGGCCGCCGCCCAACTCCTGATCCTTGTTGAGGAATCCCTTAACGTCATCCCCCTGCCAGCAATGCAGCGAAATTTTGATTTGAGCCAGCCGGGCCAGCACAGCGTCGACGTCAATTCCATGGCGTTCATACAGCTTTTTTGCTTCGTTGTAGCTGGTTTGAATCGCGTTGTCCATGTTTGCTCCTCCTTTTTGGCCTAGATTCATTTATCTATCCGCTCAATGCTATAATCATCAATCCAATCGTCACCGCGCCAGCAAAGCCGCGAACCGTTTCCTTGCCTCTGCTATCTCATCGGCATGGTTCCCGTGAGGAACATACGTCCGGATCGAAAAAGACCGCCGAATCAGCTCACGTCCCTCGCTAATATCGCGAATAGCGCCGCTGCTGATCATCTGTACCAACAGATTCCCCAGCGCGGTGGACTCCGTTGGCCCGGCTTCCACCAGAATGCCCGCTACGTCCGCAGTCCATTGGCACAGCAGCTCATTGTTGGCACCGCCGCCAACGATGTGGAGCTTCTTCGGTTTTTGGCCGGTGAGCCTTGTCAGCTCCTGCAAGTAAACGTCATAAGATAAGGCCAGACTGTCAAAAATGCACCGCGCTACCTCACCCGGTGTACCCGGAACGGGCTGATTCGTCTCCCTGCAATACTGCCGGATTTCCTCGGTCATCTGCGCTGGATTTAGCAACCGGTCATCGTTGCAGTTGATCAGGGACCTAAGCGGCGTCGCGGCCTCGGCCAGCTCCACCAACTCCGCATAGCTGTACTGTTTTCCGTAATCCTTCCGGACCTCTTGGATCAGCCACATGCCCATGATGTTTTTCAAAAAACGGTACGTCCCGTACGCGCCCCATTCATTCGTATAATTGTGCTCCATCGCTTCCGGGGTCGCGAGCGGCTCCTGTCGCTCCACCCCGATCAGTGACCAGGTCCCGCTGCTCAGATACGCCCACGAATCACCGCTGGCCGGTACGCCCAGCACCGCAGAAGCCGTATCGTGCGTCGCCGCCACGATCAACTCGCATTCGGGCAGCCCATACTCCTGAACCAGCTCCGGCTTGATGGCCCCCAGCCGCGTCCCCGGCTCCGTCAGAGCCGGAAACTTCGATCGGGACAGCCCCAGAAGCGCGAGCAATTCCGGATCATAGTCGCGGGTTTGCAGATTCAGCAAAGAGGTGGTTGACGCATTAGTCATCTCGCTGATCCGCTGCCCGGTCAGCAAATAATGGAGATAATCCGGTACAAGCAAGATGTGCTTGGCTTTCGCCAACTCCTCACGATCGTGCGCATACAACTGATACAACGTATTAAAGGCTAAATGCTGAATCCCGGTTTTCTCATAGATCCGTGCAAATGGGATAATCGCGTGTACCTGAGGGACCGCCGCGTTCGTCCGGGTATCGCGATAAGCATATACTTCGCCGATCCGCTCACCTTTCTGGTCCAACAACGCATAGTCCACGGCCCATGTATCGATGCCCAACGTGCAGCGCTCGATGCCGAGCTTTTTCGCCTGTTGCAAGCCGCGGAGAATTTCTCGGTACAAATGATCGATATCCCAGTAACAATGCCTGTCACGCTCAGAAAACCCGTTATCAAACCGGTGGATATCCTGCAGCGACAGATGTCCGTCCTGCAGGGTTCCCCTTACCAGCCTCCCGCTGGAGGCGCCGATATCCACGGCAACGTAATCTCTCATCGCTAAACGCACCTCGCTCTGGAATGCTGCCTGTTCCTAATTTCATCCTATGTCTGTTTTTCTTTGAAGTCAACATAAACAAACAATTAATATGTTGTTTTATTTTTGTTTTTGTCTTTTTCGTGAAAATGTTCCTCTGGTCGCCTCCGCTCGCTTCCTCATAACCGGTTGCCAATCGCCCCTTTTTCTCGCTATGATGGGAAGGAATCAAGACCCTGGCGTCTTGACAATATGAACGGACCCGAGGTGAACGCCATGTTGGCGGCAGAACGCAAACAAAAAATTATCGACCTGCTGTATCAGGACAAGCGTGTTCTGGTATCCGAGCTCAGCCGGATGTTCGAAGTGACGGAGGAGACGATCCGCCGTGACCTGGAAAAGCTCGAGAAAGAAGGTATCGCAACCCGCTCCTACGGCGGCGCGATGCTCAATCGGCACACGAACGAAGACTTGCCATATACGACGCGGAACACGCTGAACGTGGAGATCAAGCGGGCCATCGCACTGAAGGCCATCGATTTGGTAAACGACGGCGACACGCTGATGGTCGACCCGAGCTCGACTTGCTTTGAATTTTTGAAGACACTGCATTCGAAAAACAACATCACCGTCATTACCAATTCCGTCAGCGTCCTCCACGAATTCGCCAGCTCGAACCTGAACATCATCTCCACCGGCGGTTCGCTGCGCGCCCGTTCCCTGTCGCTGGTTGGTCCTGCCGCCCAGGAAACGGTGCAGAAGTACAACGTCGACACCGCCGTGATCAGCTGCAAGGGCATGACGCCGGACAAAGGCATCTCCGATTCCAATGAGCCGGAATGCGAACTGAAGAAGCATATGCTTCGCCATGCCGACAAAGTGATTTTGCTGGCTGACCATACGAAGTTTGACAAGAATGCCTTCGTCAAGCTGGCCGATTGGGAGCAGATCGATTATTTAATCACCGACCAGCGCCCTTCGGAAGCTTGGCTGGAGCTGCTGCAAAGCAAGAACATCGAAGTGTTGTACTAGCACACTCGTTTCCTCACTCGGCTTAACCGACCAGCAGGGCGAACACGATGCCTGGGCCATGCACTCCAATCGTGAGATCGTTTTCAATATCCGCCGAGCGGCTGGGGCCGGAGATAAAATGGATGCCCGCAGGCAGGGCTTCACGCCCGGCTGCATCAAACGTCTCCAGCACCTCGCCCAGGCGGGTTTTTAGCCGTTCGACCGGGACGATGGCGAACAGTGCTGTCGGCAGCAGGCTGACCGAGCGCCCTTTCTCTGCCGCAGACTGAACGACCAGCGAACCGGTGTAGGCGACGGCAGAGTCCGACGCTACGATGCCGAAGTCCGCTTCTGCGGCCCGGGCGATCCAGGCCTCATCACGGTGCCCGTTCCATACGGACACCTTAGCTCCCACGGCAGCCAACGCTTCATCCAGCCCAAGCTCCGCGAGTAACCGATCGTCCTGGCGCACGATATAACGGGCGCCAAGCTCTTGCGCCTTGACCGTGATAAACTCCTTGGCCGCCTTTAAATCGGGGAGTCGGGCAACATGCCCGCCGGCTGCTGTCAAATTGTCTTCAAATCGCGCCAAGCGCTCCTCCAGCCCCCATTCCAGCTCACGCCAATACGTTGGCGCACCTCGAAACGGATGTGCCGGTGCCTCCTGCTGCCGCGGCCGTTTCAACTTCCCGGCTATCCGGTTCATGAACTGCTCCTGCTTTTGCCGCGCTTCCGCTTCCTTCTTTTTTAGCCATGCGTTATATTCGTTATCCATCATAGGTTTGACCTTCTTTCCGTACGAACGCAGGACCAGCATGATCCCCGGCGCTTCTTTGGGTTCGATCCGCTGCTTCACGCCCTTCCACCTTCGCCGCACGCCGGTTTAACGCCGCCTTCATTCGCTCCTGTGCCGCCTGTGCAGTCACGGTTAGGGCAGCGGATGCGCGCAGCTCATGTTGAAGCGTATCCCAGCGCTCACGGAACGGTTGGTTAGCCAAGCTTGGGGCAATGCGGTATTTGTTCCACCCCTTGAGCGGACCGATCCGCGCCGGAATTTCCCCGTTGCGTACAACTAGCCGCTGGACAACTCTTCCGGCCTTCAGCGCGCGATGAAATCGTTTGGAACTCGCCGTCACTGCGGCAAATCCCTTCATCCCCGCCGTCTCCAGCTTGTTGCCATAACCTTGCTCAACCTTGCGGCGACGCAAATACACAAGCATGTCGTGCAGCGGGATTTTAACCGGACAAGCTTCATAACAAGCGCCGCACAAGCTGGAGGCCGAAGCAATATCGTCCCATTCCGCTACGTTCTTGTTAAGCGCTGGCGTCAACACCGCTCCGATCGGGCCGCTGTACGTTCCGCCATAGGCATGACCGCCAATATGGCGATAGACCGGACAAGCATTCAGGCATGCGCCGCAGCGAATGCAGTTGAGCAGCTCCTGAAACTCCGGATCCCCCAGCTGCTCGGATCGGCCGTTATCGAGGATGATGATATGCATCTCCTCCGGACCATCTCCATCCGCCGTACGGCGCGGGCCGGTGATACCGGACATGTACACCGTCAGCTTCTGACCGGTGGCCGATCGCGGCAGCAGCGTAGCCATGACCTCCAGGTCACTCCAGGAGGGGATAATGCGCTCCATGCCCATAAACGTAATTTGCGTTTTGGGCACGGTCGATACCATGCGGGCGTTGCCTTCATTCTCGAACAGCACAATCGAGCCCGTCTCGGCGATGGCGAAGTTACAACCGGTCATGCCAATGTCCGCAGAGAGAAACTTCTCCCGCAGCTTCCGGCGCACAAACCCGGCAAGCACACTTGTCTCCGGCGGCAGCTCTTCCCCGGCCTCGCGGGACAGAAGTTCGGCGATCTGGTGACGGTTCTTGTGAATCGCCGGGATGATGATATGCGAAGGTGCTTCCCCTGCAAGCTGAATGATATACTCCCCCAGATCGGTCTCCACCGCCTCGATGCCCGCTTCCTCCAGCGCTCGATTGATGTGCAGCTCTTCGCTGACCATCGATTTCGACTTCACGACAGAGCGGGCTGCTTTATGAGCAGCAATCTCCAAAGCGATCTTCACCGCTTCCGCTCCCGTTTCGGCAAAATGGACATGCGCCCCATTCGCCCGGGCTTGTTCGGCAAACCGATTCAAGTAATAATCAAGATGCGCGATCGTATGCAGGCGAATTTGCCGTCCTCGTTCCCGCCATTCCTCCCAGTTGCCATGGTCTTCGGAGGCTTTGCGCTTCCCGTCCCGCAACCGTTCGGTTGTAAAGCGCACTGCTTTGCGCAAAAACTCATTGTTGAGCGCCAGCTCTGCCCGTTCCTTCACAGTCCTCATGCTCCGCTCACTCCTTCGTACAGCAGTTCAGCCAGATGCATGACTCGTACCGGCTGGCGGCGGTAGCGCAGTTGACCGGCGATATTCATCAGGCAAGCCATATCCAGACCGGTCAGCACCTCAGCGGACGTTTCCAGCACGTGATCTGCTTTTTCCGTCACCATCGCTCCAGAAATATCCGCCATCTTCACCGCAAACGTTCCGCCGAACCCGCAGCAATCCTCCGCAAACGGAAGCGGGACAAGCTCCAGACCCTTGACGTTTTGGAGCAGCGCCATCGGCTCCTCCTGAATGCCAAGCAACCGGCTGCCGTGACAGGACGGATGATACGTGACCTTATGCGGAAACACCGCCCCAAGATCGGTTATGCCCAGCACCTGGACGAGGAACTGGGTAAATTCATACGACTTTGCTTTCAGTTCTTCGGCCATCGCCAGCCGCACCGGGTCGTGCTCAAACAGCTTCGGGTAGTGATGGATCATCCCGATACACGAGCCGGAAGGTCCAATCACGAAATCGCTGTCCGCAAAAGCCTCCAGCAGCGTAGCCGCCGACCGCCGAGCTTCCTCCCAATACCCGCTGTTAAACGCCGGCTGGCCGCAGCAAGTCTGACCTTGCGGAAATTCCAGGCGGACCCCCACCCGGGCCAACAAACGGGCCATCGCTTCCGCGATTCGCGGGTACACCGCATCGCCGATGCAGGTAGCGAACATGGATACTTTGATGTCCGTCTTCGCCGCTGCCGTTATCGTGTCCGTTTGATTCCTCCGCTCCATCCTCGCACCTCCCATGACTTGATCTCCAACTTAGAAGCAATCTTCATATGAAATATTCTGCCTTACCGTACAAAAGCCGCCGGAACACCCCCATCAATCGTCAACATGCATCCGGTCGTTTTCGCCGCCTTGGACGAAGCGAAGAAGGCAACCCCTTCCGCAATATCTCGCGGATAAATATTAACCAGCAGCGTCGTACGCTTGCGGTAATACTCCTCCAATTGATCCGGCTCAATACCATAAGCGGCCGCTCGTTCGTTCCGCCAGTTGGAGTTCCAAATCGCCGAGCCCTGCAAAATCGCATCCGGCAAAATCGTATTCACCCGAATGCCAAGTTCTCCCCCTTCCGCCGCAATACAGCGGGCTAAATGAGCCTCCAACGCCTTGGCAGAGCTGTAGGCCGTAACGTTTTTGCCGGCATATACGGAGTTTTTGGAGCCAATGAACACCATGCTTCCACCAAGCCCCTGCTCCTTCATCAGCTTGAACGCTTCCCGCGCAACGAGAAAATATCCCGTTCCCAGCACCGACATATTCAGATTCCATTCCTGCAGCGACGTTTCGGTGAACGGGCTGGACGTGGCTAAACCAGCGTTGTTGACGATAATATCAACTCCACCGTAGGTCAAAGCCGTTTCGGCATAAGCCCTTGCAACCTGCTCCTCCTGCGTTACGTCCATTTTCACGGCCAACGCTCGATTTTCTCCGTATTTGGCGTTGATCTCGGCTGCAACCTTTTGCGCCCCTTCCAGATTGAGGTCCGCCAGCACGACATGAGCCCCTTCTTCCGCCAGTCGCCGTGCCGTTTCACTTCCGATGCCGCCAGCGCCTCCAGTGATAAACGCAACCTTGCGCGAAAATTCGGCTTCCAACGGAGCCAGCGACAATTTGTACAGCTCGAGCGGCCAATATTCAACGTTGTAGGATTCGTTTTCGCTGAGGGATACGAACCGGCCAATGGCCGTCGCGCCTTTCATCACCGCGATCGCCCGATGATACAACGCCCCGCTGAGCTTGGAATTCACCCAACTTTTTCCAGTGTTTAACATACCGATGCCAGGAATCAAAATCACACGCGGCGCTGCATCGAACATCACGTCATTCGCCTGCTTGTTGCGTTCAAAATAAGCCTGGTACTGCGCTTTGTACTCCGCGATGCCTGCCTTCAGCTTCTCCTTCAAACCGGCGACATCGGCGGCATCCGGCTTCCAGTCGATGAACAAAGGCACCACCTTGGTATGCACCAAGTGATCGGGACAAGCGGCGCCAACCTGCGATAGCTCGCCTGCATCCCGACTGCAAACGAATTCGAGCACATCCGCCTCATCATCAAACGTCACGATGACCGGCTTCTCCCCACTGGCCAGCCCCCGAACCAGCGGCATGATCTCGGCAGCAATCGCCCGGCGTTGTTCAGCTTCCAACGGCTTCGCAAATTGCCCGCCAAATACGCGGCCTTCCGCGGCTTGAGCAGCGCTTTTTGCTTCAATATACGCTTCCGCCTCATTGATAATGGCTATTGTTTTAGCGTAGCACTCCTCCTGCGTCTCCCCCCAGGTTACCAAACCGTGCTTCTCCATCAGCACCAGCTCCGCATTGGGGTTAGCCAGCACGCCTTCGGCGATCATTTGGGACAACTTGAAGCCCGGACGAATGTAAGGCACCCAGACAAAACGGTTGCCATAGATTTCCCGGGCAATCTCTTGGCCGTTGTCAGCGCAGCACAAGCTGATAATCGCATCCGGATGGGTATGGTCCACATGCTTAAACGGCAAAAACGCATGCAGCAGCGTTTCAATTGATGCCCGTGGATGTTTGGCGTCAATCATGCAATTTGCCAGATAAGCGACCATCTCTTCGTCCGTCATTTCCTCCCGCTCAAACAGCGGACGGATGTCGTCCATGCGCAATCCGGTGAAGTTGCCCGCCTTCATCGTCGCCAGGTCCGAGCCGCTGCCCTTCACCCACATCACCTCAATGTCCCGGCCGCGGAAGTCTTTCTCGATCGTTTTACTCGATGTGTTACCGCCGCCCCAGTTACAAACCCGACGATCTGCACCAAGCAGATTCGATCGGTAAACCAGCTGCTCCAAATCTGAGGATAATACCGATGCTTTAGATGAGTCCCATAAGTTCTGTACCATGATCTCTTGAACTACCTCCATTTTGGTTTGTTTGGTTTTTTCTTTATTTTTGTTTGTTTTAATTTTAAACCATTTGGGTTGTTTTGGGTATAGCGCTTTCACAAAATATTGCTTTAGCACTCTGTCCCCCTCACTTGACCTCTCTTACCCCTCTCTTCTGCCCCTTTTGCACCATTATCCCTTTCGCTCAGGTGGTGGTCTGGAGCTCAGGAGGTACAATTCAGAGAAAGGATCTGCATTATTTGTTGCTTCGTGAGGAACGAGAAATGGAGAATCGGTAAGGGAATGGAAACAGGGAGCGGGGAACGGCAACGGGCAACGGACTGCGGCAGCGGGTAACAGAGAGCAGAGAATAGAGAACGGAAACAGGTAACAAAAACAGAAACAGGAACAGGAACAGAGCATAACAAAGCAGAGCAGATACAAAGCAGAGCAGATACAAAGCACAAACAGAATCAAGCAAAACAGAAGCAGAGACAGTATCGGAATCGGAAGCAGAAGCAGGAACAGAAGTAAGAACAGAGGTAAGAACAGGAAACGTCGTATGGGGAACGCCACCCTGTTTTGCACCTGAACCTGACTAAGCGGGATAATCCTTAAAAAGACCGGCAACGAGCACCTCATCTCCACCTCCTCCACCAAAAAAAGAACTGATCCCATAAGCAACTGATGTGCTATAAGGATCAGTTCTTCCTTTAACTTATTTTGCTTTTGCAGCCCACTTGGCCCCGCCCCGCAGCAGCTTTGCCACTTCGGGATGCTGGAACGAAGGCAGATGATGCCCCGGCATCAGGAATACCACTTTGCCAAGTCCGTATGAATGCGCCCAAGCCGCCGGCCAATCCTGGCCCTCATGGCGGTACGTGAGCAGCACCTTTTTGGCACAGAACGGATCGAATTCGAAGCGGTAAGGCTCCTCCGCCAACGTAAACGGTTCGATTCCCTCCACAACCGGATGACTGGCGCCGCCAGAGTCAACTGCCACCCCAAACTCCAGCTCCGTGTAAGGCGGATGCTCTATAAATTTAGCGCCGATCAACTGGGCCAGTTCCGGGCGCACCTGCAGCGAGATTCCGTTGTGCACGACAAGCAGCCCGCCGCCATTCGCCACATAAGTGAGCAGTCCCGCTGCCTGCTCCGCGCTCACCGCCTCCTCCCAGCGGTCGGTATAGGAGATGAAGAGGTCGTATTTCTCCAAGGCACCTGAGGCCAACTGATCGTAGTCCAAGCTGGTCGTCAGCTCGAAATCGTCCTGCAGTATCTGCCGTAACTGTTCCTGTACTGCGTCCAACGGATGATACGGCGCATCCGCGTTATTCCCGATCACCAAGGCTTGCTTCCGCACATGACTCATCTTCCGTCTCCCCCTCTCTTTTTACCAAGCATAAGCTTGAGGTGCTGCACCGCCTGGGCCTGGGAAAATTTCATCCAATCGCTTCATCACCGCTTCATCCAGCTTGATCTCGACCACTCGGAGCGTATCTTGGAACTGCTCCAACGTACGCGGTCCGATAATCGGTGCAGTCATCGCCGGATGCGCCAGTGTCCAAGCTAATGCCACGTTTGCCTCGCTTTCACCCATCTCCCGGCAAAGTGCCGAAAACGCCTCAAGCTGCGTACGGAATTTCTCGTAGCGGTTGTCATTCGCTGTGCGCGAACCCGCCAGCTTCTTCGCCGCGTTGCCGCCCAGCAATCCGCCATCCAGCGGGCTCCAGGCTACGACGCCAATCCCGAGATGCTCCGCCGCCGGCAGCACCTCCAGCTCCGGTAAACGGCAGAGCAAATTATATTTGTGCTGCTCCGAGACGAGGCCAAGCATATGGCGGTTCTTCGCCTCATATTGCGCCTTCACCAAATCCCAGCCCGCAAAGTTGCTGGACCCGACATAACCGATTTTCCCTTGGACAATCGCAATTTGGAACGCTTCCCACAACTCATCCCAGGACACATTACGATCAATATGGTGCATCTGGTACAGCTCGATATGGTCGGTTTGCAAACGGCGCAGCGAGCCTTCCAGATGCCGGCGGATTTTGTAGGACGACAATCCTGCCGGACTATTCGGACCGTCCAATGGATCGCTCATATCGCCGTGTACCTTCGTTGCCAGCACGACTTTTTCCCGGCGTCCGCCCCCTTGGGCAAACCAGCGGCCAATGATTTCTTCGGTCTTACCGGCGTTTTTGCCCCATCCATAAATGTTCGCGGTATCGAAAAAATTCACTCCCGCGTCCAGCGCCGCATCCATGATCCGGAACGCTTCCTTCTCATCGGTGTTCACGCCGAAATTCATCGTGCCCAGACACAGCTTGCTTACCTTTAAACCGGAACGTCCCAAATACGTATACTCCATTGATCATTCCTCCATTTTTTATCAATTAATTTCATTAATGAAAAAATAAGGCTCTCAACCTACCACGGTAACACCTGACCCTCTACATCGAGGAATACGGGCTTCTCCAGAGATCTGTCTTCCCGTTCCATCGCCTCGCGGATAATGCCCCACAGTTTGCTAGCGGATTGCTCCGGTGTGAGGGTCGCCGCAGAATCCTTCTCGCCGCGCATAAACGTCTGCACCCAACCGGGATGCAGCACCAGCACTTGTCCGCCTTGCGCTTTGATGCCGTTATGTACGACGTTCGAGTGCATATTCACCGCCGTCTTCGACATCGTATAAGCGAACCAACTGTCTCTGTAGCACTGGCCAACGCTGCCCGCTTCCGAAGAGATATTGACGATCGTACGGCCGTTGCTGTTCAGGATCAGCTCAATTATGGCATTCGTCATACGCAGGCTCCCCAGTGCATTCACGTTATACACCTGCAGCATTTCTTCAAAGTTCAGTTCGCCAAGCACCGTCGTTTCGATATCGCCCAGAATCGCCGCATTATTGATCAGCAAATCGAGCGAATCCGTATGCTCCTTCACTTTGGCTGCAGCAGCCTGTACACTGGCATCACTCCCCACATCCAGATCCACGAGGATAAGCCGATCGCCGTACGTTGCAGCCAGCTCCGGCAACGCCTGTTCCTGAAGGTTATATCTCCCGGCAAAAACCAGGTGCCCTTCCTCAAGCAGCTGGCGTACCAATGCGAGTCCGATGCCGTGATCGGCCCCGGTCACCAATGCCGTATACCTCATTGTCGTCCACTCCTCTCCTTCGAAGCTTGCCTGTTTATGTTCATCTGACAGGGCCGCAATCTCTTTTATTGTAAACGCTTTTATCCGACGATAAAAGAGGGCATACCTTGCGGCAGCCCCCCAGATCCGTGTTTGAGCTTTAGGGTGTGACGACGCCCTTTTTCAGAATGAGATTGGCATATAACGCTCTCTCCCCGGTGGAGACGATCGCATACGCCTGTTTGGCCAGCTCGTAAAAAGCAAACCGCTCAACCTCTTCAAACGGCTGGTCCGCTGGATGATAGCGGCTTACAATTCTGCGATAGTCGTCCCAGATTGGTGTTTCCACTGGGTCGCCGGGCATCACCGCCATCAACGCTACCGGATGGTCCACGTAGCTGTCGAGCGGGAACAAGGGCAGGATCGCTTCCAGCAAATCGGGAATGCCATGACCGTCACAACGAATCAATCGCTGGGCATGGCTCGCAGCTGGAAAATTGCCGTCGGCAAGCACGATCTCGTCCGAATGCCCCATCTCCATTAAAACCTTCAGCAGTTCCGGCGAAATTAAGCTGGATATGCCCTTTAGCATGGGATCGACCTCCCTAATCGTTCGAATCGCTCATAGGCGGCAGCCCAGAGAGCGCTGCGTTTCTCGTTCTCCGGCCTGGTCGCTTGCTCCGGCTCATACACCTGTATCGGGAATGAAGCCTTCACCATTTCCAGGCCTTCTTGCAGGTCATGCAGCCAGCCGCCGGTCCGCAGCTGAACCAGCAGATTGCCGATGGCGCTGGCCTCCACCGGTCCCGCCCATACCGGGCGGCCAATTGCCTCCGCAGTTAAGCGGCAGAGCAGCTCGTTCTGAGTTCCGCCGCCCACCATATGCAACCCGGTAAATCGAGAGCCGGTCAGCTCTTCAGCCTGCTCCAGCACCTGGCGGTAGCGGAGCGCCAGGCTTTCGAGGATGCAGCGGGCGAAGGCACCAGGCGAATCCGGTACCGGCTGACCGGTATCCCGGCAATACGCCCGGATCTCCTCCGGCATATCGGCCGGATTCATAAACCGCAGATCATCCGGATCGATCAAGCTGCGCAACGGCTCGGCCTGTTCCGCCATTTCCACCAACTCGGCATACGTGTAGGCTTCGCCAGCCTGCTCCCATTTGCGTTTACATTCCTGAAGGATCCACAGGCCCATGATGTTTTTGAGCAAATGGTACGTGCCGTCTACGCCGCCTTCGTTGGAGAATTGGCGTTCCAGCACCGCCGGCGTGAGCAAAGGCTTCGCCATTTGCGTCCCCAGCAGCGACCAGGTGCCGCTGACCAAATAGGCGAACGCTGGTGTATCCGCCGGCACCGCCGCCGCAGCGGACTCCGTGTCGTGCGAAGCGACGGCCACGACCTTGATCGGCGGCACATCAAGCTCGGCGCACACCTCCGCCGTCAGCTCCCCGATCACGGTTCCAGGGGGAACCGGATCGGAGAAGATTCCGCTCGGGATGCCCAGCTCATCCATCAACGCGGCGTTCCACGCGCCCCGCCCCGGGTCGAACAGCCCGGTCGTGGTCGCCATCGTAAATTCACAGACCCGCTGGCCGGTCAGGAAATAGCTCAGCAGATCCGGCGTGAGCAGCAGCGTTTCGGCCAGATCGAGCTTGGGGGAGCCGGCTTTTTTCATGGCATATAGCTGGTATAACGTATTAAAGGGCATAAACTGCAATCCGCTTTCGCGGAACAAACGCTCTGCCCCAACCAGGGCAGACACTTCCTCCACCAATCCTTCCGTTTGACGATCCCGATAATGATACGGGATGCCCAGCAGCTCGACGTTCCGATCCAACAGACCAAAATCAACGCCCCAGGTGTCGATGGCGCAGCTTTCGGGACGATACCCGGCCTGGAACGCTTTGCGAATGCCCGACTTGATCTCCCGCAGCAGCATCGGTGTATCCCAATGCAGGTGCCCGCCAATCTGAACCGGAACGTTCGGGAAACGGTGGATTTCGGTGATGTGCAGCTTCCGAACGCCAGGCATGACAGCGGCGGCACCGGTGGTGTCATCCGGGCTTTCAGAACGGATCTCGCCGATGAACGCCCGACCGCTGCTTGCGCCCAAATCAAACGCAAGGACGCAAGGAATGCGTTGTGGTTCCGATGACATGCGTGTTCACCGTCCGATCACTTCATTTTTTGAAGCAGTGCAATCCGGTAGTCTTCACTTTCGAGGGCGGCGATGTCTGCGACCTCCTGATCCGTTAGCGGGACAGGGGTTCCCGCCGCTTTGGCGCTTAAATAAATTTTCGCGCTCTCCTCCACTACCTGGGTCCGGTAGAAGGCCTCCCGCAAATTTCGGCCCGTCGTCACCAGGCCGTGGTTCCCCAGCAAAATCGAGCTCGCTTCATTCACCTTCTCGGCGACTGCATTCGCCAGCAATTCCGTCGTTGGGATCAAATAAGGGATAAATGCCGTTCGGCCGACCAATGCGGCCTGGTCCGGGAACATGATTGGCAGCTCCCGCTCAATCAACGTAAACGCGATACAATGGGATGGGTGCGTATGCACCATTGCTCCCATGTCAGGCTTTTGGCGGTAGCCGTAAAGATGCATCAGCACCTCAGACGACGGGCGCAGGCCGATATCGGTCACCTCTCCGGTTGGGATATCCACCTCGATCCACTGCTCCGGCTCGATCTCCTCCAGCGCGAAGCCGCTGGGCGACAAGTACATTTTGTCGCCGGACCGGGCGCTGATGTTGCCCCCCGGCCCAACGACCAGCCCGCTGTCGACGATTTTGCGGGCGTATTTGCACAGTTCTAGGCGCGTTTCCATGTTTTGCATGGCGTTGTTCTCCTTTTTTATGAGGCTTGGTTGTCGAGTCACAGCTTATTTGTATAACGGCCCAAACGCAGCGCAAGCCCGGAAGTCGGCGCTCTCCGCATCCTCAGTACCGAACAGGCCCCAAGCCCGCGGGCGGAACACCTTCTCCTTCGGTACGTTGTGCATGCTGACCGGAATGCGCAAAATCGAGGCCAGCGTAATCAAGTCGGCGCCGATATGGCCGTAGCTGATGACCCCGTGGTTCGCGCCCCAATGATCCATCACGTCATAAACGCTGGTAAACGCGCCGCTGCCGGTCAGATTTGGAGCAAACCACGTTGAAGGCCACGTCGGGTCGGTCCGCTTGTCGAGCGTATCATGCACATGCTCCGGCAGGTCCACCGAGTAGCCCTCGGCGATTTGCAGCACGGGGCCAAGCCCTTTGACCAGGTTGAGCCGGGTCATCGTCATCGGCATGCCGCCGCGGGTCAAGTAGTCGGTGGAGAACCCGCCGCCCCGGAAATATTCCAGCGAAGCCGGACGGAACTGAGTGGCCTGCAGCATGCGCGCGACCTCTTCCTCGCTGATCTCCCAGAACGGCTTGATGACGGGATCGCCGTCTTTCATCTGCTCGCCGGTGCCGTCAAGCGCCGCCGAACCGGAGTTGATCAGATGCAGGATGCCTCCTGCTGCCCGGCCCTCCAGCTTGTAGCCAGTCACCCGCTCCACGGATGCCGGGCTCCAGTACGTCCGCACATCGGCAAAAATTTGCGCCGTATTCGTCAGCAAATAGCCAAACAACATGCCAACGCCGTTGAGGCTGTCATTTTCCGTAGCCACAATATAAGGCGCACGCGTCCCGTTCCAGTCAAACGACGAGTTGAGGATCGTCTCCATAAAATCGCCGTTCGGGAAATGATCCGTCCACTGGCGCTGTCCCTGGAAGCCGGAGGCGATCGCGTGATGGCCTTGCGCTTCCTCCTCGTAGCCCAATTCCGCTAGGCGCGGGTTGCCGATCATCAGGTCACGCGTGATCAGCGTCATTTTGACCACCGTCTCCCATTCCAGGTCTTTCCGCTCCCGCGATGTCTGCAAATGGGCCGGGTTATTGTCCGGACCTTCTTGGCAGTTCTGCTTCACCCAAGCCAGCGCCGCCTGGTATTCTTCGGGATCGTATATCCCTTCCTCCATCCGCCGCGTGAACTCGGTCATGTCGATATACTCGTTGCGCATCCCCAGATACTCTTGGAAAAAGGTATCGTTCACCATCGAACCAGCAATTCCCATCGACACCGAGCCCATCGACAAATACGCTCGATCACGCATCATCGCGGCTGCCAGCCCGCTCCGGGCAAAACGCAGCAGCTTCTCCTGCACGTCCGCCGGAATCCGGTCATCGCCTTCATCCTGCACATCCTCGCCGTAGATGCCAAAGGCCGGAAGCCCTTTTTGCGCATGGGCGGATAACACGGCGGCCAAATACACCGCTCCCGGTCGGCCGGTGCCGTTAAAGCCCCACACCGCCTTTGGAATCTGCGGATCGGTATCCATCGTTTCCGTGCCGTAGCACCAGCACGGCGTTACAGTGATGGACACCCCGACTTCCGCCGCCTTGAATTTCTTCGCTGCCGCCGCCGCTTCAGCGACGCCGCCGATGCAGGTATCAGCGATCACGCATTCGACCGGTTGTCCGTTCGGATAACGGAGCTCCGCCTCTAACAGCCGAGCTACCGCTTTGGCCAAGTTCATCGTTTGCTCCTCCAGGGATTCGCGTACCCCTCTTCGTCTGCCGTCAATCGTTGGACGAATGCCGATCTTCGGGAACCCGTCCCGCCATCTGTAACCGTTTTCAACCATAGCCAACCTGCCTCCTTGGACAATGAATTATAGTCCCATTCTATCGTTCGCTCCGCCCGTTCGAGAACCTACTATTTTGCCATCTTCCCCGCACAACATCGCAAAAAAGTGAACCCTCCCGTGCCTCCGCATCTGCCTATTCCTAGAAAATCCTCCCATCCTGCCTCACATCCGTTATAATGGAGCTATCCAATGTTCGGGAGGAACTGATCGTGCCGAAAATCGAAATTCCTTATCGCAAAAGCGACCGTTTTCGTTTCAAAAAAACGCCCGAATTACTCTACGCCGGCCAGGTCGTCGACGAGCGCCGCTTCTACGCGCCGCCGCAGATCCACGATTATTGCGAGATCCTGTATATCGTCGAAGGCCGCGGGGAATTCCGCATCGGCGGCACCATCTATGAAGTACATCCCGGGGATGTCGCTGTCTATAATGCCGGCGTCCCGCATGAAGAGCGTTCGATCAGCACCGAACCGTTTAAGGTCATTTATTGCGGTGTCGGCAACGTGCATATTGACGGCGTGCCGCCGGGGCAGCTGCTGCCCGCCTCCGTCGACCCGGTCATTCCGTGCGAGAAATACGCCTACAAAGTGGAGAGCTACCTGTCGGAGATGCTTCAGGAATGCGACTCCCAAGTGCTCGGATATGAGACGCTCAGCAATAATCTGCTCATGTCACTGATCACGCTGCTATACCGGATCGTGGACGTGAAGCATCCGTTTGATCCGCTGAAGGACAAGAACGAAATTACCGTCCGCACCAAGCAATTTATCGATAAGAACTACACCCGCAGCATCACGCTTAAAGAGATCGCCGATACCCTCTACGTCAGCCAACACTATTTATCTCATCTCTTTAAAAAAGAACTCGGCGATTCCCCCGTCAACTACCTTATTAACCGCCGGATTGAAGAGGCCAAGCGCCTGCTCCGGGAAACCAATGCGCCGATTCACGAAGTCGCCGCCCGGGTCGGTTACGGGAACGACAAATACTTCTCGATGCTGTTCAAGAAGGTGACCGGCCAATCGCCCAGCACTTTCCGGGAAATGAACTAAGCCTTGCAGCGATGGGCTGCAAGGCTTTTATTTTGCCAGTTTCAAGAGGTAACCTCCAGTTGGAATTCCATATGTGTGACTGCCTCTGGTGATCCCGGGCGATAGGGATAAATGATTTCCACGCAGCCATCCCGTTCCCGGACGATCGGCTCTGGAGCTGCAGCTTCCACACGCAGCGCCAATCCGGGAAAAGACCAGATCGTGGGGCTCACCCCCGATGCGGTCACCGCAGGGCCGCACACCTCAAAATAGACGTCCAGCGGTCTGTCCTGCTCCAAGATCACCGAGGCGGTCAATTTACCCGGCGACGCTTCTGCTTCCACATAATAGCCGCGCAGATGGGTGTTCCAGCTGCCCTCCGGCTCCCGGCGGATTAACCGCAACGCGTAGCGGCCTCCATCCTCACTCTGCCAATGGATCGTTGCCGGATGCAGCTGACCGTTCGTATTGCGGCTGCCTGAACATGCGCCGATCATCAGGTTCCGCCCCAGCCATGCAGTGGCCGTACACACGAAGCGGTTCTTACCGGGCTGATCCCGTTCGCACAGCTCGCGATATTGCCGAGTCACCCTCCGCTCCTCCGGCTCGCCAAGCAGCTTGGGCTTAACTGGCTCCGGTACATCCACGCCAACCAGCGCGATTATCGGATCATGCCCCGTCTCACAATTCACCCCGGCCAGATGCTTGAATCGTTCGCCAAACGCGAGATACAAGAACACGCCCAGCGAGCTGTGGGCCGTCATTTCCATCTCGTAGGCGCGGGCATAGGGGCCAGCCATATTTTCCAAGCCCGGGTGATAAAATAACGCAATCGTCTCCCACAACGCCTGCTCAATCGTATGTCCTATCGTTTTGAACCGATCGGTTCGGGCATATTTGCGGATTAGACCAAGCACGGTGAGGTCAACCCCGTAATAGGTGGTCGAATTAAACTCGGCGAACGTGCCAAATTCATGAAATTCTTCGAGGAATCGCTCTGCCTCACCGTCGGCATGACGAATCCACGCTTCATTGCCATAACGATACCCGTAATAATGGGTGACAAACAGATGCATCAGCTCGATGTTCGTATTCATCGGCACCGCATCCGACAGCCTGCGGTCGATGGAGCCGGTGACAGCTTTGACCATCGCATCATCCATGCGCTGAACCAACTCCCGGGGGAGTCTGGGCTCAAAATGCTCCAAAATCACGGCGAACGCGCAGGCGATAAACTCCCGCCAATTCGGGTCATAGCTTCGCCAGACCGGGGGAATGACTCGATCCGCCGCCCTCGCCAAGGCATCCTCTGCTTCCTTCCTGCTGACGTTTATTTTCCCGTTGCCTGCCACACCAAGCTCCTCGGCCAGATGACCGGAGATCTTCTCCAACAGGCTTGTAACGTAGTATGCGAAGCCCGGTCCGAAACGTTTCCACGGATAACCGCCCCGGGGAGGATCTGCCGCTTGCGGTGCAGTTTTAAACGTGCCGTGAAAGATTTCGTCCGGCGCATCAAGTTGCAGGTTCAGCACCTCATTCAACACAGCGCAAGCCCGCTCCGTATCCCCTTCGCCGTTCCGGATTAACAATCCGACGGCATAATGCGCACTGCCGCGAGTTGAATGCCACTCGCTCCGCCCGTCCTCCGCATTTCGCAGCAGGTGTTTGGCCTCGTCATAATGACGGTCCATTTCCTCCAACGCCTGCTTCACCAAAAACACCTGCTCCGGTGTCATGTGCTCCAGCATGCTGCCCGCCATTTTATCATCGTCCTTCCTCGGCAGATCCAAAGGCCTTCAACTGCATCACTTCCACTGCGGCCAACATCATAATGCCGATGCCGTGATTGTCGTTCCGAACCGTCCGCAGATCCTCCATATAATAATCCGGCGAGAAGGAATACCGGGAACCGCTGCAGACGCCATGGACATTGCCCTGGCGGTCAATCGCCTGCGCGGTCAGCCCTCTCCATCCTTTAAGCGCCGCCTCAGCGTAAGGCCCCTCGCGATCAAGCCAGCCGAAGCGAACGCCGCGGGAAAAGGCATAGACAAACATCGCAGTACAGGATGCCTCCAAATAAGCGTCCGGCCGATTTAGAACCTGGTGCCATAACCCGGAATCGGATTGAAGTGCGGCAATGCCTTGACTTAATTCACGGAACATCGCCAGCAGCTCCTCCCGATCCTCATGCGTTTCGGGCAGCCGCTCCAGCAGCTCGCTTAACGAAAACAGCACCCACCCATTCCCCCGTCCCCAAGGGATTCGGGTTGGCAGGCCGTATTTAAAGTCATAAACATGGGACATGATCTGCTGTTCGCTCATATACAGATAGCGCTTAAAGCGTAAAAACTGCTTCGCCGCTTCATCGATAGCATCAGCCTCCCCCGTCACCATCGAATAACGGACGAGAAACGGGGCGCTCATATACAAATCGTCTGCCCACATCGTATCAGCCGAATATTCACCTTCACAACGCCGGTAAAAGGCTCCGTCCTCCCGACGTTCTAACCGATGCAGCATAAAATCGGCGATCGTGTCCGCAATCTGGCGGAACTCAGCCTGCTCCGCTCCATCTAAATAAGCTTCCAGCATCGCGGATCCGAAGGAGCCGCAATTGTCCAGCATCCGCATGAGCACCAGCTGATGGTTGATCCCCGGAAAACCGTATTCCTCCCGGTCCCAAAGCGAGTATTCATACATTTCCGTACAGGTGGAAATATGGGAGAGGGCATAGCGCCGGATGTCTGGGCGATTTAATGCCTTCGCCGTGCGGAGTAAGCCATACATCGTCACGCCCAGCGGGTAATCCCAGCGCCCGAAATTGGTGGCTCCTTCTGTTGTCCACTTGTTGCTTAGCATGGCATTTTCGTAAAAAGGCCGCACGCGCATCTCCGGAGCATCCACCTCCCAGTAAATCGGGCCTCCCAAACCGTCAAACGGCCTCTTGAGCGTGCGGACCTCTTGCGGCTTCAGCATCCTTTCCGCCGGAAAGGGGCCGAGGTACAACCACGGGCTGGGATTGCCATGAACCTTCACCGGATCAGTGAAAGCCAGCGGCTTCCCCCCGGCTTCCGCCGCCAGTTCGAAGCCCCAGCGTTCCTTCGCGCTTTCCGTTCGCACCACGATCTGCCGAACTCCCGGCTGTACCTTTGCTTGAATATGGAACGGTCCACCGCCCGTAACGGTGGTTGCCAGCGTATCATCCACCCAGATCTGCGTCGTTCCCCAAACGGTTCCGCTCAGCTCGATGCTATCGGCGGAGGCTGGGATACGGACCGAACTCCAGGCATAAGCCGCTGCAGGCTGAGCCGGATTGCCACAGATTCGTTCCAGATTCGGCAGTCCTTGTGATTGTTCCGGCCATTTTACTGCCGGAAACCATTTCAACCCAGTCGCCGCTTCAGATCCTTGCCAATCCGGATAAGCCTGGCCTTGGTCGCTTCCACCGAAGCAGGCCGTCTTCACCGGCTCGGAATACACCCAGCCAGCACTCCCCTGCCGGTCGGCAAACGGGGCTAAGACCTGCAGAATCCGTACCTTCGCTTCATCGGCCCCGAACCGGCAGCCGAAGCCGGAGGGAGTTTTTCGCGCCTCGATCAGCAGTGTGTTCCAGCCCGAGGTGAATACGAGCGGCACCTTAATTCGCGCCTTGGGGTCGAGTTCGTCAACAACCGTAGAACGGTATTCCAACTTCTCGTTTACGAACAGCCGCACCGGCCCCAACGGCTCCAAGACACCGTCGATCGCCCGCTCCCCGTCACTCCAGACCAGCCCGTACGCATAGACGTAATCACCATCCTCCGCATGCGGAAGCTTGGCGGGAAAGTCCATGTCATACAAGCCTTCTGCCGTCTGCAAAATTCCCGTTTTGGAGAAAGTGCGCAGCGCAAACGGGATCGGCGGATTCGCCCCGATATACCTTGCGGCGATCACTTCCAAAATCCGTTCGTCTTCTTCACCGAAGCCATAATAGGAACTTTTCCGATCCTCCATATATTCGCCCAAGTTGATGTCTCCTTCCCTTCTAACCCTGGCTAGATCTTTGACTAGGGTGAAAGCTTGAGTTCAAACGTCCGGTCATAAGGTGTCAGCAGATTCACGACGAGCGCCCGGCAATTGACGGGGATCGCGGTATTGTTTAACCCTGCAGCTTGATGTTCCATCACACCGCCATGCAGCTCAATCCAATCCTCACCGGAGGAGAAGCGGACCTTCCCCTGCTTCCAGAACCACATCCCGTTCTCCGCCTGTTCCACCATCTCTTCGCCCGACATCTCGCTTTCTTGGCCAAAGAGGAACGTAAGCTGCGTTAGAATCGGTTCTTCACGGGCGCATTGAACGCGAAGGCTCCACCCCTCTGCGGTCTCCAAGACCTCGACCTCGACCCGATGCTGCTGCTCATGGGTAACCGCCCGCTGATGATGGGGCAGCAAATACCAGGGGCTCACCGGCCCACTCGCCGTTTCGGGCAAGAGCTCCTTCACAACGGGAGCATAATATCCCTTGCGTTCCGTAGCAGATAGGCGGTAGCCAGACTTTGAGCTTCGTCTCAAGCCGCGCTCCTGCACCTTACCCTGCTTCTCTCCCTGGTCGTGCACTTCCCTCTGCGCTTGTGCCTCCTCCGCCGCATGCTCAAGCACCTCCATCCGCTCCAGCTTCACGTACCCTGGCGCGAACGCAGATGCCAGCTGCACCGCCAGCAGCCGCACGCTGCCGTGTCGCAAGGCAAAGAAGGAATTCGCTTCCGTCATCACGGTGGCACTTGTCTTCCCATGCCGATGACGAGCAATTGGTGCGCCAAAATCGGGATGCAGCTTGCTGTGGTATATTCGCCCGTGGTGTCCGGCCGCCTCCATCCCGCTTAAGTATCGCTCACGTGGAAAGCTGCCGTTGAGCACGACCCGATAGTCTTCCGGCAAAGGGATAGGTGGAATCGCCGGCTGACGGAGCTCGGGATAACGAAGCAATCCCAGAAGCGCATGGTTCGGCAATCCGCCCGGATGCCTCAACGAACGGCCGGCCAGTTCGGCGATGGCCTCGAACAGCGGGTCTTTGTCGCGGTTCGCCAGCCATTTAGCCGCAAGGAAATAACCGCTCATATCAAACGGATAGCCATAATCCTGGCGTCCGGAGTAATCCGTGACCACCTCTCCGTTCGGGTGGATCAAATACACCATCATCCGCAGGTTGCGGCGAACCGGTTCAAGCAGCGCAGGCAACCCCAATTGCTCGGCAGCAAAGATCATAACGATGTCGCTGACCGCGTTATAGATTCCGTTGCTGCGTTCCGTCCACTCGCCGTCTTCCGTGCAGTCGATCCCTTCCGCAAGCCATGCTTCCGCCCGCTCCTTCAACTCCGGCCGTCCAGTCAGCTTGTACATGAACCCAAGCGCAGAGCACAATACCCAGCGATGATTGGGTGTATGACAACCGCCCGTCAATAGCACCGGCAGCGTCCGCTCCAGGAAAAGCCGAATCTTGTCTGCCGCTTCCCGAACCGGGGCATATTCGACCGTATGAGCATCGAGCAGCTCATAGACCTGGGCAAGTCCGCTTACTACAAAAGCGGTATCAGGCGGCGAATGCAAATTGGTCCAGGGCGGCGTGATTGAGCCGTCGGCATGCTGCGACCGCAGCATAAACTGGGCCGCCAGTTCCAAACGCTTCAGCAATGTCTCGCTGTGATAAAACCGGGAATCCTCGTTCACCAGAGCGCATGCCCAGATGGCCATATCCTTCGGCGTTCCGCCGTGGCTCGGCCAAGCGATTCCGTTTGCCGGGTCGATGACTCCGCCATAAAAGCGATTTTCCGGATCAAGAACCTGCAGCTCCATCGCCGCTTGCGCGAACTCATCGTTCATAGCCACCAGCTTGTCGTAAATTTCCTGTTCCAACCCGCCTCTCCCCCTCCGTGTAGTCACAGCATCAAAAAATAAACCGCTCCGTTATCCCTTCACTGCGCCAAGCATCACGCCGCTGACGAAATAACGCTGCAACCACGGGTATACAAGCAGGATCGGAATTGTCGCGAACATCACGCTCGCTGACTTCAAGCCTTCCGAAACGAGCTTCGTCATCGCACCAGCGCCTTCCGCTGCCAAGAGATCGGAAATCATGTTATTTTGGATCATCTGATACAGCTTTAATTGCAACGGGTACAACTCCGGACTGTTAATATACATCAACGTATCTTGAAATCCGTTCCACCGTCCGACCGCATAGAACAAGCTGAGGGTCGCGATCACTGGCAGCGACAGCGGCAAGATAATATGGATCAAGGTGCGAATATGACTGCTGCCATCGATCTCCGCCGATTCCTCCAGCCCCTCCGGAATGTTGTTAAAGAAAGTGATCAGGATGATCAAGTAAAATGGATTAACGAGTCCTGGAAGCACCAGAGCCCAGATCGAATCCAACAGGTTCAAGCTGCGAACCAAAATATACTCCGGGATGATCCCTCCGCTGAAGAACATCGTGATCACGACGACCGTCATAAACAATTTGCGGCCTCTCAGCTTTCGCTTGGACAACGGGTAGCCGGCAGCGATCGTCATCAACATGCACAGCAGCGTATACAACACCGTCAACAGCACCGTAAATCCCAAAGATCGAATCATTGATGGATCCTTGAACACTTGTTTATAAGAATCAAACGTCAATTCTACCGGAAGCAAGCTGACCTTCCCGGACAGAATCGGCCCTGCTGAGCTTAAAGATACGGCGAGAATATGAACAAATGGAGCAAGACACAGCAACGTGGCGACAGCAATCACGACAAAATTGACAACATCGAACACACGGTTAGCGGTTTGTTCCTTCACGTCCGTCCGCTCCTTTCCTCAACGTGCATACCACCTAAACCTCCCTATACTTCCTATATGATTCCTTCATCGGTAAGCTTCTTGGAAATATGGTTGGCCGACAGCACCATCACCAGCCCAACAACGGCCTGGAACAAGCCAACGACCGTGGCGATCGTGTACTGACCGGATTGCAGCCCGACGCGATAAACGAACGTACTCAGCACATCGGAATACTCGCGTACGGCTAGGTTGCCAATCACATATGGCCGATCAAAGCCAATCGTAATTAAGTGGCCCAAATTAATGATCAGCAGCATCACGATGGTGGATTTTAATCCGGGGAGGGTAATATGCCAGATTCGTTTTAATCTACCGGCTCCATCAATGCTGGCCGCCTCGAACAACTCTTTGTTGATGCCTGTGAGCGCCGCCAAATAGATGATCGTCCCCCAGCCTGCACTTTGCCACATGCCGATGAGCAAATATGTGACCAGCCAAATATTTTTCTCGGTGAGAAAAGGAACCGCCTCAAAGCCCATCGAGGTGATCACATTGTTGATCAACCCGGACTGCGTCCCGAACACCTGCGCGGCAATCCCGCCGATGATCACCCAAGAGATAAAATGCGGGATGTAGAGAATCGTTTGCGACAGCTTCTTAAACCATTGAACCCGCATTTCGTAAAGCAGGATGGCCAGAATGAGCGGGGCCGGAAAGGAGACGAGTAAATCCAAAAAATTCAGCATCAGCGTATTGCGAAGCGTGAGATAGAAGTCCCGCATCCCAAACACTTCCCGGAACGCCTCAAACCCAATCCATTTGCTGCCCCCGATCCCTTGAAAGAAGTTAAAATCCTTAAAGGCAATCTGAATCCCGTACATCGGGCCGTATCGGAATATCACAAAATAAGCGAGCGGTAAGGCAAGCAAAGCGTATAACTGCCAATATCTGCGGATATAAACTTTCCAGCTCACAGCGGTCCCCTCCTGATGCGTTAGTCAACTGCGAAGAGGGAGTAAAACAACCCCACTCCCCGCAGTTAACCTAACTCGATTTATTTGGATTTCATTTCTTTGTAGACAGCTGTGCGCTCGTCAAGGATCGCTTGGCCTCCGCTGGCCATATAGTCCTTCATCATCGATTCGTATACGCTTTCGAATTGCTCCGGCTTAGCCATCGTCACCTTGACGAGCATCTCGTGGAACTTCTCCTGCAACGTGGTTCCGTACTTCGTCTGCGCTTCAATTGGTTTACTCATCACGACGGGCTGAATCAGATCCGTATTCGCGATCTCTTGAGCCTCCGCAACATCCTGCTGATATCTTGGCGGGAATTGCATCGCCCGGGCTTTCAGGTTTAATTCATCGCTGCCCAGCTGCTTGCCGTTGGAGATAATCGCCATATCGCCGCTGTTAAACAGGCGGCTTAAGGCTTCTTCCGTTGGGTTCTCTACAGCAACCGGTACGCCGTCGACCATGGTATAGTTCTCGCCTTCGACGCCGTTTTGCATATGGAACAGGTGGTCATCGGAAGCCATCCACTCTAGGTATTTGATCGCTTCCACCGCACGTTCGCTAGATTTCGGAACCATAATGTACATGCCGTTCGGGTTGTACATCGGTTTAGCGTGCTTGCCCTCAGAGTTGGTGAAGACGTCGACCGATTTGAGAATCGCGCCGGGAACATTTTCCTGGAGAGTGGCGTAAGGGCCGTTTTCATAGAATGGATTCACATCATCCTCGCTGAAAAAGCCAACTTTCCCCGAGGATACGTCCTCGCCTAGTTTTTTCTTGTCTGTATCCAGCGCGAAGTCCTTGCTGATCAAGCCTTCATTGTAAAGCTTATTCATAAATTGCAGGCCGTTCTTAAAGCCTGGCAGCAACGTCGGATAATCATTGGAGCCTAGGGTTTGGGTCAAGGTGTAGGTTTGTTCTTCGGTTAACGGTTCGATGAAAGACCAGAGGAGAGGTTCATACTGCGCGTTGGCAACGGTCATGGCCATTGGGATGACTTGGCCGCCCGTTTCTCCAGGATCCTTCTCCTTAAAAGCCTTCAGCACATTGTATAGCTCCTCTGTGGTTTGCGGAACAGGCAGTCCCAGCTTATCCAGCCAATCCTGGCGGATGAAGGAAGCATATTTGCCCAACTGCGTACGTTTGGCCGAAACTGCATATTGCGTGCCTTCATATCGGCCGTATTGCAAAATTTCTTCGCCGAGGAAAGCCGTTAAGTTCGGGGCATATTGTTCAAGAAGCGGAGCCAGATCGGTCAAGCCGCCCTGAGAAGCATAGCGGTTAAACGTGTTGGTGTCATAGGTGAACACAATGTCCGGTACGTCGCTGCCGCTCGCCATCAAGACGTTCAGCTTCTCGACCTCTTCGGAACGGGGAATCGGTACAAATTCGACATCGATGTTATTCGGATCACCGAAGCTCTCCTGAACGTATCTCGTCAAGTAGTTGTCGGTAATCGTAGCTCCGGCCGGAGAATTCCCGCGATCGAACACCTCAACCTTCAGTGTAACCCGCTTGCTGCTGGATTCGCCCGATTGTGCTGAGCCACTGGGATCATTGGATTTCGAATTCGACGAAGACGAACAGGCTGTAAACAACAAGGAAGTAATCAAAATAATCGTAGTGATAGCTAATCCTGATCTTTTTTTGTTCCTCATCTTTCTTCATCCCCTTCTTCTCGAATAGTTGTATCCTCTGATCGGAAGACGTAAGACGTGAATTCGTGAATTGGCGGATTCACACTTTTTTCACTGCGGCTGACGCCCCCCGTCCAGATTGACCCAAGTATGCCATGGCTCGCAAAGGGGCAGCAATAAACTAGTTTCGGACGGATAAACCACCATCCTGATATCCAAATTGTGGTAAAATAAAGCGATTTCCCGCAATAAACCAATTTCGTTATTTCTCGGAATGCCGGGACTTCGCGGGTTTGAGCCTCAGCCTTCTGAAATCGCCGGGCGTCACGCCAACGATCTTTTTGAATACGCGGCCAAAGGTAATCGAATTGGCATACCCTACGCGAGTAGAAATGTTCTGGATCGTCTCGTCAGTTTCAGCCAGCAGCTCCTGGGCTCGCTCCATCCGCAGCTGAACGATAAAGTCAACGAATTTCATGTTGAACTCTTCCTTAAACAGATAGCTCGCGTACTTCGCCGAAATATGAAACCGATCGCTGATATGCTTCAAGGAGAGATCTGGATTCTCAAAGTTCTCCTCAATGTAGGTTTTAAGCTCGCCCACCATCGCCCGGTGGTTTTTGGTTTCGCTGTGTGCCACATATAAGCGGTACAGCCCTGTTAAGTAATCGGAGTATAGCGATTTCAACTGTTCCAGAGTGCCTGCCTTTTTCACGTCATGCTGCAATTTCTTCATCGCTGGACCGTGAAAATAGTTGTGAATCTCTTCAGAAAGAGACGCCAGCTCGTAACCCAGCATATCGATCAGCATCTGCAGCAGCATTCGGATATCCTCGTCCTTCAGACAATCGCTGGCCATCCGCTCAAACCACTGATCCAGACGCATGCGCCATTCGCCGTCCAAGTGCCGGAAATCGCGCACCAGTTCGGAAATCATCATTACATCCTGATGCCATCTGCGTTCGGCAGCCTGCGGCAGATCTTCGCTCAGGAAGATCGCCTCCTGACCGAGCGACAGCTTGTGCTGTAAGACGTCAAACGCTGCTTTATAGGAACGGTCAATGCGTTGCCATTCGTGTTCAACATGACCGGCACAGAATCGTAAGGAAAACCGCAGATGCTGCTCGATCCAGGCCTTCCCCTTATCCGCAAACCCGCGGATGGCCTGCGCCGCCGATTCATGAGTTGGGTCAACGCCAACGATCATGCCCAATCGATCCTCAGCGATCCATTCCGCCCAGCCGTAGAGCCCATCGATTTGTGCCAGCTCCTGAAGAACGTTCGTGAGCGCAAACTTGAGCGTATGCTGATCCCGTTCGGAGAACGAACTGCGAAAGTCCGGATAATTGCTGATTTCCACGAGAACAAACGCCAATTGGAGCGGCTCCTCCTTCGGCTGCACGCCCAGCTTCTTCAGGCGATCCCTGAGCATATCCGGCGTCTCGCCCTGCATCAGGTCATAAAACAGCTGGCGACGGCTGGTCAGCAGGTTCTCGCGCTGCTGCTTCTCGTAATCGGCAGCTTGCTGAATTAAATCCTCCAGCGCCCGGTCGATCAGCGACAGCTCATCCATCTTCAGGCCAAGCTCGTCCTCCCGCTGCCTGAGCGATTCGATGCGGCCGACCATCGCTCGGATCGGTTGATAATTTTTTCGAGTGATAAAAATCAAATACACCAGAGCGGCAACCACTGTCGCAATCCCAAGCACGACCCAGATATAAGAGATAAATGAGACCCACGTAAACAGCTGCCCGGCGGCAAGGCCGCTCTCGAAATGCCATCCGAGCACCTCCGATGTTACCCGATTGACAACGCGGTTCTTCTCTCCCTGTTGCGGCATATCGGAAGGACGCGTAGAGAACAGCAGCTCTCCAGATGCATCGCGCACGTCCAGGAAAGAAACCTCGCTGTCGTTCATGGAGCGAATCATTCGCTCGATCGCATACATATCGAGATTGATGACGACCAATCCATCATCACCGAAAGGGAGCGGTTCTCGCTTGTAGCTGGATATCACTCGTTTCTCCTGATCCGTGCTAAACTCCCGGTAGCCGCGAATCGGCGACCAGCTTCGATCCTCCAGCTTCGTTAAGGCGGCCTCAACGAAAGCGCGGTCGGCAAACGTTTCTAAATCCATCAGACCGCTGCGTGTCAGTACTCTTCGATCTTTGATCCGATAAATATAAATGGATTCAATCAGGCTGTCCCGAGAAGCCAATTCGCGAATGCTCGCTGCTACATCCAAGATGATCTGGCTGTCCTGTTCGGTGAGTGCCACGTTAAGGAAATCCTCGTACCGTTTGTTTTTTTCGACTTCCTCCAGCACGTCCATCTCGATGCCTTTCAGCGAGCTGGTCAGCCGCCCTACCACATAATCCGTTGTGATCCGATCGGCCTTGACCGTCTGCTTATACGAGATATCGCTAACAATAATTACGAAGATAAAAAACAACACTGCCACCGTGATCAAAAAGATGGGAAAGTACGATAACAGCATCCGTCGGTACCAATTTCCTCTCATTTCACCACTCCCACATCGAATGCATTTTCGTCGTCCACAAAAATAAAAAAGAAAGCGTTTTCTTAAGATTGTATGGACAGCCATTAGCGAAGTCAACGAATAGATGGAAGCAGAGAGGATTTTTTTAGGGGATGGGTAGTTTCGAGCATCCTTTTGCATCATTATCCCTTTTGTTAAGGGAACAGGTTGGAGGTATAGCATAAGAAGGATATGAGGTGCGGAGAAATGGATAGTTTGCGGTCCATGAAGGCACCAAGCTTGCTGGCGGATCAAACGGGATAATGGTGGAAAAGACGCCCAAAACAGGGGTGACTTAAGGAAAATAATACAGCGCGAGCCCCGTGACTGACGCCTTGGACTCTCGCGCTGTGGCGTTACCCCCGTCTCCTACTCTGTTCCCGATTCCAAACTGGCCGACGTTTCCCCGACGCTCTCCGACATTTCTCTGCTGACGCGCAGACCGCGGTATTCCTTTGGCGTCATCCCTGTATAGGTTTTAAACACGGACACGAAGTACTTATACTCTCTGTAGCCGACCTTGTCCGCAATTTCGAATACCTTATCTTGCGTCGTAGCGAGCAAATGCTTGGCTTGATCAATCCGCATCTCATTCATGTATTCCGTAAACCCTTTTCCCGTGCTTTGCTTAAAAATGTAACTGAAATAACTCGGCGTGATTTTCAGCCAAGCCGCAACCTCAGAAGCCTTCAGATCCGTGCGGTAATGGCCGATGATGTATTTTTTCGCTTTTTCCACAATCCAATACGACTTGTCGATTCCGTTCTGATCGATTAACCGCTTCAGTTCCTCCATATCCTCAAGAACAACAGTTTCTAATCCAGCATAGGAGTTATAAATATTCGGGTCCGGCTGTCCCCGGAGGGCGTAGTCCAACCCGGTCATCCCGCTTTTGCGCAAACGCTGGCGGAGCAGGGCAAACAATTCTTCATACACGTTCCAAGCTTCCGGCAGAAGATACCCCGATTCCCGGAAAAAACGAAACATGCCCTCGACCAAACGATGAACTTCTTCCCGATCCTGCTTAAATAACGCAGCTACGAGACATTGCACCATCTCGGTACTATCGAAGGCCGGCAACACCCGCTCCGACATCACCTCTTCACCATAACGGGGCGTCAGGACTTCTCGACCGTCCAGTACATGGAACGACAGCAGGCGTAACGCTTCAGCGCATCGAAGGGCAGTTTCCCCTAAATCCTCGTACACGGTGGAAACCCCGCCATAAATTCGCGCTCCGACTTCAGAGTTAATTGAGCCAATCGCTTTGGCCACCCACTCATCCCACACACCGGGCTCGATGCGGCTCTCCGCCGTCAGCAGGGTCATCAGCAGATTTTCATGGTCGAAGACGGATACTACATGGAAGGGACTGCCTTCTAACGCACGCTGCCAACCGAGCTGCCAGGCCTCCTGAACGGTCGCGTAGGGATCCGCCCCCATACTGGCATAGCGTTCGTGGAACTCCGCCAGCTGAGTTGCTGCAATTCGGAATTGCACACCGTTCAGTGAAGCTGGAGGCTCCTGGCCAAACGCCATCCCGTGCCGAGCCATGCCCGACAGCCACAACTCGATCTCCCGCGTCGTTTCTTCCTTGCCGCCGGTGTGGATAGCGGTAACGATTTTTTTCACGACCGAGCTCAATTCTTCAATATCGACCGGCTTCAATAAATAATCGCCCACGCCAACTCGAATGGCTTGGCGCGCATATTCGAACTCCTCGTATCCGCTGATCATGACGATTTGTACCTCAGGATGGCGGTGCCGTACCTCCTTGGCCAATTCCAGCCCATCCATACCGTCCATACGGATATCAGACAGAATCAGCTGGGCTCCATGCTCTTCAATGAGCCGCAGCGCTTCGAATCCATCATACGCCTCACCTACGACTTCCACGCCAAGCTGCGTCCAATCGATCGTATAACGCAGTCCTTCGCAAATGACCGCTTCATCGTCCACAATCAGCATTTTCACCAGTTTGCCTGCATCTGCAGGTGCTACATTCGTGATTCGATCATTCGGATTCATTGGGCTCACCTCCCGGATGGCCGGGCTCGGCAATAGGGAAACGAAGCCGTACCCACGTGCCCGCCGCCGTAGTATCGACAATCTCCAAACCATACGCCTGTCCGTAAAAAATCGTGAGTCTTTCATGGATGTTCAGCAAGGCTCCTTCCCGGATTCCGCCGGTTTCTCGCCGCCCCAACGCGTTGCGGATCACCTCCGCTTTCCCTGGATCCATCCCCTTGCCGTTATCTATCACGTCTACCCAAACTTCATCCTGACGGGCGTAACAACGCACGTTTATCATGCCGTACGGTTTGCTGCGATCCAGTCCATGCTTGATGAAATTCTCCACCAAGGGCTGAAGTGTAGCCTTCAACGTCACAGTCTCCTCAATCCCCGCCTCGATATATAACGAATACTTCAGCTTCTTCTCACCTAACCGGCGCTGCTGCAAGTACAAATACGATTGAGCAAATTCCAGTTCTTTGCGCAACGTGGTCTGGTAGTTTCCATTGCTCATGCTGGAACGGAAGAACTTCGACAACATTTCGATCAGTTGGCTCGACTTGGATGCCTGCTCCAAACGTGCCGTCCAACGAATCATATCCAGCGTATTATATAAAAAGTGCGGATCCATCTGATTTTGCAGAAGCTTCAGCTCGGACTCCCGTTCCCTTAACTCCAGCTTGTATTTATGCTCAATCAGTTGTTGGATCGTCTCGACCATCTCGTTAAACTTGCGGTTTAATTCGGAGATCTCGTCGTTGGATTTGACCGGAACCCGAGCGTTGAAGTCCCCGTAGGTAACTTTGCTGGTTTCTTTTTTCAGCCGTAAAATGGGGCGAATGATCGTGTAATGAAACCCGATCAATGCAGTTAAGCCCAGCATCATGATCGCCGCCAGAATGAACAGCATGATCATTTTAATGCCGCGGAACTCCTCAGACACCTTCGCTTCGGGAATCATGGCGACCAGTGTCCAATCCGTATTCTCCATTTTTTTATATAAAGTTAAATAACGTTGGCCTTTCACCTCATAGGTTAGGTCCCCTTGTCCGGAGGCCGACAGCTTGTCCAGCAACGACTCATTCGGATGAAGATCTTTCGGCGACGGTGGATTCGTCCTTAATATCTCCTGGCCTTCCGGGCCAACGATAAAGACGCTTCCCACACCGTCCTTGAAAATTCCTTTCTCCAACAAGCCCACAATGCTTGCTTCATCCAAGCGGATAATTAACCTTCCCAGCGGTAAGGTGATTTTACTGTAGGAATTGAGAATTCGGAACATCGACAGCACCCGAACCTCACCGTTCCAATCGCTGTGCAGCGAGTACCCTTCGGTCCAAGTAATCCCGCCTTTTTGGGCCTTTGCGGCCTCCTCCCATTTCGTTTCGTCTCCGCGGAACGGCTCACCCATTTCAATCGAGTTGCCGTTAAACCCGAGAATCTCAATGGAACGAATATATCCCTTTGACATCAGTTGAAACGTCAGGAAATCCTCGATATTCCGTTTCAGAACTGCTTGTTGTTCACTGCTCAAGGGTGGAGAGGTGCGCAGGAAGTTGCGCATATCTGGACTTAAAATGAAGTAATTGGCGATGTCTTCCACCATTTTGGTTTGCTCGCCAAGCTGGCCGACGACGTTATCAAGGTTCCGCTTCGTGGAATTGATGAACTGCTCCCGAAGCACCTCATTAAATTGAACTTGCACGACCACACCGACGCCAAACGTCGGCAAAATGACGAAGATGAGGAAAATGACAAGCGCCTTCCGCTTTAAGCCAAAGCTGCCTAGAAACCTTTTGTAGCTTGCCATCGCACATCGCCTCCGTCCGGTCGTGATGCTATGTGAACCTTAGTTACCCTTTGACCGCCCCTGCCGTCATGCCGGTAACCAGTTGTTTTTGCAATAATAAATAGAAAATAATGATCGGAATCAGCGCCATCGTCAGCGCTGCCATTTGCAACGTCAGATTCGCCGTTTCGATGCCTACGAAGTTGGCCAAGCCAAGCGGCAGCGTCTTGAGCTCTGATGAGCTGATTAATACTAAAGCGAACAAATATTCATTCCAGTTATAGATAAAGTTGAGGATAATGACGGTTGCCATTGCAGGTCTTGTAATAGGGAGGATGATCGACCAGAAAATTCGGAAAATACCTGCGCCATCCATGACGCCCGATTCCTCGAGATCCTTGGGGAATCCCCGCATGAAGCCCTCCAGAATAATGATCGTTAACGACAGGTGGAACGCTGTATACGGCAAAATCAACGATAAATGGGTATCTAACAGGTGTAATTTCTGCATGATCAGAAAGATCGGAATCAATGTTGCGTGAATTGGCACAAGCATGCCCAACAGAAATACGCCGTAAGTGAAACCTCGCAATCTAAATTGAAACCGTGATAGAAAATAGGAGGCTAAGGCCCCTAAAAATACGGTGACTACCAAGGAAGCAAAGGTAACAAACAAACTGTTCAGAAAGTATACATTCATATTGGCTACTTTCCACGCCTCCGCGTAGTTGGACACATGCAAGGCTTCCGGCAGCGAAAACGGGCTGAGCGCGTATTCCTGTTCATTTTTGAAAGAGTTAACGACCATCCAGAACAGCGGAATTATATTTATGATAGCGAATAGACTTAGAAAAGTGTAGGCCAATATTCGGAACCCAATGGACTTCATGCTCATAGCCATTCCCTCCTTTCTTTATGCATCTTTGTCTCGACCTAGGCGATTGACAATCGAGATCACGATCAAACTGAACAGTAAGATTAAGATTGCAACTGCACTGCCGTAACCATAGCGCATATTTATAAAGGCGCTGTTGTACATATGAATGGTCATCACTTCGGTTTGGTGTGCAGGACCGCCGCCCGTCAAAATCTGAATTAAGTCGAAGACGCGGAAGGAGTTACTGATGCTATAAACAACCCCAACCATCAGCGTAGTGCGAATCATCGGGATCGTAATCAGGAAGGTGCGTTTGAGCCCTGTGGCCCCATCCAGCTCGGCAGCTTCGTTGACCTCGTCGGGGATGTTTTGCAATGCGGCCAGAAAAATAACCATATATAGACCACAGTTCTGCCAGATATACGCCAAGCTGATCGACAACATGGACCAACGGTCATCGCCAAGCCAGTTCTGCTTCCAACTGTCGAGGCCCACGAGGCCCAGCAGGTTATTAAGCATCCCGTATTCCGTGTTATAAACCATGCCCCATATCAAGGACACCATGACGGAAGAGATGACTACGGGCATAAAGCCAACCGTGCGGAAGAACCCGGAACCCTTCAGTCCGCGATTCAGCAACAGCGCTAGCAGTAATCCAAGCGGAATTTGGCCGATCAGACCGGTCACCATGATGATGACGTTATTTTTGACCGAGAGCCAGAAGGTGTCGTTGCCCAGAATTTTCGTGAAGTTATCAAGACCAACGAACTCCATCGATCCGATGCCGTTCCAGTCCATCAACGAATAGTACAGCGACACACCGATCGGTACAATGGCGATTCCCAGATAGATGATCAGGGCAGGTAATAACCCAATAAAGATCGCCAGTTTCGCGCCTCGTAATGTTTGCATCAGGGGTTCCCTCCTTTATATCTAGATTCAACTCCGATGAATGAAGAAAACCCGAGGAACGGGTTTTCTATCACGCATCGATATGGATACCGTGCTATTGCCTCATCATCATGTCTATCTCATGTCATCCATCGCCTGTTGAACCTCTGCAGCCAGTTCCTCAGGAGTCGTACGTCCCATCATCATCGACTGCAGGCCATTTTGTAACACATCGACGACTTGGGTCGGAATTAAACTATCGAAGACCGGAGACATTCCGTTGCTCGTCAAAGCCAGCATTTCCTTCAAATAAGGACTTGCATCCTCAGGAACATCAATTTTCGCTGGGACCACTACGCCCTTACGTGCCAGTTCCTTATATAGATCCTCGCTGACAAAGAACTTCAGGAACTCTTGGGCAGCCTGCAGCTTCTGTTCATCCAACCCGCTCTTGATACCGATGCCAAATTGCATGATTCCGGCACTCTTCTTCGGATCGCCCTTACCACCTTCAAAGCTCGGCAACAAAGCAATCCCAAACTTATCGCCTTCTTCGTTATTCATCCGGATCCGCCCATCCACCGTTGCCGACGAAATATGCATGGCGGCCTTACCTTGGATCAAATAATCCTGACTTTGTACCGAGTCCATATTATTGGCATCTGTATTAAAAGCTCCCAGCTTAGTCAACTCATCAATAACTGCCAGTGCTTTCACGAACTCAGTGTCGGTAAACTTCGCCTTCCCTGCCAAAACAGCGGGCAAAAAGTCGCTGCCTGTAAAACGATCGCCAATGCCGGATACGTATGTGGATTGCAGCGGCCATTGTTCCTTGTTGCCTAACGAAATCGGTGTAATCCCTGCTGCTTTCAGCTTGGTTATTACATCGATAAAGCCTTCATAAGTATCCGGGAAATGGTCATAGCCCACCTGGGCAAACATCTCTTTATTGTAGTAAATGATATCAACAAAGTTTTGTTTGGTCGGGATCGCATACTGCTGACCGTCTACATTAAAGCCGCTCAAGGCATATTCCGGCAGGAGATCCTTCCAATTGTCCATCATGTCATTAATCGGTTGAAGCAAGTTCCCGGCTACCAGCGGGTCCAGATCCGCTCCCGGCCATATGACATTGATATCCGCCAAGTTGTTGGCAGCAGCCAGCGTACGCAGCTTCGTCTTGTATTGTGCAGAAGGCACGCTGTCTTGCTTGATAATAATATTGGGATGTTGCTTCTCGAACTCTGCAATACGTTCTTTATACACTTCGTTATCCACATTCGGGGTAGTCCAAGGGTGCATCATGGTTAACGTAATTGTCGGCTCCGTTCCTGAACCGCTAGTATTGTTCGCATTACTTGCACTATTACTGCCACACGCGGTGACCAACAACATCAATACAGCAAGAAAGCCAAGCATGATCGATTTTCTACTTCGGTTTGTTCTCCTCATCGTACAACCCTCTCCCTTATCGAATTTAGAACTTCCTAAGAAAATAACAGAAAATGATCTAATATATTTCTTCATCTGTTATATCGCTTATTATATAGACGGATCCGATATCTAAACATCCCATGATTTTTCGATTATATCTAATATTTTGAAGTAATTCTAAATATAACTTACTTAATATGTTATATATACTAACACAACTATTGTGTTGAGGGGTTGCAGCAGAAGTTGGAGCTTCTATTTGGTAACGCTTACATTAGTTGATTATAGATAACCGCTTTATGCGGCTATCTTCCTGCTAGTATTAAGCTTGCGAGTCTTTCAAAATATGGTCCACCAATTCATCTACCGGCACCGTAGCCAGCGCGATCGCGGTATCCGTCACCCCATAGTAGATATAGAGTAAGCCGTCTTTAACGACATTCCCCGTGGGGAAGATGACGTTTGGAATCTGATAGCCAAATTTCTCGTAGTACGTTTCCGGCTCCATGATGAAGTTTTTCGTGCGGGCGATGATCTTCTCTGGATTCTCCAGATCCAGCAGCATCGCCCCTACGCGGTAAACGACCTCATCATCGACGCCGTGGTACAACACGAGCCATCCGCGATCCGTCCTGATCGGCGGCGTCGATCCCCCAATTTTTCGCGATTCCCAGGCCATGTTCTCCGCTTTCGCCAGCAACTTCGGCTCTTCCCAATGGATCAGATCCTCGGAATAGGTAATCCACATCGCTGCTTTTTCCGTGCCGTACGCATCGCCGACGTATTCCTCCGGCCGCCGCAGCAGCACGAACTTGCCGTTAATCTTCTCGGGGAACAGGATGTTGTCGCGGTCATTGATATCCAGCGGCGTTGTGTCGGCAACGAATTCCCAATCGATCAGGTTCTTGGAGGCAACAATGGAGGAACGCGTCAGCCAATGTCCTTCCTGCTCTCCCCAACCGTCTGGGTATTTCGGAATGGAACGCTCCGGAACGCCTCTTCCTGTCGGATAATAACTCATTGCACATGGACGCAGCGCGTAGTTCATATAAAACGTGTCATCGATTTTTACAATCCGCGGGTCCTGCACACTGCCGTACGGGAAACCTAGCATGTCCGGCGTAATGATCGGCTCGTCCTTTACATGGGTGAAATGCACGCCGTCTTCGCTTTCCAACAGCCCCAAGTAGTTTTTGCACGGAGTCAGCGATCCTGCCGTCCGTTCGATCATATAAAATTTGCCGTTATCCATGATCACCGCCGGGTTGAATACCGTCACTTTTCTCCACTCATATCCTCCCGGCACCACAATCGGGTTTTCCGGATGTCTCGTGATCTTCACCTGCGTTCCTCCTCTTAAACCCCTCTAACAATCTAGGTATCAAAATCTGTATTGTTATTATAGCCCCGGCGTTCTGACGGAAATATCCCATAAACTTTCAAAAATATCTGAATTATTCAGATCATTTATGGGGCAAAAAAAAACAGATTGCGGCATTTAATGCAACAATCTGGGGCCTGGCATTCTCCTTGTTATGCATCATAATCGACAATGTAACTTTGCAATTCCGTATTATAGTACCCAACGCTATATTCGGCCAATCTTCCCTGGGCATCCCGCGAATACCGCAAACGCTTCAGCACGGGGACTCCGTCTGCCAATCCCAGGAATTGCTTCGCCTCGGCGGGCGGAAGAGCCACCGTGAACTCGTCCCTCAGCTTGTCCAGCGATACGCCCCACTCTTCCAGAACCTCATAGAATGAGTGGTCGCGGAAATCTTCAAGCTCCGGTTCCGACGGTTCTTTCCAAGTGACGGCCAAATAATGCTCGTAAAAAATATAAGGCTCGCCGTCGAGATGATATGCTCGTTCCAGCTTCAAGCAGCGCTCCCCGAACAGCTTGTGAAGCTCGGAGCCCGCCTCGTTCCACAACGATGCGGCACGGAGCCATTCCTTGCGAATCTGATGATTCTCCTCCACTAGAATCTCCGTGAAGTGCTTCCATTTCGACCATTTGGAGGCGGCTTTGTTGCGGATCACTTTAGTACCTTTGCCGCTGCCCTTCTCCAGATAGCCTTCCTGGACGAGTTCCTGAATCGCGCCGCGGACGGTGATTTTACTCACGCCAAATTCCTGCTCCAGCTGAGGCTCCGAAGGGATATTCATACCAAGCGGGTATACGCCATGTAAGATCCGTTCTTTCAGGATGTTTTTGATTTGTAAATACAACGGTCGATCTTTGCGGGACAACCTCACGAACCTGTACCCTACCTTTCCACATCGCCAGCGGCGGATTGCTCCATCGCCCGGAAGATATCTGCCTCCGTCGCCATCGGGGTATCACCCGGCACCGTATGCGCGAGCATGCCTGCCGCTGCCGCAAACCGGACGGTCTTCTCCGGTTCAAAGCCCTCCAACTCCCCATGGATCATCCCGCTCGCAAAAGCGTCTCCTGCCCCTATTCTATCATAGACGGAAAACGTCAGCCGTTCGGAGAACGCAAAACATCCCCCTTTGTACAGAAATCCGCGCAGCGAATGCGAGTTGTCGCCGTGGATCTGGCGATGGGTTCCGGCAATCACAGAAATGCCGTAGTTATCCGCCACGATCGGTATCAGCTCCTTCAACTGCTCTTCCCGATCCTGCTGGTTCGTAGTCATTCCCAAGGTCAGCAGCGCGTCTTTTTCATTCATCATCACGATGTCCGCCAATCGCAGCATCGCTTCATAATGCGGTTTCGCCTGGACATAGCCGTCTTCCCCCCATAGGGACGGACGGTAGTTGCAGTCAAAAATCACCTTGCCCCCCTGCCGCTTCACGGCTTCGGCGAACAACTTCATATGGGATCGTACGTCATCGTTCATCGCCAGCGTGATCCCATCGAAATGGACCGCCTCCATGCCAGCGGCAATGTCCTCGTAATCATAGGTTCCTTCCGGCGCAGTGTTAAAGCTGCTGTCCAACCGATTCGTATAGGTGACGCGGCTGGGCCGCACGCCAAAGCCATTTTCCAGGAAGTACATGCCTATGTACTTGCCTCCCCGGACAATGTGGGCCGTGCCGATGCCCAACTTGCGAAGGTAGGCGACAGCTGCATCGCCCAGCGGATTATCCGGCAACCGTGTGACTAGTACACCCTCATGCCCGTAGCGGGATAAAGCCGACACCACATTTACGCCGGTACCCGAAAAAGAATACTTCAACGTATCCGCCTGCGCTAACGTCTCATACCCCGGGACCTGCAGGCGCATCATTACTTCACCGAAGGCGGCAATACGATGTTTAGGCATAAGCATTCGCCAGCTGTTTCATGATTTGGGTCAGCAGATGCACATCTTCGGTCCGGGTGTTGCCGGTCTCTTTGTCGATGATCGAGGTATATACATGCGGAATGACTTGTGGAACCCCGGCTTCCAAGGCAATGCGCACGATCGGCTCAAAATTGTCCAGGTCGATTCCGCCGGTCGGCTCCAGCGCAAAATTCTCCTTCGCACAAGCAGCCGCTACCGCGCGAAGCTCTTCTTCGCGGCTTAAGCCTTGCATTGGGAAGTATTTGAGCGCATTGCCGCCCATATCGCGCACCAGCGCAATCGCTGCTTCAACCGGAACAATCGCTGGCTTCTCCTGGGCTGCGCTGGCCGGGCCGGTGGAGATGTTCACGTATCCCGCTTGCCCCGTCGGGGAGACCAAGCTGTTGATCCAGCCATCTTGTGCGCCAAGATTCGCTCGGGTCGCTCCAACCGCCGGGAACACCTGATTGATATGGCTGCCGGCATAATGCTTGGCGATCTCGGCAACGACGGCCGCCTGACGATTATCGCCGGCACCCAGACCGATCGACACTGCATCGTCAATTACCCGGCCGTATGCCTTCATTGCCGTTACGGCTTCCTCAACGCTAGCGTAGTCCTTCGACAGGACCCCAACGAGCACATAACCTTCCGCCGCTTCAAACACTTCCTTGGCGTTCGGAATATCTTTAGCCAGGACGTTGAGGGCTACCCGATTTTTATAAAAGCGTTTTGCGATTTGCGACATCTTATTGTCCTCCTGCCAATTCGCGAATTTTTGCGGCAATGACCTCGATATCGTCCCCCATCAGCGGGCGTGGATCGATATCAAAATACCCTTGTCTCACCCCATAATCCCGGGTGTAAATGGCAATATCCCCCGTTTGCAGCGCATGTACCATGTCCTTCGCCGAAATTCCAGCTTGCTGCGGGTCCACCTGCACTCGCGCCCGGAAAATCGCTCGCCCGGCTTCGTCCTGCACGATAGAGACCCGGATTCCCGGAAGCTCACTCAGCGGCATCAAGGTTTGCAAAGCCTCTTTTTCGCGCTCACTGTTGTCGGGTTTCACGGCGTACTCGTCCAGGGCTTGCAGCAACCCAAAGGTCGTTTCCTTGCCCACCTTCATGCTTCGTCCGATGCCGTGCAGCTGCACCTTTACCCATTCGATGTACTTGCGTTTCCCGGCAACGATACCGGAGGTCGGGCCTTCAATCGCTTTGGAGCCGCTGTAAATGGCCAAGTCGGAGAATTTCACGTACTTTTGCAGATCCTCCTCCGCCGCGGCATCGACGATCATTGGAATTTGATTCCGCTGCGCGACCTCCCACGCCTCTTCAACGGAGATCATGTTCTTCTGCACGGCATGATGTGATTTCACATAGAGGATCGCCGCAGTTCTGTCGCCGATCGCGTCTTCAATGTGCTCTGCTCGCCCTTCATTCGCGTAGCCCGCCTCCACCAGCTTGCCGCCGCCGAGGTACACCATCGTTTCCACGGGAGCGCCGTACTGCACGTTATGCCCCTTCAGCATGATGATTTCGTTACGGGGGATTTCCTCCTGATGCAGACGCAAGCTCTTGCGTCGGTCGCCTTGCGTTACGATTGCCGCAACCGACAAAGCGATGCCGCTGGATGCCGAGTTGACGACCACCGCTGCCTCCGATCCCACATGTTTGGCGACATAGTCTCCCGCCTTGTCCACGAGGTCAGCGATTTCGACGTAGCTTTGGCCGCCCCGCTTCATCGCGTCCATCACCGTGTCGCTTGGCGCCGATACGCCAAGGATGCTCATCCGCCCGCTGGCGTTAATCACGCGCTTAAGCCCATACTTCGCATTTAATGAATTTTCCATGGACGATCACTCCTTTCGCTTCGATACGGCGCTTCGAGACGCGCCGTTCTCCTTCCGAATCAACGAGTTCCACAGGTTCTTCCTTCACGACGAACAACGTTAAGTGGGCCGGGTCTCCAACCTGAATGCGGCCCAACTTCTCACGGCCCAGCCATTGTGCTGCTTGAGTGGTTACCGCAGCAATGACTTCCTCAAGCGAATAGCCAAGATAAAGAAATTTGCTCAGCACGTTGGCCATGCTGTACACCGGACCATTCAGCCGGTTCCCCCGGTAGATGTCGGTGCTGATCGTATCAGGGTGGATCCCTTGTCGCTTCGCCGCCTCGGCCACCCGAAACGAGAAGCTGGCCGTACCATGGCCTACATCAAGATGCACCCCGCGGCGGATTGCCTCGTTTAACACCGGGAGCGGTTCGCCAGCTTCATCAAATAAATTGTTCGCTTTCCCGTTGAGATAATGGGTAATGATATCTTTTCGTTGCAGCAGCGGGATCACCTCCCGGATATCGGGCGGCGCTGAGCCGATATGCACCATCAGCGGCAGCCCCGTCTCCAGCGACAGCTCCCTTCCGATCCGCAGCGGCATGACGCCGTTGTCGCGGACGACGCTCTGGCTGATTCGCGCTTTCAGGCCAACGATGGAGTCCCGATACTCGGCAAGTGCAGCCTTCAAGCGCTCACGGTCGATCCAAGCTAACTCCGACAGTTCGTCGATGCGTTTCAGTCCAATCCGCGAGATGTTCAAAAAAGCCAACAGATTGGTCTCCGCGTGCTTGCCGCTGGCCAGCAGATCGCCGATCCGATCCGCACCGCAGCTGCCGGCATCTATAATTGTTGTGACGCCTTGCTTCACGCCAATCTCATCGATCTCGTCACCGTACGGGTCGAACTCTGGAAATGCGTGGACATGCATATCGATCCAACCGCTGGACACATAGTGGCCGGTCCCGTCCCAGTCCCGATCGCCGCGAGCCTGGCCGGCTTCCGTGATCTCCGTGATGATCCCATCCTCGATCACAATGTCGATCGCTTCCCCATTAACTCTTTGGAGATGGCGATAAACGACTCTTTCCTTCATCATAGCTCGCCTCTTTTTAATAAGGATCGTTGTCATGCCTGCCTCTGATTGAATTTAGCATAACATGGAAAATGACTCTTGAGAATATAACGTTATAATGTTTAAATATTGGATTTCTCGTACATTAATTTCATCTTAGCCTCCCAAAAGTCCAGGAAATATCCCACGAAATTACGATAATATCCGAAAAAGTTGTAATTTCACACTGTGTATTAAGCAAAAAGCCCCCCGTATCACTTGGAAAGTGACCGGGGGAACTAGTAAGCCAGTAACTCTACCAAATCAAAAAGAAATAGACCCCCACGCGTTAGGTAAGGGTCTATTCCTTTTACCAAACATATTGACAATGCACCTACTAATCATCAAGATTTGAAATGCAAAAAGGGCCGCTCGCGAAGCGAACGGCCCAAAATATAGGGAGGCTCAGGAGGCAGTATGCCGCCCTTTTGCCACAGGTACACAAGCTAATATGTTCTCGATCCGAAAAGCCCGAGGGGCATGGGAAGTCAGGCAAGTCGCCCGAACCAAACCGCCCCGCACATCATGAACTTCGATCCGCCGCTGCGTAATCTTGCCTGTACGGTCAAGGTAGATGATTTCTACGGTGCGACCGATGTATTTTTCCACCAGGATCATCTCCATATAGGAACGTTTGTTTGTATTATATGCAAACAATTGATCTTTATTCAAGTGGAAATGACCTCCAAGCAAGATCATGCTGTCCCCGAAGCCCGCTTATTTGTCCTTCGTTCTTCCTTGGCGTTTGTTCCCGAGCTCAAACAACCCGGTGGCCGATAAACCCGCTAAACCTCCCGCCCACAGTCGCAGCACCAGCTCCATTTCCGTAAATGGGTACGCCGCTGCTCCAACCAAAATGCCGATGATTACCCCGATGAAAGGGATCAGATTTTTCGGCAGGTTGAAAGTTGTTTTCACAAGTTGAACCAAAGCTAATACAAATACGGACAAGACCGAGGCAAAGGCCAGTACATTGGTTAAAATCTCGTTTTGCATGACGATGATTCCCCTCCTTCTTATTGCTCCGGGATGCCCGCCGCCCGGCGCAGGTAGTTAGCTAAGTTGTTAAAATGCTGCGCTCGTGCCATATTCCCTTCGTCCCGTGCCTTAAACCAAGCCGGAGAAAGCCAGCGGAAGATGATTTCCTGTGCATTGCTTTTTGGCAGTGGAATCAATGGGCCGGGAGTGGACGAAGAGGCTAATGGAATGCCTGAGGCCACCCGTAGATTGTTCGCTAAATTGTGAAAATGCGTCATGCCAACTTGGTCCCCTTTGGCACGTGAAGCAAACCATGCAGGAGAAACGTAGTTGTCGATCAGCGACTGTGCGATGGAAGCGGGCAATGGCGTAAACGATGTATTTGAGTTTGACGTCGGGCTAGTTGTACGCATGGTCTTGAGTTCGGCTGAGATATCGTCCAGCAATCGGTTCATCGTTTTTCCGCCTGTAGCCAGAGCCTTATCAGGATCCTGTCTTCGCGCGGGATCCAGTTGCCTGTGAGATGGAATAAAGACGTAAGGGTTCTTGTTCCATTTGTAACAGCAATAAGCCAGATACCAGACATACCGCTTGTACGCTTCCGTAAATTTTATGCGCCCGCCGTAACAAAATTCCACCCCGATGGCCGCATCATTGGCATCATAGCCAAATAAATCGTTGTCCGTCGTCACGTTGTACAGCACGTGCCAAGCTTTTTCCGCAGGATCCGAGCCAGTGCCTGTCGGGATAATTTCAAGAATTTTTGTATCATCGATAAACACATGGGCCGAGGCCGTACGATCCTTCAGCGAGTTGAAATAGGCATAGTGGTTGTCCGCCGTAGCCCCCGGATTCCCCGTGTCATGTGCCACAAAAAACTCCGGGGTTCCCGTCGTCAACCTCGTCCCTGGTCGGACGTTAGGCCGCCTTGCAATGTATCGCCTTTCAATCCGGTATTTTTGTGTATCCATAAGCGATTTCACCCCTTCCATTTATGCTATTCGTCAAGGTATCCCCTTCGCTTGTGCGCTTGTGAGTACGATTCTAGGATTTTCATCATAAAACAAAAGAGCCTGCGATGATTTAGCAGACTCTGGTATAATTTAGCATGTACAACTGAACTTGGGTGGGACAGTATCGCCTCCAGATGGGAGGTGATGCGTATGCAATTTTCGTTTTCGGAAGTGATCATGCTAGGCATGTTTGTCCTTGCACTGCTTACTTATCTGAATAAACGAAAATAACCCGCCCAGGTTAGCGCCGAGGTGCGGGTTATTCTCTGAAGTACATTTGGAGGTTTCCCACCCAAGTGTTGTACCGGGGAGGCTGTGGCGCAGCCTCCTTGTTTCTATTGTTATCTTAGCATACTCTTCCATATACCTCAATCATACCCAAGAGCTTATTCCTCCAGCCGATCGATCCGTTTATGGGCTTGTTTTGCTGACTCTTCGACGCGGGTCAGCCGCTCGGAGAAGGCTTCAAATCGCTGGCCTTGCAGCTTCTGCTCGATTTTCATGTCGTCAATGAGTCTCTTGAGATTTACGATCTCTGTTCGTCTCATCGCCTCAGCTTCAGCCGCTTCCTCAGCTTCCCTCCGCATCGCTTTCGAGCGCCCGGCCCAGCCTAATGCTATCCCACTAATTGCCGCTAAGGCCGATGTGATCGAAGTTAGTGCAGTCATGTCCATAAATCTCACCTCTCTTAAGTTTCTTTAAGCGAAGTTTATTACCATTTTGGAAATCCCTATCTTCCTTATCTTCAATTGAGCTTGTCCAAGAAAAGTTTGGATAGAGTGTTTTCCACCCTCTTTTTTACCAATTTGGTAACCGCAACCTGATTATATGTTGCCATTTTGGTAATGTCAAGCCATATGATTACCGATTTGGTAATATAAAAAATTCCCATCCTTACCACCTTCTCTTTACCAATTTGGCAACTTGTGCTACACTAAATGAAACGGTTAGGAAGAGGAGTAACCATGCAAACGCTAGGCGAACGAATCAAATATCTTCGTGAACTACGTCAGCTCACGCAAAAAGACCTCGCCTCCCAAGCCGAAATTTCGGTCGTGCAGCTATCTCGGTATGAGACCAACGACCGCAAGCCGGATCCGGAGGTGCTGCGTAAGATCGTTGACGCTCTGGATACCAGTGCCGATTATTTACTAGGCCGGACCAACGACCCGTCTTCAGCAGTGGAGAAAGGCATGAGTTTGTCTTTTTTCGGAGGACCTGAAGCGTATACAGCGGATGAAATCGCCATGATGGAGGCAGCCCTCAAAGCATATCGGGAGCAGAAGAAGAAGCTGCTGGACGGAGACGAATCGAAAGGCTAAATTATTCGAAGATAACGAGTTACATATAAAATCAACAAGACAACTACAACGGCCCTGATTCTAAGGGCCCTTATTTCGGACTATAGACCGAACATACATTCTTATCCAAGAGGTGACTTGAATGTTGTACGCCTATTATCGCGAGACTCATCTGGAGCAATGGATGAATACCAAATATCTGAATCACGGGATCTCATCCCCCGCCGATCTCGACATCGACCGCATCGCCGAAGCCTTCGGGATCGGGTTAGTCTATGGGAATCACCCGTCCTTTTCGGACAATGAGGAGAATGTGATTTTCTTGAACAAAATGATGCAGGCGGATCAGTCCCGGGTCGTCTTTTTCCATGAACTTTGCCATGTGCTGCGCCATGCCGGAGATCAGCGGCGGATGACTGAGCTGTTCATGCATGCCCAAGAGACCGAAGCTGAGCAGTTTGTGCTCTATGCCGCCATTCCTTTCTATATGTTCGCCAAGCTGCCGGTGCCGGATCATCGCAGCGAAGCGGTGGCTTACATTGCCGAACAGTTCCAGGTTCCCCCGGAGCTGGCGGAGCAGCGGTTGGACCAAATCCAACGGCGGGTGCTGCAGGGCAGCCTCATCGCAGCTGCCCAGGAGGCAACCCGCCGCCAGCGCGAAGCGGAGCAGAGCTGGTCGCCGGAAACCCGGCGGGTACTGTCCCAGCTGGAACGACAAATCGGAAGTCGAGGAGGGCGGTAAAGAATGCGGATTGCGGCATATTGCGATTATTATACGGACTCGATCCGTCCGCTGCAGTTAATTGTGGATCTCCAGCCAGGGGATGTGGATTGGTCGGAAACGCTGTATATCCCGGTTTCGGGACCGTTTGAGCCGTTTGCTCCCGAGGATTTTGGCGACCTGCCCTGCGTATCTGTCCTGCTGGAAGACCTCGTTCGACCTAAGCTGGAACAGGAGCCATCAGATCAAATCTCAGCTGGCGCACCGGACACATCGCACTCCCATCCATCGCAACAGCTGCTGGGCATCCGCCTGCCGCAAATTGCTGCCCGCTGCGGCGATCCCTCGGACATCCAGCGCCTGGTGTTGCAGATGGACGAAGTCGAAGAAATTCTAGGCTATGTCATCGGTTGATTGGGATGGTCGTATTTGACAACCGGCCATTTTTGCTTGCGCAGCGCGTCCATCAGCAGCGGCCCGACATTCAGATTGCTCTCCACCAGCTGATGCGGCGTCAGCGCCATCCATTGATTGAGCGACACATCCGCAAATCGGTCACTGCGGAACATCTCCAGGAACCAGATGCTGCGGTCGCCGGTATTCTGGATATAGTGGCCATAGGCAAACGGTACATACCCTACATCCCCTGCTCTGACGTTAAAGGTACGGGCAGCGCCGTTACCGGCAAATACGGTCATCCGTCCTTTCCCGGACAAATAATATTGCCATTCATCATTGTTGGGGTGCCAATGCAGCTCTCGCATTGCACCAGGCTTAATTTCCACAAGGGCAGCCGCAATCGTCTTGGAAATGGGGAAGTTCCGCGAATCCGCGATCCGTACCGTCCCGCCCGGCGTTCGAATCGGCTCTTGGGCCAGCAGGCTGTGCTTGAAGCTGAGAGGAATTTCGCCGTACGGCGATTCAATCCTTTGCGTGTCGATCGGCCCCGGAACACGGTCCTGATAAATATACACCTGCTCTTTCGGGATATGGTCGAACGCCTTTTCAGGCACGCCAAAATTCGCAGCAAGCACCTCTTTGGGCGTATGGGCAAACCAGTCGGAGATCGTCAACGTATTGAGGTCAGAGAAATTCCCGTCATCGAACACAAGCAGAAACTCGCAGCCTTCCTCCAGCCCTTGAATCGAATGGGGAATCCCCGGTGGAAAATACCACAAATCCCCCACGCCCACATCGGCGATAAAGTTCCTCCCGTCCTGATCCACCGCTGTAACCCGGGCACTGCCCGAAATCATAAACGACCATTCTGCCTGCTGGTGCCAATGCAGTTCCCGCACTCCCCCCGGCGTCAGACGCATATTGACCCCCGCCAGCGTCGTGGCGATGGGCAGCTCCCGAACCGTAATTTCCCGGGACCATCCCCCATGGTTCAACTGCATATGCGTATCCGAAAAAGAAAACTTCAAATTCGGAATCAATCCGTTATCGGTCACTGGAGGAACCAGCATATCGGGATTCTCGCGATCCCGCATGACGTCACGCGGGCCTGTATCGGTAGCCCCGGCGCCGTCAGCCCGTATCGGCTGAGGGATCGACGACATCGCGCCAGCTTGATTCTCCGGCTGCCTGGAATCAGATGAATCCAAATGATCCGACATTCACCATCACTCCTATCTGGACATGTTGCTGCTAATTTTTACCAAAACTTATTTACACAGTGAACCTATTCCCGTATGAGCAAAAATATGTAGTGATTCATTTCCACTTTTCCCATAAAAATCGACGATTTCGGAGAAAATAACGTTAAGTGCTTGATAGTTGCCTAAGCTTCTGTATAATTAAAGTTAGTAAGTTTAGTCAACAAACTAACTAGGTAAAGGGGAATCCTTGTGGAAAAACCTGTACGTCCGAATGAACCACTTGTAACTCACATTTATACGGCAGACCCATCTGCCCATGTGTATGAAGGCAAGATCTATATTTATCCATCCCATGACATCGATCATGACGGTCCAGACAACGACAACGGTGACCAATACGCCATGGAGGACTACCATGTCCTGTCGCTGGACGACTTCAACTCTCCATGCGTCGATCACGGTGAAGTCCTGCATGTGCGCGACGTCCCATGGGCCAGCAAGCAAATGTGGGCTCCGGATGCGGCTTATAAGAACAATACTTACTATCTCTACTTCCCTGCGCGGGACAAAGATGGCATTTTCCGTATCGGCGTAGCGACCAGCTCTTCGCCTGCCGGGCCTTTCAAGGCGGAAGAAAACTATATTCCAGGCAGCTTCAGCATTGATCCGGCTGTTCTCGTGGATGACGACAATCGTGCCTACATGTATTTCGGCGGACTTTGGGGCGGCCAACTGGAGAAATGGCAAACCGGCACCTTCAATCCGGACGCAGAAGGCCCGGCACCAAATGCACCGGCGCTTGGACCACGCTTCGCCGAGCTGAGCGACGATATGCTGACCTTCAAATCCGAACCGCAGGAAATCTCGATTGTGGATGAGGATGGCAATCCGCTGTTAGCCAAAGATGAGGAGCGCCGTTATTTCGAAGGGCCATGGGTGCACAAGTACAACGGGTATTACTACTTGTCCTACTCCACCGGAACGACCCATACGCTGGTTTATGCGATCAGTAAGAACCCGCAAGGTCCTTTCGTATTTAAAGGTAAAATCCTGGAGCCAGTCATCGGCTGGACCACTCACCATTCGATCGTGCAATTCCAAGATAAATGGTACCTGTTCTACCATGACAGCTCGCTGTCCGGCGGTGTGAACCACAAACGCAGCGTTAAATATACTGAGCTGCATTACAATCCGGACGGCACCATCCAAACCATCGATCCATATAAATAAGCACCAAGAAGGAGCGCCCATCGGCTGAAGCAAGCCGGGTGGCGCTCCTCTTTTATTTCATTTCAGCTGTTCTCCGCCTTCTGCTCTCGGCATCGCGGTGTGCTCTGTCGATGCTTCCGCAATCTCATAAAATGCCCAATGCGTCTGCGGAACGTCACGCCACACCGGAAGTACGTCGGCTCCGCCAAACAGCGGCCCCCGCTCCAATGCGCGGTTCAACACCGTCACAGCCTCGGCCCGTGTGACCAAAGCCGTTGGCCGGAACGAGCCGTCAGCATATCCGCTGACGATACCCGCCGCTTGAGCCGCTAGGATCGCCTGCTCCGCCCAATGACCGGCAGTGTCCGAGAAGCCTGCGCCTCGCTGCCCTGCAGCCGACTTCATCAACTTCACGGCGATCGCCGTAATTTCCGCCCGTGTGACGGGCTTTTCCGGCTTGAAGCTGCCATCGGCATAGCCTTGCATCAAGCCCATTCTGTACGCTTTGGCAATCGCCTCAACGGCCCAATGACCTGCCGGAACATCGCTGAAGCGAATTGCTTGGCCCGCTTCCTTCATTTCCACCGTTTTAACTAACATGGCGGCCATCTCCGCGCGAGTGATCGGGTTCTCCGGTTTAAACAAACCACCGGGGTAACCGCTGATATAAGCCTTATGCATAGAGGTTAACGCTACGTCCGACTTCACTAAAGCAAAGGTGCTGAAATGATCGACGGTGAATTTCAACCCTTTGCCGTTGGCTAACGGAACAACTTCCCCCGTCAGGAACTCCGTTGTTCCGCCGGAATGTTCGACATAGACCCCGAGTTTAGTCGGGTCTACTTCATCTGCCATCCCCGTTAACGGCAGAACAAGCTCGACCTCCCGGTTTTGTAAATTCGTCTCGATTTGAACCGGGCGGCCGATAATTGTAACTTCATTACCTCCTGTAGCCGTAAGCACAACCTCAGCCTGGTTCGCGCGCCCTTCGATTTCCTTGGTTTGGGCGGCTGCTTTTACCGGCTGGATCGTCATCGTCACATCACCGCTTGCCCCCTGCAAGGAAGCTGCCGGAATCGTGATCTCCCCGTTTACGGTTCGAAATTGCAAGTCAAGTCCACGCCCCGTGAGCAAGGAAATGACGTCGCGGGCAAGCGAAATCTTGATGGTGCTCACTTCATCCTTCGCATCCGGGATCATCAGACTCAGCGAAGCGGCGCCTTCTTCCGCCAATTTGTTAATCGCTTCCCGAAGCTTAGCATCGGCCGTCAACTTGATTTCATCCTGCTTCGAGCCATCAGCTGCGGTCGTCCGAACGATGTCGACCGGGATAGGACTGGATGGATCGCGGATAATTTCCGGTTCCACTGGACGGCTAGGCGGCGTTGACGGTCCAGATGGAGGCGAAGGCGGGTTCGTCGGATTGGTTGGCGTTGTTGGCGGCGTCGATATAGATCACCCAATGCTCTCCCGTCTCAACGACGGACTCGGGCGCCGCTTGCTCTAAGCTTTCCACCAAGTTGCTCACTTCTGGCGCAATTGGATTCGTTGCATCGGAAGACTCCATAATCAGGACGTTCAAATCTTGGGCATCCTGTACCAGCTCTTTACCGCCGTTGCGCGTCCAGCTTCCGGTATATTTCACGCCTGTGTCGTCATCATTCACTTTGGAGGTTCCGTTCTTGGCTGTAACCTTGAACAAACGCGAAGCATGCGGCTCCAAATAAATGTTGGTCATTCCGGTTGCATCATCGCCAAGCTCCTTATGGGCCCACAAATCGCGGACCGAAGCAGCGCCGTCCAAACCGATGTCGCTCCACTTCACATTCATGGATGCGCCTTTGGTGCCCAGATTAAACAAAGCCACCGTGTATGTGCCATCCCCATTATTGGCGTACCACACCTGTTGATTGGTTGCCATCGATACGGGATGTGCCGGGCGGCCGGCTTGGTTGACGGCGATCACCTCATCATTCGTCAACAGCTCCAGACCATAGCTGTCCAGGTTAGTTAAATCGTCGCCGGTGTAAAATTGCGCACAGGCAATCGCCCACAGCGTTGCCGCGGTCTGCCGCTCGTCTCGGGTCAAGCCGGACGTCTGCCCGTTCCCAATGTTAAGCGAGTCGAAATCGTTCCAACCGCCGGGGCCAGCGTCACGCCACCACAAGGCAGCATCCGGGAACAACCGGGCGATGTTCGACCATTGGGTCATCCCAATGTTGCGGTCATACGCCTCCACATCCCAATTGACGCGCCAGCCATTGGCGTATTTTTTCCAGAAGTCTACGTAGTTGTGGTCCAGCGCCCAGGACAGTTCCAGCCATATTCCGTGCTTGGACAACGCCATCGACCAGGCCTTTACGTCATCCCGCGCGTCGATCGATAGGTCGTTATGGCCAGACCCGGGAGTCACGCTGTCGAACTTCACGAAGTCAACGCCCCAGGAGGCGATCAGATCCGCGATGGAGTTCACATATTCCTGCGCCCCCGGCTTGGAGAAGTCGATTTTGTAATCGATATCCCAATAGTCCGCTGGTCGAAGCGGCTGAGCGGCGATGTCCTGCATATGGTATTCCGTGCCATAAATCGGCAGGTTCTTCTCGTAAGCTTCTTTGGACAAACCGGGAATCAAATAGATCCCGACCTTCTGTCCATTATTATGGATATAGTCCACCAAATTCTCAAAACCGTTAGGATACAACGTTTCACTTGGAAGCGGCCGGCCGTATTCGTCCATGCTGCCGTTCCAGCCTGCGTCGATGTTGATGTATTCGTACCCGTGGGCTTGCAGCTTCTCGCGCATGGCATCGGAGATCATCTTCAGCTTCGCTTCCGAGGTCCAATTTCCCTCCGGCCCGTCGTACACCTGCAGGCTGTAGCTGCTCCAACCCATATAAGGCTTCAATGCCAGGCCGTTATCGGCGGCATGGGCCACCTTGCTCTCCGTGCCAAAATAAGCAAAGGGCACTAGAGTCAGCGCCGCCGCTAACCAGCAAACCAACGTCTTTTGCAGCAAACGGATCATCAATTCATCTCCTTTGGTAGATATTGTGGTCCCTGTTGGACGGTTGGTGGTTCAATGATTCAGTGATTCTGTGATTCATTGAAGTTCGGTGCCCTCCCCCTTTCTGCGATTAAATTATCTTGGTAGCGCTTACATATCTGTCCGATGAAATGATCTCATGAACGTGCCGGCTTCGCCTAGGTACATCTCTTCGTTTGGCGTACACTTCCTCCTGATTTCGATGGAGCATCCAGCGGATCTCAGCAACCATTTTTTCGGGCAAGGGACAATTTCCCATATATCGTTCCCTATATTTCCATTAAATGTATATTTACTCCGTTCACGGTACACGCTATCCCCATATCAATCATTGGAGGTCATGTTGTGGATAGCCAAGCTGGAACAAACTACGAATCAACGGAAGCCGAACATATTTTAACGGACCGTCAGGGTCACCCCATCACGGACAATCAGAACGTCCGGACCGTAGGAAGCCGGGGGCCAACCACCTTGGAGAACTATCATTTCCTCGAGAAAATCACCCATTTCGACCGGGAACGTATTCCGGAACGAGTGGTACACGCGCGGGGGGCCGGGGCTCATGGTTATTTTGAAGCTTACGGCAAAGTCGGGGACGAGCCGATTGCGAAATATACCCGGGCCAAGCTGTTTCAGGAGGCCGGAAAACGGACGCCGGTGTTCGTCCGCTTCTCAACCGTGATCGGCGGCGGGGAATCCCCCGAAACGCTCCGCGATCCGCGCGGATTTGCGGTGAAATTTTATACGGAGGATGGCAACTGGGATTTGGTGGGCAACAACCTGAAGATCTTTTTTATCCGTGATCCGTTGAAGTTCCCGGATATGGTGCATTCCTTCAAGCCCGATCCAGTCAGCAAGCTGCCGGACCCGGAGCGAATGTTCGACTTCCTGTCGCAAACGCCGGAATCGACACATATGGTGACTTTCCTGTTCTCGCCTTGGGGCATCCCGGCAAACTACCGTCAGATGCAGGGTTCAGGGGTCAACACGTATAAATGGGTCAATAAAGATGGAGAAGCCGTACTGGTCAAATACCATTGGGAGCCGAAGCAAGGGATCAAAAACCTGCTGCAGCACGAGGCCGACGAGATCCAGAAGACCAACTATAACCATGCCACGCAAGATTTGTATGAGGCGATCGAGCGCGGTGATTATCCGGAGTGGGAGCTGTGCGTGCAGATCATGAGCGATGACGACCATCCGGAGCTGGACTTCGATCCGCTGGACCCCACCAAGCTGTGGGATCCCGAGAAATTTCCGTTTCTGCCGGTTGGCAAAATGGTGCTGAATCGCAATCCGGAGAATTATTTTGCCGAGGTAGAGCAAGCGGCGTTTGGGACCGGCGTGCTGGTGGACGGGCTGGATTTCTCCGATGACAAGCTGCTGCAAGGGCGGACCTTCTCTTACTCGGATACGCAGCGTTACCGCGTGGGGACAAACTATTTGCAACTTCCCATCAATGCGCCAAAAACGAAGGTTGCCACGAACCAACGCGGTGGGCAAATGGACTATCGGGTCGTCCACAATCCGGGCACGAACCCGCATGTCGATTATGAACCGTCAACGAAAGAAGGCCTGAAAGAAGCGGACAAACGAGGCAAAGACCATGAGCCGCATTACGACGCCAATCTGGTTCGACGGAAGATCGAACGCACCAACGATTTCGCTCAAGCCGGCGAGACCTACCGCAAGTTTGATGATGTGGAGAAAAACGAGCTGATTTCCAATTTGGTGAACAATCTGAAGGTGTGCAGTCCTAAAATACAGGAAACGTGGATCAGCTACTTTACCCAAGCTGACGAAGAGTATGGAAGACGCGTGAAGGAAGGGCTTGAAGCGGCCAAGCGGGAAATGGGAGCCGCAGGCAAGCATACCAGCACAGCGGACGCAGATCAAGCGATGGATAAAGCCAAAGGGATGGGGCACGAGTCCGATCGGTATTAATGAACAAAACCTGCGAAGGCCTTGTGGGCAATCGCAGGTTTCTTTATAACTCGCCGCAGCCCAGCAAATCCAGCCGCAGCGGCGTAAAGGTCTCCCGCAGCTTGCTAGGCTTCAGCGCGCGGCAGCCCTGCAAGCAAACCGCTTGGGATCACCAGTGTTTTCCCCCGCCGACAGGAGCGTTTTGTCCCCATATTCCAGTTGTCCTTATGTTTTCTCCTTTAAACTTATGGGATAATGGCCTTATCGTTCCAATCTATGGGATGCGATATTCATCTTTACATGGTTGAAGGAGGATCCCTATGGACATGACAAGGGGAACTTACGGTTTCCGGTTCGCTGAAGACCAAGAGCTTCCGCTGTGCGTGTTGTTTGCCGCCGGCTATGACTCTATCACTGATCCTTCTTATCACTGGGACGGATTAGAGCGAACGGACGGACCTTTGCTCCTATTCCAATATACGTTCTCCGGAGAAGGGGTCTTTGAGCTGGGTGATTGCTCTCACCGCGTTACCGCCGGACAAGCGTTCCTCGCCGAAATTCCAAGTTCCCATCGCTATTATTATCCGCAAGAAGCTTCGGCGCCTTGGGAGTTCCTGTTCCTGCTGTTTCGGCCGAATGTGGTACTTCCCTTATGGCGAAAATTCCTCAGCGAAGCCGGAGCAGTTCCTTATCTTCCCGAAGACTCCACACCGGTGCGGTTGGCGCGTATGATCATCACTGATGCGGGAGCAGGTCGGATCACCGATCCCTACATCGCCTCATCTTGCGTTTACCAGTTCGTCACGGAATTAGCCAGAATGCAGGTTACGTCGCAGAAAAATAAAGAGAACTGGCCGGAAAGCGTCAAACGCGCCGCCGAGTTGATGGAGAGCAACTATGCGCAGATGATCAGCATCGATCAGCTTTCCGAGCATGTTGGCTTGTCCAAGTACCACTTGATCCGCCGGTTTTCGGACAGTACAGGTCTTACGCCAGGCGCTTATCTGACCCGTGTCCGCACCGAAAAAGCGATGGACCTGCTTCGCGGTACGTCACTTAGCATTGAGACCATTGCTGAGCGGGTAGGTTATTCCAGCGGAAGTTACTTCATTAAGGCCTTCCGCCGTTTGACCGGGCTCACCCCAGGAGAGTTCCGCAGCGGGGGCGAAAGTCTGGTCTATCGCAAGCTATTCTTCGATTAAACGCAATATTTTGCTATTCATATCGCAAAGTTACTATAGATATAGCAAAACTCCTTTAGGTAAGATGAACCTAACAAGAGCAATAAAGATCCATCCGTAAAGGAGTTTTGCAAATGAACCATCAGCAGATTGCCCCAACTCCACCGCTAGGTTGGAATAGTTGGGACTGCTACGGCGCAGCTGTGACGGAAGAAGAGATTCGGGGCAATGCGGAATACATGGCCAAGCATCTGAAAGACTTTGGTTGGAACTATATCACCGTGGATATTCAATGGTATGAACCAGGAGCCCTTTCGTCTCAATATCGGCCGTTTGTTCCGCTTGTGATGGACGGCTATTCCCGGCTGATGCCTGCCGAGAATCGCTTCCCCTCTGCGGCCGGCGGCCAAGGCTTCAAGCCGTTAGCGGATTATGTGCATAGCCTCGGGCTGCGATTCGGCATTCATATCATGCGCGGCATTCCGCGGCAAGCCGTTCACGCCGCCACACCGATCTTGGGGACGACCGCAACCGCACGTGATATTGCACATCCCAATTCGATCTGTCCCTGGAATACCGATATGTACGGTGTGGATGCCTCCAAAGAAGGGGCGCAGGCCTATTATGATTCGCTCTTTGCCTTGTATGCCTCATGGGGCGTTGATCTCGTAAAAGTGGACGATATTGCCGCTTCCCGGCTTTACGGCACCCACCAAGCCGAAATTGCATTGATCTCCGAGGCGATCAAGCGCTGCGGCCGTCCGATGGTGCTCAGCTTATCCCCCGGACCGGCTCCGGTGGAGCTTGCAGCTTTCTTCGCCGAACATGCCAACATGTGGCGCATGACGGACGATTTCTGGGACCAGTGGCCGCTGCTAAGGGACATGTTCGACCGCTGCCGGGCATGGCAGGGCGTCCCGCAAGCCGGGTCATGGCCGGACTGCGACATGCTGCCGCTGGGGCATATCGGCATCCGCTCGGTGGACGGCGGCGGGGCGGATCGCTGGACCCGGTTCACGCGTGACGAGCAATTAACGATGATGTCGCTTTGGAGCATTTTCCGTTCGCCGCTGATCTTTGGCGGGGAACTCCGAGACAACGACGAATGGACCTTGTCGCTGCTGACCAACCGCGAGGTGCTGCGCATGCACCGGGAAAGCCGCGGCGCCAAAGAAGCCCTTCGGCAAGACGACCTGATCGTTTGGACGGCCGACCATCCCGAAGGGTTCAACTATGCAGCTGTTTTTAATGTAGGGGAAAGCGCGCTGCCGCTAGAGCTCCCTCTGGAGCAAATCGGTTTATCCGGCATTTCTTCCGGGACTGAGCTGTGGAGCGAAGCTCCTGCGGAGCTTACGGCGGCTGGGGAGCTTCGGACTACGATCCCGCCGCATGGGGTGCGGTTGTATCGGTTGGAATGAAAGAGACCTGCCGCCCTGGCAGGTCTCTTCCCAATCTTCATCCATATTCATACTCTCTACCAGATGGACTTCATATCCCAAACTTCCATCGACCTAACCACGAGCTCTCCATCTCCCCAAATCTCCAGCCCTAGAGCATCTCTGCGGCTCGGATAGACTCGGGTGGTCAGGCTTTTTAGTCCATTGGCATAAGCTTCAACCATCGAACGGTCCAAAAAGAGATGCAGCTTTAAATTTTCACCGAACAGATCCAATCTGCCACCCTGAATTCCTTTGCACTTCTCTCGTGGATGCAAAGTCGTTTTGGTTCGATCGACCAAGAGTTTACCTTCAACCTTATCGTAGTACAACAACGTTTGCTCTTTCCCATCCGGCGTACACCGCACTTTAATTCCGAGTTGTTTGGCTTGTACCGATTCCAGTTCCACAAGGATCTCAAGCACGTCCCCTTTAATGCCCCTCAGCAGATCATTGGTCTCTGCCATTGTCTTGTCCTGAATCGACAACCGCTTTGCGCCACGCAAGGATTGAAGCTCTTGGATCGGCTCAATTCCCAGGCGTCCATCATCCCGTAAATAAACGCTTAATGGCAACCCGGCATTATGGGCCCAGCCCGATTGATACTCCAGCTCGGCCGTCCGGTCCCCTTGGGCTATCGTAAAAATGATCTTCCTTCCGGTCTTCGGATCCACCATGCCGCTGGGTCCAGTAAAATGGAAGTCACCCACATCAATCAGCTCTGGTTCTTCCTGATCTGGAATAAACGAGAGCTCTTCCTTATCCAGCCGCCCAATCCAGTAAAACACTTCAACGTCCGCACCTTCTCCGACTGGGCTGACCAGAAGCAGATGCTTGCTTTCCCCCTGCTTGTCCGCGCCAAGCGGAAGCAGAACCGGAAGCTCCCAGATTGGTCCAAGATAAGGGAACTTCTGAAGATCCGCTTGGAAAAACGGTCCTTTGTACGTCCAGTTCAACATATCCTTCGAAACAAAGGCCAGGGCAGCCCCGCCTGCACCTTCGATCCCCGACCCCACTAGGGCATACCAACCGTCATCATCCTTCCAGACAAACGGATCTCGGAAATCGCCGAAAGCCCCCATCCCTTTTTGCTGTACGATGAGAGGCTCCGGATGCTTCACCCACTGAACCAAGTCCGAATTGCCATCCGTTAAGTAAGTACTTCGGGCAAGGGCCACGCTCTGATTTGGCGAAGCACTGTCATTTCCCGCCGTAAAAAACAGGACCGGTAAACCGTCCGCATCATAAGTGGCGCTGCCTGACCATATACCATCCGGGGCAAGTCCATCCTTCTCAGGGGCAAGTGCTACGGGAAGATCACGCCAATGAACGAGATCCTCACTCACCCAATGTCCCCAATGGATCTGATAGAAGTACGGACCTAACGGATTGTGTTGATAAAATAAATGATACCGCCCCTCGAAATAAATCGGTGCATGTGGTTCGTTCATCCAATGAGCAGGAGGGCTGACATGATACTGCGGCCTATGCCAATCTAGCAGAAGCGGAGCCCGATCCAGCTTAATTTCATCATAGGGCACCTGAGGTTTGATACCGCCATATAGGGAATCAAGCACTTCCCGATACGATGCGGCTATTTCCTCTCCACTTAATGCCCGTCGATAAATCTTCAACTCATCCAAGATTCCGCTGAACATTTGGAGGTGAAATACTCCGGCCCAACGGCTGCTGTGATTATTTTTGCCGATTAGTAAATCTGTACCTACAGCCTCAACCATTCGAGAACCGACAGGTACCTCAGATGAAGCAATTGCTCGGCCATTCAAGTACAGCTTAATTTCGCCTCGATCCCCATCAAAAACCGCATTAACATAGGACCATTCATGCTTGGGCAACTCACAGCCGTCCGGTGACCAAACTTCCTTCCAGCCCCCTTGATCAAGTCCCAACTGAAAAGACCATCGTCCGTGCCGGAACATCCCCAGCAGATAACCCTGGTGACGATCCCGATGATGACGGTTCACAATAGCAGCCAGCTTCCCTTCATACCCCCAGTCATAGGAGCGCGGCGCCACCCACACCCCTATGCTTAAGGCTGACAACAGCTTTGGCTCCTGCATCCTGTCCATTTCTCTGGCTGGATGGGTGATAAAGGTCGAATAACCGTCAAACAGGAGGCCCCTTCCTACAACTCCTTGTCTCCATTGCGGATCAACAGGCCCGGTGAATTCAGCTTGATTAAATACATACTGAATCTCATCCCATGAAAGAGATACCTGCTCTAGAGCGCTTCTTCCGGCACCTTCATCAAATGCCCAGTACATCATTAATTCTTGGTCTCCTGCGAGCCGACGCATCAATCATCCCTCCTGACACGCCACTTGCTTTGGAGAGGCGTAGGGGATCTCAACAGACTTCAATGTATGAATCTGAAGGGAATTTAGTATAACCTCCCCGGATTTCGTGATGACTTCAAACTGCTCAATCGGAGATTCCGGAAAAATTTGATCCGTCATTACGACAAGTCCATGATTCCCGTACACTTCAACCGCATTGCGATCCAGCCAGACATGCAATTGGATTTTTCCGTCTACCGCCGCCATGTTAACCCCATGCTTGGTCGCAAACGACGGATGGAAATCAATAATCCCGGATTGGGTGCGATCGATGAATAGCCATTGAGTCCCGGGATCATAACCGATGATAATCTCGTCCTTCTCCAACGATTTTAACTTGATCTGCACTTCCTCGCCGGAACGGATATCAAGTTCCACCTCAATTTCTAGCAAATCTTCCTTCAGCTTCTGCCAAAAGGGAGCTTCTGGCGTAACCGTAACTTCCTCCCAATGCAATGACGCTTTGCGCAGTTGCTCCACTTCTCGGACAGGTAATTGAATCAATCGTACATTCCCATCCTGTTCATTCAATGTCAAGGCGCGTGGTAAAGTCATTGCGCCTCTCCAGTTGCCTGTAGGCGTCTCGTTGGCGTACTTCCAATTACTCATCCATCCAATGATCACTCGTCGTCCGTCTTCTTTAGGGAGATCTGACCAGGTGACCCCGGCATAATTGTCTCTCCCATAATCCAGCCACAGAATTTGATCTGACGCGTTGTCATTAATGAACGTGTTTCCGTCAAACTCACCGATAAAATACTGCGTACGCGATCCTTCCGGACAATTCGGATGATCGCCGATGCTGATAATAAGTACCCATTTTGAACGTCCGGTATCCCCTATCGGCAATTCAAACAGATCCGGGCATTCCCAAACGCCGTCATGCGACCCTTCTTCTTTACCGAATACACCGGACAACGACCAGTTCAATAGATTTGTAGATTGATAGAAACGAACGTGATCGCCCGCCACAAGCACCATAATCCAACGCGCGCTTTCAGAATGCCAAAATACTTTTGGATCCCGGAAATCAACCAGTCCTTCTTCTTCAAGAACAGGATTCCCCTCGTACTTGTGCCATGTCAATCCCTTGTCCCTGCTGTAGGCCAAGCTTTGCCGTTGACGCGGCTGTCCGGTTTCCGGATGGGTATCCGCATGGGTGAAAATGGCCACCAAACCATGGGAATCTTCGAACAATCCGCTGCTGTTCTTCCAATCCACCACACAGCATCCGGAGAAAATAGCACCATGCTCATCCGGGAACAAAGCGATCGGCATATGTTCCCAGTGCACCAGGTCTTTACTTATCGCATGGCCCCAGTGCATTGGTCCCCATTGATTTCCGTAAGGATGGTGCTGATAAAATAAATGATAGCTTCCTTCGTAATAAACCAGTCCATTAGGGTCGTTTAACCAATGGGATGGGGGAGAAAAGTGATAGCCCGGTCTAAACCGTTCTTCTTTATGTTGTGGAGTAGACTCCAGCATCTGATGGATATCCTCGATAGTTGGCATTGCTCCAAGTGCCCCTTTCCGTGTTGTCACTAACGCTCCTCCGGCATTTGCAAAAGCCAGCATGTTCGTGATTTGCGAGGACGTCAGTTCTTTCAGCGGGATTCCAACCTCCAGGATTTTAAATAACAAGCATCCAAGAAAAGCATCACCGGCTCCCGTTGTATCAACGACCTCGACTCGAAACCCTGGGACATAACCGTCTTTACTTCCTAAACGGTAGTAGCATCCTTTTTCCGCCAAAGTGACAACGATCAACGAAATATCAAATTGCTGGGCTAGCTTCAGGGCCCCTTCCTCGATATCATGTGTCCCTGTAATAAAGGACAACTCTTCCTCGGATATTTTCAAAATATCCGCGTATTTCATTCCCCAAAGCGTATTCTGCTTAATCTCTTCCCGACTCTCCCACAAAGCAAACCGAATATTCGGATCGAAAGAGAGTAGGACACCTGCATCCTTAGCCTTAAGAACCGCCGTTCTAGTTGCGGTACGAGCCGGCTCATGGGTCATGGATACCGTTCCGTAATGCAAAACCCGGCTTGAAGCAATCTTCTCCAGCGGAACATCCTTTGAATGCAAGAAGGTGTCTGCCCCTGGCTTCCGAATAAAGCTGAAGGATCGATCCCCATGATCGTCTAAATGGACAAAGGCCAGCGTGGTGCTCGCTTCACGCGTATACGATACTCCGGTAACGTCAACACCAGCGTCTTGCAAAGTTTGATGAAGCAAGGAACCAAACTGATCTTCCCCCACCTTACTAATCAATGCCGAGTGAGAACCTAACCGGGACAGCGCAGCCGCCACATTAGCCGGAGCTCCCCCAGGATTACATTCGAACTGCTCGTTCCCTCTTGATGAACGGCCTGCCGGTGTAAAATCAATTAATACTTCCCCGATTGCGATGACATCAAGCACGGTTTCTCCCCACCTATCGACTATTTATTTAGGTTTGCATTATAGCGATCCAACCCGGTTTGATAGAGTTCCATTAATTCATTGAGGCCCATTTTCTCCAATGTTTTGACGTAGTTATCCCACTGTTCATCGACGCCGCCATCCACGATGAACTTTCCTCTTTGCGTATTTACGTATTTGATTAACTCAGGCTCAATTTTGTTGATTTTGTCCAATTCCTCAGGTTCAAAGAAGATGCTTGGATAGTTTTCTTTTTCCATGTAAGGGTTGTAATACTGCTCCAGATCTTTAGCACGTTGCTGAGCACGTGGTTCCATATCCACCACTTTGCCGAAATCTTCAAACGTAATCACGCCTGGTCCACCAGAACCCGGGGCAACCTTTTGCCGGAACTCGCCTGCAGAGGTACCTTCAGGAAGCGGCAGATTCACCAATTTCCCATTTTCATCTTTCTCGAAGACGACACCCAGCGGACCCCAGTGAATTTGAGCGGCCATGTAAGGCTCATATTGCTGATCGATCCAACGCATGGTGATTTCCGGATACTTGTTTGCTTTGGTAATCACGAAAGCCCCGCGTCCCGGCCCCCCGCCATTGGCACGTCCGATTAACTGATCTCCATTAGGTCCTTTCAGCGGCGACAGCAGAACATAATCCTTACTGCGCTCCGGCCCGACAACCTCCTCGATTTCCCACCAGATGTAAGACCCAAGCGTCTCTTCTGTCGATTTGCCTTTAGCCAGATATTGCGCTGCATCCTGGGTAAAGGATTCGGGATCAATCAGACCTTGTTTGTACCAATTTTCATGGAAGTATTTGAGCGCCTCTTTGTATTCAGGCTGGGTTGCGGTGAAAATGACCTTGCCATCACGAACGACTCGATGTTCCAGGTTATCCGGAAGTCCAAACGCACCAAAGATTCCGGCGATATCCATACACCATTGCATATGCATAAAGCTGAGCGGAATTTCATCCAGTTTGCCGTTGCCATTCGGGTCCTGTGTTTTAAAGGCAACCAGGGCCTCCGTATATTCATCCAGAGTTTGCGGCACGTTCAGCCCCAGCTTATCCAGCCAGCTTTTATTGATCACATGAAAGAACGGGTTCGTTCCGAGGTTATTATCTTCCCAGGATGGAAGTCCATAGATGTGTCCGTCAGGCGCCGTGATCGTCGATTTGATATCCGGCCGTCGTTCAAAAAGCGCTTTCAAGTTTGGCGCATATTGATCAATTAGATCTTCTAGCGGAATTATGGTTCCGTCCTTACCATAATTAATAAGTTCATAATCGGTAAATCCAGCTGCGTAGAATGCATCTGGCAAATCCCCACTGGCGATTAACAGGTTTTTCTTCTCGGTATAGTCGGTATCCGGAATGTTCTCCCAATTGATCTTCACGTTTGTTTCCTTCTCTAATCTCTTAAAGATCTCCATTTCGGAATACTCGGGTGCCAATGCGGCTTTTGGAGAGACCATGGTTAAGGTCACGGTGTCGTTTACAATCGGAAGACCCGTCTTGTTGAAATTCGTGTCTTCCACCGAGCTATTGGCCTGATTCTTGTCCCCGTCGCCGCTGTTCCCCTTGCCCGAACATCCACTTAGAACAAAGGCTCCGGCTAAGACAAGAATCCCCATTTTTTTGTACCATGATTTCATTGAACATAACCTCCCTTGAATTCGTCCTACTCGTTTCATTACACACCTGTTCCATTACAATGAAATGGCCCTTAGCCTTGCATCCCCCCCTTCAAGTACGTCGTTAGCATCAGCCCTTGATCGATCCGATCATCACGCCCTTAACGAAATACTTTTGGAGGAATGGATATAAAATGAGCAACGGCAAGCTGGATACGATGATGACACCGTATTTGATCAATTCGGTAACGCGCATTTTGGCCGCGTAAGATTCCACATCAATCATCATCCCTGAGTTCACCTGATTTTGGACAAGGATGTTGCGGAGCACCAGTTGCAAGGGATACTTGTTCTCGTCACTTAGGTAAATCAAAGCATCGAAGAAGCCATTCCAAAAGCCAACCACATGATAGAGCACCATAACCGCTAAGATGGACTTGGACAAGGGTAAAACGATGCTCCAGAAGAATCTGGTATTGGAACATCCGTCAATCGAAGCGGCTTCCCACATTTCATCTGGGATAGTGGATTGAAAGAAAGTTCTGACGATAATCACATTAAATACGCCGCCCGCTCCGGGGAGAACTAGTGCCCAAATCGTGTTCAGCATGTGAAGATCTTTAATCAGCAAATAGGTTGGGATTAGCCCGCCACTAAAAAACATGGTCACCATCAAAAACCACATAATCGCTGATTTCCCCACTAGATCTCGACGAGCCAGCGGATAAGCCGCAAATACGGTGACGGCCACACCAATAATGGTTCCTAAAGTTGCGTAAAGGATCGAATTAGCATATCCAATCCAAATGGAGGAATCATTAAAAATCCGTTCATAGCCATCCAATGTGAAACCTTTCGGGTACAGCCAAACCTCCCCCGAATAGATATAATTAGGATCACTAAATGACGCGATCAGTACAAAGTACAACGGAAATAACACGAGCAGCATCACGATGGTTAATAAAGAATAGTTGATTACATCAAACCAAACGTCCCCTCTGCTCTTTCTTTTCAGCATGGAATTCAAGATGGACCCCTCCTACCACAAGCTAGTTTCTGTCAACTTCTTAGCGACTCGATTGACAATGACAATCAGGATAATATTGATCAGCGAGTTAAACAGGCCAACTGCTGTAGAAAAACTGTATTCTGCTTTCTGAATCCCCATTTCGTAGACATAAGTCGGGATGATATTAGAGGTGGCATAGTTCAAATCGCTTTGCATCAGGAAGGCCTTCTCAAATCCGATACTCATGATGTTGCCCAGCGCAAGAATCAACAATATCACGATCGTTGGCAAGATCCCTGGAATATCCACATTCCAGACACGCTTCCATTTACTTGCTCCATCCATAATTGCAGCTTCATGCAGTTCCGGATTCACTCCGGCAAGAGCTGCAAGGTAGATGATCGTGGAAAAGCCGGTTTCCTGCCAAATCCCGGACAAGATATACAAAGGACGGAACCAACCCTCGTCAGCCATAAAGAGAATGGGATCTCCTCCAAACCAGGTGATGATATGATTTACAATTCCGCTATTTGGAGATAAAAAAACGTTCAGCATCCCTACAAGCACAACCGTAGAGATAAAGTGCGGAGCATAAATTACCGTTTGAATAAATTTCTTATATCTCTTGCCGAGCATTTGATTGAGCATAATAGCAATGATGATTGGCGCCGGAAAACCAAATAGCAGCGATAAGAAACTAAGTGACAGCGTATTGGTAATGATGGTCCAGAAGTTATACGAATCAAAAAATTCGATAAAGTGTTGGAATCCGACCCATTCACTCCCCCAGATCCCCTGACTTGGCGAGAAGTTTTTGAATGCGATTTGGACGCCGTACATCGGATAATACTTGAAGATGAGATATAGAATAATGATGGGTAGCAGGAACAGATATAATTCATAATCACGCTTTACCCTGCTCCATTTGCTTTTCCGATGAGGTTTGATCATCATCATATCCTCCCCGCTGGTTCTTGAGGCCATGAAAAATACTCCCTTTCCATAGTAAAATGATCTTCAATTTTGAAACGTTTCCAATTTGTTATGTGCAGAATTAGGTAAATCTATCCCATTAATCATCTGAAATCGTTGATATTATTCCAGTGTTTATCATACAGATATGACAATTTGAAACGTTTCCAATTTTGCTAAGAAAAACTTCAGTTTCTCAAAGGAATCAGAATAAACTGAGGTTTTTCTTTCCTTTCGAAGGAATCAAGTCGTTTCACCTTGCCTGTAGGTGACGGGGATCCGATAGACCTGCTCTGTCAAAGGTTTCCCTTCGATCTTGCTGTAAAGCAGACGAATCGTCATCCGAGCCATTTTTTCTACCGGCTGCCTGATCGTTGATAAGATCGGATGAAAGAAAGGATTATCCTGAATGCCGTCATACCCTATGACCTTGACATCCTCGGGAACACGGATGCCTCGTTGGCGTGCTCTTTCGATATAGTTGGCAGCCAGCATATCCGTAATGGCAAAAATGCCATCCACATCTGAATATTCATGAAAGAACTCATTAAAGTAGGATTCGTCATCTACAATAGGATCTGGTTTCTCATAAACCACATGTTCGACACCTAAAGCCTCCGCCTCGTGAATGAATCCTTTTTTACGATTCATGGTTTCACTAAATACCGAAGTGATACTCCCGATAAAAGCAGGTTTCCGAGCACCGGCTTTAACTAACTCCCGTAAGGCGATGCGTCCTCCTTCAAAATTATCCGAAGTCACGCAGGTGATTTTCTTGTTAAAATGCCGATCAATACTCACGATTGGGATATCATGACTCACATTATTTTCGATATCGTTGTATGTGATCCCCACAATACCAGCCACTTTGTTTTGCCGAAGCATATCCAAGTAGTACAACTCTTTTTCAGGCTTCCCTCCGCTGTTACACAACATCAGCTTGAAGCCTTCCCGATCCAATTCATCCTCTATGTAATAAGCCAATTCAGAGAAGAATGGATTCCAAATGCTTGGAAGCAAGAGAGCGACCATCTTGGACTTTTGCATTTTGAAATTTCGAGCGACTTCATTGGGAATATAATTTAACTGCTTAATTGCTTCTTCCACTTTTCTGCGCGTCTTGGGTTTGACAGCCCCCGAGTTATTGATGACTCTGGATACGGTTCCCACGGCGACGCCAGCTAAGTTGGCTACATCCTTAATGCTTGCCATATGACCCCCCCGAGCTCTCTTATGTCCCCTATCATAGCATCAAACTGGAAACGTTTCAATAATTATTTTGGAAACGTTTCAAAATTGTAAAATTTAAGGTCTATCAAACCGAAAAAGCCGCTATTGCGGCTTTTTGTTCGACAGTTATTGCTCAATAATGAGGGGGAAGCACGATATCCCAAGATCGGTAGGATCAGTACACCTGCTTCAACAACTCAATCATCTCATCCAAGGTCAGACCAAAGGACTTGTAATAGGACACTTCGCTAGCCAACTGTTCCATCACCATTTCGTTGCGGATGCGCTGCATCTCTTCGGGGGAAAATTCAGCGACAAAACACCCTTTGCCAGTCACCGTATGGATCAAGCCGCGCCGCTCAAGTTCTTCCCACGCCTTCTTGACGGTGATGACACTCACCCGCAGCTCATGAGCGGCTTGCCGGATGGGCGGCAGGATATAGCCGCTCTCCAGCTCCCCTTTTAGAATTTGGGCGCTGATTTGCTCGAACAGTTGCTGATAGATCGGTTTCTCCGAAGTATTGGATATCGCGATGTTCATTGGATCTCCACTTGAAGGAATCGTTTGACCGCCATCCGGTAAGCCACTGCGGTAAGCGCAATGAAAATCACGATTCCTGCGATCAGAATATAGGCTTGAACTGCCAAATGATTCGCTTCCGTCCCATAAAACATACGATTCATCCCCGAATTCGCGATCCCGATCCACTGGGTGATCCCTGCAAACAATGTAGCTGCTACAGTGGAGATCAGCAGTGCCATACCAAATTTATACGCCGTCTTGTAATACATCGGAATAAAAATCAGGTTAAAGATCGCCAGCATCACCAAACAGAGACCAAAGAATCCTAAGTTCGGCGGGAAGAAGAAGTAGGTTATATCCGAATAGAAGCGCTGACTGACCAGGCCAAAGATTAGGGCAACCACCACATGCGCCAATTCCAGTCCGGCGATCACGATAATCCGCGCTTTCACAATGTCCCGTTTCGTAACAGGCATCATCGAGGTGAACATCAAATCGTTTTGTGCTCTCAGTTGGTTAAACATATTGGGGATGGTGATCCAACAAAAATACAAAATCACTATGAAGTAAATCCAGCCAGGAACAAACATCAAAACGCCCATTAACACAGGCATGCTCAATAATAGAGGATGTACACCCAGTCGGATATCTTTTCGGATCAAATTAATCATGGTTCTGCCCCCCTTTTCTCGCATAGTAAATCATAATATCCTCTAAGCTTGGCGTGGCGGCTCGGATTCCCGAAGTCGGGTCAAAGTCATCCGCATGGATCAAGCCCGTAAAGCCAAACGAGTTCGTTTTGTAGGAAATCATCCGGTCCTTCACCTGTGCAAGCTGGCCCTCGGAACCGTTCACGAGAAGATAGGATTCTTTGAATTCATCCTTCTCCCCGCTCAGCACAATTTGCCCGTTTGAGATAAAGGTAATATAATCTGCGCACTTCTCCAAGTCGGAGGTAATATGGGTGGAGAACAGAATGCTCACCTCGCCATCAGCAATCAGCTCCTGAAAAAGATCCAGCAGGTCATCCCGTGAAGCCGGATCCAGCCCGCTGGTCGGCTCGTCGAGGATCAGCAGCTTGGCCCCATGGGACAAAGCAAGCGTCAGGCTGTATTTGACCTTCATGCCCGTTGACAGTTCGGCGATCTTTCTATTCTCATCCAAGTTAAATCTCTTCATGTAGGAGGAGTAGATTTGATCGTCCCAATTTTCATAAAACCTCTTAATGGTATCCGTCAACGTCTTAATCTTACTGCGCGTGTAAAAATCAATGCTCCCGAAAGCAAATCCTATCTCCTGCTTTAATTCCAGCTCATGTTCCGCCATGTTCTTGCCCAGAATGTAAACCTCACCGCTGTCGATCCGAGTCATATTTAAAATCGACTTGATCGTCGTCGTTTTCCCTGCGCCGTTAACTCCGATAAAGCCCATGATGTATCCCTTCTCCAACTGGAAAGAAACATCCTTCAGCTCAAAGGCGGGGAATTTCTTATGAATATGTCGAACATCTAATGCCAGCATGGAATACCCCCTCTTTTTAAATTGTGTATATCGTGTATACACAATATATCACGGATGGGAGGAGGCGTCAACCGAAGGCCGCCTTTCATATGTAAAAAAACACCCGCTCAACATTGCAGTTGACGGGTGTTCAAAATCAGAGTATTCGTACAAAACTCAGAGCCCAGCGGCGCGTTGCAGCCGTTTCGCGATTTCCACCAAATCCTCTGGCGATATGCCGGGGGCGAATTCCTCCTGAATCGGCTCCAGTTCTGGAATTTCGCCGCTGTACCCCGGCAGTCCGGCAAATGCTTCCAGCCTGCCGCCGTCCGTCGGATGCTGGCCGCGCCAAATTTGGGCGATGCCGTGATAGTCATGATCGCTGAACGTATACAATCTGCGATGCTCACCAGCGGCTTCCCAAGGACGGGTCGCATCAAACTTCCGATTTTCAATTTTCGGGATGGGCAGCATTTTGGTGACATCCACTCCGGTTGCGATCTCAAGCGCCTTCGCATACGCCAACACGTGCACGCCCCCGCGCACGAGAAGATAACCGATCATTGCTCTGGCCGTCGGATGATCGGTCATTTCATAGACGCGGGCCTTATGCGTCCGTGCACCACACTCCAGGAAATAGTTATGCAGCAAGTCGAAGATCAAGTTGCCGCTGCTAACGACGTACGATCCGTTCCAAGGACGCCCCATTGAGTCATACGGCAGAGAGGTCTGAGCGGATTCAATATAGTGAGGGGAGAAACGAAGATCCTTCGTATTCCCTAACGGAGTGGAATCCGGATCCCCGGGACGAGTCGTACCTTCCAGCATTAAATTGATCGTATTCGACACCAGCTCAACGTGACCAAACTCCTCTGCCGTAATACTCGCGACGAGGTCGTAAAACGGCTTGAGCTTGCTTTTTCCCCGGAAATTAAAGGACTGAAACAAATAGTTATTTAGCGTCGACATTTCACCAAACCGTCCGCCTAACAGTTCCTGAACGACGCTGGCGCCATTCGGATCCGGGGCTTTCGGTCTGGGCAATTCAATGGCCAATCGGTTTACGCGTTTAAACATGCATGTACCTCCCCATAAGTATCAATTACTAAAAGCCTACGGGGGATAGCTCGGATATTATGCCGGACGGGTATTGATCGTCCGAAGCTTTGGTGTGGAAGTGCCTTTTGTTTATGGCTGGAAAACCTCTTGACCGTTGAGGATCAGTCTGTAGCTGATGTCGGCCTTCAGCGAGTCCGATACAGCACAATATTTCTCCTTGCCCATTTGGATAGCTTTCCAAATTTGGTAATCTGGAATGTCTCCTTCAACGCGGAAAATCAGCTCAATGGCGGTAAAGCCGGACGGATTCTGCTCTTTCCGGGTACCGTCCGCTTCGATCTCTAGTGAAGTGATCTTCTCAAGGAATGAATTCAGAATCATGGTGATGTCAATGCCGATACATCCGGCCAGTCCGGCCAGCAAAAGCTCCATGGGTGTTGCACCTGTGCCGTCGCCGCCGTATTTTGGCGTAGCGTCCATTCTTACCGGATAACCGGAATCCCCGACTGATGTAAACAAACGTTTTCCATTCCAGGTTGTCATAACCTTCATCATCATTACCTACTTTCTGTTGTTAATGCTCCTGAAGTTGATTGATAAACTTACGAGCTCTTTCGGACGCCGTATTCTGAAAAAAAACTTCCGGTTCCTGCGATTCCACAATTACACCGCCATCCATAAACACGATCCGATTGGCGACCTGACGGGCAAATTTCATTTCATGAGTGACGATGACCATCGTCATCCCATCCCGGGCCAGCTGGCGCATAACTTCCAGCACCTCTCCGACAAGCTCGGGATCAAGAGCTGAAGTAGGCTCGTCAAACAGCATGATCGCCGGCTCCATGGCTAATGCTCGGGCAATTGCCACCCGCTGCTGCTGGCCGCCGGACAGCCTCGAGGGATATTCATCCTTCTTCGCCAACAGTCCAACCCGATCCAGCAGTCGTTCGCCGATCTGTACGGCTTCTTCTTTTTTCATTTTCTTCACAGATAACAGCGATTCGATCACGTTGCCAAGCGCTGTCTTGTGCGGATATAAGTTAAACTGCTGAAAGACCATTCCCGTATGACGACGAATTTCACGGAAGGCGGCCTGTTTCTTCTTAGACGGCATGGATGCGTCCACTCGAACACCATTCACCTCAAGCGATCCGCCGTCCAGCTCCTCAAGGCCGTTCAGACATCTCAGCAGGGTGCTTTTGCCGGAACCACTTGGTCCGAGCAGCACAACGATTTCTTTGGGAGCCACATGCAGATCAATGCTTTTCAACACCTCTGCTCCGTTAAAAGACTTGGACAATCCTGTCGTTTGAATCATATTTGCTCCACCTCATGCCTCAATATACTTTGGACAACTGCTTCTCCACCTCATTCAGAATGGCCGAGAACACAGTGCTCATGATCCAATACATGGCGGCGATCCCAACGAAAAAAGGCATATAGACATAATATTGAGCGATCAGCAGCTGCGCTGAACGCAGCAACTCGGTGACCGTAATGGCCGACACCAGCGCCGTCTCTTTAAGCATTCCGATAAAAGTATTACCCATAGGCGCAATGGCCACCCGAGCTGCTTGCGGCAGAATGATTCTTCTCATCGTCATCCAGCCCGTCATGCCCGTCGCATAAGCGGCTTCCGTCTGGCCCTTCGGAATTGACTGAATCGCCCCTCTGAACGTTTCAGACAGATAGGCGCCCACGTTGATGCTCAATGCCACATAAGCGGCTGTCAGCGGACCCAGCGTAATTCCGTAATCTACAACCCCGTAATAAACGATAAAAATTTGGACAAGAAGCGGCGTACCTCGAATAACCGACACATATACGCGGGCAATTCCGCGAACCAGCCAATTCCCTTTTAGTCGCGCAATCGCAACCACCAAACCGATGATCAGTCCGAAAAACATGGATACTACGGTAACAAGCAGCGTGTAATAAGCACCTTTCAGCAAGAAAGGAAGGTTATCCCATACCAGATTCATTGTCGTTTGAATCCCCTTTTGATTCCATGGTTAAAGCGAGAAGGCCATGAAAAAATACGAATTCTTCAAGGCCTTATCCTTTTCACGATTCTTTATTCTGCCGGCGGCTCTTCGCCAAACCATTTTTGGAAGATAGTGTTATAGGTGCCATCTGCTTTCATATCGGTCAAAGCCTGATCCAGAGCGGCCAGGAATTCCGGGTTATTTTTGCGGATCGCGATACCCGCTTGGTCGGATTTGATCGCATCGCCCACCGCTTTAATTTTATAGCCGTTTTTGTCGACAATAGGTTTCAAGGCGTACAAGTTATTGATGGTGGCATCGATCCGTCCCGCATTCAAATCCTGCAGGGAAGTAATCACATCGTCATAGGTTTTGATCTCGAAGTTGCCAACCTGCGGCAGCACATCATTCCGGAGATAGGATTCATCGTTTGTGCCGAGTCCCACGCCGATATTTTTCCCTTTAAAGTCTTCCAGCTTCGTGATCGAGTCATTATCCTCTTTTACGATGATTTTAACTTCGTTCGTAATATACGGCTGGGTAAAATCAATTTGCTGCTTGCGTTCGTCAGTAATCGTAACCTGGCTGATAATGGCATCGATTTTTCCAGCCTGCAGACTAGGAATCAGTCCAGAGAATTCCTGCGGAGCAAACTCGACTTTAACGCCGAGCCGTTTGGCTACTTCTTTCGCAACGTCAGCATCAAAACCATCGATTTCCTTGTTTTCATTCAGGAAATTGTAAGGAGCGTAAGTCCCCATAAGCCCTACCTTTATCACACCCGCTGTTTTAATTTCGTTCAATAAATCACTTCCGGTATTTGCGGAGCTTCCTCCGTTCGCCGCATTGTTGGAAGGAGCCGAGCTTGGCGCGTTATTGCCGTTATTGTTAGAACCGCAGCCAGTCAATGCCAGAACTACGAGCAATACGGCGAATAATGTTAGAAACAGCATATTTCTGGATTTCTTACTTTTCAGCATGGATGTTCTCTCCTTTTTATTTATTGGGTAGCAGAATGGGTAAAATTCCGAAACGGCAGATCATTATCCAATCAAAGCTAAACACCAAGCAAACCAAAAAATTCGAATCTGGCCGTCTCCGCGGCAAGCTGCTGAGCCGTTTTGGATTCGATCCCGCTGCCTGGCGGCGCGAACCCGAGCAACCAACGTGAAATGACGCCTTCGATCAAGCTCATAATCATCGTGGCACGGAATTCAGCATCGATGGAAGCCGGGAGCATGCCTAACTCAATCGCCCTGCGAATGTTAAGAAGAAAAGAGTTCTCCATAGCTGCTCTCGTTTCCCGGATCGCATGGCGAATCGTTTCAACCCCTTCACCTCTGCCGAAAATAAGCTCTATTAAATACCGGTTGGATTCGGCAAACCGAAACAGACTTTCCAGCAGAGCTTCGGAGGCATGTACCATGTCCTGCACCGATCCTGCTTCCCGTCGGTATCCATGACGGATGACGTCAAGCAATTTTTTCTGGCCTTCCTTCACAATTTCCAGCGCAATCGCTTCTTTGCTTTTGAAGTACCAGTAGAACGTCCCTTGAGCCACACCCGCCTCAGCGACAATATCGGAAATTTTTGTTGCATGATAGCCATCCTTGGCAAATCGCTTCATGGCAATTTGCAGAATATGCTCTCTGCGATCACTGTTGATTTGGGCTTCTTTCTCTCCGCTCAATCTGTTCCCACCCCACATGATTGACTAGTCAGTCAGTTTGTAATTAAATCCTATAGGATTTATATGATATTGTCAACTCTTGTATTGTGGAAACAAAAAAAGCGAGGTTTGCGCAGTAACGCAAACCCGCTTTTTTATAGTCATATTTCGATCAACAACAACATTATTTCTTCTTATAAAACTCATGATACAGCTTCATGAGCGCTCGCTTCTCAATTCGTGACACGTAGCTGCGGCTAATGCCGAGCTCCTTGGCGATTTCGCGCTGGGTCCGTTCTTCTCCCCCATGCTCCAGGCCAAACCGACCCTTGATGACTTCCTGCTCCCGCGCGTCCAGGATGTCCAGGTTGCGATAGATTTTACTCTTCTCCATCTTTAACTGAACCCGGTCCACCACATCGTCCGCTTCCGTCCCCAAAATATCAATGAGGGTGATTTCATTCCCTTCCTTGTCGGTTCCGATTGGATCATGCAAAGAGACATCCTTGCGTGTTTTCTTAAGCGAACGCAAATGCATCAGGATTTCGTTCTCGATACAGCGGGCCGCAAAGGTTGCGAGCTTCGTCCCTTTATTCGGCCGGAAGCTCTCGATCGCCTTAATCAGACCAATCGTCCCGATCGAGATCAAGTCCTCCAAATCCTCGCCGGTGTTATCGAATTTCTTGACGATATGCGCCACCAGCCGCAGGTTATGCTCGATCAGGATATTGCGGGACTCCGAATCCCCTTCCGCCATGCGCTGCAAATGCTTCGTTTCCTCTTCCTCGGTCAGGGGCTGCGGAAACGCATTATTTTTGACATACGATACGAGCAACGTCAGCTGTTTAATGAATAAAGCAATTGCGGTAAACAATCCCGGCAAAGATGACACCTCCCGCAGATTCACATCACGATGAATACAACCTCACTTCATTTGGGGTCAATTCATTGTATGTGGGCGGAGGCCCATCCGTGCCTGTACGGAGGAAAAGAAATCCCTCTTTCGAACTTCTCTCAAAGTTTATGGTATTCTTCGTCCGATACGGGTTCTAACCATTCCGGCTTGCCTGACGTAATCGCGATGTGAACAAACCAGCTGTCTTTTTTGGCACCATGCCAGTGTTTGACGCCATCATGTGTGACAATGACATCCCCTGCTTTCAAGCTTTGGGCAGGTTTGCCTTCTTCCTGGTACCAGCCTTCCCCGCCTGTAACTAGCAAAATCTGATACCCCCCGCGGTGAATATGCCAGTTATTTCGGCATCCCGGTTCAAAGGTAACATTCCCAACGCTGACATTCACATGAGGATCAGAGACTAACCCTTGAAGATAGCTTTGACCTACAAAAAATTGAGAGAATGGATTTTTATCACCTAGAGAGAATAGAACTCCATTTTTCACTTCTTCATGTTTCGCCATTGATATCCCCCGCCTAATTTTATGATAATTTCCCTCCAAATACGGGGAAGAAACTGTGCTCCCCATAGTTTTGAATCGGTTCAATATTTTTTAAGATTTCCATATCGGCATCACTGATCACAAAATCAAGCTCGGCATTATTCCGCATGTGATCCGGATTGGCCGTCTTCGGAAGAACTACAAGACCAAGTTGGATATCATATCGAAGGCAAAGCTGTGCCACCGACACCCCATACTTATCAGCGATCGCCTTGATCTCCGCATGATTAAGAACAGCGCCATGGGCGATAGGAGAATAAGCCTCAACCAGGATGTCATTTTTCTGGCAAAAATCAATCAGCTCCCATGGCGTGTTGCCCACATGAGCCAAGATCTGATTAACCATCGGTTTGATTTCACAACTCGTTAAAATATTCTCGATATCATCCTGAAGGAAGTTCGAAAGGCCGATCGCTTTCACTTTTCCAGCTTTATAAGCAGCCTCCAGCGCTTTCCATACTTCTTTGTTTTCCTCGAAGTAACGCTTCTCCCCACGAAACTCTACCCAAGGCTGCGGACTATGAATAATGAGAAGATCGATGTAATCGACGCTTAACTTGGCTAATGACTCATCAATAGACTGTGTAACTGTAAAAAAAGTCTTTGCCTCTGCAGCTACCTTGGTCGTGATGAACAGCTCCTCCCTGGCCGCGCCGCATGTACGTATGCCTTTGCCCACCCCTTCTTCATTCATATAAGCCTGAGCTGTATCGATATGGCGATATCCGAGGGATACCGCATCCTTTAATGCTTGTTCTGCTTGTTCATTATTCAGCAACCAAGTGCCAAGCCCTAAATTCGGTATCTCGATTCCGTTAGATAATTTTGATGTAGCGTTATACATAGTATTTCTCTCCTTTACTTATTCATCTGGGATTGAAGATTATTAACATTGATCGTTTAATCAACTCGTGTTTATAATTTTAATCAGAATGAATCAACTTACAATCGTCAATACCTTTGGGTATGTTGATTATTGAACAAAATACTGAAAATTGACGAGGATCTTGGAGAGGAGATTAAGAAATGACGAAAGTGGATCGAAGGGTACAAAAAACGCAAACCGCGATCAAAAGTGCGATTCTTGAATTAATGGCTGAAAAAGACTTTGAGGACATAACCATCCGTGATATTGCCGATAAAGCCAACGTGAACCGAGGCACAATTTATCTCCACTACGTTGACAAATATGACTTGCTTGACAAGATTATCGAAGAACATATTAATAATCTCCGGGATCTCTGCCAATCCGCATCCGAATTGACGTTTACAGAGGGCAACTACGTCTGGTTCGATTACTTTGCCGAACATCATTTGTTCTTTTCCACAATGTTAAATACGAAAAGTGCCGCTTATTTTCGCAGTCGATTCCTTGATTTAGTCATTCAAGAATACAGGCCGGACGTAAATGTTACCGAAGGGAAAAACCGGGGGTTAAATGAAGAAATGTTTCTTCAATTTTTTGGCGCAGCGATCGTTGGTACAGTAGAATGGTGGTTTAGGAACGGGATGCCGCTCCCCCCTCGCGTAATCGCTGAACAAACGGGGATACTGCTGGATCGGAATATCTGAGACGTAAATCGGCGACCTCTCCCCAGTGGAATACCGGGAAGTGATCGCCGCTTTTTCATTTTACTTACCAATTCTGTATTCTGTTATAAATTCAACAGTTTCTGGATCGTAATGTGAGAAGAATAAGCTTTGTTCTTGATCCAGTTTCGCAATTTTATCCATGTCTTCATTGGTTAGTTCAAAATTAAAGACATCGAAATTCTCAATCATCCGTTCTTTCCTAACTGTTTTAGGAATGACAACCACATTACGCTGAATGAGATAACGAAGCGCAACTTGGGCAACCGATTTCCCATATTGCACTCCAATTTCTTTTAGGGTTTCATTCATAAAGAAATCATTTCTTCCTTCAGCAAAAGGTCCCCAGGATTCAATTTGAGTACCATATTTCTCCATAATCTTTTGGGCTTGCTTTTGTTGGTTAAAGACATGGGTTTCCACTTGGTTCACCATTGGAGTGATCTCACTAAACTTGGCAATATCAATAAACCGATCAGGATAGAAATTACTTACTCCAATCGCTTTAATGATCCCTTTCTTGTAATACTCTTCCATCGCTCGATATGTTCCATAGTAGTCGTTAAACGGTTGATGGATTAATACTAAATCGATATAGTCGGATTGAAGCTTTTGTAAAGATTCGTCGATGGATGCTTTAGCTTTCTCGTAGCCGGCATTCGAAATCCAAACCTTTGTGGTAATGAAAAATTCATCACGAGGCAGGCCGCTTTTTCGAACAGCATTCCCTACAGCTTCTTCATTTCCGTAAGCTTGAGCAGTATCGATTGAACGATACCCCACTTCAATGGCTTCGCTTACAACTCGCTCACATTCTGCAAGATCAGGGATTTGATAGACGCCAAAACCCAATATCGGCATCTTAATTCCATTGGATAAAGTCACTGTCTCCATCATACATC
>NZ_BILV01000024.1 GCF_004000745.1 Paenibacillus barengoltzii NBRC 101215
ACGGATGACTTCAAATAACACAATATTCACGCATCGGGCATTCGCCCTCGGTCCGGCACGAAGTTAGAAGTTGATTCGGTGGGGCATTTCGGTAGCAGGGAAGCATAATCAGCCGGACACATCCGCACCGACTAACTGCGCAAGCGCAGCCGGACCCTGGCGGGTCCTTAAGTCGGTGGAACGTCGTGAATACGATAACGTTAGCTGAAATCCCCGAGATCGAAAGAGCATTAGAAAAACAAATGAAAGGGGCATTCATTTATGTATGGAATAGGGATCCTCATTCTCATCGCAATTTGTTATACGCCAATTATTTATAGGATAAATAAACGATTAAATCATATTGAAAGACAGCTAGAAATGATAACAAACAATAATCAAAGAAATGATAATCAATAATTAGACGCGAGCTGAAACGAGGAATTTAGCGTCCTTTCGGCACCGCAAATTCTATTTTCTATAGTGAAACAAATGAAAAAGCGTAAATAGCAATTATAGGATATAATACCATTTATAAAGAGCTTGATTAAAGAGCGAATAAAGAAAAATAATATTGAATGAAATTTGAATGAAGCTCGAGAAGTCGGGGACATCTACTAACACCATATTCACGCATCGGGCCCTTCGGCCCTCGGCCGACAGGAGTTAGATGAGGATTCGAAGATGCAGTTGGCAGATGCAGGGAAGTGAATTCAGCCGGACACATCCGCACCATCCAACCGCATCGCGGCCAGTCGCTTCGCTCCTTTAGGGTGGTGGGACGTCGTGAATACCAGAACGTTAGATGAAACTTGCAGAAACCTGAGGTGCAGGTATGGACAGGGTAGAAATGATAAGAGCAGAAGAAAAACGATATCATGATTTTTGTTATGAACACTACAATCTCTATGAACAAGGGACTTGGTTACACAAGCCTGTTCAAACAGTGCTGGACCTCATAGATCAGTTTAATAGTTATGAATATCTAAGAGTATTAGATCTAGGATCGGGAGTCGGGAGGAACAGTATTCCCATTGCTCAGACAATTAAAAATAGACAAGGTAAAGTTATTTGTGTGGACTTGCTAGAATCGGCACTTAATAAATTGCATGAATATAGTAAACGTTATGAAGTAGAACACATAATCGAGATGAGACTTTCTGATATAGAGCAATTTGAGATCAAGCAAAGTGAATACGATTTAATAATCGCTGTATCAGCGCTTGAACATGTAAGTTCGGAAAGAGCACTAGAAAAGAAATTAAGAGAGATGGTTTTAGGAACAACTGCAGGCGGTATTAACTGTATAATAATTAGTTCGAATATTCGTGAAGTAAATCAGATGACAAGCAATGAGTTGGATCCTATGTTTGAAATCAATCTCTCAACAGAGCGAATGCTAGATTTGATGGACAGGAATTATTCAGGTTGGGAGATTCAAAAGAGAATAGTAAAGCAATTAGAATTTGATATAAAACGTAGAGAGCAACCCGTAAAATTGATGAGTGATTGTATAACATATATAGCAAAGAGAAGTCGGTAAGTAGTTCTAAGAAGCCTGCAAGCATCATCTAACACCGTATTCACGCATCGGGCATTCGCCCTCGGTCCGGACACGAAGTTAGAAGAGGATTCGGAGGGGCATTTCAGTAGCAGGGAAGCTGGGTCAGCCGGACACATCCGCCGACTAACTGCGCAAGCGCAGCCGGCTCCTGGCGGAGCCTTAAGTCGGTGGGACGTCGTGAATACAATAACGTTATCCGAAACCTCCGATTAGCAAAGGAATAACCTTAATTAAAGGAGGCTTACATGAAGCTAATACAAGTATTAAGTATAGTAGTTATAATTATCCTTCCAGGTTGCAATGCAGATAATAATAAAACTTACCATTCGTCAATTCCATCGTCTTTCTTTTCTGACGTTGAGGGAAAGTATTACATCACGGCAATTGGTACCACTGATGAACAAAATCTTGAATTTCAAGAAGTGTTTGACCAAAACATAAGGATTCTTAGTGGTTATTATCAAACCAGAAATCCAGATGATAAGGAACTACAAATGTTAAACATTGATGATGTACCAAAGTACATTGTTTTTGATACAGAAAAAGAATTATATCGAACAGACAATTTAAATGAACTTAATCAATTTCTTTCGAATCAAAGTACAAAATAATAATCAAATTTAAAAGAACGAAAAGGATACTCAAGAATTAAAATTAAAAATGAATAAAGACGATAAAGGACGAATTGTGTAAGTATATCAAAGAAGTCGGAGGTATCGGATAACAAAGTATTCACGCATCGGGCCATTCTGACCCTCGGTCCGGCAGGAGTTAGAAGTGGAATCTGCGAGGCATTTCAGCTGCAGGGAAGTGAATTCAGCCGGACACATCCGCACCGACTAACCGCATCGCGGCCGGCTCCTGGCGGAGCCTTAAGTCGGTGGGACGTCGTGAATACGGGAACGTTAGGCGAAATACCAGAAAACAAAAAAAGGAACCGCTCGGGTCCCATTGATGACTAAACAGCATCTTCTTCAACAACTTCTTGTCGTTTCTTATAAATTCCCAATTGAAGACAGTATTCCATTTTGAGATGTATATCTTGCATTTGACTAGTTGCATCGTGTTTATCATTTAACAGCATGTTCTTCCCAATTGTAATAATATTCGATAGATCTACCACACATTCTCTTCCTGTAATATCTTTAGATAAGTAAGAATAGAAGAGATGGTTACCATTAACCACGTCATTATACCATTCGAATTTTTTATCTTCTTCGTAAATCGAATATATTGGGGCAACAGTAACATCGAAGATATTTTTATCCTGACACAAGTCATCGTTTGAGACAACGATGACTTTTCTTTGTTTTAGTCCTAATACAACTAGATGTTCTTGGCCAGGAACAAAATTGCCATTACCTTTTACAATTGATCCTTTGTTAGGGTTATTAGTATCCCGAATAAAAAAGTCGAGAGGTCTCTCACCAGTGTATGGTATAGCGGCTTCATAAATCCAACCACGTTTTATAAGATGCCAGTTCTCAGGTGATAAGAATTTGGAATCTCTATTTTTAGTCATTGGTACTATTCCCTTTCCCAACTTTTTCTTTTGAAATCATAAGAAGTTTTAATTGATTCATCTGTCATTCTTTTTGTGATTTTCTTGTGTGATATTAATTTGTTCTTAGCTTTTATTTGACTAGGGAATTCGTAAATTTTAGTAGCAGCCGGTGTCATTTTCTTTTTTCTCCTTTTTCCCATATTACACCACCCAAATAATATTTGGTTGATGTATATGGTCAGATTTTTAGAAGTATGTTGATGTAGCTACAATAAAAAGTATAAAGTGATGTAAACCAGAAAAAGGTCGCAGGTGTCGAAATGGTTACATGTAACCATTTCGACACCTGCGACCAAAACTCCTCTTTTATAGGTTAAATTTTGGAATTTTTTTTGCAGAGGCTCTAACTGTACTGGGCTCGAATCATATATTAATATATGATTCGAGCCCAGTACAGGAAAATCCTTCTGAAAAGAGAAATATTTAATTTAGTGAATTCAATGAAGCTGGTACTTCGCCTAACACAGTATTCACGCATCGGGCCTAACGGCCCTCGATCCGGCACGAAGTTAGGAGTATATTCGGTGAGGCTTATCAGTAGCAGTGAAGCGGAATCAGCCGGACACATCCGCACCACCTAACCGCATCGCGGCCGCCCCTAGCGGGGCTTAAGGTGGTGGGACGTCGTGAATATGATAACGTTAACTGAAATTACTGCAAACACAATAAAATAAAGAGGTGCATTAATGTTACCCGCTATCTTTGGACTTGCAGGAGTATTAATCGGAATATTTATTGGTGAGTTTTTCAGACGTAAAAGCAGAATCGAAATATTCACAAAAGAAATTTTCCTAAGAAGACTTCAGATATTCGAAAATTTGTACCAACTTTTTCTTGAGGCTGAAAAACTTTCATTTTCACTTGAGGAAATTGATGACAAAGATCTTGTTACTGAAAGTTGGACTGAAGTTGTTTTCAAGATTTCTGATTATATGGACACCAACTACATCTATATTGATGAAGAAATTATTGCACATTGCATGATGACTCTTATTGGTTTTGATGACTTACTTTTTGATGATCAGAGGCAAGTGCTATTAGACGAATTCAGATCAAAATTTAAAGAAACAAAGGTATTAATTAGAAATGTATCAGGTATAAGTGCTACCGAAACAACTATTAGAAATGTGGCAAATATTGAGCTTTCTACAGAAAATATAAAATATTATCGAAAATTAAAGAAAAAGTATAATAAAAATCAAAAAAGTAAGAACACCATGTAGGTATTTCAAAGAAGGCAGTAACTTCAGTTAACACCGCATTCACGCATCGGTGCCTTGCGGCCCCTCGGTCCCCTAGAGGCATTTCGGAGAAGCATATTCAGGGGACACACCCGCACCACCTAATCGCATCGCGGCCGTTCCCTTCGGTCACTTAAGGTGGTGGGACGTCGTGAACACGATAACGTTATCTGAAAGCCCCGAAGTGCGATAGAATATCTCAATTCAAGGTCGGTGAATCTCATGAAAAACATTAAATTTAGGTACTCATTAATTTTTATTATTTTAGGTATTTGTATTATCACAATATCTAAAATCGTTGAAGAAGTAATACCAAAGATAGGATTTGCAGCGTACCAGTCCGCTGCCGATGGTTCATATTCCCCCGAGAATTATCATGTTAATTTATCACTTAATTATTGGATAGGAGCATTATGTATCCTTGGTGGATTTATTTACTTGATTAAGAGCTCAAATATTATAAAAAATCAACTAGAAGAAATTAAATTGAGAAATAAGCAATTTGAAGAGAAGTTTAATAATAATCAACAAGAATAAACCAAAGTTTCAAGTAACACCATTTTCTTGCTGCAGGCTGGCGTCCTTGGTCCGGGCCGAAGTTAAGAAGCCAAGAAGCGAATCAGCTGGACAATTACTGCGATCCAAATTCTTTAACCCGTTGGCTGGCGCTCACTTAAGGCTTTCGAATCCGTTCATACAAAAACGGTATACGAAAGAACAATGTTAATTTGGGAGTGAATACAATGAAGCTAAATGCGATCTTTGATAATACAGGCAATTATCGATATCTATTATCACGCGTTTGGGATACATCTCTTCCTTCTTTATTGTATGTAATGCTAAATCCAAGCACAGCTGACGAGACCACAGAAGATCAGACTTCTAGACAATGCATTCACTTTGCTAAAGAATTCAAATTTGGGTCCTTTGAAGTAGTGAATCTATATAGTCTGATCTCAACCAACCCCAAAGTATTGAAAACGACTCAATTAGATCCAATTGGACCTGAAACCGATCGATACATACTAGATGCCGCCCAAAAAGCCGATCAGATTATCTTAGCTTGGGGATGTAATCATTTCTTTGGTGGACGTAATGAAAAGGTAATTGAGATGTTAAAAAGTCATGGTTATGACCTTTATTGCTTAAAGAAATCTAAATACGGTCACCCAAGACATCCTTCTAGGTTAAAACATGATATTAAACAACCAATACTTTATTTATAGTCAACTCAAGAAGAGTGTCCTTTCGTATAACATGATATTCAAGCATCGGGCCTAACGGCCCTCGGTCTTGCAGACGAGATTTCGGAGAAAACGGAGCTGCGGACAACTCCCTATTGGATTTCGTGAATACGAGAGACGTTATGTGAAATCGACACAACACATTAAATAAGGAGGGAGTATGAAGAGAAAATATCTTTTGAGTATTGTAATTCTTGTAATCATAGTAATAGTTTTTAGTATCCAAATTTATAACAGGGATATTCAAGCACATACAGTAATGTCTGAGGTTGGTTTTAGAAATATAACATATAATATCATTCAGTTAGAGGGCGCTATAGCGTTCCAGATGGACAACAATTGGGATGAACCTAGCAATGTGATTGAAAAGGTAGAAGATGTGGTAGAGGGGATATTTCTTACCCAAAAAGTAGGAAATGATTTGAGAAGATTATCAACTAAGGATGAAGAGATATTAGTAAGGTTGAAACATTATTTTGAAAAGTTACCAGAATATTCAGGATTTCCGAATCATGAGATTAGTGAATATGAAATTAGGTCATTTGAAGAACTGAGAAGAAATCTAAGAGATATTGGGTGGGGTTACAATATAAGCTACAGTAACTCATGGAATGAACTCATAGAAAAAGCGAATCATCTGATGAGTAAATAACTCGGGTAAAGAGTGTCTATCGACGGGTTGTGCTGCGCCTTACTTAAGCCTTTCGGGTATATGAACCACCTGGAAAACGTTATTTCTCATGGAGGTGTACTTGTATCATGATTAGAATGTGTAACCGTATGGATGTGGAAGAAATCTATCTGATAATAAACGATGCAGCAAGGGCTTATAAAGGAGTAATACCAGATGACAGGTATCATGAACCTTATATGTCAATGGAAGAACTGAATCATGAAATCAGCGATGGAGTTGAGTTTTGGGGTTATGAAGAAAACAATAAATTATTGGGAGTTATGGGGATTCAAGATAAGAAAGAAGTATCCTTAATCAGGCATGCGTATGTACGAACAAACCAACGGAACATCGGAATAGGTACCAAGCTACTGTCACATTTGACTACTTTGACTAATCAACCGATCTTGATAGGAACGTGGGAAGCGGCTGATTGGGCCATAAGATTTTATTTGAAGAATGGCTTTACTCTTGTCTTACCTGATGAGAAGAAAAAATTATTAAAAACGTATTGGAATATTCCTGAAAGACAAATTGAGACATCTGTAGTTTTATGTGATAGAAAAGACTTCATGATCTGAATGTAGAAACAAAACTAGGAGGATCTTAAGTGGGATATATCATGGAGCTCCGAAAGTTGGTTGGCACAAGACCAATCATTCTGGTTGGCGTGACAGTTCTAGTTAAGAACGCTGAAGGACATGTATTACTTCAGAAGAGGACGGATAGTTATGACTGGGGAACCATCGGTGGCTCGCTGGAACTCGGAGAGTCCTTTGAAGAAGCGGCAAGACGTGAGCTTTTTGAAGAAGCAGGATTGAGAGCTGAAGAATTACTTTTTATAACCAATCTATCTGGAAAAGATTTCTACTATAAATACCCTCATGGGGATGAAGTTTATAATGCCATAGCTGTATTTGAGGCGATTAAGGTGCAAGGAATACCAACTATAAATGATGATGAAGGACTCGAATTAAAATATTTCTCACTTGAAGAACCGGTAGAAAACCTAAATCCCAATAGTTATATGATTCTAAAAAAATTAGGATATATAAGGAATTGGTAGAGACTAAATCTGAAAATTCCAATCTCGAACGTTATCAGCAAAAAACTCAGCGACCTCTCCCCGCCAGAATATTGGGAAGCGATCGCCGCTGAGCTTCGAACTTTTTTTATTGTCTACTACTTGCCGGGGTTGCCACCAGCACTTCTCGGTCTGACTCCTTTTTGGATCCGATGAAAAGCTGCACGATAATCATCGCTACGGTGACAGCGGCAAGTCCGACGAAGGCGAAAACAAAGCTGCTTGTCATATCTTGAATCCATCCAACCAAAATCGGTCCAAGCGCCCCAATTACATATCCCACCGATTGTGTCATGGCGGACCAAGAGCTTGCATCTTGTGCGTTCGAGGTTTCTTCAATCGGTAACATCAACGCGATAGGGAAGAGACCGCCGTTGCCGATGCCGAGCAGGATCGCAGCAAGCCATGGTGAACTAGAAAAGATGATAAGTAGTATCCCGGCTAAATTAGACAAAGCGCAGGCAATCATCCATAGCAGTCGGTTGGAAAAACGATGCATCAACATCGGAATCAAAAATGTTGCCGGAATTTGAACCAATGTAGAAAGTGTAAGCATGTTACCAGCATAAACCTTACTGTACCCCATATTTGAGACGGCTGGTGCAAGCCATGCGGTAACGGAGTAGAACGCGATTGCCATCATTCCGAAAAATAGGGTCAAAAGCCATGCTCTACTATTTCTCCAAGGCAGCCGCCCCGTGTTATTCTGAGAAGAGGTTTGAACAACATTCCGTTCTGCATGTCTTACGACAAATAACCACCAGGCTGGCAAAGCAATAGCGGCAAGGATTGCCCAAAACCCTAATGCGGATCGCCAAGAGCCATTAAAAGCATTTTGGAAGGGAACGGATAGTCCTGCGCTTAGGGCTGCTCCAATCACCATTGCTACGGAATAGACGCCGATCATGGAGCCGACCTGGTTGGGAAAATAACGTTTAACGAATCCAGACAAAAGCGGACCAGCAGATGCAATACCAATACCAGCGATGAGTGCTGTAATTAGCAGGAATGTATAAGAAGGCGTAAACAAACGGATCAAGGTAGCTCCTCCCACGAGCACTAGAGCTATCGATAAGATCCGTTCGATGCCATGTCGAAGCCCTATCTTGACAGCTATTGGGGAGAAGAGTCCCATACATAGAACCGGTATCGAGGTGAGCAGACTGGCAGAGGATGCGCTCATTCCGAGATCGTCCCGAATGGTCTCTAACAGCGGCGAAACTGAGGAAATCACTGGCCTCAGGTTTAAAGATGCCAAAAATAAGGCTACTCCTAAAAGTGTTGAACGTTTCATTTCTCTCTCTCCTTACTTTCTTCCTAAATCCGTGATATCGTCCCATTACCCAGATATACTCTATGCTTACTTGGGATTATTCGAGTCGGCCGATTTGTTGCGCTTACGTGGGAGGGATACATATTACCTTTCACAAAAAAATTGTAGTGATATTGGATTTGGGGGTTCCTATATATCACGGATTTAGGTTTTTGTATATGATGTTTTTCATATTTGCTAAGTTTAAAATATAAAATTTGATTGATCAATATAATGATTTCTATTAAAATAATAAGAAAAACGAATGATTGTTTAGAGATGGGGCAACTATGGATCTTAGGCAATTAGAATACTTTGTCGCTGTATGCGAGGAACTGCATTTTACCAAAGCGGCGGAGAAATTAGGCATGTCGCAACCGACACTCAGTCAGCAGATACGTTCATTGGAAAATGAAGTAGGGACGCCGTTGTTTGATCGGATTGGCAAACGGATTGTACTTACGGAAGCAGGTAGACTGCTGTTAGATTACAGTATCCAGATGTTCAGGATTCGTAAAAATGCAGTGGACGCGATTGATGAACTCTGTAATCATCAGCGTGGAACACTGGTCATAGGAGCGATCCCCTCTGATCTCGATTACAGAATTACACAATTATTAATCGATTTTCACAAGGAATTTCCTCATATACGACTTACCGTCTTGACATCCGTCGAAGTCTTGAAGCAAGTGTTGGAGATGGAGGTAGACATTGGTATTGGGATCCTGCCTCTCCCAGATGAGCGGATTGTGAGCATTCCTTTATCCAGTGAGGAGTATGTGCTGGTCGTCCCGGGGAACCACGAATTGGCGGATCGAAGCTCGATCGATATAGAGGAGCTTCGCCATATTAGCACTGTGATGTACCCCAAGGGCACGCTTGGACGCGAGCTAGTCGATGATTGTTGTAGAAAGTTTGGCTTCAGTTTAGATCCTATTATTGAAACGACAACCCCTTTTTCGCTGATTCATTTAGTTAAAGTTAATATTGGCGCGACAATTCAACCTTTACCACTTATTTTATCTATGAATGATCCCGAGTTACGTACCATCAAGATCAAGAGGGGCCCAACTCGCACCATCGGTATTATTTATCGCGCTGACAGGTTTCTTAGCCATGCGGCGCAAACATTTATCAAGAAATTACAGGATAATTTACAAGGGATAAATCCGATATGAAGGACCGTGTGGAGGGATACTCCGCACGGCTTTTTGCTTTAGTGGGGAAGATAACACAATTCTTTTAACCCTAGAGCAGATTTATGATTGATAATTTCATGTCTAAATGTATAATCATGGAAGGGGCTCAAACAACAATGACCCAGCCTAAGATATGAGCGATCTTTGGCTGGGGTGGCATACATCTACATTTTCTTTTTTATATGGGGGCTGTTCTATTTGGCTTTCTTATTGGAATGTTCAGTAAACCAGTAACGAGACATAATTATAACCATACCTGCCGCGTTTGTACCGTATAGGAGGCTAGATGAATTGAAGAAATTTGTAGCATTCATTTCTATAATACTGATCCTATGTAGTTGTTCTAACTCCACACTTATTTTTAAAGGCGAGAGTCAAAACTGGTCCTCCACTTATACGGTCAAACATGTAAACAGCGAGTTTCATCAAACGATCTTGAAAATAAAATACAAAGGAAAAAATCTAAAAGACATTAGTGGAATTAAATATTCGTATAAGGGTATTGGGGTAGGCGGTAGTGGAGAATTACCGGATTTGTCAGTTGATGGTGTAATAAGTGCACTATCAGGAGGAAATGGTGCAATTCCACCAAAAGATTCAGTAATTAAATTAATGATCGAATGGAACAATCGAAAAGAGGAATTAGAACTTATAAGGGTCGAACAAGGGTTAGGCAAGAAGAAGTTGAAAGACTAATATTAAACGGCAGTACAACGTTTCAGATCTGATATATTTAAAAGAAAAACATAACCTATAGGGAGATACATATGGATGTGAAGATACGACTACTAGAAGATCACGAAGAAGTTCCCCTTGATCTATTACTGTTAGCTGATCCATCGCAAGAGATGATCGAGGAGTATTTGCAAAGAGGTCAGTGTTATGTGGGCTTGGACGAGAGAGAGCAGATTATTGCTGTCATTGTATTACTACCAACACGTCCAGGAACATTGGAGATTGTAAACATCGCAGTGCGTGAAGCGTTTCAGGGAAGAGGGATCGGGAAGAAACTGATTCAGTTTGCAATGGACCAAGCAAGAGAGAAAAACGCCAAAACGATTGAAATCGGGACAGGAAACTCAAGTGTAGGACAGCTGCTGCTTTATCAAAAATGCGGATTCCGAATTACGGGGATTGATCGGGACTTTTTTATCAGACACTATCCTGAAAAAATTTATGAGAACGGAATTCAATGCAGGGATATGATCCGATTAAGTCTTGATTTATTTGAATAAGAAAGAAGGAGTTTATCATGATCCATCATGTTGAAATCAATGTATCCGACCTCCAAACAAGCAGAGCATTCTGGGATTGGATCTTTCAAGAGCTTGGATATTCGGTCTATCAAGATTGGGATCAGGGAGTGAGTTGGAGAAGTGGAACTACCTATCTGGTCTTTGTACAAACGGAAGCAAACTACTTAGACATCCCCTATCATCGAAAAAGAGTGGGACTCAACCATCTCGCATTCCAAGCGAACTCCAAGGAACAGGTCGACAGGATGACGAAGCATCTGGAAGAACGTGGGGTACCTATTCTCTATAAAGACAGACATCCCTATGCCGGGGGACCAGGTCATTATGCAGTATTTTTTGAGGCCCCTGATCGAATCAAGGTCGAAATCGTTGCTCCTTGATTTCAGCGAAGGTTTGCTCCTGTTACCAGCAACCTTTTACAGTTTCGTTTCGTTACAAGGGTGTAGCAAAAATCAGCATCCGAGGTGCTAGAAAACAGGAGGATGGTTTCATGAATAAATCTGCAAGAAAGAAAACGGCAGCTTTGTATATCGCAGGAGCTGCAGTACTCGGATTCATTGGGATCTCGAACAGCCTGCCGACTGTATCTGCGGCACCGCCAGCAAAGACTGCAACAGCGACGGAATCTAAAGCTTCACAGTCCGTGAACAGCTTTTTGAATAGCTTTTATAAGCCGGCCCTTAAAGGCCAATTCCCGGAAGATGCAGTCAAACCATTAAAAGCACCTACGCTTGGAAAAACCACACGTCAAGAGATCATTAAAGCTATTGGTGAGCCTGAGGAAGCGGGCACAGGGGCGAATGCCTTTGACTCATATCATGGTTCCATGGGACAACCTAGCCTTGCTTTTTCCTACAAGTCGAAGAAGCTTCAAGAAATGCGTTACTTTGGCACGGGAGTCGAGCGTCAACAGAATCTCGGCAGCATTACTCAAAAAATTTTGATGAAGCAATGGGGAATGCCCAACTCGACTTCTACCTTTAAAACGGGTAAACTCACCCAGAAAAAATTAGTGTACATCCGCGGGGATTACCAGCTGGAATTTATTTTTGACAGCAGCACGGACCTGAATCACATTAATTTGACCTACAAAGATGCGAAGTAAAAAAGCAACATAATACACAAATAAACGCCCCGGCCTAGAGCGATTCTTTAGGCCGGGGCGTTTCGCTATATTCGTTCATTTAAGGAGGAAAAACCATTCGGTGAAGGAACGCGGTGGCATGCTCACTTCTTCCGTTCTGCTTCCAACGATGAGCCTGTGATCCTTTATTGTCTAATAATCAGGATGTCTCTCGGAGGTCTTCCGGTACGCTGAATTTCAGCGATCTCTGCATTGGTCAGGTTGCGGCCAACGAGAACAAGTGAAGAAGTTACGTTGTTGAAGCCGAGGTTGCCCAGGTTGGCCACATTTTGACTGCCCCGGAATACCCGGATCGAACCTTGGAAGTTCGTTCCCGAGAACAATACCAGGGTGACGCGGTTGCTTTGCACAATATTTCTGAGCCGGAAGCTGGTCAGTGCATTATTAAATCTGAACGCTCCCAGATCGCGGACAGCGACCCCGCCGCGTCTGAAGAGAATCCGGCGGCCTGTAAAATTAGCACCTGACCATAATGCAAGACGTACATCGCGGTTTGCCAAAATCTATCACTCCTTTTCATAGGGATGATATATTCTATTTCCGTTTCTATGAATCGGTGTGGACAAGAGAGCAGGGTACTCGTTGGAATTTTGCGGGAATTTTTCGGGGACATATGCGGAAGCACAACCTAGCAAAAGTTGCCATCTTGATAGAGCGCAATATTTTGCAACTGCGGCACCATAATTACCATGGGAACTGTAATTTTTACCCATTAAGATAGAAATCAAGATGTAAATGCTTTCTAGTATCGCTATCGAGGAGGATTAGAGATGGAAATGAGTGATGATGATGTTCAAACTCCTGATTGTCGACGATGAGTTATTGATGCGCATGGGGATCCGTTCGATGGTTGAATGGGAGCAGCAGGGATTCTGTCTCGCCGGAGAAGCATCAAATGGGAAAGAAGCGCTGGAGCTGGCAAGAAGCGTTCAGCCTGACTTAATCATTACAGATATCAAGATGCCTCTAATGGACGGTTTGCAGTTGATCCGCGAAGCCCAAAGGGTGGTTCCAGGCTGCAAATTCGTGATTCTAAGCTATTTTAATGAGTTTAGTTATGCGAAAGAAGCGATGCAACTGGGGGCTGTCGATTATCTGATCAAAAATGAGATTACGCCGGAGGGATTGGTTCAATTACTGGAGGGCGTTCGGCAGAAGCTGTTGGCCGAGAGGGCTTCATCCGGTGTAAACGAACCGGCGGTAAGTTATTTGGAAAGCCTTTCGTATCTTAAAGAAAATCTGTTCAAAGACTGGATCAGCGGGCTGCTGGAGGTCAATGAAGCGGTCATGAAATCTGAGCAGCTTCATGTCCGCGTTCGTTCCGCCGAATTGCGGGTGATAAAATTTCGTCTGGACCATTTTGAAAGGGTGCGTAAGAAGTACGTTGAGAAAGACGAGAAACTGCTGCGTTTTTCCATTCTTAATATTTTGGAAGAGATGATTCCGAGAAAGTGGGAGAAGGAGGTCGTCATTGAAAGCTCCTCCGATTATTTACTCATCATCAATACGGTTCAAAGTGAGTCCGAGCTTTCAGAGGTCCATCAATTATGCAGGGATATTCAACAAGCGATGAAGGATTTTATGAACGTCACGTTTTCTGTAGGTGTAAGTTCGATCATCCCAAGCTTAAAGTGCTTGAGAACGGCGTACCGCGAAGCGGATCAAGCCCTACAAAGCCGATTTTTTTGGGGAACCGGGCAAATTTTGATTTATGAAACCCCTAAAATGAACCATGGATCAAAGAAAAGGTCTGGTTTACCGTTGGAGGAATGGAAATCGGAATTTCGAAATGCGTTAGAGAGTCGTAAGGAGGAGAAACTGGCAGACGCGCTCCTAGAGATACGGCGAAATCTAGTTGCTGAGGAGGCAAGCGAACGCGAAATTCGGGAGTTCTATATGGGGTTAGCCGAGATCATCAGCACCGAAGGGTTCTCCAAGTGTACGTGTCGACTGCCGCAGTTGGAAATGTTGCCGTATGAAGCGGTGCTGACCGCAGAGAGCTGGGATGAGATCCACCGTATTGTTCTGGAATATGCGAAGCAGTGCATCGCCACGGATTATCCGTTACCGGAGAGAAGCTATGCGGATCTGGCGGCTGATTTGATCCACCGAAATTATGCCGAAGAGATTTCGCTCATTAGCGTAGCCAATCAGATCAACGTCAATCCCTCGTATCTCAGTCGGGTCTTCAAGCAAGAAAAAGGTGAGAATTTCATTTCGTATTTGACCCGAGTGCGAATCGAACGCGCCAAATCGATATTAGAGAATCGAAGATATAAAATATCGGAAGTAGCCGAGAAGGTCGGGTATCGCAATTATCCGTATTTCAGCAAAATTTTCAAGAAATTAGTTGGTATGAGTCCTGAGGAATATCGCGGATAATCCCACCGACTTTACTTGGAAAGGGGCTCTGTGTGAATCGATGAGAAAGCGCTTACCATTCGTTAGCATCAAATCGAAAATCGTGATTATCTGTCTAACGGTCATCATCGTGCCGATCTTAGCGATGACGGTCATCTCCTATTTCTCTTCCCAAAATCAATTGGAACGGAAGTATACGGAATTATTGATGGAGGTCGCCAAACAGACGAATATCCGCATTGACGAGTATTTTAAGGAAATTGAGAAGATTTCGCTGGTAACGACTTTTGGAATGAACAACCCGGATCATCCCACAGAGAAAATTTACCCGATCCAAGAGTTTCTTCGTAACGACAGCGAACAGAATAAAAATGAAGTCTATGGCATGCTGATGAACTACATCATGATGAAAGATCAAGAAATCTCCATCTATGTATACAATCTGAACGGCGGGCAGGATCTGATTGTTGGTACCAATCAGCCTTATAACTACCGTTATCGTCCGACTGAAGAAGAGTGGTTTCAATCTCTTCAGGTTTCCACCAGTAAAATGATGATCCTTGATACTCACATCGACAGACAGACTCAAAATAACACTTTGGCCATTTCGCATGTCCGCAAGATTTTGGATACGGACAGCGGGACTCTGCTTGGCTTCATGGTCGTTAGTATTGATCTTGACGTCATTGAGATTGCCAGCAATCGGCTGCAAGAGTCGTTGCGGAAGCGATTCACCATTGTGGACGAATCGGACAACATCATATATAACAATGATTTCTCGTTAATCGGCCAGAAATTTTCAGAGACGATTCGGCCTAACCGGACGGATCATCTTATGGTCGCCAGCCGATTTGAACGTCAACGATGGACGACCTATCTCTACATGCCGAAGAAAGAGCTCTCGGCGGAGGGAAGTCTATTGCGACACAACCTATACTTGCTGGCTACGCTGATGTTAATCTTCCTCGCGATCGTTTCCATTCTATTATCTACTGTGATTACACATCCCCTAAAAAAACTGATGAGAAATATCCTGCTGGTCGAGAAGGGGCAATTTGACCAGGTGCAAGAGATTCGTTCTCGTGACGAAATCGGACATCTATCTACTCGGTTTCAAAGAATGTCCCATGAATTAAAACGGCTTGTCGAACGGATCCAGCAAGAGGAGAAGGACAAGGCTACCGCCGAAATACGCGCGTTGCAGTCCCAGATCAATCCTCATTTTCTATACAATACCCTGGGATCTGTGAAATGGATTGCCTCCATGCAGCAAGCGAACAAAATCGTGGAGATGACGGATGCGCTTATCGAGATGCTGTTTTATGCCGCCCGTTCCGAAGACGCATTGGTTACGGTTCGCCAGGAACTGGATAACCTACGCAATTATATGATCATCCAGAAAGTACGCTACTACAACCGAATACGACTGGAAATCCAAGCGGACGAGGATACCCTCGATGAACGCATTCCAAAGCTGATTCTTCAGCCGTTGGTGGAGAATGCGATTTTCCACGGGTTGGCATGGAAAGAGGAGAGCGGTACCATCACGATCAACGTCGAGCGTTCGGGCAACGATATCTCGATCACCATTCAAGACAATGGCGTCGGTATGGACGATGAAACCCTCCATTCTCTTACTGATTCACTGGCCTATGCGGAGAAGGAGGAAGCCCAAAATATTGGACTTTATAATGTGATGCGGCGTCTTAAGCTTCATTATGGAGAGAATCATGGATTTGAGTTGAAGAGCAAGTGGGGGGAAGGCACCACCATCCGCATGGTTCTTCCGAATTTAACGTAAGATCTGGCCTCCATGACTGCGGGTTAGGCGGAATAACACTTTTTTTACTTTGCTTATATCATTTTTACTTCTTTCAAAATCATTGAGTGGTTCTGCGCACAAGACGCAAAGAATCTAACATCAATAAGTCATTTTCGTTGATTTCTTGCGGCCTGATGCTTCTTCTACAATATAGGCGAAAGTATTCCATACTCATGAGGGGGGCAAGTATGAACAGAAAGCTAGTTTCCGTTTTATTATCCTTATCTTTTGTTCTTGTACTGGTATCGGCCTGCAGTAATTCTACAAATTCGAGTCAACCTGCTGTCAATGGAGAAGAACCTAAACAGGCAACAAATGAAAAAGGAGAAGTCGATTATGCGTTTGGCTCCTACGAAGAAACGGTCACCCTTCATACCGTTCGTGCCGAATATGCTTCTGCGCAATTTCCTGATGGCGATGATATGACCAAGAACATCTGGACGCGAGCGTATAAAGAGCGCTTCAATATTGACGTCGTAACGGATTGGGTAACCGACGAGTATGATACGAAATTAAATTTGGCGATATCCTCCAAGAAGCTTCCCGATGTGTTCCATGTCAATCCGACTCAATTGCAGCAATTGATTAAGGCGGATATGATCATGGATCTAACCGAAGTGTTCAATAAGTATGCCTCGGATCGTGTAAAAAGCTATATGGAAGCCGATCGCTCCAGTTATGAATCGGGAATGAAAGACGGCAAATTATACGGGATTCCTCAGATGCATTGGGGGATCATTGATCAGCCGGATTACATCTGGATTCGCAATGACTGGAAAGAAGAACTTGGTTTGCCGGACCCGAAGACGATCGACGACCTTAAGAATATCGCGCTTAAATTTAAAGAGGCCTATGGCGGATTCGGCATGGCCGTGGATCAGACGCTCGATTATTTGAATCTTCTGGCCGTCGGTTGGGGGGCTCACCCGGATATGTGGATCCCGGGCGAAGACGGGAAACTGGTATACGGAACGATTCAACCCGAGATGAAGAACGCCCTGGCCGATTGGGCGGAATGGTACAAACTGGGCATCATTGATCCGGAATTCGCCATTAAAGACTTTAGCGCTATGAACGCAGGTGTGGTGTCAGGCAAGGCAGGCATCCAACCTTATTATCAATGGTGGGGATATAACCCTGGTGTAGACGTCGTCACCAACTTGGGCAAAGAGGCGGTATTTTATCCGTACAATATTCCAACCGTCGACGGGAAGCCAGCCACGCATTCCATTTTCTTTGCCAACGGAGTTTATACGGTAGTTAATAAGAACTGCAAAAATCCCGAAGCGGTTATCAAATTACTCAACTTCTATGCCTACATGCTGGATGAAGGAGCACAGAATGAGGATCCCGAAACCTTATCTGCCTTTTTGGATAATGATATTGCTCACGTTACCGGGGCATTCAAAATTATTAACCCGGAAACCGACTATACCCAGTTCGAGCATGTGAGTGAAGCGCTGAAAACCAACGACACGAGCAAATTCACGACAAGCGGGATGTGGCAGAAGTATAACAACAGCGTAGAGTTCAAGAAAAACGGAACTCCAGCAGCCACAGGTGATTATCTTCAACAAGGCAGCCCGAAGCCAGCGTACGGTCTTGCCAAGTCTATTCTTGACAACGAACAATATATCAAGACCGCGTTGTGGGGCGCTCCGCCCGAGGTGCTCGTCAAGTATGGATCGACCTTGGATGACATCCTCACGGAAGGCTTTACCAAAATTATCATGGGTGCAGAAAGCATTGATTATTTCGATAAGGTAGTTGAAAACTGGCGGACAGCCGGCGGTAACGAAGTAACTGAGGCCGTTAACGAAATGTACGGGCAATGAACGGAGGATCAAATCATGCTCAACAAATTATGGCGGCAGCGAGCCTTCCATCTCATGCTCATCCCGGGAGTGGTTCTGGTTTTTATTTTCAGCTATCTTCCCTTTTACGGATTAATTATTTCCTTTCAGGACTATAATCCTGGGCTAGGTTTCAACTCCCCCTGGGTCGGCATGGAGAATTTTCACCACGTCTTTCAACAGCCGAATTTTATAAGAACGATCTGGAATACCCTGTACATGTCCATCTTCAAAATTATCGGCGGCATTGTCGTCCCCGTCATCTTTGCATTGCTGCTGAATGAAGTAGCTCATACGTTTATTAAACGAACGTTTCAAACGTTGGTTTATTTGCCGAACTTCCTGTCGTGGGTGATCATGGCGGGTATCATGATTGACATTCTGAGCTCGGAAGGGATTGTCAATTCGTTTCTCGGCTTATTCGGGGTGGGCCCTATCTCTTTTCTAGGTAGTCCCTCCATCTTTCCTTGGACCATGATTGTGACGGATATCTGGAAGGGATTTGGGTTTGGAACCGTCGTTTATTTAGCGGCCTTAACAAGCATTGACCCTGGTTTGTACGAGGCTGCGGTCATGGATGGAGCGAGACGTTGGAAGCAAACGCTCTATATCACCTTGCCGTTGCTTGCGCCTACCATCGTGCTCATGTCCGTATTATCCCTGAGTAATGTACTGAACGCAGGGTTTGACCAGATATTTAACCTGTATTCCCCGGCTGTTTATGAATCCGGCGACATTATCGACACTTATGTATATCGCCTCGGAATCCAGCAAGCGCAATATTCCGTGGGAACCGCAGTAGGTTTATTTAAATCGGTTGTTTCCTGCGTGATGGTCGCCTTGTCCTATTTCTTGGCGGATCGGGTTGCAGGCTATCGAATCTTTTAGCGGGGAAAAGGAGGCTATTCGATGATATTAGACCGCAGTCCGGGACGTAGGCTGTTTCAAGCGGTAAACTACGTGATCCTCATATTAACATCGCTGCTTTGTATTCTGCCCTTCGTGAACCTGCTTGCTGTCTCTTTCAGCGGCAGTGCTGCTGTCTCGGCGGGGGAAGTCGCCTTTTGGCCGGTTGATTTCAATACAAAGGCATATGCGTTTGCGATCAAAGGCGGGGAGTTTTTTCAAGCCTTATGGGTATCTGTCCAGCGCGTCCTATTAGGGACGCTTGTGAATCTTGTATTAATGGTGCTTACCGCTTACCCTCTGTCCAAATCCAAAGAGAAAGTAGCGGGGCGCGGGCTCTATATGGGATTTTTCGTGATCACCATGCTGTTTAACGGAGGGCTTATTCCGAATTATCTGATCGTTGTCAAAGCGGGGCTGATCGATTCCATTTGGTCTTTAATTCTGCCGGGGGCGCTTCCAGTTTTCAGCATGATTATATTAATGAACTTCATTCGGGGCTTGCCGGAAGAGATCGAGGAATCGGCCACTATCGATGGGGCGGGGCCTTTGCAAATTCTGATTCGAATTCTAATGCCAGTCTTAAAGCCGGCGCTGGCCACCGTCGGATTATTTAGCATCGTCGGTCATTGGAACTCTTGGTTCGACGGCATCATCTATATGAACGACACCGCCAATTACCCTCTGCAAAGCTATTTACAGACGCTGTTGCTGAATTTCGAGCAAATTATGCAGCGATCCAACAACGATTATACACAGCTCTTGGCGATGATGAATGTAAGAACGGGACGCGCCGCTCAACTCTTCCTGGGAGCACTTCCTATTTTGGCCGTTTATCCTTTCTTACAGAAATACTTTACGAGCGGCCTTGTCCTCGGCAGTGTGAAGGCATGATGAACAAGGGGGAGCGTTCGTCAATCTAGACAGTATCGACGAGGAATGGTCAAGAACCCCAGAGGCTCAGATGAAAGTCATCTAAGCCCTTGGGGTTCTTGTTATTTCTGTTTTTAATCGTTCAAACCATTCCAGGTTAACCAAGTGATGGGCTCGGGAGTTTTCGTTCATGAGGCGGAAGTAATCGAGAGTGCCCGGAATCTCCTGCGTACTGGACAGGTATTCATCCAAAAGTGCAATTCGGGATTTGGTCTGATCGATTTGCGACTGGATCAGCTCTAGCAGCTTGTCTTTGTCATATTCATCAGCAAACAGAAGCGCTCCATAAAATTGCAGGTTCACATACTCCGATTTGGTGCCGTATTGGACCATTAACTTTTCGAACTCTGCCCTTCCGGAGGGGGTGATTTTGTAGTTTCGCGTTTCGCGTCTGCTGGTTGTGGACTCTTGCTGGATCTGTTCAATCCAACCTTTCTCTTCAAGCTGCTGCAGATTGTAATAAAACGACCCCTTGGTGAAATTAACGATGTACTTGTAATGGCGTTGTTCCATGAGGGCTAGCAGCTCGTAGCCGTGAGCGCCGGGATTCTGGATCAGTAAGCCAAGGATCAGTAAGGGGATCAAGGCATCATCACCTTCGCCATCCTAGCTTCGAATTCTGCGTAGGTGATTTTACCCAATGCCAAATCCATGCTATGGAGGTAAATCAGTTCGTTTTTTGAATAGTTACGCTCCACGTTCAGCGACTGTTCTTCTCCCGGAAGGGGCTCCAGGACATGACGTTTTTTCGAAAAAGCCTCAAAATACCGGTAGCCAAATTTACGCTGCGAAACCGCATCGATATGAATCCCATCCGGATTCGCGGTTAATTCCGCTGCCGTTACAAAATAACAATTTGGATGCGTGTTGGCATAACGCTGTAATTGCTCATTAACTTGTTGATATTCCGTCGCGTGCTGTCCAAACCCGGTTTTTCCTAAGAAATCCCCAAGCCCGCCAAGGATCAGCGGCACTTCATCATCCAGATTTAACTCGTTTCTCAAGGTCTCAATGATCAAGGCGAATTTCTCGTAGTAGGTTTCATGAAGTGAACCATAACTATCACTTTCTCCCTGATGCCAAAGAATCCCGCAGATTTGACTGGACTGCTGAGCGAAGCGGGCTTCGGATAAGGCATGCTGAAACAGGGTACCTTCCGGATGCCAATCCTTTAAGGAGCTGCCTCCTTCCGCACAAGGAATCAACCCGATTTCCTCATCGGGATGTGCCTTTGACCAGGCATCAGCAAAGGATGCCGCCAAGCTAACGCCAGAGACCGGACGGTCGTAATTGATCGGCTCCGTCATCATCTGCCACTGCCCGTTGCGCAGCATTTTGATTTTCTCATTATAGATCGGATCGACTTCATGCAAAAATCCACGACCCGCCATATTCGACTGACCTAACATTAAAAATGACTTGATCATCAGCTTAACTCCTTTATCTCGACTCAATAGTCTAATTAGACTATTGTTAGCTTATAACAGACTTGGGCAATAGTCAAATGAATGCGGGATGATGAAGGTCTGTTCTGCAATTGGCATTAAGAGCTTGCCTTTTTTCTCGGTGAAGACCAAGTCCTCCCATGCTTCATCAGACAACTTCTCCATTTACGGAAAATATGTCTATCTGGAGAACGGGGATTGCAACCATAGCATTACAGATACGGGCGCGCTGGAGCGGTTCTTGCTTTAGGTTGGAAAATAAAATCGAAGCAAATCTGAGGCGGGTTGAATGATTCAGTAATATGCTTTGAGGGAGGCACTCTCAATGAAAAAAGCACTAAAACTCTTCCTGATGTTTTCCGTGATCTTACTTTGCTTGGTTCAACCTGTATCGGCTGCGACCAGCACGGTGAAGCTCAAGGTGACGCTCGTCCGCGTGGAACTGGTGGAAAACAGTCACGTGGGTAACGAGTGGTATACCACGGCATCGGTGAATGGCAAAGAGATCGAAGAAGGCTCAAGTGTTACTTTGAAACTTAAATCATCGGAGAGCCTAAAGTTAAAGGCGTATGCGGAAGAGCAGGACAAAATCCCCGAGAGCGGCTCGGCTAACGCAACGGTGAAAGTGTCCTCGGTGACCAAGGACATCACCAAGTCACTTAAGGTAAAGGTCACCGAAAATCGAGGCCGATATTCCGGGAATACAGCGGAATGGAAATTTACGTTTAAGGTGCAAAAGTCAAAATAAATCAAGGAGAAGGGCCTATCCAACAGTCGGAAAGGCCCTTCTTCCTGCGCTTGGCGTGCCATCAAGCCCGCTCCGCCACCCGCCATCGCTCCGCGCTGCGCGGGTTCTTCTTGTAATCGTTGGGCGTGACGCCGACCTCTTGCTTGAACAGCTTGGAGAAGTAGGAGTAGTTGGCATAGCCAACTTGGTTGGCGACAGCGTACACGGACAGTTTGGTCGTTTCGAGCAGCTGCTTGGCGACGGAGATCCGGACTCGGATGATGTAACTGCCCAGCGAAATCCCCGTTTCTTTCTTGAATAAACGGGCGAGGTAATCCGGGTTGAGGTAGACAACCTCCGCGAGATCGTTCCGGGTCAGCTCATCTCCGTAATGGGCGTGGATGTACTGCTTGATCTCTTCAGCAACGGATTTCGGTTCCGCCGCAAAATCCCGATAAGCCATGGCTGTATTCACCAAGTAAGTGACATACTCCTGCATGTCTTCGATCGAATGGAGTGACTGCGCCAACAGCTGCTCATTGGCCCGTGCCGCATATAATTTGTGCGCTTCGATTCCTTTTAACTTTAAGAAGGCGTAGACAAGTTGCACAATATCCAGACGGAACAAGGCGAGGCTGGAAGTGTCCAGCGTTTTGCGGTCCAAGCAGTCGCGAAGGTATCTCGCCGTCTCGGCAAGGAACGAAGCCGAATCGTTCTGATGAAGCAGCTCCTCCAGACGGGTCAGGTTCGGGGGATGATATACTGGTTGCTTTTTCAAATCATCGCGCTCTGCCCAATAGGTTCGGTTGCGGGTTTTGGTTAAGCTCTCGTTCATCATCAGCAGCTGGTGCAGCGCGTGGCCAATTCGTTCCAGCTGATCGGAGAGGCCCACTAAGCAGCAAGCATCACAATGCAAATAGGCGTTGGCTCGGCGAATCCCTTCAGAGCACAATTCCGCAAGTACGCTGGGGTTCGGCGGAGCATTCCACTTGAGGATAGCCATCCATTGATGCTCTTTCACCTCCAGGATCGTCTCGGCGGTAAACTGCGAATGATGCAGCAGCTCGCTCATTACATTCCCAAGGGCAAAATCGAACAGTCCTTTTTCCTCCCGCCCCAAGCTGCCGCTATATGGGAATACGTGAATCAGCACCGGCTGGAGGATATCGGACGGAAGGTAGGCAAGCTGCTGATCTTCCACCGCCTGAATCACCGCTGCCGGCTTAAGTGGGGCGGTAAGGCTTGCGCTCACCAGCTTACGCCAGAAATATTCCAAGAGATTGGCCTGATTTCGCTGCCACAGTACCCCTTCTTGCATCGCCTTCTCCCGCTGCTGCTGTTCCTCGGCTCGGGCGATCGCCTTACGAAGGATCAGCATCAGCTTATCGAACTCGATGGGCTTCAAGAAGTACTCGAAGCTCTGCAGCTCAATCGCTTTCTGCGCATAATTGAAATCCGCATAGTTCGTCAGGAAGATCGCTTGAACGTTGTAATTCTCTTCCCGAATCCAGGCGAGCAGCTCCAGCCCGCTCCCCTGCGGCATCTCGATGTCAGAGATCAGGATTTGTATCGGGTACTGTTGCAGGATGTCGCGAGCCAGGGCGACGTTGTTTGCGGTATAGAGCTTATCAATGCCCAGCGCCTTCCATTCGATTTTCTTCTCTAAAGCAGCGACAACATAAACATCGTCATCCACAACTAATGCGTTCATACTGCCACGCTCCTGTTCATCCCAACTTCTGCTGGGAGGGATAAGATCACACATGCACCGCCGTTCTCCCGATTGGAGAACGATACGACTGCATCCCCGTTGTAGAGAGACTCCAAACGCTTCAGCGTATTCATGATTCCGATATGGTTGCCAGCGGATTGATCCAAGGGGGTGCCGTTCTGCAGACACTCCAGAATTTCCGGTGGAAATCCGGGCCCGGTATCGGTAATTAGGATCGTCATGCGATCCTCGCTCCTCGCACGCTCCCATCGCACCGAGAGCGCGATGTGTACTTGTGAAATCCGGGACACCGCATATTTAACGGCATTTTCCACAAAAGTCTGCAGGACGAGCGGCGGGATTCGCACCTCCTCAGCCCAATCTTCCTCCGCATCGATCGAATAGACCAGTGCATCAGGATAGCGGTGCTTCTGAATATCTAGATAAATCCGCACATGCTCAATTTCGTCTCTTAACTTTACGAAATTCCCGTTGTTCTGAAAGATGTAACGGAAATACCGCGAGGTGGACAAAGCCATCTGCTCGATTTCCCGGTACAGCTGCATTTGCGCCATGCTATAAATATTCGTCAGACAATTCAGGAAAAAATGCGGATTAATCTGCAGCTTCATATAATCCAATTGGATTCGCTGCTTCTCCAGTTCCCGTTCGTACAAGTCGATTTTAAATTTCTTGATCTGGTCGACCAGGTTCATAAATTGCTTATTGGCTCTTTCCAGCTCGACGATCTTACTGCTCTCGAAGGCCAGCACCTCCCCTTCCTCCGTCCAAAACGCCAGATTATAGGAGAAGCTCTTGATCGGTAGAAGGACTTTGTTGCGGAAATAGAGCAGGATGAATCCCAGGCTGCAGGTGATCATGACCGCGAGCAGAAGAATTAGCAGCTGGGCGATCATGATTTTCTCGAAGGTTCCAAACTGGATGACCAGCTTGACGTGAAAAGTCGCGTTCGTGAACTCCCCATTCACCGTCGTTCCGCCCTTGAATAAGTTCTGAAAAAATGAGGAGCGTCGATCCTCATCCATCCATGCGCCGTTATTGGAGATGGGGCTGGTTAAGGCCTGACCGCGATCATCCACCAGGGAGACATACCCGTTCTTGCCGAGATTCAGTTCACGTAAAGGACGAATCAGTTGATCTGCTGACACCAGGCTGATCATGTAGCTGTCGTGATACGGGACGATGTTGGTAATATAGTGCCTGCCGTTAATTTCAACGGGAGTCCACTTGGAGTAAATTTTCTCGTAAACGTCCCGGCCCGCTTCTACGTTAGCAACAACCTGTTCCTTCAGCTCCAAGTAATCTGAATACGGGATGCTGATTGGCGCGCAGTTAAGGAAGAAATCCTGGTTCTTTAAATACACGAAGAAATTGTATTCCTGGCCGTAGTTTTTTTGCAGCTCATTAAAACGTTTGTGCAGATTTTCATTCCCCTCAAAAAATGCCACGCTGTTCATCGGATGATCGTTCATCGCCTGCAAGTTCTCATCGTTCGCCAACGTCCAGCCCGTATAGTGGTTAATATAAGCGAAATCATGGTTGATCCGGTTGATGTACAGATCCGCCGTATCTTGCAGAAACCGCGTGGATTGCTGCTTGACGATCGATACTGCCGATAAGCTGATCACGAAATCCAGGATCAGGACGATGAAGGAGATCAGAAACATGATGTTCACGTAGTGCCGAATTGGATATTGTTTGTTTTTCGCTCTTTTGACCATGTTCCCCTCGCCTCTTCCTGCCGGAACTAGCTTGTTCTGACTGATGTGAAAACATCCATGAATGCGCTGTCATTGGTGTTAACCCTATTATAATTCCTTCCTATAGAAAAAGAAGACCGAATCCATCCCACGCCATCGAAAAGTCCGGAAAGCGTCAAATCAAGTCCGGATTCTGATATTCCCTTCTGTTGCTTATTGAGGGGACAAGCTTCAAAATCACGAGAGCCTATGAACAGAAGTCCGTTTACTGCCGACTTGGAGTCCGATAAACGCCCCGGCTCAGCGCTATACTCAAGACATGAAAGCCGCCGTGCAGGCGGAAGGCATGCCTAGGGAGTTTAGACAATCAAGAAGAAGGAGGGGATGAAATGAAATCCGGCGCAGTGAGCCTAAGGCGAACGCTTGGACAAATCAAAAGAAATCGGGGACTTTACCTGCTGCTGTTGCCTGCGGTGGTGCTGACGCTGTTATTCGCGTACAAACCGATGTACGGCGTGGTCATTGCGTTCAAGGATTACAGCCCGGCGCTGGGCATTGGCGGCAGTCCTTGGGTGGGGTTTAAGCATTTTGAGAAATTTTTTCATTCATATCAATTTAAGGCGACGATTCGGAACACCATCATCATCAGCTTATACAGTATCGCCACGTTTCCAATTCCAATTGTGTTGGCGTTGATGGTGAATCAGATGCGGGCAAACCGGTTCCGCCGTTTCTTTCAGACCGTTTCGTATATGCCGCATTTCATTTCTACCGTTGTAATGGTAGGGTTGATCCTGATTCTGCTCTCCCCGAGTACTGGCCTAGTGGGGAATCTCTACAAGCTGTTCGGAGGAGAAGCCCCCGACATCATGGGCTCTGCCGCCTGGTTCAGCAGCATCTACGTCTGGTCGGATGTGTGGCAGCATGTGGGATGGGACAGCATCATTTACATCGCCGCATTGTCTACAGTGGACCCCAGCTTGTACGAGGCAGCAACCGTTGACGGAGCCAGCCGCTGGCACAAAATCCGTTACATCGATATTCCGATGCTGATGCCGACGGCAATAACGCTGCTCATTTTGCGGGTTGGCGGCCTGCTGGGAGTTGGGTTCGAGAAGGTCTACCTGATGCAGAATGACTTGAATATTACCGCAAGCGAAATTCTCTCTACGTACATTTACAAGATCGGCCTGCTAAGCAGCCAGTACAGCTTCTCCTCGGCGGTCAACCTGTTTAACACGCTGATTAACTTCCTGCTGCTGATTCTAGTGAACCAGATCTATAAGAAATACAGTGAGAACAGCCTGTGGTAGGAAAGGGGGAGAAAGAGATGAAAATGGAGCCAGCCCATTCTGTATCCAGTCCAGCCGTACAGCCCATCAACAATCGGTCTTCCGACAAAGTGATGGAAGTGCTGCTCTATGTTTTTGCGGTGCTGTTTCTGATTGTGATCATTTATCCGCTTTATTTTATCGTGATTGCTTCCTTCAGCGATCCTTCAGCAGTGGCGAACGGGCAGGTGTGGTTTTTTCCCAAGGGGTTTACTCTGGATGGCTATAAGGAGCTGCTGAAGCACGATAATATTTGGATTGGCTACAGAAACACGATATTGTATACGGTAGTAGGCACGGCTATTGGCCTGATCGTGAACGTGTCGGCGGCGTACGCGCTGTCGCGGAAGGATTTGATCGGACGAAAATTCCTTTCTTTATTTTTCATCTTTACGATGTTTTTCAGCGGCGGGTTGATCCCGACCTTCCTGACGATTCGGGATTTCCATCTATACGATACATTTCTAGTGATGGTCCTGCCGTTTTCCGTGGTTGTGTACGATATCATCGTGGCAAGGACGTTCTTTCAATCAAGCATTCCTGAGGATTTGTGGGAGGCGGCGCAAATGGACGGCTGCGGAAACCTCCGATATCTCGCCCAAATTGTGCTGCCCCTGTCCAAGGCGATCATTGCCGTCCTGGGGTTATGGATCGCAGTGGGTTACTGGAACTCTTACTTCAATGCTTTGATTTATTTAAAAAATCCAGACCTGCACCCCCTGCAGCTTATCCTGCGTAACATCCTGATCACCAACCAGATGCAGTCCGGCATGGGAACCGGAGAAGCGGCGCAAATCGCGCTTCGGCTCGCCAATTTGATGCGATACTCCGTCATTATTATCGCTACCGTCCCGATCATGTGCGTATATCCCTTCCTGCAGAAGTATTTCAATCAGGGGGTGATGATCGGCGCGGTTAAGAGCTAGATGGACACGTAAGGCATGGTACAATCTAAGAATGGGGGAACGAGCAATGAGCAAACATTCTGGTAAATTATCAGTCAAAAAATGGACCTCGCTTATACTTGCGGGAACGCTTGCCCTTAGCCTCGCGGGGTGCGGCGGCGGTAAATCTGCGGATTCCAGAAGTCCGGCGCCAAGCGATACGAGCCTTTTTAATAAAGAGGGGCTGCCGATTGTCAATGAACCGGTCACGCTGAAAGTGTTAACGATGCGTTGGGGAAACATGGGCGATACGTTTACCCAGAATCAGTGGCTGAAGGATTTGGAGAAGAGTACGAACGTCAAAATTGAATGGCAGGTCGTATCCTCCAACGATTGGAACGAACAAAAGTCGATTATGCTGGCCAGCGGTACGCTACCGGATATTATTTTGGGCGACCAGACGTTCTCCGACTCCGATATCGTGAATAACTTAAGTTACTTCCGTCCACTGGACGAGTACATTGATCAATACATGCCAAACCTCAAAGCAGCAATGGCCGAGACACCGGAGCTGAAGAAGATCAGTACGTTCCCGGACGGCAAAATCTATTCCTTGCCAACCCGGTTGCCGTCGCGTCCAAAAACGAAAAACCAGCCGGTCATCAACAAGGCTTGGCTGGATAAATTGGGACTCCAAGTGCCGGACACGATTGATGATCTATACAACGTGTTGAAAGCGTTTAAGGAGCAGGATCCGAACGGCAACGGGAAGGCGGACGAAATTCCGTATACCGAAACAGGGTTGTCTCCGGATTTCCTGAATCCTTTTGGCATTACTGATATCAACGCCACTAATATGCTGGTGAAGGACGGTAAACCGGTGTTCTATCCAACCAGCGAGGAGTACAAGGAAGGCTTGAAATATGCCCATAAGCTGTATGCGGAAGGCCTGATCGACAAAGAGCTGTTCACTCAGGATGCGACGATGACGTCGGCGAAACAGCAAAATGCGGATGCTCCGATTGTTGGATTTACGAATCAATGGACGCCGGATGCGGTATTTGGCAAATGGAGTGATCAGTATATCGCCATTCCGCCGATTGCAGGTCCCGACGGGAAGCGTTACAATCCGGGGAATCCCAACGGCATGAGCTTTAACCGTAACGAGCTGTTGATTACGACTTCCTGCAAATATCCGGAAGTGGCCGCCCGTTGGGCTGATCAGTTCTATACGAACGAAGCGAGCATCCAGAACTTCTGGGGTGCGATCGGTACGGTCATTCAGAAGAATGACGATGGGACCTATACTTTGATGGATCCACCGGCCGGAACCAGTGCAGATGCCTGGTACTGGGAGCAATCGCTGCGGGATTTTGGACCGAAATACGTCAGCCCTTCCTTCGAGAAGAACATTGTTCTTAACCCGAAAGCGGGCGACGGCTTGAAGCTGGAGATCGACAAAATGGGCAGCGAATACGTGACTACGCCATTCCCGAATGTGATGTATACGGCTGAAGAGTTCCAGGAGCTCCCAACCCTAACTACGGATATCGATACCTATGTATCAACGATGCGCGCCCAGTGGGTAACCAAAGGCGGCATCGACGAAGGCTGGGATGCTTACGTGAAGAAGCTGAACGCCATGGGCTTGGAGAAGCTGCTGAAAATCCGCACCGACGCCTACGACCGTTATATGAGCGTGAATTAACATCTTATCGCTTAGGAACCGCTCTGCATATGCAGGGCGGTTTTTGTATTCTTAATTCATGTAGGCAGGTATGGATCTCCCCGGCGGCGAATATAGCCTTAGATATCCATACAAGCCATTAAGCAAAGGAGGAGCCCCATGAACGAAGAGCAGATCAAGAGATCCGGAAATCCCGTATTTCCAGGCTGGTATGCGGACCCGGAAGCGAGGATTTTTCAGGATCGATATTGGATTTACCCGACGTACTCGGCCCCTTATGATGAACAGACCTTTTTTGATGCTTTCTACTCTACGGATTTGACGGAGTGGACGAAGGTGGAGCGCATCCTGACGATGGACGACATCGCTTGGGCGCGGCGAGCGTTATGGGCCCCATCGCCGATCGAACGAAGTGGTAAGTTCTACTACTACTTTGCGGCGAATGACATCCAAAGCGACGAGGAGCTGGGCGGCATCGGCGTGGCGGTGGCTGATCGGCCGGAAGGGCCTTACCGGGATGCGCTGGGCAAGCCGTTAATTGATCGGTTTCATTTTGGAGCGCAGCCGATTGATCCTCATGTTTTTCTCGATGATGACGGAAGCGCTTACCTCTACTATGGGGGCTGGGGACATTGCAATGTGGCAAAGCTGACCGAGGATATGGTTCATCTGGACACATTCGAGGATGGAACCACGTTCAAGGAGATCACTCCGGACCATTATGTTGAAGGGCCTTGCATGTTTAAGCGTAACGGCATTTATTATTTTATGTGGGCGGAAGGGGGATGGACCGGACCGGATTATTCCGTGGCCTATGCTATGTCCGATTCACCGATCGGGCCGTTCAAGCGCGTGGGCAAGATTCTGCAGCAGGATCCAGCCATCGCCACCGGTGCCGGGCATCATGGATTTCTGCAAATTCCGGGCAGCGACGAGTGGTACATCGTTTACCATCGCCGACCGCTTAATGAAACCGATGCGAATCATCGCGTAGTTTGCATGGATCGCATGTTGTTTGACGAGGAAGGGCGAATCCAGCCAGTGCAAATGACACATGAAGGCGTTACGGCCAGACCGTTGCAGCGGGCGGAAGGCTGACGAGCAACTTTATGGATCTAACGTATTTGCAAAAAGACAATGAACGACAACGCCAAGCTTACTATGAAACGCTGCTAACGCTGTATAAGTGGGAGGATGCACGGCTGCGTCATTTTATCGCAGAGAGGATGGAGATGAAGTGATCAGTAAACAGAACGCAGAGCATTATGTGTGGGGCGGAAATTGCGACGGTTGGCGGCTGGTGGATCGGGAGGAGTGCAGCATTATCCATGAGAAAATGCCCCCGGACAGCCAGGAAGTCCGGCATTTTCACGAAAAGGCGGAGCAGTTTTTCTTCGTCCTGTCCGGTTGTCTGCATCTCGAATTGGATGGAATCCAATACGAGCTTCATCCGCATGAAGGGCTTGAGATCCCGCCGAATATGCCGCATCAGGCCATGAACCGATCCGCTGAAGCGGTGGAATTCCTTGTTATATCCCGCCCGAATACACGGGGGGACCGAGTGCTGGCTTAAATCCACTGGACGGATGCAGATAAAAGAAGAGGAGAACAGAAATGTACAGCCCCGGCTCGACCGGAGAACCTCCTGTATTTGATCGAACAAATGCTACAAGAGCCAACGGCCGAGCGGATCGAAGCTTTTTACCATTCGGTCCGCACGTTTGCCGATTGGGGCGAGGACGACCGAAGCTGGCCGTCGCGTTTTATGGAAGACAGCGAATTAAACTGGTTAACCGGCTTAACTCCGGTAGGGGATATCTAGCGGTTCTGTTGCCGCGAACGGTTTATTTTACGCCTGCCGCAATCTCCTTCATCCGTTCTTGAACCGCCCCGGTACATACGCCGCCATGATAGGTGATCACGGTTTCCACATCGAGCGCGGCCAATTTTGCAACCGACTGAAGGGCCCGAGGGTAATCTGGCGTGTACTTCGCTTCGGGTGGTTGTAACGTTCCATCGCTTGAGGTCAGCGCATCTCCGCTGATCAACGTTTTACTGGAAGGATGATACAAGCTGATATGTTCAGGCGTGTGACCGGGGGTGTGCACTACGGTTAGTCCCCCGCCAAATGGAAGCTTCTCCCCATTGTGAAGCGCCCGATCTACCTTAACCGGTTCGGCTTTGATTCCGTATTTAATCAGCGGGATTTCACCAGCCAGATACGGAATCCCCTCCTCGTGGGCCAACACTTCCAACTTCCCTTCCTTCGCCCGGATCAGCTCCGGCAGGCTGCCGATATGGTCGCGGTCTTGATGTGTAATGATCACATGGGTCAGTTGATCCAAGGAGAATCCTGCTTGCTCCAACCCTTCGCGAATCACATCCAATTGCCCGGGAACCCCGGTGTCAACAAGGACGAGATGATCGGTACCCCATAATAACGCCGCATGGACAGCCATCTGGTTCCCATTTTGCAACTTCAGGTTGAGCGGCAACGGCAGAATGCCGGATTCTTTAGAATGTTCCATTTTCGTCCCCTCCTCGACATTTAAACATAGTTTAACCTGCGCCAAAATCGTAGCAGAGAATAGCCCAAAGGACAAGTCCTAAGCTTTAATCGTATGGAATAGGTTATCGACAATGTCAGCTTGATCAGGTATAAATGAATCAATAAGAAAGTGAAAGTGGCAGTTTAATTCCTGATCAGGAGGCGAACCAGACATGGACCCTAGATATCCGATAGGCGAGTATGCCTTCACAGGCGAGATTACGGCGGCACAGCGAGATCAATGGATACGTGAAATCGAGACGCTGCCGACGCGATTAAGGCAGGCGGTGGCCGGATTAAGTGAAGATCAGCTGAACCTTCCTTACCGCGAGGGCGGCTGGACGCTGCGGCAGGTTGTGCACCATCTGGCTGACAGCCATATCAATGCCTACACCCGGTTTAAACTGGCGCTAACTGAAGAGACCCCAACGATTCGGCCTTATCACGAAGACCGTTGGGCGAAGCTGTCCGACTACGAGGGAGACATCGAAGCTTCACTGCTTCTGTTGGAAGCGCTGCATCGTCGCTGGACCCACCTGTTGAGATCGCTGAGCGAGGAAGATTTTGAGCGTTCGTTCCACCATCCCGAATCGGGGAAAACGACGAGCTTGGCCTACAACCTCGGAAACTACGCTTGGCACGGGAATCATCATCTTGCTCATATTACGGCGTTAAGAACGCGGCTGGATCTTTAGTTCCATCCTTCTCTTTTGCAGACAGCCTGAAAGTCCTAATAAGGACGGCAGGCTGTTTTTTGTTTGCATCGAAATTGGAAAAGAACTTTAATTTCCGCTATAAATCGGCATTTTGAGTTATAGAAAGAAAGCGCTGTCTATTTTAACATGGGGTTCGTAATCGAACTTATCGATGAAAGGATGGATGATTCGTGAAGGCGGGTACGGGGAAGAGGTCGAGGTGGAGTGCAATGCTCCGATATGTACTGATGGCGATATTGGCTTGTTCGCTGACAGGTGGCGCGCAGATCGCCCCAAAACAGGCGGCCGCTGAAGGAGGAAGCACGCAAGCAACGGAGGCGGTTTATACGTTTGAGGCGGAGGCGGCGGCAAATACCTACTCCGGCAAAGCCGGTCCGGTTCCTTGCGACACCTGCTCCGGCGGAGCAAAAGTAGGCAACCTTTACCAAGGCTCGGCGATGCAGTTTAACGGGGTGAATGTAACGGAGGCAGGCGTTTATAAGCTAAGCTTGTCCTATATTTCCGGGGATCCCCGTTCGTTTATGGTCAGCGTAAATGGCGGAGAGCGGGAGCGTTTCTCGCCGCCGGCGACGAAGGATTGGAATACGGTGGGCGTATTCGACTTTGAGGTCCGTTTACAGGCGGGCGATAATACGTTGTCTTTTGACGATGACGGCGGATATGCTCCGGATTTGGACAAAATCAGCTTGACCTTCGTCACGTCCTCGGAGCCGGGAACCGATCCGGGGAACGGTGAAGATCTGGAGCTTGGTGCGCCGCTCAGTACGGTGAAATACGGGCCGATTGCCGTTACCCGGCACGCGAAAGGGATGAGCGTAACCAGCGGCAGTCTGAAGTTGCTCTATAATACGGAAAATGGGCTCTCGGCGTACAGCTGGAAAAATCGCGGTGAAGAGGCCAAGATCCAAGGGGCGTACAGCTCCATTCAGTTGGACCAGTACTTAACCAGCAAGGATTACGCCAAGCATGAGTTCAAGCTGGAAGAGGTGGAGCGGTTCCACGACCGTGGCGGCAAAGGGATCAAGGTCACGGTGAACAACAGGCAGGAAGGTCTGCCGACCCTGAAGCAAATCTACTATATCTATGAGCAGAAGGATTACTTGCTCACTCAAGTTATTGCCGAGCAAGATACGCCGCTCGCAACGAACTATATTGCCCCGCTGATTGTGGATCACCGCGGCGGCGTGGATATCGGCCAATATGGCGACAACCGGGTGCTGGTAGCTCCTTTTGATAACGATGCATGGTCGCGGTATTTGTCCAAGACGATCAACACGGATCTAAACAATCAAAATTATGAAAGCTCGGAACTGACGGCCATTTTCGATAACGACAGCCGTCGCGGCTTTGTGGTGGGTTCGGTTAGCCATGATACGTGGAAAACCGGCATTTATTGGAGCGGATCCAATGACCGTCTGAACAAGCTGAACGTATATGGCGGCTTCACTTCTCTGGCTTCCACGCACGATTCGTTGCCGCATGCCAAGGTCAGCGGGACGACGATTGCTTCTCCGAAGGTGTTTGTTGGATTTTTTACCGACTATCGGGACGGTTTGGAAACCTATGGTCAGGCAAATGCAGTGGAAGCCCCGCCGCTGGCATTTGGTCCCGGTGTTCCGCAAGGGGTTCCGGTGGGCTGGAACAGCTGGGGAGCTGTCGGCAGCAAATTAAGCTACGATCAAGTGATCGAAACCTCCAATTTCTTTAAGGAGAAGCTGCAAGGAGAGTCGTTTAATAACGAAGGTCAGCTGTATATGAACCTCGACTCGTACTGGGATAATATGAACGATGAGCAGCTGGGGCAACTGGTGGATTATATTAAGGCGAACGGTCAAAAAGCAGGCATCTATTACGGCCCGTTCGTCTACTGGGGCGATAATTTGAACCAGACTGTGGAAGGCACGGACGGAAAATATACCTATGGCGATATCGTTCTTCGCGATGCGCAAGGGAATCCGCTGCCGAAGATCGACGGCGCCTATGCCGTCGATCCGACCCATCCAGGGACGAAGCAGCGTATCGACTATTATATGAATCGCTTTAAGGAGCACGGCTTCGAGTATATTAAGCTGGATTTTCTGAGCCATGGCGCATTGGAAGGCCAACACTTTAACCCGCAAGTTTTTACTGGTATTCAGGCTTATAACGAAGGAATGGCTTACATTGTGGATGCGCTGGACGGCTCGATGTTCATCAGCGCGTCGATCGCGCCGCTGTTCCCCAGCCAATACGCGCACAGCCGGCGGATCTCCTGCGATGTTGACGGTTCGCTGGGCAGTACGGAATACCAGTTAAACAACCTGACCTACGGGTGGTGGCAAAACGGAACCATCTACCGCTACACGGATCCGGACTATATGACGTTGGAGAAGGGCGGCTCGCTGCTTGGAGCGCAAACCCGAGTGAACGCGGCGGCGATTTCCGGTACTGTGTTCCTCAACTCGGATGATGTGGCGAATCAGACGGCCCGGGAATATATGGAGCAGCTGCTGGTGAACCCGGCGGTGAATGCGGTGGCGAAGAAAGGGCTAGCATTCCGGCCGATGGAGGGCAACACCGGAACGGCAGCGGCGGACGCTTACATCTTAAAAGACGGCGGGGGATATTATCTTGCGATCTTCAATTTCACGAACGAGCTGGTGGAACGGACGATCTCCTTCGAGCGGGCTGCCATGGACAACAAAGGGAAGTCCGGCTTCCGCGTGACGGATCTGTGGACTGGTGAAGAATGGCGTGAGAAAACGGAGCTGCACGTCACACTGCAAGGGGCCGAGTCGAAATTGCTTCAGCTTGTTCCTGTTGCGGGGGGCGGAAAAAAATAAACAAAAAAGGAGCCGTGAATGGAACTGACCCCCGTTTGTGAGACAGGGATCAAAAACACCTTGCAAGTTAAGCAGCCAGTTGTCGATAATCAATCGGTGACTGGTTGTTTAGTTTTGTTTGAATGCGAATTGAGTTATAGTAAGTAATGTAGTCTCGAACGACCTGTTCAACGATTGCTGTCGTTGTACTCGTTAAACCTTCGAGATAGAACGTTTCAGACTTTAGCGTGGAATGAAACGATTCGATGGGGGCATTATCAGCGGGCGTTCCCTTGCGGGACATGCTCATGGTAATGCCCTTTTCCTTTACAGCTTCCTGATACGCCTGGGAAGTGTAGACACTCCCCTGATCGCTGTGAAGTATCGTACCTGGTAGATTGGGCAGCTGACGGAGTGTGTCCAGTACGAACGCAGTGTCCTGCTTGTCAGCTATACTGTATGCCACAACTTCTCCGTTAAACAAGTCTAGGATACTTGATAGATACAACATTCTTCCTCCAAACGGTAAATACGTAATATCCGTAACGAGTTTTTGCATAGGTTGATCGGCCTCAAATTGGCGTTTTAGCAAGTGTTCTGCTATATAGGCTGGCTGCCCTGTAGGTTTGCGTTTCTTGACTTTGACACGGCATTGCAGCTCTTCACGCTGCATAATCCGTTGCACTCGTTTATGGTTAATCGCTTGTTCTTTCCGAAGTAGAGCGGTGATTTTACGGTATCCATAACGAAATTTATGCTGCAAACAGAGTTCGCGGATTTTCTCTACCACAGGATTGGCATCCCCGCTTCCATACTTATCCTTCCAGCGATAGTAGGTAGCACGAGAGAGTCCCGCCCAGGCACAGGCTTGTGCCACGCTAACTTCTCCTTGGATCGATTTGATCCATTCCACTACAATCTTTGAGGATACCCCCTTTCCATCTCGTTGTACTTTTTTAGGAGATCTAGCTGCTGTTTCAAAAACCTATTCTCTGCCTTTACTTTCTCTAATTCTGACGTATATTCCGGTCCTTTGCCGTAGCTATATTGTTTACCTACAGGCTGCTCAAACCGATGTATTTCTCCGTTACGATACCATCGCATCCATGTTCTCACTTGAGAATCATGTCGTATGTTCAATTGCTCCATAACTTCTTTCACTGGGATACCAGCCATTCTCATTTCAATAGCCTTCATCTTAATCTCTTTTGGGTAGCTTACTCGGGTTGCCAACGAAAAAACACCTCCAAGGTTGTCTCCCATATCATACGACATGGTTGCATTCTCTTGAAGGTGTTTTTAATTTGTCTCACACTATGGGGTCAGTTCCAATCTCGGCTCCTTTTTAATTTGTTACAGCACCCAAGCGCCCACAATCCCGGCAACGATGCCAAGGATGACCACTGAGGCGAACAAGAATCCCAACACCTTGCGCGGGAACGAACGCGACACCATCAGCAGAGACGGCAGGCTGACAGCCGGCAGCGTGATGAGCAGGGCTGCAGCTGGGCCTGCGCCAAGCCCAAGCGCGGTGAACGATTGAATAATCGGAATTTCCGCAGCCGTCGGAATGACGAACAACGTGCCAACGAGGGCAAACAACAGGATGGCCAGAATGCCGCTGCCCAACTCAACGGGGAACAAGACGCCTTGGAAGGCTCCCAGCAGCAAGACGGATAACAGATACGCCGGTACAACGTTCAGGATCATCATCCCGAGGCTCTTCAACCAGCGAAGAGCGAACGGCCCCTCGTTCTTCTGTTCGGCTGCCGCTTCCGCCTTTTCCAGCTCCGCTGGCGCGGGAACCTGCTGGCCTTTCGCCAGACGATTGGCGAGGTAACTTACCCCAAACGTCAGCACGATGCCAAACACGAGGCGGAGCAAAGTAAACTTCCAGGACAAGACAAAGGTCATGAAGATCAATGTCGCCGGATTCAGTACCGGATTACCCAGCCAGAAGGCTAGGCTGGCGCCGACGGATACATTGCGTTTCCGCAGGCCGGCGGCGATAGGGGCGGCACAGCAGGTGCACATCATCCCCGGCAAGGAGACGATACCGCCCAGAAACGTGCTCTTAAACCGGCTGCTGCCGAGCACTTTATATAACCATTGAGCCGGCAGGAGCACCTGGACAAGCGATCCAAGCAAAATCCCGAGCACGGCGGCCTTCCAGACCGATTTGAAATAGGCGGCTGCATAATCGACCGCGGCACTCCATGAAATGGGACCGGAAGCATCTGATCCAAGGATCGAAGAGCCAATCGAATGCTCGGTGGCGGCTTTGAACGCTTTTCCATAATAAGGCCACCACTTGACATAACTTAGGCCAGCGATGGCTATGATGAGAAACAGAACGACAAATATCGCCGTTTTGCGTTTATCCAAACCGCGTGGTTGCTGTTGCGGATAGTTGCCGCTTGATGATGAAACCATAGACTTCATTTCCCTTCACATATGATTCAAAATTTGAACTAAGACACGAAATATAGTATACCATACGATGGCAAGTGAACTACATTGAATCTGCTGGTAAGCGAGAAGCGGGACGGTTGCCATTTGTAATTCAACGGAGTACGCTTAAATAAGCATAAGCTAGAAAATCCTATATCGATACGTAGGGAAGGATTGTGATCCGTCATGTCTACTGTTGAACCTATAAAATTAACATCCTTGTCCAGCAAAGGAGGCTGCGGCTGCAAAATCGGCCCGGCAGACCTCATGCAAGTGATTCGAAGCCTCCCGCCAACGGTGCCGAATCCAGATCTGCTGGTGGGGCTTGATACAAGTGATGATGCCGGGGTATATCGGTTAAACGATGACCTCGCGCTGGTGCAAACGGTCGATTTCTTTACACCAATCGTTGACGATCCGTACGCGTTTGGCCAAATCGCCGCCGCAAATGCGCTCAGCGATATTTACGCGATGGGCGGCAAGCCGCTCACCGTGCTGAACATTGTAGCTTTTCCGATTTCCACTTTGGATAAAAGCATTCTGGCCGACATCCTGCGCGGCGCAGGAGACAAGGTGCAAGAAGCTGGAGCGACGCTGGTGGGCGGTCACTCCATCGACGACAAAGAGCCGAAATTTGGCTTAGCTGTTACGGGATTGGTTCACCCGGACAAAGTGAGAACGAATGCTGGCGCCAAGCCGGGGGACAAGCTGATTTTAACGAAGCCGATCGGCGTTGGCATCATGACCACCTCGATCAAGAAGGATCAGCTCAGCGCGGAAGAGACGAAGCGGGTCACCGAAGTCATGTCGACCTTAAACAAAACGGCTGCTGAAGTCATGGAATCATACGATGTGCACGCGTGCACAGACGTAACCGGCTTTGGCTTAATGGGACATGCCCTGGAGATGGCCAAGGGCAGCGGAACCGGCATCACCATCTTCCAGAGCCGCGTGCCGGTGCTTCCACGCGTGCGGGAATTGGCGGAGCAAGGATTTGTCCCTGGCGGAACGAAGAATAATTTCGCGCATGTGGAAGCGAACATTACGTTCCCGGACTCGCTGGATCAGATCGGCCGATACATCCTGTGCGATGCGGTGACATCGGGAGGCTTGCTGATTTCTGTGAATCCGGATCAAAGCGAGCAGCTGTTGGATGAACTGCAGAAAGCCGGCGTGGAAGCGAGCTTGATCGGCGAGGTCACCGCAGAGAACGCGGGCCATATTGTGGTCGAAGCCTAGGAAGGGGTTTGCAGCATTGGATAAGTTTCAGGATATAGGCTTGCAGGAATGGGCGGAGCAGCGAGAAAGCGGCAAAGCGATCACCATGATTGACGTTAGATCGCCCTCCGAGTTCGCCGAGTCCACGATTCCAGGCAGTTTGAATATCCCGCTGTTTGATGATCAGGAGCGGGCGGAAATTGGAACTTTATATAAGCAGGTGAGCGTAGACGCCGCCAAACAACGCGGGCTTGAGATCGTTTCAGCCAAGCTGCCCGACTTTGTCCGGAAGTTTGCGGAAATCCCGGGGCGTAAAGCGGTATTCTGCTGGCGTGGTGGGATGCGAAGCCGAACGACGGCGACGCTGCTCAGTCTGATGGATATCCATACGTACCGGCTGGCCGGCGGATATCGCGCTTATCGCCAATGGGTTGTCAGCACGCTCGAGCAGATGGAATTTGCTCCTGAACTCACCGTGATCCACGGGAATACGGGAAGCGGCAAAACCTTGCTGCTTCGCAAGCTTCAGGAACAAGGGTATCCCGTTATCGATCTGGAGAAGATGGCGGGGCATCGGGGCTCGGTGTTTGGGCAAATTGGGCTGCAGGCGCATAACCAGAAGATGTTCGACTCGCTGCTATTGGATGATCTCCTGCGTTATCGGGAAGCGCCTTACGTGTTGATGGAGGCGGAAAGCAAACGAATCGGCAAGGTGGTTGTCCCTGAGTTCCTCATGGAGAAGAAAGAGCAGGGGCGGCATATCCGGATCGATCTGCCAACGGACGTACGGGTGCAGATCATTTTGGAGGATTACGAGCCTTGGAACAATCCGGAGGGCTGTCTGCAAGCGTTCCGAAAAATCAAATCCAGAATCCATACGCCCATCGCTGCGGAAATCGAACAATGCCTGCTTGCAGACCGCTATGACCGCGCGGTTGAGCTTCTTCTAACTTACTACTATGATCCTCGGTATGCCCATACAGAAGGGCAATACGAGGGGGCGGAATTTACGGTGATTCGGGCCAACACGGTTGACGAAGCCGTCATGGAAGTTCAACGACTCTTACCGAAGTCGGTTTGATTCGGGGAATTTCTTCTTAACAGCTCGCAGAGGTTCTGCGGGCTGTTTTTTTGCTAAGCTGTTTTAGGGATGGTAAATCCAGCCAATTGCATTTACAATGGAAAAGAAAATATGGGTAAATGTGGGAAGGTGAAACGGTTGAAGCAACAGTTAAATCTAATCAGCAAAGCAGCACGGCAAAAGCCGCCTGTCAAATTGGCATTTCTTGGTTTGGTGGCGCTTTCAGTGGCCTTGCCGCAGGGGGCGGCGCTGGCAGAGGAGGCCACAACCTCTACGTCAACAACGACGACGATCGTAAACACCGGGAACTTGGGAACCGGTCCGTCCAAGCAAGGGGAGGCAGTTGCCGATTCGTCTCGTGCCAAAATTACGAAGGAGCAGGCTATCGCTAAGGTTCGGGAGTTGTTTCCGGTTTTGAAAGAGGCGACAGTGAACCAGGTCGAATACGGGATTCATAATGTGTACCCTGCACCAAGCTATCAGGATGTCTGGACCATTCATTGGCAAGTTGAAGTTGGCAATGGGAGTCACAGCTTTTCAAGCAGGGTGGATGCCATCACCGGGGATTTGATGAGCACCTATATTACCTTTCCGCGACAAGGCAATAAGGTCTATTATCCTCCGAAATTAACGAGAGAGCAGGCTTCGGAACAAGCAAAGGCCTTTCTCGCCAAAGCTGCTCCATCGTTATCAGCCGATGAGGTGAAAGAAAGTGATTCTCTTTTTTACTTGGATTCGCAGGCTTTATTTGGTCCGGTACAGTATGATTTTTCTTTCGATGTTCTGAAGAATGGGCTGCCCTCCGGTTTTGAATCCATTCATATCACGGTAACCGGCGATGGAGAAGTCGTCTTTTTTAGCCGTTCTGAGGAGAGGTTGGAATATCCGTCCTCCGTTCCGACGGTTTCTAAAGCGGAAGCGGAGAAGAAGTTCCGAGACGAGTTCCAGGTTGAACTGGGGTATGTCCCGGTACGGAAGAACGGTGCCGTATCCGATTGGATCCTGGCTTGGCAGCCGGTTTCGGATGCTTTCCTGGCCATTAACGCCCAGACGGGACGCAAGATGAACAGTGAAGGTACAGAGCTGACCTCCACCACGATTACAATTAGCGATGTTCCAGCCGGGACCAAGATATTTGAGCCGCGCACTTCTAAAGTGGAATTAACATCTGATGAAGCCGCGAAGTTGGTGGAACAAACGGTTTTTATTCCAGAAGGCCGGAAGCTTAGATATCCGAGTATGAACAGCGATTACAGGAATCCGGAGAGGAAGACATGGAGCTTAAGATGGGAAGAGGAGCGCCAGAACCTGACGGGACCGATGTATTTCCCGGCCCAGACGTACGCCACGGTCGATGCCTTGAGCGGACAAATTCTCGAGTTCCAGATTGAAGCCTTTAATTATGGCGAGCCGCGTGAACCGTTGGCGCCTCCGCCTGGAGCAGCGAAACTGAATTATGAGCAAGCGAAACAGCGCGCCTTGGAATGGGTAAACCAGTTATATCCGCAAGCGAGCCGGAACCTAAAACTGATTGAACGCGGGGAATCTTGGAGTCGCCTCTCGAATGGAGAGCAATTCCGCTTCGAATTGACCCGTTACGTTAATGACCTTCCGGTGCTCGGTGGAGGGGTTTTTATTACGGTCGATGCGTATGGTCGGTTGTTCTTCTATTCTGTGAACCACGAGCAAATTCCGGAGGATCTGCCGAACGGCCAAACAGCAACCGTAACAGCGGAGCAAGCACTCCAATCGTACCTGGACAACTTTAAATTAGAATTGCAGTATAACCAGATCGGCGGGTATATGATTGATAATACCTACGTGGATCCAAAGGTATACCTCGTTTACTCACCGCAATTCAAGGATCCAGGAACGTCTTTTCAAGTGCTGAATGCCGTGACGGGCAAGTGGGTGACGACGTATGAGGGCATCCGCATGGAACCAACGCGGGGCGACATCGAGCCCAAGGATGTGAAGGGCCACTGGGCAGAGGCGGATTTGAAGACCCTGGTTCAATACCGCATTCTAGAAACAGATGAGCAAGGGAAGCTGAATCCCAATGAGACGATCACGGTGGGGGACTGGCTGACCTATGCCGTGAAGGCGGCGAATCCTTATTATACAAGCTACGTGCTGGCATCCCCGTCTGCCGCGTCCGCAGAGGTCTCGATGGACGACAAGTATTCTCAGGCGGTGAAGTACGCTGCCGATTTGGGGTGGATCGATCCGGCCGAGCCGTTACAACTGGATCAGAAGTTGACCCGGGAGCAGCTGGCCGTATTGCTTACCTCGATGGTCAAATACGATCGCTTGGCGGCGAATTTCTTCGGCAAAGACGCATTCATCAACCAGTTCAGCGATGCCAAGCAAATCACTCGCCCCGGCGAGGTCACCATAGCGGTTCGACTCGGATTGCTGCAAGGCCAGAACGGCAAATTCAACCCGCAGCGCCAAGTCACCAAAGCCGAAGCCGCTTCTATCCTGATGAGATTGGTGAAGCTCCAAGGTCATACCGATCAGCCGATTGCCTCGCAGTAAGCCCTAGGATAGAGTGTTGACTCTCCCCTTTGAGGAGGCCTTAAGCTCAAGGAGCGGACGTCAGGATGGCAATTCTAAGCCGAGACGTAACCGCCAAAGAATAAGGAGGAGATGTTCAATGCTGTACACGGTCAAAGAGGTATCGGACCTTTCGGGAGTAACGATCAAAACGCTGCATCATTACCATAAGATCGGCTTGTTGAAGCCGCGGGAAATCAGCGAGGCGGGATATCGGCTGTACGGCGAGCGCGAGCTGGAGCGGTTGCAGGAGATCTTGTTCTATCGCGAATTGGAGCTTTCAACAGCTCATCGAAAGACATCTGGATTTTATGAAAAAATATGGTCACCCTGCTTCTCCGGATGATTTTGCGGCGCAGGCCCGATTTTTTCTGAGTGATGAGTTCCATCGCACCCTGTTGGAAGGACAACAAACTGGTCTGGCCTATTACTTGCTGGCAGCGGCTGAAGCTTATGCAGCTACCGTATCGGGTACCGCCGGCAGTGATCAGTAATCCATATGAGCCCAATCCCACAAAGGCTCCCGTGACCTGAGGTCCGGGGCCTTTTTACATTCCGCGTGCTGAATTAAGACAGACACTTATGGTAAAATCAGGTTACTGCTGAGGGCGTGGAGTAGAGTGGCACCTTTACCAGGGAAAGGAGTTGGATCGATGTTAAAGTGGTTTCAATATAATTGGCAAGTCCGGGACGAATGGTTTCACTGGTGTGAGAACATTCCTGAAGAAGAGCTGCTGCGCAAGCGGGTTGGCGGTGTGGGGAGCATTTTACAGACCTTATTTCATATCGTTGATGTTGAATGGAGCTGGATCCGCACCATCGAAGGGAAGCCGGATTTTCAGGAGGACTTCAAATCATTTATGTCCTTGGAATTGGTGAGGAAGCTGTCGGATTCCTTTCATACGGAAGTCGAGGCGTTTCTGCAGACTTGGACCCCGGAGATGGAGGGATTGCTTGTGACCGATTCCTGGGGAAGAGAGTTTACGCAAGGTGAAATCCTCCGTCATATCATTGCCCACGAGATTCATCATATCGGTCAGCTGTCCGTGTGGTCACGGGAATTGGGGAAGGTGCCGGTGTCGCCGAATTTTATTGACCGAGGTCTTCGTTAGCTTTTGATCAAAAAAGGGTAACCTAATCCATATCTCCCAAATGACGACGGAGGAGGAAACGACTTTGAGACAAAACATTCAGGTGCCCTTTGGTTATGAACCTCCGGCTCCGAGCCGGAAAGGGACGATCATCTTCTACGATTCCTTTGAGTCGATTTCGGACGAAGAGCTGCTGCGGGCCGCCGAAGAGGCGGAGACCCGCAAGTTTGCGAAGCTGGTCCTTTATCCACTGCACGAAGAAACGGTGAGACGGATGTCGAAAGAACCGGTAAGTCCTTTCTATCGCAGAGAGGACCGGCTGCATGCATGGAGACGAGAGCAGAAGGGAACCGGTCCGGCGATCCTTGTGGAAGGCTGGGAAGGCAAGCGAAAAAAGTATACGCCCATCGACACAGCCCTTCGCCACCTGACGGAGGTGTATCCGGCTCCCCATTTCCTGTATCTGACTCCGGAGATGGCGAACCAATTTGCTTCCTTCTCCTCTTTTGAGGAGTGGATCGTCAAGATCCGGCTTCTGCTGGCGGCCGAGCTGAGTCATCCCCATCCGCGGCTGGAGAAGTACAGCCATCGTTGGGATTTGGCCGGTACACGGTTAGATTTCGCTTGAAGACGTGGGGTCCATTTATTTTGCAGGAGGGAAGAGGATGAAATCGATTTGCGTATTTGCCGGCTCGCGATTTGGCGAAGACGAACAATACCGCATCCAGGCGGAACAGCTGGGAAAAGTCATGGCACAGCGGGGATACCGCTTAATTTATGGTGGTTCGAGGCATGGGCTGATGGGTGCCGTAGCGAATGCGATATTGGAGGCAGGCGGTGAAGCGATTGGCGTCATGCCCTCCGGTTTGATTCACGGTGAAATGGCGCACCCGGGGCTGACGCAGTTTATCGAGGTCGAAGGCATGCATGCCCGGAAGGCGAAGATGAGCGAGCTCGCAGACGGGTTCATCGCTCTGCCCGGTGGATTTGGCACGTTGGAGGAATTGTTTGAGGTGTTGTGTTGGCTGCAAATCGGTATCCACCAGAAGCCGGTTGGCGTTCTCAATGTGCAGGGCTATTATGAGCCCCTGATGGAGTTGGTGAATTCCTGCATCCGAGCGGGCTTTGTCCATCCCGGGCATGAAGCCTTGATTAATGTCGCCGAGGAACCGGAAGAATTGTTGATGCGGATGGAGAATTTTGTACCGGTCATTGCAGAGAAGAAATGGAAGCAGGGGTGAAGCGAACCCCGTGAAGTATAGGCATTACAAAAAGAGACGGAGGCGATAGAATGGACAGAATCAACACATCGCATCGGAGCAAAAGCCTCTGGACGATCACTTGCTTGCTGCTGCTTGTGACCCTCTTGATTGGAGGATGTTCGGGGGCTGCTCGCAATCCTTCGTCTTCGGCTGGCGAAGGAACGGGGGCTTCCGGCTCCAACGGGACGGAGACGAACCAAGGGCAGACGCCCCCTTCAACCCCTGAAGCGCCGGAGGAACCGGAGAAACCAGCTGATCCTGCCGCCAAACTGCTGGATGAGCTCAGCACCGAGGAGAAAATCGGCCAGCTTGTTCTGGTGGGCATGGATGGAACGGAGCCAAATGACGTGACTCGGCAGCTCATTGAGGAGTATCACGTGGGGGGCTTTATTTTCTATAAAAACAACATCCAGGACACCAAGCAGGCGCTGGCCTTATTTAACGGCTTGAAAACCGCTAACCAGAACAAGGCGGTGCCGCTGTTTCTGAGTGTGGACGAAGAAGGCGGACGGGTCAGCCGCATGCCTGGCGAACTTGCGAAGTTGCCCGCCGCTCGCAAAATCGGTAATACCGGCAGCACGGAATTGGCGGGGCAAATCGGCGAGATCATTGGGAAAGAGCTGGCCGGCTTCGGACTGAACCTGGACTTTGCCCCGGTGCTTGACGTCAACAGCAATCCGGATAATCCAGTGATTGGGGATCGGGCATTTGGCACGAAGCCGGAGATCGTCAGCCGTATGGGTATTGCCGTAATGAAGGGAATTCAGGAGCAGGGGATCATTCCGGTCGTAAAGCATTTTCCGGGACATGGCGATACTTCGGTGGATTCGCACCTGGGGCTGCCCGTGGTAGAGCATGACTTGGACCGGCTGCAGAAGCTGGAGCTGGTGCCCTTTAAGCAGGCGATTCAAGAGGGAGCGGATGTCGTCATGATCGCTCACCTGTTGATGCCCAAGCTGGATCCTGATCATCCGGCTTCCTTCTCCAAGGCGGTGATTCATGACTTGCTGCGGGAGGAGCTTGGATACGAGGGGACGATCATTTCCGATGATATGACGATGGGCGCCATCGTGGAGCATTATGATATCCGTGATGCGGCCGTGCAGTTCATTCAGTCCGGCGGGAACATCGTGCTCGTGGGTCATGACGCAGAGAAGGAGAAGCAGGTGATTCAGGCGTTGCGCGATGCCGTCAACTCCGGCACGATTTCCACGGAAACGTTGGATGAACGAGTGTATGATGTGTTGAAGCTGAAGCAGAAATATCAGCTCAGCAACGACCCTGCGCAGGGACCAAATACGAAGCAATTAAATCAGGATATCAGCGATATCCTTAAGCCTTACGGGCTTTGATCCTTGGAGCTGTCCGGGCGGTACTGGTGCTGATAACGATCCAGATCAATTCGTCCGCCTGGCAGCACTTCAACGCCTTCCGCCTCCAGGTTCCAGGTCTGCTCTTGGAAGGCGGATTCGTCTTGCAATGCGATGTGCCCCTTCCCGTTCACAACCCGGTGCCATGGTAGTCCGTATTTGCTGCTCATGCTGTGAAGAATGCGGACCACCTGCCTCGCGGCACGGGGACTTCCTGCTGCGGCAGCGATTTGGCCGTAGGTCATCACTTTGCCTGGCGGGATGGAGGAGATGATATCAATCGTTCGTGCGGTAAATGGTTGCATGATGAACTACTCCTTATTATCAAGGTTGTCTATACCGTTATATACCACGCCGCAATCGTAAGTTCCAGCGCTACCTTATCCGTCCCAGCCAGGAACAGAGGAGGATCGCTGCTATGGTAACGATCCGCCGGCTCCAAACGTATATAGGTCAAAGGCAGACGGGAGGGATAGGTTTGCAACGGTGGAGGATGCTGGGGTATCCGGAGAAATGGATTTTATATGCGGTTTTATTTATGTTCACGGTGATTGGGATGAAATATGCCATCAGCACGAGGTTGCCAGATGGCGGACGGCCGCCTTATTTGTTCCTAATCTGGAACGTGTTTTTGGCTTGGATTCCGCTTGGGCTGGCAGTTCTGCTCGATGTGATTCACTTGATCCCATCGCGAACAGTCAAGGTGGCTTTAGGCGTTCCGGTTGGGCTGTTATGGCTGTTTTTCTATCCGAATGCGGCATATCTCATCACCGATTTGCTGCACCCGTTTAACCGCTACACGATTGCAGCAGGCACCCGGTTCTGGGAAGAGCTGTTGTTCTGGGATCACCTTTTAACGTTGTTGTTTGCCGCGTTACTTGGTTTGGCGCTGGCAACGGTATCCTTGGCATCCGTACATCACCTGGTGCGGCGAGCGGGAGGCAGCTTGGCAGGCTGGGCGTTTGCCGTCCTCGTGCTGCTGCTGAGCAGTTTCGGCATTTATCTCGGCCGCTTTATCCGCTGGAACAGCTGGGACCTGCTCAGGCATCCGGGATATGTGCTCGAGGAAACATTAGCTTATTTCACCGATGCCGCGAACGTGGCGCATATGGTGGGATTTTGCAAATGGATCTTTCTCATTACCTTCTTCTGTTATGTGGTGCATTACGGGTTGGCGAGAATTTATCACACCTCGGAACGGGGGCAAGGGGATAAGGTGTAACAGAAAAATAGAAGCGAGATCCGGGGGGGATGGGACATGACGGAAATGAAAGAGCAGCTGCGGCGGCAGTTTCCAGTCCTGGAGAGTGAGCGGCTGGTGCTGCGACGGCTGCTTCCGGAGGATGCGGAGGCGATGTTTCGCTGCATGTCCGATCCGGCGGTGCGCGCCTTTACGGATCTGAATCCGGGGAAACTGCTGTTTCCCGGTCGACTCTATCGCTACTTCGAGGAATCCTACCGGTTTTTGCGGGATCTACACTTTGCTGTGATTCGTAAAACGGAAAGGGATTGGATTGGGTTGTGCTCGCTGCAGCATTGGGATGTTGAGGGGCAAACGGCACGGCTCGGTTATCTGATCGCCCCGGCGTATTGGAACCAGGGCTATGCAACCGAGGCGGCAGCGAGTGTGCTGGATTTCGCCTTTGAGACGCTTGGACTTGGCTCCGTTGAAGCGCGCTGCAGCCCGGACAATCCGGCATCAGAGCGCGTCCTTCGGAAATGCGGTCTGCGGGAAGCAGGAAGGCTCTCCCCGGCGGGACGCAGAGGCCAAAAATGTGTGCTCAAGCGATATATCATCGAAGGGAAGTCCTTTGAAACATAAGTGATCGTTTTTGTTACACAAATGAAATATAGCTGTGATCAAACCCTAATAGAAAGGGGGTACACTTATTACATGACCCCCTTTTGAATATATATCTCTCTTAAGAACCCGAAGGACGTTGTCGGGTTCTCTTTTTTTTTGACTACAGAGGAACGGTGACTTTCTGTTTATTTTTGAAATAGACCCATTCCTGAAATCCGATTTCTTTCAAACGTTGAGCGACTTCTTCCCATTCATCTCCAACCCGGGACGGGATGTGGGCATCGGAGCCAAAGGTGACGGAAACCCCGAAATGAAGGGCCCGTTCGAGAATGGAATCGTCAGGATACCATCCGCCGCTCAGCTTGGTTTTCCCGGAGGTGTTAATTTCAATGGCCACCCCGTGCTCGGCAATCGTTTTTAATGTATCGTCAATCGCTTGTGCAGCCGGAATATCCGTAAATGCCGGGTAGTTGCCCTTCATCGCGTCGATGTGTCCCATAATCTGAAACAATCCGCTGCGGGCCGATTGGCGGATCAAATCGTAATAGGCTTCTTTGCTGGCTACTTTCTCCTCTTGGCTAAGGCCCTTCCAACGATTTTTGTTGAAGATGCTTACCTCACCAACGCTATGAACCGAACCGATAATATAATCAAAAGGATACTGGTTCAGCATATTCCGATAAGCGCCCAGATGTTCCGGGAAGAAATCCGATTCGATCCCCAGCAAAACATCGATTCGGCCAGCGTACTCCTGCTTTAACTTCAGCACTTCCTCAACATATCCGGCAAAAGCTTGTTTGCCCATGGCGATTCGGGGAAAAGGCTGATCCTCATCATGGCCGAAGTATGGCGTATGATCGCTGATCCCGATGACCGATAATCCGGCAGCCAGTCCGGCTTCAATGTAATCGCGGATGTTCCCGTCCGCATGGCCGCAGCGGAAATGATGGGTGTGAAGGTCAAACTTCATGGAAGACTGCTCCTTTCTGTTGCGTTGGGGTGTTGTGCCCGATGAGCACGAAGTATCTCCGTTTACTCAGAACTGATAAAATGGGTTTCCGGCATGCCCTTCAGGTCGCCCAGAAACTGCTGCATCGCCGAGTTGATATATCGGCTGGATTTATAGATGACGCCAACCGGGTGAGTGACTTCAAGCTCAGGGATTGGCACAACCTTTAGCGTACCCTGTTTCAATTCGCGTAATATCGATTGCCGTGAAATGATCGCCGCCCCGAGATTGATCTCTACCATCCGTTTGACTTCCTCACTGCTGGACAACTCCATCACGATGTGCGGTTCGATGTTATGTTGCCGGAAGACCTCGTCGATAAACCGCCGTCCGACCGTATCGGGAGACAGCATAATCATCGGGATGCCGCGCAGTGAATCCAGCGTGGGAGATGGGTTGCTTGCCAAGGGGTGCAGCGGAGAAACGACGAATTCGAACGTATCATAATACAACACCGACGAGAGCACTTGCGGGTTGTTTTCGATTAAATACCCGATCCCGATGTCAACAAGCCCTTGCTCCACGTTCTGATAAATTTGGCTGGAGGGCATGGATTGAATGGTGGTTTTGATCAGCGGGAACTGGTCTTGGAAGTACGATAAGATCCGCGGCAGAATTTGAATGGCGATCGATGTGGTAGTCCCTAACACAATATGGCCTTGCGGGGTATGCTCCATATCGGACAGCTTCTGCTTGAGTTCTTCAACGATGTCCAGAATGCGTTCCGCTTGCTCCAGGAATACTTGCCCCCGGTCCGTCAGGGTAACCGGTTGGTTGCGGTCAACCAATACGGTGTTAAACTCATCCTCCAGGCTTTTGATTTGAGCCGAGACTGCGGGTTGGGTCAGGTTGAGCAGTTCGCCAGCCTTTCGGAAGCTTTTTGTTTTGGAGATCGTAATCAACGTCTCCAACTGACTAATATTCACCAGAAGGCCTCCTTTCTTTCCCGTTCCTTGGGAAATGCGCCGGATACGGCGCCTTCCTCCATGATTAATTCATTATAGGGGAATTTCGTTGGCTAAATCAATGACACGACATTCGACTGTGTTCGACAAAATCCTACTTCAGCATCAGTTTTGTCTCCATGATTCGATTTTTAATGACTTATTCCTAGGAATAAAGTATAATAAGTTTTAACTAAATGTTGGGTCTATTGTATTGTAAAGTTATTCTTCTAGTGAAAAGGGGCGCATCCTTTTGAAAGCAGAAGTCATAAATCCTTTTCTTGAATCCGCTCGTTCGGTTATTCAGCAGGTTGTTCAAGTTTCACCTTCGACCGGGAGTATGGGAGTTAAAGAAGTGATTCCCGTACAGGATCATATATGGATTCAAATCGGAATGACGGGCCATTTCAGCGGCATGGTGGTGTTCGGGCTGCAGGAGGCCGTAGCACTGCGCATCGTTTCGGCGATGATGGGCGGATTCGTCCTGACAGAGATGGATGAAATGGGGCAAAGTGCGATTTCCGAGCTGGGCAACATGATCAGCGGGAATGCCAGCACCATTTTGTCCAATCAAGGAATTGCTGTGGATATTACGCCTCCGCAGGTCCTCAAGATGGAGCAGGCGGCGGGGATTGGCCCTCGCAAGGCGCTTTGCATTCCGCTGTTGATGGACGGCATCGGCGAACTGGACATTCAAGTGATGATCTCTTAAGATTAGGTACAGCAGAAAGTCAAGTGCCAGCATTTTATACATACGGTTTCGTGAACAGAAGATGACTTTTTGAACTACCTCTTGAAGGGATGTTACAGTGCGTATGTCGTTAGAAGGCAAAATCGTTGTCGTCACCGGCGCATCCAGCGGGATTGGCGCTTTGGCGGCGCAGAGGTTGTCTGAGCGCGGCGCTGTGGTCGTTCTGGCTGCCCGGAATGCGGAGAAGCTGAACAGGGTTGCGGCGAGTCTGGCCGGACCTTATCGGGTATTGGAGATGGACGTTGGCAGCGACGCTTCCGTGAAGGAAGGATTCAATCAGATTCTGAAGGAATTTGGACGGGTCGATGTCCTGTTAAACAATGCAGGTTACGGGAAGTTTGAATACCTGGATCAAATGCCGGTTTCCGAATTTGCGGAGATGATGAACGTCAATTACATCGGGATGGTTCGGTGTACGAAGGCGGCCCTTCCGTCCATGAAGGCTGCCCGTTCCGGACGAATCGTGAATGTCGCTTCGATGGCTGGCAAGATCGGTACGGCCAAGTCTACAGCTTACACCGCGACGAAGCATGCAGTTATTGGCTTTAGCAGCGCGTTGCGTCAAGAGGTCCGGGAGTACGGCATTACGGTATCGACGATTAATCCGGGACCGATTGATACGCCTTTTTTTGATATTGCAGATCCAAGCGGTGGTTATGTCAACAACGTGCGTTGGATGATGCTCAAGCCGGAGCGTGTGGTGAAAGCGATGGTGAAGGCGGCGGAGAAGGGCACGATGGAAATCAACTTGCCTTGGATCGCCGGTGCAGGAGCAAAGTGGTATCAGATGTTCCCGCGACTCGCGGACCGGTTAAGCTATCGAATGATGAATAAGAAATAGCCTGCCTGTGAAGGCAGGCTATTTGCGTCGGTGTAAATTTGTTGTGACTTAGGCTTATCGCATATAATGAAAATATTGGCATAGGACATCAAGTACTTTGAAAATAAAGGATGAATAGCGAAATGACGAATATTACATTTGCCGGGCTGGGAATTGGCGAGCCGTTGACCGCAGCCTTGCTGGACTACGGAATATCGGAACCGACACCGGTTCAGGCCGAGTGTATCCCTGCGGCGTTGGAAGGCCGGGATATTCTTGCACAATCCCAGACCGGAACGGGGAAGACGCTGGCTTACCTGCTGCCGTTGCTGCAACGGATGACCCCTGAAGAGAAGACGTTACAGGGGTTAATTTTGGCACCTACCCAGGAGCTGGCGATGCAAATTCTGCGGGAGGCGGAGAAGTACGGAGAAGCGCTGGGGATCCGAAGCCAGGCGTTAATCGGCGGAGCTGCGATCAAGCGCCAGCTGGAGAAGCTGAAGCAGCACCCCCAACTTGTCGTAGGAACGCCGGGCCGGATTCGTGAAATTTTAGCGCTTCGCAAGCTCAAGCTGCATACGCTGCGCACAGTGGTTGTGGACGAAGTGGATCAAATGTTCCAACTTGGCGGCACAGCGGACGTGGAGCACATTCTGCGCGGGACGTTGCGGGACCGCCAGCTGATGTTCCTGTCGGCGACAATTAACCCGGATATTCGGGCATTGGCAGCGAAAGAGATGAAGGAGCCGCTGGAAATCGGGATTGAACCGGAGCACCGAACGTCCAAAACGGTGGAGCATCTTTACTTCTTATCCGAAGCGCGGGATAAAATCGATATGCTGCGGCGGATCGTACGCCACTTCGAACCCGAGCGGACCATTGTATTTATCAATAATACGGATCAGATCGCTGAAGTTGAAGCGAAGATGAACTATGTAGGTCTCAGCGCTGGCGCTTTATATGGAGATGCGGACAAAACGGCGCGCAGCCTGACGCTGATGCGATTCCGCGAAGGGAAAATCCGCGTGCTGGTGGCGAGCGATGTTGCTGCCCGCGGACTGGACATTGAGAATTTGGCTCTGGTCGTGAACCTCGATCCGCCCATTGATTCCGAGCATTACGTTCACCGAGTCGGCCGAACTGGCCGGATGGGGCGGAAGGGTCTGGCCGTTTCGATCGTGACGCCGCAAGAAGAATTCATTATGCGTAAATTCGCTCGGGAACTGGGCATTGAGATTGAGCCCAAGGCGTTATATAGCGGGAAGCTGGTGGATGCTGGTGAGGCAGGTTCCGGCAAGCGAACCCGGCCCACTGTTGGCGGCAAGCTTGGCGCAGACAAGGCGCCTCGCCGCAAAGGCACAACGGGGAGCGCTGGCCGTACAGCAGGGGAAGGCGGTAACGGACGGACATCCCCGTCGGCACAGATTTCCGGCCGATCTGCTTCCAGTCATGGAGGATCGCGGAAGGTATCGCCCACCGCTGAGCGAAAGAAGGAGCGTCTTCAGGATCGGAAGAATAAAGGGGCTCCAAAGTGGTTGAAAAATAAGCCGCCGCGCAGTTAGGCGGATCGTGGGAGGCGTTAGGTTTGAGTGGAAGTGAACTGCCTGTATTGCAGGTCGACGAGCTGAGCGGCGGTTACAGCTTGGGAAGGCCTGTTCTTCACGACATAAGCTTCGAGGTGAAGCCGGGGGAAATGGTTGGGCTGATCGGGTTAAACGGGGCCGGTAAGAGCACAACCATGAAGCATATTCTGGGACTGATGACTCCGCATCAGGGAGAAATTCGCATTTCCGGCAATACGCGGGACGATGCGCCGGAGGCCTATCAGTCGCAGCTGGCCTTCGTCCCGGAGTCGCCGTTGCTCTATGAGGAATTGACGGTACGGGAGCATTTGGAGTTTGCAGCCCGGGCCTACGGCGTCGAGCCGGCAGCTTACCGGGAGCGGGCGGACCATCTGCTGAAGCTGTTCCATATGGAAGAGAAGGCGGACAGCCTGTCCGCCCATCTCTCCAAAGGGATGAAGCAGAAGGTGATGATCATGTGTGCGTTTGTCGCCCGGCCGCCGCTGTATATTATCGATGAACCGTTTCTTGGATTGGACCCGCTGGGCATCCGGTCGCTGCTTGATTTCATGTTGGAAATGAAACAAGGCGGCGCCTCGATTCTATTGAGCTCGCATATTCTGTCAACGATTGAAAATTACTGCGACCGCTTTATCGTCCTGCACCGGGGGAGAGTTCTGGCCCAAGGGACGCTGGCTGAAATCGGGGAACAGGCGCAAGCCTCGGGAGCTTCGTTGGAGCAAATATTCTACGCCTTAGTGAAGGACGGCGAATAGCGATGGAGCTTCGAACGCTGCGAAGCCAGCGGAGAGCGGCCTTCTGGGGCAAAGTGCTCCCGTATTTGCCCTATGTCTTTCAGAGCGGCCTCGCCGTCTTGCTGCTCCTGCTGCTCATTGCGTTTTCGGCTTGGTATACGGCGTTTCTGCAGAACCTTCCGCCCGGTTTGCCGATTCGCTGGATTTTGCTGCTATTATGGGGGCCGCTGACCGTCTATGCCGGACTCCGAACTTATGTGCAGCCGGCGGACGTCATTTTCTTGCTGCCGCAGGAGACGCAAATGAAGGCTTACTTGGCCCCGGCTTTTCGGAACGGACTGATTTATAAGCTGGTTGGGCTCTATATTGTGGTGTTACTGGCTTGGCCGTTATATCAACGCAGCGGCGAGGGCGGGGCCATTCAGCCCTTATGGCTGATGCTGGTCGTCTTGCTCTTGCTTAAGGCGATAAGTGCCTACGGCGCTTGGCAGGAGCTCCGGATTACGACGTCTCGGGCTAGAGCCGGGTACCGCTTGCTGCGCTGGTGCTTCGTGCTGCTGATGACGGCAGCATGGATTTGGCAACCCGCCTGGAAAAGCGCCTTGTTCATGGTACTCGTCAGTCTCAATTACGGGCTGATCTTGCGGTTCCCGATGAAACACACGGTCCCTTGGGACAACCTGATCGCCGCGGAACGCACAGCGGCTGCTCGGGTGCAAATGATGCTCAGCTGGTTCGTGGACGTGCCGTCGGAAGGTCAGAAGGTGATCCGCCGTCGCTGGTTGTCTGGCATCGGCAACCGGATTCCGTGGCAGCCGGCCGAGGCCTACCGTTATCTGCTGGTCAAGACGTTCGTCCGGAGCGAGCTGCTCGGGATCCTGCTTCGCTTAACGTTGCTGGGCATGGTGCTGACAGGATGGAACGATCAGTCGTGGCTCGGACTGGCGATTCACTTGCTGTTTGTGTTCCTGGCGGGCATGCAGCTCGCCGCCTTGCGCCAGACCCATCGGGACTCACCGGCAGCTTCCTTCTACCCGTTGCCTGCTGGCGCACGGAAGACAGCGACGCTTCGATTAAGCTCCCGACTGCTGTTCGCGATCACGGTATTGCTGTGGCTTCCGATGGTTGTCATCCCGGGCGGAGATGCGCTTTTGACGTTTGGCTCCTTGGCCGCAGGCTTATTGTTGGCGTTAGGTATGCGTTCTGCCTGGAAGCGCAGATGGCGCGAAGAGGACGAAGACGAGGAATAGTAAAAAAAAGGACCGTTTCCCTGCTCGGGAACGGTCCTTTTTGAATTGGAAACTTATCTCAGAGCAAGTTACACCAGGATGGAACGGCTAACGATAACCAACAGGATAAAGAGAACCAGGATCACACCTGTGCTCGTGAACAGGCCGCCGTAGCCGTAGCCGCCTCTTGCTTCTTCAATTCCGCTCATTTTCATTCCCCTTTCCCAATTAGGCGTTTTGTATTTGTACACCGTATTGTATGAGAAGAGGGGCTGGCGTGCGTGGGCCAATGTGCCGTTCTCCGGCGGTTCGCCGCCTATTTGCCCTGCAGGTCTTGGACGCCTTGATAGATCAGATCAAACAGTTCTTCCAGATGCTCTTCCGCGATACAGGAGAAGGCGATCCGCAGGTCGGTGTCGCCCAGCGCGATCGTGCCGATGCCGTACTGGTGGATCAGATGCTGCCGCAGCGCTTCTGCCCCGACTGTCTTAAGCTTCAGGCACATGAAATAGCCGGAATTGAACGGATAGTATTCCCACACGTCCCCGTATTTGCCGCTGTCGAGCAAGTCTTTCACTTTATTCGCCCGGCCTTTCATAATCCGGAACTTCTCTTCCTTCTGAGCGGAAAATTCCGGAGATTTCAAGGCACGCAGCACAAATGTTTGCGAAGGATGGGCACCGCTCGAAATTGTGGCACGGATAATTCCCAGCGTCTTCTGCTCCAATGCGGTCAGCACCGCTTGGTCTTCGGCCGCGTACGTAATAAATCCGACGCGGAAGCCCCAGACGTATTCTTCCTTCGTTGCTCCGTCCACTTTGATAGGCAGAATGCGCGGATGCAGTCCGGCCAGCTTGCCAAATAAGGATTCATGAAGGGAATCTTCGAAGAACAAGCCAAAATACGCATCGTCGGTTACGACGACCACGTTTATTCCTTCTTCGGCCGCCGCCTGGATGGCAGCTACGATCTCTCCGCCTTCCTTGGCGCCCGGCGTATATCCGGTTGGGTTGTTCGGGAAGTTCAAGATCACGATCGCTTTGCCTTTATCCTTCTGAGCCAACAGCGCTTCGCGCAATCCGGCGCTGTTGAAGGTCATGTCTTCGGTGAATAACGGGAAGTTCACGATGTCGGCGTGACGGCGAATGCCGAAAGTGAGCTCGTAATTCTCCCAGTTTTTGTCCGGATAAATGACAACATCGCCTTCATCGACGAACAGATCGGCGACGATGCTGAGCCCGTGGGTCAGGGCGTTGGTAACAATCGGTTGGCCGAAGCTCTTGCCTTCGAGCGACGGATTCTCCTGAATCATTTTATCACGCCATACGCTGCGCAGCTCAGGTTTGCCTGCTGGCGGGGCATAAGGGTACAAATCCTGCGGTTTATAGGCGGACAAGGTGTCCTGAATCGCTGCAAGATGCATCGGGATGCCGTTTTCGGTAGCGATGCCAATCGTAGCGTTATATTTCTTAGCGTGGGCTGAAGCTTCGGCAGATTGGCTTAAAATGCCTTCCTTCGGGAAATAAATTTCCTTGCCCAGCGTGGACAGCATGTCATACACGTGCCGGTTGCCGGATTTGACGCTCTCGTTTAACTGCTCCGCGAGTGGGTTCATCACATTCATCCTTCCCAAATCGGTTTGATATTTTAGGACAGTAACGTCTTAAACTGCCTAACATTATATCATTTCGACCCGGACACGTCACGGTGAAATCACAGCGGATTTGGCTTATTTTTCTGGGTGGGCCGGACAGTATTTCTTCATGAGGGCAATTGTCTCTGCATCCAGTTCATTCCCCCGCTGCTTGAGGCCGGAGGTGACGGCGGTTCGATTCGGTTCCTTCAAATTTTGTCCGAATTTAAATTTGGCGCTGATCGCTTCTGGCACAATCCGGCAAAGGGCTACGGCCTTCAGTTGTCCGGCATAGTCAGGATCCTCAGGCGTGATCGGGGCGTAACCGCCCTCCGGCTGCAGCTTCTCCATAAACAGGGTAAAGGCGTGAGCTTTTTCCTCAAGATCGTCGACCCTTTCCACCCGTCCGCGCACCATGATGCTTTTGAAGTAAGAGGAGGCCGGGCAGGCCAGCTTGGGATCGGTAAAATAAGATGGGATGATCGCATACTCCTTGGCAACTGTAAAGCTGACCCGTGGATCTTGAGTGATCTGCTTCATTTTCTCTCCCGCCAGGCTTCCGTGAAAATAGAAATGCTTGCCATCGTAAACGAAATTCAGCGGCGTGACCCGGCTCCAACCGTCCTCGCCGACCGTGCCGAGAAAGCCGAAGCTCATTTCCTGTAAAAACTCGTGAATTTCCGCCTCTTCTGTCATGCGAAATTCTTTTCTGCGCATGGTTGGTCCCCCCTCCGATGGTTTGACATTCAGCTTACGCCGGAAATTGACAATAAAAAAGAACCAATTTACATTAATTTTACTGGTCCAATTTCGGTTCATTTCGGGCGGAGACAGGGGGACTTGAGATGCCGGATTTTACGATTCCGTTGGCGTCGTTCAGCGAGAAATATCGATATAAATATTTAGCTTTGTACCATGCGCTTCGTGCGGCGATTCTCGACGGTACGCTGCCGGAGGGCACACGCCTGCCGGCGACCCGGGAGTTGGCCGAGTTATACGGCCTGTCCCGCGGGAGCGTCTCGCAGGCGTACGACATGCTCCACGCCGACGGCTACGTGCGGACCGCCGTCGGCAGCGGCACGTTTGTTGCCGGCGGGGTGCAGCCGCCGCAGGCGGACGAGGGGCCGAAGGCGCCGATCGCGTTGTCCCCTTGGGGACAACGTGTGATCGCGGCGATAGCCCACGGCGGCGACGCGAGCGAGCCGACGCTCGGCGGGGCGAGCACGCCGGGTGAG
>NZ_BILV01000025.1 GCF_004000745.1 Paenibacillus barengoltzii NBRC 101215
GGGGCCCGTCCCGATCTCGTACCGGGACGGGGGCCCCTGGGAGGCGCTGTTCCCAACGGCGGAGTGGAACAGCGCCCTGGCGTGGGCGGCGCGCAGCAAGCCCGGCGCCGCCTTGGGCGAAGCCGCGGCTCCGGCCGGTGAGCCGGAGCTGCGTGCGGCGATCGCTGCGCATCTGCGGCGCAGCCGCGGGATTGCGGCAGAGGCAGAGCACATCTGCCTCTTCAACGGGTCGATGCAGGCGATCACGCTGCTGACCCAGCTGCTGCTGGGGGAAGGCGAGCCCGCGGTGCTGGAGAACCCGTGTTACTACGGGATCTCGCGGGCGGTGGCCGCCTGCGGAGGCGTGTCCGTCCCGGCGGCGCTGGACGGAGACGGCATCGTGCCGCGCGATTGGGACGCGCGGCTGCTGTTCGTCACGCCGGGTCGGCAGTTCCCGACCGGCGTCGTGCTCTCCCACGCCCGGCGGCGCGAGCTGCTGGCGTGGGCTGCGCGGCGGAACGCTGTCATCGTCGAGGACGATTACGACAGCGAGTTCCGCTGGGGCGGCCGCCCGCTGGAGCCGCTCAAGGCGTTGGACCGCGAGGAGCGCGTCGTCTACGTCGGCTCCTTCTCCAAGACGATGTTCGCCGCCCTGCGGGTCGGCTATGCCGTGCTGCCGCGCACCCTGGTTCGGCCCGTTGCGAGCGCGAAGGCGCTCTACGAGCCGGTGCCGCCGGCGCGGCTGGAGCAGCGGGCGCTCGCCCGGTTCATGCGCACGGGCGGCTACGAGCGCCACCTGCGCCGGATGCGGCGCCACTACGGCGCCAAGCAAGAGGCGTTCCGCCGCTGCATGGAACAGGAGCTGGGCGAATTGTTCCGCCTTCGCCCCGCCGATGCCGGATTACTGCTGTACGCCGAATGGCTCCGCTCGCCGGAGGAGTACCAGGCCTTCCGCCAAGCGGCGGCCGGTCGCGGCGTCCTGTTTCGCGATGCGGCCATTTACCGGATCACTCCGGGGCCGCCGGCAGCCTGCTTTGCTTTTTCCCATTTAGACGAATTGACGCTCATTGAGGGTGTATTTCGTATGAAAGCGGCCTGGGGGGATATTTAAACCCGTGCGCTTTAAAGGTATAATAAAGGTGATAAACTTGTCCTCGTGATGTAATGAGGAGGACAAGACATTGTACGGATCAGGCAAAATGATGCGATTGTATTTTTTTTTACGGGAGGGAAGGACATGCTTCACGTTTCACCATCATCATTTGAATTGAAGCCGGCATTCGCCAAAATCGTCTGCGAACCCGGTTGGAAATGGCACAAGAGGGAGAAGCCGTTGCAGAACTATGATCTCTTCTATGTGTGGAGCGGTGAAGGCACGGTTGTCCTGAACGACCAGCCCATTCCGGTCAGTAAAGGCAGCTGCTTCCTGTTCCGCAAGGGGGATCACACCAGTGCTACGCATAACCCGCAGAAACCGCTGGTGCTGACGTACATCCATTTCGACGTCCACGAGCCCGTGACCGAAGTGCCGGGTCCCTACCGCGTACTGGAGGATACGCTGGATTTCGAGTATATGTTGTCGCGTTACGTCCGTTTATTTTTGATGAAGGCCTATGCCGCCGAAGAGGAGGCTCAGCTGATCCTCAAGCAGCTGTTGATTTATTTGCTGCGGGAAGAACGGCAGGTACCGGTAGAGAAGAAGGTCAGCAACCAACTGCATGAAGTGATCCATGAAGTGGCGAACTATGTGCTCCAGCATCCCGGCCTCCCTCATAAAGTGCAGGATTTGGCTGCCCGGGCGGGATTGTCCCCGCGCTATTTCTCGATTAAGTTCAAGGAAATTATCGGAATGTCTGTGCAATCTTACATCATTAAGTCGAGAATCGACCGGGCGCAGCATTTGCTTCTGCATGCCGGCATGAATGTGACCGAGGTGGCAGATGCGCTGGGGTATCGGGACATCTTCTTCTTCAGTCGCCAGTTTAAGCAATATACGGGAAAAAGCCCATCCGAAATCCGTTAAGCAGGTTGTTCTAAATCACGAACACCCTCTGAAGTGAATGAATTCATTGTTCTCGACTGCCAAGCTTGAAGCTTCGGCGGTTTTTTCTTTACAAACCTACAGGTTATTTTTGCCTAGTGTAGGCCGGACAACATCGTCCGGTCTTTTTTTGTGGCCGCGCCTGAGACAATTTGTTTACAAGTCAGTGATATTTTGGCGACATGTATGCCGTAAGCTGAGTGTTGCGTCGAAAGACGGCCTCATCCTGAAGACGAAGGAGGAAAAAGGAATATGAAACCGATGGCTTGGCTGGGACTCGTGCTGCTGCTGGTTCTCTCTGCTTGCACCGGGTCCGGGAACGGGGAAGGGGGATCACTCGCGGATACGTCAACAACCGGGATAGCGTTGAATGGTACGAGCGGACCTGCTTCCGGGACATCCGGCGATCCGGGGAAGAAGGAGAAATCGAATGAGCAGGTGAAGCTTGTCGTCGCCACTTATTTTTTGAGCGATCAAGTCAAGGCTGCCGTGGAGAAATATGAGCAACTGCATCCGAATGTCGATATTGAGCTGCATGCCGCTTCGACGTCGGGCAAAGATCTGAACGATGTGATGAACAAGCAGGAACAATTTGTCAAGACCAGCAACACCGCCATGTTGGCCGGAAAAGGACCTGACATCATTGAACTCGATCAGCTTCCTTCCGAACAATACGTGAAGCGGGGGTTGCTTGTCGATTTACACGAGCTGATGAATCAAGACGCTGACTTTCACAAGGAAAATTATTTCACCAATATTATGGACCATGTGCAAAGCGGCGGGGACGGCGGGTTATACGGCATGCCATTGTATTTCTCACTAGTTGGTCTGTATGGCAATGTGGAAGCTATAGAACAAGCAGGCGTTTCGTTTGACGATGACAGCTGGACGCTGAACGACTTCATCGACACCATCAAGCAGTTAAAGCAAAAGGGCGATCCATCGTATATCTTCATGGGCGAGGAACGTTATTTCTTGGAACAGCTCGTGACGGAAAATTTCGAGAAGCTCATCAACGTAACGAACGGGGAGCCGCAATTGGATACAAACGCCTTGGCTGAGATGATGGAGCAGGTCCAAAAGATGGCGGATGATGGATTGCTTCATAAGATGGGGAACTATCAGAGATTAACTGCGGTTGGGGAATCCGGGACCGACAGCAAGAATTCCGCCTATTTCATGGATGCAGAGCTCTATTCGCTGCGGGACGCCTTGTTGTACGCCCCATTCCCGCGTACGGCGCTGTATGCTAAGCCGCATCTGGTGAATGCGGGTGGCGGCGGCTACTTCAAACCGTTCGGGCAGCTTGGCATCAATGCCAATTCCGACCATCCACAGGAAGCTTGGGACTTCATTCAATTTCTGCTCAACGAGGAGAGCGTACAAGCTTATTTCGACGAGCATTTGGATGCCAGCCCTGGTTTTCCAATGAACCGAAGTGTATACGAGCAACAGAAGAGCAAGCTCCTTCAGGACGGAACGGTTACAAGCGGGAACGGTCCGAAGGTTCCGGTCGATCCGGATATGCTGGCGCAGGTGGACCATTACATCAACACAGCCGTCCATGCTGTGGGAGGTCCTTCCAAACTCTCCGAGACGATATATAACGAGACGGAAGCGTTCTTTGCCGGCCAGAAGTCAGCGAGCGACGTAGCGAAGGTGATCGCGAACAAGATCAATCTGTTGTTGAATGAATGACGGATAATGGACAACTTTTTACTTAGAGAGGGGATGGGACATGTATCACGAAACAATCGCGGAGGACGTCGCCCATTTGCTGCAGAACCAAGCGACGACTGAGCCCCATGAATAAGCTGCTCACCCTGCTTCGCAAGGACGGGTTCCAGGCTTTCTGGCTGCTTGCTCCGAGCGTGATTGGCTTCTCGATCTTTTATCTGATCCCATTTCTATTAGGCTTCTGGGAATCGTTCACGGACGGTGCGGGCGTTGGAGGAAGCAAATTCGTTGGCTTGCATAACTACATCGACCTGCTGGGCAGCAGCTCCTTCCGCAAGGCGGCTGCCAATACCTTGCTATTCACCGCGGTCAGCGTTCCGTTGCTCATTCTCTTGTCCCTCGGCTTGGCTTTGCTGCTGAACCGGCCGTTGTTCCTCCGTGACGGGATCCGGACATCCATCGTGTTGCCCCTCGTCGTTCCCGTCGCTTCGACCGTTACGATCTGGCAAATTTTCTTCGATTGGAACGGGACGCTGAACGAGTGGCTGCATGAGTTCGGGCAAGGTCGAATCGATTGGATGCAGTCCGATTGGTCGATAGGCATCGTTGCGGTGATGTTTCTTTGGAAGAACCTCGGCTACAACATGATTCTGTTCCTGGCTGGCTTGCAATCGATCCCTAGATCGTATTACGAATCAGCCAGTATCGAGGGAGCGGGACCGTTGCGCCGGCTGTACCACATCACGCTGGTCTATTTGACGCCAACGATGTTTTTCGTCGTGCTCATTTCCATCGTCAATTCGTTTAAAGTGTTCCGGGAAACGTATCTGCTGGCGGGGGATTATCCATACGATCGCCTCTACATGATGCAGCATTATATGAACAACATGTTCGCTTCGCTGGACGTTCAGAAGCTGACTGCCGCCGCGATCCTGATGGTCGGCTGCATCGCTCTGCTGGTTGCTCTTCTGCTCGCGGTGGAGCGTCGGTTTCGGGAGAACATGGAATGAACGGAGGTGATCGAGTGAGGAAGCTCGGCATGCTGCCCCAAATCATCGCGGCGCTTGCGGCTGGCGCAGTTGCGCTGGTTATGCTCGTGCCCATCATTCTGACCGTGACGGGTTCGCTGATGACGGAACAAGAGATCGAGCGGAATTACGGTCTTCTCGGCGTCATGATCGATGTATCGCAGGGAGGAGCGGACGCTTTCGTTAATTTGAAGCTGCTTCCTGACTGGCTGTCCTTCGGCCAATACGCGCAAATCTTAATCCAGTCGGCGAAATATCTTCACATGTTCTGGAACTCCGCCCTGCTGGTGGCACCGATTGTGGTTGGGCAAGCCGTCTGCGGTACGCTGGCGGCTTACGCCTTCGCCAAGCTGCGATTTTTCGGCAGGGATCAGCTGTTTTTCGTCTATCTGCTCACCATGTTGATGCCGTTCCAGGTGACGCTCGTGCCCAACTATCTCGTTATCGACCAACTGGGCCTGATGAATCACGAATCGGCGATCATTCTACCCGGCATCTTCGGCGCGTTTGGCGTGTTCATGATGCGCCAATTCATGACGCATATTCCGAATGCGTACATCGAAGCTGCTAAAATCGACGGAGCGGGGCAGTTCACGATTTTCTTGCGCATAATCGTTCCGCTTGTCCAACCCGGCCTGGCGGCTCTAAGTGTTCTCCTGTTTATCGACTACTGGAACATGATTGAGCAACCGCTCATCTTCCTGCAGGATGACGCCAAGCAGCCGTTGTCTCTCTATCTGGCGCAGATTAACAAACAGGCCCGCGGCATCGGTTTTGCGGCTTCAACGCTGTACATGGCTCCGGCGGTACTCCTATTTTTGTATGCGGAGTCGTATTTCGTCGAAGGGATTGGACAGTCAGGAATTAAAGGTTAGCCGGGAGGTGAGGGTGCTTGGAAGAATTGGCAACCCGTTCAAAACAAAGAAAAATACGCGCGCTTGGGGGACTCTTCTTCGCCCTGCTTATCGTGCTGACACTGGGCGGTAACACGATTCGGGCGTTGTCGATGCCGAAGGTGATCACGGCTGTGCCCACCGTCGGATCACTGGATTATTCCTATGAAGGGACCGCACTGGTCCGGCCGGCAGCGGAACGAAAACTGATGAATCCGGCGGGCTGGAAGGTGCTTAAAGTGCTTGTGAAGGTTGGAGATAAGGTGCACAAAGGACAGCCGCTCGTCCGGTATGACGACAGCGACGTGAAGGACCAGCTTGCCGATCAGCAATCTTCCCTGAAGAAGATGCAGTTGTCGCTGGAACAACTGGAGTACGATTTGAAGCAGGCGCTCCGGGAAGGGGATGAGGAAGCCGTGCATCATGCGTCCTCAGCGCTGAAGAGCATGCAGTTTGATATGGAAGATCAGAAGCGGCGCATCACCAAGCTGCAGGAGGAGATCCAAGCGGGTCGGGAGCTGATCGCTCCGGTGGATGGCATCGTCATGACGGTAGGTGCTGAAGAGGGGATCGCCTCAGCGGGGGTTCCCGACGTCAGCCTATCCGATACGTCCCAGGGCTATCAGATCTGGTTGATGGTGCCGGACGAGCTTGCGATCCTGATCCGGTCCGGTGAAGAACTTGATTCGATCACGCTTGTAGACGACGATGCCCGACAGCTTACCGGCACCGTTACCACGATCGAAGAGGCGTACGATGGAGGGGGGATTCGATCGGCGATGACCAGCTTGGGCCTGGCGACAGCGACCAAGTCTCGGCCGCGAACACCCGGATCACGATATCACTGAAGGAAGAAGAATCCGGTCTCCTAGGCGGTGAACGCGTCAAAGTGAGCCTGCGCAAATCGAAGGGCGACCAACTGTTGCTCGTCCCCAATGAAGCCGTTCATCATGACAGCCAGGGGGCGTTCCTATACACGATCTCTGCGGAACAAGGCCCGCTTGGCAATGCATATTACGCAAAACTAACCCGAGTCGAGACGGAAGGTTCGAACGAATACGCAACAGCTGTCAGCGGTGAGATCTTCGAGCAGTCCGAGGTCATCGTAGGCAGCACAGGGCTGATCATGGACGGCACCCGCGTCCGGTATGAGCTGAACTAGCAATACAGTGCAGGAGATGGGAAGAGCCGGCCGAAGCCGGCGATGCATGGTCTTGTTTAATTAGCTTGGGTTTGCGGAGTTAAAGCGGCCCAGCGCTTCACCCATCCGTACCTTCTGTCCGGGGGCAAGTTCAGGCCAGGGGGTAAAGGTGCCGTTCTGGGTGAGCAGGACGACGGTGGATCCAAACTCGAAATAAGCGAGGTCGTCGCCTTGCTCCCAGGATTTTGCCGAAGGATCGGTATACTGGATACTGCTCACGTTCATCGCGCCGACCTTCACAAGAGCGATTTCCCCATACTCATGGGAGATGTAAGTGATCAAGCGTTCGTTTCGGCATAACACCTTCTTCATATGGCGCATGCCAAAATCATTCACCGGGTAGACCCGGCCTTGGATGTGCTCACTTTCCAGCTTTTTGCCCGTCACGGGCGCGTGAATCCGGTGATAATCGGTAGGACTCAGATACAGAACAAAGGCGTATCCGTGTTTGTACAATTCGACGCGGGGAGAGCCGGCCAGCAGCGCTTCCAAGGAATAATCCTGTCCTTTCACGTTCAGGATCGTGCCGGATTGCACCTCGCCCATAAACGTAATCAGCGCGTCCACCGGACTAATCATCACTCCCGGCTCCGCGTGCAGCGGGCGCATGCCCGGCTTTAGCTTGCGGGTGAAGAATTCGTTTAACGTGCGGTATTCCCGAAGCTCCTTCTCCGCTTCATGCAGCGGAATGCCATACGATTTTGCGAATAAAGGGATCATTGCTCGGCTAACCCCCGAATGAGAGAACTTGCCTATCAACCGGGATAACCATTTCCGGGAGGAAAGCTCCGTCATCCATTTCATCCATGTCGCGGCCAAATCGCATCCTCCTAGTCTGTCCAGTAATGCTGCATGGGTATTGATGAATTCGTTGCCACTTCCGCTTATCTTGACACAGAATCAGACCGAAATCAATAACGGATTGGTAACCCCCAGTTTACAGATTTGTACAAATTTAGGCTTGATGCCTGGGCGGGGTTGGTGTATGTTTATATCAATCGCATAGGGATACGGGGGCTTGAGCGAATCAGGCTGAGATAGCGGCATATTGCGCCGCGGACCGTTAATCTGATCTGGATAATGCCAGCGTAGAGAATCGATCGTCCGGGACTTTTTGTGCCTTCGTGCGTCCCCGTGACCTGACCACCGTCTGAGCTATTCAGGCGGTTTTTTTACGATGCGAGGATTTAAATCAAATGATCAGGAGGAGAGATGAAGATGTCAGAGGTTGTTCAAAAAAGAACGGGGCGTGGTCTCAAGCTCAGTGATGTGCTGGTAACGGTGTTGGTCTCGCTGGTGCTAGGTGTGGTGTATCACTTTTGGAGTTCGGTGTACAATTTGTTCTCCCCCCTGTTCTTCCAGGCCGATGAACTGGTGTACGGGATGTGGTTCCTGGCTGCAACGCTGGTGTTCTTGTTGATTCGCAAACCGGGGGTGGCGTTAATCGCGGAGATCGCTGCTGCCCATGTGGAAATTTTGTTCGGGAGCGAGTGGGGCGTCCAGTTGGTTCTTTACAGTGTGCTGCAAGGTTTAGGGGCGGAGCTGGTGTTCGCCGCGTTCCGGTACCGGAAATTTTCCGGCTCCGTTGCTGCGTTGGCTGGGATTGGGGCTGCCGTAGGTTCGGTTCTCCCAGATTTCTTCTACGGCTATGTGCAGGATTACGAGCCGTGGCTCTTGACTGCCAAATATGCGATGCGGGCCGTCAGCTCGGCGCTGATCTGCGGGTACTTCGCTTATGCCGTCGTGAAGGCCGTAGAGGCAACAGGGGTTACGACATTGCTGCGACCCGTTGATCCCAAAGATTATGCGGCGTTGAATGACTGATGAGCAAAGAAACGACGGCAGCTGAGATCCGGGAGCTGCGGCTCAAGTTCCCGGGAGAGGATCGGTTTGTGTTTAAGGATTTGGATTTCTCGGTGCGGCGTGGGGAGCATGTGCTGCTGCTGGGTCCCAGCGGATGCGGCAAATCGACGCTGCTCCAGGTGCTGAGCGGCATCATTCCAGACCTAGTTGAGATTCCGATGCGCACGTCCGCACAACAGCTTCCCGCGTCATGGCGATTTTTGTTCCAGGATCCGGATACGCAGTTTTGTATGCCTTACGTGGATGAGGAGTTGGCGTTCGCCTTAGAAAATTTGGGCGTGCCGAAGCCGGATATGCCCGCGCGGATGCAGGCTGCATTGGCGAAGGTGGGCCTTGACCTGCCTGAGCTCCATGTGCCGATCGATTCGCTATCCCAAGGGATGAAGCAACGGTTGGCGCTTGCCTCCGTGCTGCTGGGCGATCCGGAGGTGCTGCTGCTGGATGAGCCTTCGGCATTGCTCGATCCGCAGGGCCGAGAGCAAATTTGGCAAGCGATCGCTAAGGTGGCTGAGGGCCGCACCCTCATTATCGTGGAGCACCGGATCGAGGAGTTGACGGCGCTAGGTCTGGTTGACCGCGTCGTGTTGTTTGGACCGGATGGGAAGGTGTTGGGCGAGGGGGCACCGGACGTCGTGTTTGATACGTATCATTCCGAGCTTATTGAATTTGGGATCTGGTATCCCGGCGTATGGGAAGCGTATTTTGCCACAGAAGCCGGCCGCAGGTTATTGGAGCCGGTGGGAGGTAGCCGGCAATTGGATGGACCTGCCGCCGTGGAGTTGACTGATTTTCACGGGTTCCGGCATGGGCGGCCGGTGATTGAAGTCGGGCAAGCCGCCGTGTATCCCGGGGATTGGATTGCGATCACTGGGCCAAACGGTGCAGGGAAGAGCTCGTTGCTGCTCAGTCTGATCGGTTTGCTGCCGTCTGAGGGGGCATTTATGCTGCAGGGAAAACGGATCGAGACTGGGAAGCTTAGCCGACGTGACCGCAGACGACGGTTGGAGTCGGCCGCTCGTGAGATCGGATTTGTGTTCCAGAATCCGGAGTTTCAGTTTGTCGCCGATCGGGTGGTGGACGAAGTCACCTTCTCGCTGAGGGAGGATGGACTTGACGCCAGAACGCTGAACGGTCGGGTGACGGAGTATCTAGAGCAGTTTGGTCTAACCGGCTTGGAGATGCGGCATCCTTACCAGCTGTCGCTGGGGCAGAAGCGGCGCCTTAGTGTGGCTGCGGCGGCCGTGCGCGAACAACAGGTGTTGCTGCTAGATGAGCCGACCTTCGGTCAGGATGCTGCGAACACGTTTGCCATTCTGCAGTTATGCGAGGCGTTACGTCGACGCGGGACGGCGATCCTCATGGTTACCCATGAAGAGCGGATCGCAGAGCAGGTGGCCACCCAGTATTGGGAGGTCCGGGACGGACGGTTGACGAGCCAACGGTTGACCTCGCGGGTAGAACGGTCCCAGGCAAGTGCCGGCGAATCACCGGAATCCAACGGATCAGCCGAACGGGGAGCGGATATCACCTCCGCGCCAACCGACCAGCCTGGCCGCCGGGATCCGGAGGCGGTGATTGCCAGATGAGACGTTTTCTGACCCCGAAACGGCGGACTTGGTTGCATCAGGCGAACCCGGCTGCCAAGCTGGCGTTGATGATCCTGCTGTTTCTGCTGACGTTATTTACGCACCGGCTTGATTTTATTTTTTATCAGGCGCTTCTTTTTACGTTCTTGCTCTTCCTGCTCAGCGGTTATGAACCTTGGAAAGTCGCTTTGCTTCTGTTCCCCTTTGCGCTGATCTTTGCCTCCTCGGCGGCGACGATGATTCTGTTTGGCAAAGGGACGGAGATCTGGTGGTCGTGGGGATTGTTCCGCATTTCTGAAGAAAGCTTCTACCGTGGGATTCACATCGGGTTCAAAGCAGTGGCCTTTGCTGCCGAAGGGCTGTTGTTCGTGTTGACGACTTCTTCGGTCGCTTTGTTTTACGCGCTAATGCAGCAGGCGAAGCTGCCGCCCAAATACGCCTACAGCTTTATGGCCTCGGTCCGGCTGCTTCCCATGGTCTGGGAGGAGCTGCTTGTCCGACGTAATGCGCTGCTGATTCGCGGCGTTCGCCGTCCGCGCGGACTGCCCGGTCTCGTCGCGCAAGCGAAGCTGTACGCTGTGCCGCTGCTGTCTCAGAGCATCCGGCGGGCCCATCGAGTTGCTGTCGCCATGGAAGCGAAAGCGTTCGACGGAAATCGGCCGCGCACGTATTATTACCCGACTGCCTATTCCCGGTACGATGTGTTGACATGGCTGCTCATCGGCTTGGTTGCGGCTGCAGCTTACTTCTTGGCGGACTTGTACCCGCTATTTCACATTGCAGATGTTCGCTATCATGAAATCTTATGAAACGAAGGGGCATGATTCCTTCCGGAGAAACGGGTTACTGCCTGCTCTCTGTGTTTAGGAATCCGCCCCTTTTTTTAGTTTTGTTCCATTTGGCTAAGCCCGGTTCGATCGGTCTAACAAATAACGGGCGTAAGCCATAGGCTGTCGATATGAATCCTTCCAGGCTTCCAGCAATCCGGCTTTACGAAAGCCGTAACGCTGGTCACGCCCATTGCATTCGATAAAGTAAGGCTTCCCGCTTGCGGATAAGCCAATGTCCAGCCCCAGGTCGGCGAGATGCGGGAGACGGTTGCCCAGATAGCGGGAGATGGTCAGGGCAAGCTCATTAACGTGAGCAAGGGCTGCCGGGACGATCTGCTCCGGGAGCACTTTGGCCAGCAGCTCCTCGGCGGGATGGGCTTCGCCGCCTCTGGCGAGGTTACACACAAAGCTGCCTGCAGCAGCTACTTTGGCGAAGCGCCCGGTGACGCTCCAATCGCCTCCGCCGCCCCGCTGGACGGTGATCCGCAGATCGATGGGGCGCTGCTCGTATTCCGCCAGCGGAATACGCTCTTGCACGAGATAAGGCGTGCGACGCAGCATATGCCGAACCCCGGGCGGCAGTTGTCCCCGATGCAGTCGAATCGTTCTCCATTGCCGCTGGCCAAGTGTCGTAGCATAAGTGAGCTCCCACCCTGACGATGGCAGATGTCGCAATCGCATGACACCATGGCCAATGGAGCCGCGGATCGGCTTAAGGATGAGGTCCGTATGGCGGGTCATCATGTTCCGCAGATTGCTGGGGGTTAACGGCATCGATGCCGGAAGGTACGGCCGCAAGTGAGGAGCACTCCAGAGCAAGCGGTGGATGAAGTCTTTTCCATAACGGTTGGTGGTATTAAAGATTGTGATGCCCCGGGCATTCAGGGATTGGAGTCTTTTTCGAGCTGCAAGTCTGGGATATAACGCTCGGTTATGGATCACTGAAGGCAAGGGAAGCTGTTGCTCGACGTATTCGATGCCATTATATACATAAGCGAGACATCTGCCCCCTGCCGGATCGATGCCGGCGAGACGCAAGAAAACGGGGATTAATCCATATTCCTGTGCCGCTTCTTCATACCCTGTGATCCACTCTTGGCCGGTTCTGCGCGTAGGGATCCCTCGGTACATGCTGGAATTCAGCAGGATTCCGACAGTGTCCTGACTCAAGTGGGTTTCCTCCTTCCCGTGCGTCTTCCTTCAGTGTATGTTGTCCCGGGTCATTAGCGTGGACGACTGTGCTGCGACAGCCGCCTGTTTTCGGGCGAACTACGGATGGAACACCGCCTTTGGCAAATTAGGCTCATCTTCCAAGAAGGTGTCACATTTGCCAGGAGCTTCTCGTATATTTAGGATATCGAATGCAAGTGAAACGGTAAGGAGGGGGGACTTCACATGGATCGGGAAAAAGTCGCGTTGATCGCGCCTGACGCCTTTACGGCGGTTTCAGGGAAACACCGTCCAGTGAAGAGGGTGCTTGAACGAATGCTCCCTCATGCGGCAGAGCAGCTGCACATTCGCCTCTTTGGCGTTGCGGACGGGCATCTACCGGCCCAAGGATGGATGGGGGGCGTTCCTTTTTATTGCTTGCCCGGGGGACGCCTCTATCTGGAGTCACTGCTGCGGCACTTGCGCAAGTGGCGGCCGGATACGGTGGACGTTTATGGCCGACCATTGCTGGCTTGTCAGCTGAAAGCTCGGCTTCCGCTCTCCCGTGTACTGTTGACGTTACCCTCTGCCCAGATCGTATCTTCTTCCTGCCATCCCAAGGCATATACAATGCAAGTTCTGGAAGGCGTGGACGGCCTGATCGTCGGCAGTGAACGGACCAAAGCCGAGTTGCTGGCGCAGTTCCCCTCTTTGGTCACTCCGGTATGGGTTCATTTGCCGGGAGCAAGCCTAGAAGAACAAGTGCTGCTGCGCTGGACGCCAGATGGGGAACGGGAACGTCAACAGCGGCTGATGGAGCGGGGATGGATGAATCGCAAAATCATTCTATTGGCTGGAAGTTGGCCGCCGCTTAGGGACGAGGAGCACATTGTCTCGGCTCTTACCGAGGTGCTGGATCGCGTGCCGGAGTCGATGCTGGTGTTCCTTGCCGCCGACTTCCCCGGAACCGGGGCTTTCCGTGAATGGTTTGAGCGATCGAAGCCACATGGGCTTGCCGCCTACGCTCCAGAGCGGATTGCCTGCCTGCAGGCCGGGTCGCCTTACTTCATTTCGGATAGGTATCTCTTGGCGGATTGCCTGGTGATGTTACCGGGCGATGAGCCGGCATCGATGTTAACGCGCCTTGAAGCGATGGCTGCCGGCTTGCCTACGCTGGATGCTCATGACGCCCCGGTACTTGAATTTGCGGTTGATGGACTGCTCGCCGAAGGGGCGGGAGACAGCTTGGCTGATCGGATCATATTGCTGCTGGAGGAAGAGGAATTTCGTCAAGTCATCGGCCGGGCCAGCCGAGAAATCGTTCGTCGTCATTACCGCTGGGATCACACCGCAGACCGTTGGGTCAGTCTCGTGCGCGCCAGAGGGGTGCAGACGCACATAGGTCGACGAAGCGCTAAAAACTGATGATATCTGGATGTCCAGAGCAAATCTTAGGGAAACGCCGAAAGGCGTTTTTTTCTTTTGTCCCATAAGCAGGGCCTGTGCCGCATTCGTCAGGACAACTGTACGTTTGCCGTTACCAGCCCCCCGGCCAATCATACACTGAGGTATATGCTCCGGTATTATCACGTTTTTGGGAGGAAATTGATGTGGTCAAAAAACGCAAGCGGCCGCGCATCCGACTGAACCGCAAACCGATTCAGCGCCCTAAAGTGCTGCCGCGTTTGGTCAATCATCCCGATCCCATCGTATCCATCATCATTCCGGCGATGAATGAAAGGGCGACGATCGCCAGCGTACTGCGTGAAGCCGGTCTGGTGCATCCGCGCAGCGAAACGATCGTCGTGGTGAACGGCTCAACTGACGGGACCGCTGAGCTGGCTGAAGCCTGCGGCGCTCACGTCATCCACGTACCGGAGCCGCTGGGACATGATGTGGGCCGGCGCGTTGGGGCGGAGGCGGCCCGCGGTCAAGTGCTGCTGTTCATCGACGCTGACATGGTGATTCCAGCCCGGGAGCTTCGGCCTTTTGTCAACGCGGTGCTGACGGGTGTCGATGTGGCGCTGAACAGCTACTCCGGCCCGGTACGAGGGAAGGTGGCACATCCAGTCGTTCTAGCCAAACACGTCCTGAACGGTGTGCTGCAGCGTCCTGACCTGCGCGGAGCTTCCTTGACGGCAGTCCCGCATGCGATGAGCCGAACTGCGGTAGACACCGTCGGCCTGGATGCGCTGGAGGTTCCGCCGCTCGCCTTAGCTAAAGCGATCCGGCTGGGGTTAAACGTCCAGCCGGTGCATACCGTCCCCGTTGGCAAGCTAAATCCAGCCCGGGGACGCATAGGGAAGAAGGGAAGTCGTGTTGATCCGCTGACCGCATTGGTGGCAGGGGATCATCTGGAGGCGATCCATTGGCTGCTCCTCCAGCAAGGACCGCGCGGCGGATACATCGATCTGGGACGGCAGCGCGGTAAGGTGAGGTGATCCATTGATGGTCATGGTAACTCGGCAAAAGATGAAGGTTCGTCGGAAACGAAGAAGCGGTTCCTCGGCCCGTTTGCGCGGAGGAGCAATCCGGAGATCCAGCGGCTTCTCCCGCAAAGGCCGCCGCGGGGTCCGTCCTTCGACGGGAAAAAGATATGCCGGCATCCCGCTCCAACGCCTCAAAGCCAAAGCTTGGGCCGCAGGAGCCCGTGCGGCGGCACAGGATGGGGCGGAGAAGGGTTCGCCACAGATGCAGGCTTGTTTTCAAGCGTGGGCGCAGGCGGAGCGGGTGGATCAACTGCCTTTCACGGCTTTGTTGACGGCTTCCTTGGCGTATCGCCGCGGGTATGCCCATGCAGCCGGATTGAGTAAGATGTGGATTCCGCTGCCGCTGAAAAGCCGTGCCTCAGCGATTGTGACGGCGAGTAATGAGGAGCAGACGTTGCCGGCGGTTTTGGCAGAGCTCCGCAAGCTGCCTCTGCATGAGATCATCGTTGTCTTGAATGGCTGCGATGATGCAAGCTTTACCGTCGTGGATCGCGATCCGCGCATTACGCGGCTGAGCTTCCCCGAGCGGTTAGGGCATGACGTAGGCCGGGCGATTGGGGCGGCGATAGCTACCGGGGATATTTTGCTGTTTACCGACGGGGATATGTGCGTTGCCGCCGAGGATTTAGCTGCTTTTTTGATCGCCATCGATCGGGGAGAGGACTTGGCGCTTAACGATTTGACGCCGCATCTGCCGCCGTTCTCCCAGCAGGATGAGGTAACGCGCTGTAAGGCATTCTTGAATCTGGCGCTTGGACATCCGGAGTTGAAGGCGAACTCGTTAACTGCGGTGCCAAACGCTTTGTCCCGCCGCGCAGTACGGACGGTAGGCACCGCTGCGCTGATCGTTCCTCCGAAAGCCCAAGCGCTCGCCTTGGTTCGCGGGCTGAAGGCAGGTGCGCCGATTTCCGTGGACGTGATCCGCAAAAACCGTCTCCGCACCAGCAACAGCGGGGCGGGTAATGCGGTCGCACGGATGATCGTTGGCGACCATCTCGAGGCGCTTGGTGAGGTTATGAAAACGGAAGGCGTCCGGTTACGCTTCTCCACAATAGGCCGGAGCGAACTTGCGAAAGTGAGGAATGCCCGATGACGGCTGGAGTAACGAGTATCATCATTCCGACCTATAACGGGCTTCACTTGCTTGCCCCTTGCGTGGCGGCGATCCGTCAGTATACGGAGACTCCTTATGAGATTATCGTGGTGGACAACGGCTCCGAGGACGACACGGCATCGTTCTGTCTGAAGGAGCGTCTGATCCTGGTGGCGCTGCCGCGCAATGAAGGATTTCCGATCGCTGTAAACCGAGGATTGTCGGTCGCTTCGGGCGCTCACCTTCTTATTCTTAACAATGATGTTCTTGTCTCTCCGCGCTGGCTCTCGAATCTGCTCCAGGCGCTGCACAGCGCCGCTGATGTCGGCCTCGTCGGCCCGGTGACCAATTATGCCAGCGGACGGCAGCAGGTGGAGATCAATTGGGAGGAAGGAGAGGATTTCGCCAAAATCGCCGAACGTCATAACCATTCGGATCCGGCCAAATGGCAGGAAGTCCAGCGGCTGATCGGCATGTGCCTGCTCTTTAAGCGGGAGGTACTGGAGCGGGCGGGAGGATTTGACGAACGGTTTTCGCCCGGTCATTACGAAGATGACGATTACTGCTACCGTGCTCGGCAGCTTGGTTATCGTCTGCTTATGTGCGGCGATACGCTGGTGTACCATGAAGGCAGTGCCAGCTTTAAAACCCGCCATCCGGAAGGGTGGAGCGAGCTGATAGAACGGAACCGTATGCGGTTTATCGATAAATGGGGCGTAGATCCCTGGCAATTTATTTAACAGGGAGCCTCAAATTTTTAAGGTAAGGGAGGAGCGTTCATGAAAGGTGTGATTTTGGCGGGGGGCACCGGCACGCGTCTATACCCGCTGACCCGATTGATCAACAAGCATCTGCTTCCGGTCGGGAATTATCCGATGGTCTGTTACGGCATAGAACGGCTGCGTCAAGCTGGAATCACCGACATCCTCATCGTGATCGGCAAACAATCTGCAGGGCTGTACGCGGACTTTCTTGGCAGCGGGGAGAACTTTGGAGTGAATCTGACGTATCGTATCCAGGAATCGGCCGGCGGAATTGCAGAAGCCCTGGAGCTGGCGGAGGGGTTTATCCCACCGGGCAGCAAATTCGTTGTGCTGTTGGGTGACAACCTGTTCTTGGACGATTTAACACCATACGTGGAGCGATTTAAGCAGCAGCCTTTGGGCAGCGCACGGGTGATGCTGAAGCCGGTGGATGATCCACGGCGCTACGGCGTGCCGGTGTTTGCTGAAGATGCCCCGGAACATATTGCTTATATCGAGGAAAAACCGAAGAAACCGAAATCGAAATATTCGGTTACCGGGATTTACATGTACGATGACAGCGTGTTTGGCATGATCCGCAGCATCGAACGTTCCGCTCGCGGCGAACTGGAGATTACAGACGTGAACAACCTTTACGCGCGGGAAGGCAAGCTCGAGTTCGACGTCCTCCAGTTGTGGTGGGGAGATGCCGGCACATTTGAATCGCTGCAGGAAGCCGCAATTCATATGAAAGGCGTACTTCCCTAAGCGATAGGGAAGCCGGAAAGGAGGTACGGGATGGCTACACGCGACAATGCGGCGGTCACCAGCCGCAAAACATTCAGCCGGCGGGGCGCCGGTAGCGCAGCTGCGGCCTCACCGGGCCGCCGGTCCGCCGGCCGGTGGAAGAACGGCCGCGCGAACC
>NZ_BILV01000026.1 GCF_004000745.1 Paenibacillus barengoltzii NBRC 101215
GGCTCGCCGATCCGCACCGCAGGCAGGTGTGCCCGCGCCTGCGCGAGCCGCTCCCGAAGCGCCTGCGATTCCGCGGCGAAGGCGTGAACGAACCCGCTCGGATCGCGCTCAAATGCAAGCCTGCGGCGGACGATTTCGGCCCGTTCGGCCGGATCGGTTAACGTCGAAACCGGCACGTACAGCCCCCAACGATCCAGCAACGCATTGGGCAGCGATCCTTCTTCCGGGTTCATCGTTCCGTACAGCCGGAATGAGGACGGCACCCAACTCAGCTGCTCTCCCTCCGCCTGATCATATCCATCTTGCTCAGCAGCAGAAAGAATCGCTCGCAAGATGCTTTCGCGCATCAGATTCACTTCATGAATCGTGAGCCAATTCCCATCCGCTTCCCGAAGCAGGCCCGGGACAACCCGTCGCTCACCGAAGCGGATAGCCGCCGCCGTATCGATTCCGCCAAACAATCGTTCCTCATCAACGTGAAGCGGAATCGTCATCCCTCTTTGATCCCGCAACAGCTCAGCTAAACCACGAATCATCGTGCTCTTGGCCGTACCGGGTTCCCCGACCAACAGAACTCCCCTCAGCGTTGGGTTGACGGCATGAAGCAGCAAGGCTAATTTGGCTTGTTCTTGCCCCACCACCGCGCAGAAGGGGTAAGCATAAGCTTCAGACTGCATTCGAAACCTCCGCCATCAGCTCATCAAGCAGTTGCACCATTTTCTCCGCATGGATTTCTCCGTCCTCAAACGGCCGTTTCCGCATCCGATGCGGCATGACTAACATCGCTGCCTCCACCATATCCTCCGGTTGGACTCGGGTACGGCCTTCCCAAGCGGCAAGCGCCATGGCTGTTTTCATCAAGGTAATGTCTGCGCGATGACCGTCCACCCCCAGGCGAATCCCCACTTTGGCGGTCCATTCCAGCAGTTGGTCGGTGGGCTCGATAGTTGCAAGTCTCTCGCGCGCGCTCTCGATGCGTTCATTCAGCTGTTGTTGTTCCTGTTCATACTCGCGGCGAAAAGCGGCTGGATCCGCCTCGAAGGCCAGGCGGCGCTTGACGACTTCCATCCGATCCGCTATCTCGCGTTCTCCGGCCACTTCTACGGACAGCGCAAAACGATCCAACAGCTGGGGCCGCAGTTCTCCTTCTTCCGGATTCATCGTTCCGATCAGAATAAAACGAGCGGAGTGCGAATACGACACTCCTTCCCGCTCCACGGTGTTTACCCCCATCGCAGCGGCATCCAGCAACGCATCTACAATCGCGTCATCCAACAAATTAATCTCATCCACGTACAAAATATGACCGTCCGCTGCAGCCAGCAAGCCGGGTTCGAAACGCTTCTCCCCTTCACGGATCGCGTGTTCGATATCCAGCGTGCCGACCACCCGATCCTCCGTGGCGCTCACCGGAAGGTTGACGACCCGAAGCCCCGGCATCAGATCGGCAAGGGCACGGACTGCCGTTGATTTGGCGGTGCCTTTCTCGCCACGAATCAACATTCCGCCTAACCGCGGCTCAACGAGGTTTAAGAGCAACCCTTTTTTCATGGCTTGCTGTCCAACAATTGCGGCAAACGGATACACTTCCGGTTTCCCGTTCATCTTCATCCTCTCCCGTTACTCCTTATTTTCGATGTTCCTGTCTTTATAGCAGTCCCGTCACCAAACAGCTTAAGCGAGCGGTTGCGGGATCCTGTACAATTTGTCCTTTCACGCCAAACACTTCACCTAATGTTTGCTCGGTTAGCGTATCTGCCGGTGATCCGCTGGCATAGACCTCCCCTTGACGCAGCACCAACAGTTCGTCGGAAAAAGCAGCGGCATGATGCATATCGTGCAGCACCATGAGGATGGTAATGCCATACTTTCGGTTCAACTCGGAGACCAGCTCCAAAATTTCCCACTGATGGCTGACATCCAAATACGTTGTTGGCTCGTCAAGCAGCAGCAGCTTGGGCTGTTGCGCCAAAGCCAAAGCGATCCAGGCTCGCTGGCGTTCTCCTCCCGACAAAGCAGACAGCTTCCGTTCTGCAAACGATAAAGTCCCTGTTTGAGCCAAGGCCCAGTCAATGACCTCCTCATCCTCCCGGCGAAACCCGGCCCAAGCTGGTTTATGAGGGAAGCGACCAAAGCCAACCAAGGTGCGTACCGTCAGGTCCGGCTGCTTCTCCTGGCTCTGCTGCAGCATGGACAAATATTGAGCAAGGCCTCGTCTGGAATAGCTTGAGAGGGGCTTGCCGTCCAACAAAATCGTGCCGCGAGCCGGCTTGAGTTGTCCGGAGATTGCCTTCAATAAGGTACTTTTACCGCATCCGTTCGGCCCGATAATGCTGTAGATCTTGCCTTTCTCTGCCCTCCAGCTGATCTGCTCGATGACCGTACGATCGTTGTACCTAACAGCCAAATGATCCAGCACTAACGCGGTCATTCGCCTTCCCTCCTTAACAAATACAGAAAAAACGGTGCCCCCAGCACTCCCAGAATGATGCCAACTGGAAGCTCGATCGGTGCAAACAACAAGCGGGCCAGCGTATCACATACGGTCACCACGGCGACGCCCAGCAAGGCAGAGGCAGGCAGTAACAGACGATGGTCACTGCCGATAAGCAATCTCGCACAATGGGGGACGATCAGTCCTACAAAACCAAGCAACCCCACCACGCTTACCGCACTAGCGGCTAGCAGCGTGGCGACTGCCGTGAGGATAAGCCGCGTGGCTTCTACTCTCACCCCAAGTCCCCGTGCATTGGCATCACCTAATGCCAGCAGATTGAGGTGCACCGCCCCCAACAGCGCCAACGCCGTGCCTGCCAGCGAATAAGGAAGCATCATATGCAGCTCCGGCCAGCTTTTGGCTGACAAGCCGCCAACGAGGAAGACAAGCGCGCCATTGACACGGTCGCTGTAGAAGGTGAGCAGTGCCGAGATGCCTGAACCAAGAAACGCGGATACTGCCACACCTGCCAGGATCAGACGAACCGGCTGAACCCCCTGTTTCCAAGCTAACACATAGATGATTGCAGCTGCGGCTGAAGCTCCGAGGAAGGCAACCGGCGTCAACCATGGCCAGGCCTCCGGATATAAGATCAGAATCATAATGCCAAGCAGCCCGGCCCCAGAGGAGACGCCGATGATATGCGGGTCAGCGAGCGGATTCCGCATAACTCCCTGTAAAATAACTCCCGATAAAGCCAGATTTACGCCAACCAGCGCCGCAACCAACGTACGGGGCAATCGGATATTCCAAATCACTTCTTTCAGGGGGCCGTCGTACCCATGAAACAGATACAGCCAAACTTCTCTCGCTGGGATGAAGACGGCTCCCGTCCCAATGCTCCATACGATCCCAACCACCGCTGCCAACGCGATGATCGCTAGTACAAGCCCTCCTCTTGCTGCCGATAATGACTTGGTCTTAGTTGCCATTTCCATGTCCAAAAATTTCCGGATACACCAGTTTTGCTAAATACTCTACCGACTCGTTGAACCGAAATCCCGGATTGGAGAGCAACAGGTCGGAAGGCAGAATCGCCATATGTTGTTCCTTGACCGCACGCAACGAGGCCCAAGCCGGTTGACTCGCCAGGTCGGTTTCGATGATCTTCTCCCCTTCCTCGCGAGCCCCATGAATAAGCAGGAACACATAGTCCGGATCCAGCTCCACAATTTTCTCCATACTAAAAGGAGCTGTAGTTGGGCTCTTCTGAGATGGCGTTAGTGTTGCCGCCACGTTGTTCATATGTAGCAGGTTAGCAACTTCCAGTCCTACGGTATTCTCCCGCTGAACTGAAATACTGCTGGGCGTCACGTTCAGCATGATAAAGCTAGGCGATGAACCCGTCGGCACCTTCGCGGTCAGCTCTTCGATTTGACCTTGTAACTTCGCCAGCGCCTCAGATGCTTTCGTCTCCGTACCGGCTAATTTACCGAACAGCAGCGCCTTCTCCCTTAAATCCTCATACGTGCTGAGATTAAATAACGCTAGCGGAACACCGCTGGCTTCGAGTACGCTCGCCAGATCACGATGAAATGCCGTTGAGCCCATGACCAGATCCGGTTTTAGGGACAGTAGTTTTTCAGTATTTACCGAGGTCATGTTCCCCACATCTTCAATCGACTTTGCTTCCTCCGGCACAGCTCCCCCGGTTGAAGTCGCGCGGGCGATAGCATTACCATCCACGGCATACAATAAATCCAGCAGCTGTGGAGAAAGAACGATGATCCTCTGAGGACGGGACGAAAGTGTGACCTCGTGTCCAACATCATCTGTAAAGGACAGAAACGTCTCGCTCTTTCCTTGATCCATAACCGTTGCAGCCTCTGTGGCTTGCACCGTTGTCACCGGCGAGCTGGTGATCGTCGTCTCCCTTGCCTGACTGCCCGCAGGTGACCCGCACCCCGAAGTCAAAGCCAGTAGCATACTCCCCAACAGTCCACCTGCTAGCAGCTTGACCGTTATGCTTTTAGATCCTGTAGCTTGCGTTTGATTCATATTTTTAAGTTTCTCTCCTTTCCTTAATCGTAATTATTACGATGTAGACAGTATAATCAGACCTTCTTTTTATTGTCAATCCATATTTTAGTGGGGAATTTTGACATATTTTATCATCTTATACGTAACAGTTACGATTTGCAGAGGGTTGAAAGGTGGTTGAGGAGTCTATTGGGGAGGATCCAGGCTGAGGTAAACGTGGACTTTTCACCGGGAAAAAATCACAAAAAAAAACTGGCGGGAGTACGATCACCACCAGTCCTCAAAATGTTCCTCTAGAAATTTAACTTCTTGCTCGTAGTGAGCTAGATGTCCTTCTTCAACTAATTTCTGAAAGGCCGGATCACCGGCAGCAGTGCGCTCAGACAAGGTCTTGCACATAGTTTGGATTCGCGAAATCACCCAATCCTTAAGGTGATCTGGAGCCTCCATGCCATAGGCTTGGAAGAATAAAGTAATCCTTCGTTTCCGCAGAGCCGCATGACGTTCCCGCAGGTAAGAAACAACTTGCCGATCCGTGTCTCCTGGCGAAAAACCAGCGAGAGGAACCGACGTGTACAAAGTGTAGGCTATGTCCCACAGCCTTGGACCCGGCCCAGCCATATCAAAATCGATGAGGCCTACAGGCTGACGGTTGTAAAACACAATATTGTACAGGGCAGCGTCGTTATGACAAACGACCTCATGCCTCGCTTCATCGGGATAACGGTTGACCGATTCATGGGGGGTCACAAACCCAGATGTAGCTTCATGATAGCTTCGCAAGAGTTTCGCTAACTCGGTAAGCACACGGTCCGACCACATGTAGAGGTCCAACTCGGGGTAGTTGTCCCCCGGTACATCGCCTTCAAGATAAGTAAGCACCTCTCTCCCCTGATCATCTTGTCCTAAATATCGTGGGGAGTGGGCAAACCCTTGGACTTCCAAGTGTTTGAGCAAGTCATACACATATGGATTCGGTTTCGCATTCCTGCGTACGGTTCCCCCTACTTTTACAACCTGATTGATATTCCCACCGTTCAACATTTCTTCGTGTTCGGACAAGATGTCAACCTCCCATCGATAGTTCTACTTCGGAAATGTATTCGAAATTTCATGTATAAATTGGCGCTAGCGTCGAAAAATCCGAAATGTATTCGATTTTTCATATAGATTTGGACCAAAACACTTGAAAACGTGCAAATATATATGAAATTTCATATACATTGCGACAAAACCACCGAAAATTCAAAAATGTACTCGATTTTTCGTGTACACCCTCTTACAAGTCTAATTAGAAATCCAAAACTACTTCCAAAGACGCGTTACCTCAATTGCCTTATCCCCGATGAACCCCAGCTCATACACATCCGGATTCGTCAGCCGGCTCCATGCCTCGAACCCAAATGAATCATCATAGTGTTTCAAAATTAAGGACATCAAATTCCCATGGGTGACGACAATTGCATGCTCCTCCGGCCGTTGAAGCAGGTCTTCAATCGCTGCGATTCCCCGGTTCATGGCTTCTCTTGAAGATTCTCCGCCAGGCAGCTTCATATCAAGTTCATCAAACGATCTTTTCAAGTGATCCATCCAATCCGGCAAATCGTGAACCGCCAAAATTCGCTCGCAAAGCCGATCATCCTGATGGATGGGCAACCCCAATCGTTCTGCTAACGGTTGAATTGTGGAGATGGCTCGAAGATAAGGGCTGGAGACAATGCAATTGATCGGTCGGTCAAGCAAAACATCGGCCAACAACTCCGCTTGCTTGCGTCCCTCTGCGGTGAGTTCCGCCGAAGGCTCCTGCCCATGCGCTTTGCAATGCCTGATCAGGTAAATTCGTTTCATTTTCATGCCCTCCCCGGTTCATGGACAACATCCTCTCTTATGCAAACTAGAATGGACCGATTACACATGTTAAGCTTCAGGCACGCGATAGACTTTGCTGTAGATCAACGCTCTGCACACCAGGAACTCTTCCTCCGTCAGCGGCTTCGGGTAACTCATCATTTTCAGGGGAAGTTCGGCTCTACCGGGCCGCAGCGGTGGTTGGACATAGTTGAAATCGTTGAGATGGAATCCCAGCCGTTCGTAAAACCGAATCCGTCGGCAGGCCACGTGATTTTCCGGAAGTTCCACTTCTAATACGGTCAGTTTGGCAGAGGTCTTCAGACATTTTTCGACCAACCTTTTCCCAATCCCCCCTCCTCTCACAGCAGGATCTACCGCGAGATGCTCAATAAATTGAAAGGCCGGAAAATCCCAAACCGCCAAAAAAGCGACAACCCGTCCCTTCTCATCCGATTCGGTGATCAGCCGATATTCTGGATGCCGCAACAACTCCATTTGTCCAGATTTGGTTCGATATTCAATCTCCGGAAAGGATGCGGACATGATCTCAAATACACGTTCAAAATCGTTCATTTCTGCGAATGACACTTCCTTCTTGTTGCTCATTTTTCAAAAAAGGCTTCCGGATATAGGAGTTCCCCCTGAATAGATAAAGTTGCTCCCTCCTTCAGTTCCATGGCCATAAACACTTCATCCGGCACTTCAAACTGCTTGAGTTCGAAGCCCAATGACCTTGCAGGCTTGAACCCGAACCGAGGATAATATTCAGAATGTCCGATTAAGAAGACCACTCCGTAACCAAGTTCTTGGGTTCGTTGTAAACCCTCCTGAATTAACTGTGTTCCAATCCCTTGCTTCTGAAAGGAAGGACTCACCGCCAGAGGAGCGAGAACAACTACCTCATGGCTTACTTGCTCCTTACCAACTGCCTCTGCTTTGCTAAAAAGAGCATGTCCAACGATCTGCCCCTCATGTTCCGCAACTAACGACAAGGAGGGGATATATTTTGAGGGGAGTTTCGGATGCGGTCGACTAGCTTGGACTCATCCTCCCGCTCGCACTGGCATCGTTAACGGTATGGGTGCGATGAGGGAATTCAAGCCACTTGCCAAAATGAACCCGATTCTCTTGAATAAGCCTAAACAAATCATCGGTATGGCTAAGCTCAAATCGTTCAATGCGCAGCTTTCCATTTACATTTATCCGCACGCATATCCCCCCATATTTATCAATCATCCAAGTTATATTTTACCTTCATTCTTCGATGCAAACGATGAGAAGGATCCGCCTGGATCGAATCTTTCATGGCTGTCGACCACGAATTCTAAAATATCCCTTCCGTTATCTTCGGGTACACCACAGTCCATATCCCCGTGACGATGAGCAAGATGAACAAGATTTGGGGAACCCTTTCCTTTAACCCACGAACCGTTTGGTACAAACAAAGCAGCAACAAAGGGAGCGAAATCAAGGAAGTAGTGTGCAATCGCCCTCCAATTTCCACTTCTTTCGTCCAGCTGCCAATTCCAAGGTCGTCCAGAAAACGATCCAACAAGGAATATCCTTGACTGTGATTGCTTGCTAAAATCAATACTACAAAGTATCCCGTCATCCATAACCAGCCTTTGTACGACTGAAGATCACGCTTCATTCCGCAGCCCCTTCCTCTCACATGATAAGGTTCTTCGGCTATCCTGAAAGTTTAGACTTCCATAATTATACAACATTCAGAAGACGGTAATAGCAACAAATCCGATAATTAGCAGCCTTCTATCTCATTATCCTCCAAAAAGATAAAGCAGATCTCAGTTGAGATCTGCTATCTGCTCGTTTGCCCAATGGAATTAATCCTAATCAAATATCGATTTTCGTTGCCATACTGGTACCCGGAGTCGCAAGAATGAACGAGTTCCTCAGGTGGCTTTACACCCATTGACTTAACGTTTCTTCCAAGGTGATTTTCCCAGAAATAAGCTCTGTACCTTCATACTTAAAATCAATCCATCCCGAATTGAAACCTTCCAGCATAGCAATCCTGCCATGGATGCGGTCCTCGGGCGCTCCTTGAGCTATAAATGCTTCAGCCCATTCATTGTGCGGAAGAGCCACTGCGTTAACCTCACGCTTCAGCAGTTTCGAAAATGCAGAGGCAATATCGTCCGGGGAATAAGGCTCTGGCCCTTGCAGTTCAAGGTAGCGGACACCTTCCCAACTTTGTTGCAACGTCTTCGCCGCAATCTCTCCAATATCCGCAGTGGCGATCATTGGAATTTTTCGATCAAGCGGCTGAATAAAACTTACTACCTTCCCATCGTTTCTAGCAGATTCGATATCCCATTTGGAATTGTCCTGGAACCAAGCAGCGCGCAGGAAGGCTGATGGAATCGGCAGATCAGCCAAACCACGTTCCAGAATATTCAGAGATTCAATAATCCCAAGCCCGTTCGGGAGATGTGCCCCGATGGAAGACAATGCTATAAACTTCGGCACATTTGCCCCAACAAGCGCTTTGGCGACCGCTGCTACGGTCTCTCTCGTTTCCGAAAAGCCCTCTGATGGATAAAATACCGCCGGGTTCATCACAAATACAGCCTCAGCTCCTGTAAAGGCCGCTTGCAATGCCTCGGCCGAGCCATAATCGGCAAACACCGGTTCAGCTCCGTATTCTCGCCAAACCTTTGCTTTCTCTTCATTCCGAACCACAACCCTCACTTTCTTACCTTCTGCCAGCAAAGCCTTTGCGGTAGCTCCGCCTACTTGACCTGTCGCTCCCATGATGACGTACACATGTATCTCCTCCTTATGACGAATGTGGTTATTCTAGCACATAGATTTACAAGTTACAATATACAAAATATTATTTTTGTAACTTGATCCGCAAAAAAAGACCTCCTTTCTGCGCACGAAAGGAGGTTGCAATGTTTAGATTATAGTTTCATCTTAGATCTACTTGACAGCTGATGGATCAGTAAACAAGCCGACGGAAATCAAACGCCAAACAGCTTCAAAACGGCTGTCCCAATCGGAAAGTTCCCATTCTGCAGCGTGGGCAACATGATGGAAAGCCGCCGTAGCAGTAAACACAGCGTTTGCAGCAGCTCGCGCATCCTGCTTGGCAATCGTCCCTTCCTGTATGCCATCTTCAATAATTGCGGTCAATTGGTCTAACAAATGATCGCGATGCACCCGAATGGCTTCAGGTGCTTCCTCGACGAGCATCGAGTACATTTCAAACAATTCAGGATCCTGGCTAGCGCGGTTTCTTTTAAATTTGCGCAATGTATCCAGCCAGCGGTACAGCCTCTCACTGGCAGGTGATGCCTCACTGGCAACTGCCTGCAGCGGAGGAAGTGAGCGCTCTAGCCAACGTTCAACCACAGCCTCCTTCAGGGCAGCTTTATTGCTGTATAGACGGTATAATGCGGCGTGCGTGACATCAAGCGCCCGGGCGATGTCAGACATATTCGTCTTCGCCGGACCATACTTGCGCAGCACGGTCTCCGTTGTATCGAGAACCAATTCTTTGGACAACACTTCATCAGCCAATGGACAAGCACCTCTAACTATGATCGTGATGATAATAGTTACATTATAACCGAATTCACACTTATCTGACGATGAAAAAGAAAACCCCGCCATTCGCAGGGTCATACTTTTCATATGCATCTAAGACTCCGTCATCAGCTTCGCCTTGATCTCCGGGATGGGCATCGAGCCTATTTCTCCTGGCTTCTCCCGCTTTACTGCTCAACCACTACAAGCCCCTGATTAATCGCCGGCTCCATGAACGGACTTGGAGCACCTACGCTAAACAGCTGCAAATGATGCATCGCCCGGGTGCATGCCGTATAAAACAACCGCCGCACGTTTTCCTCTCCATAAGCGCTTGCCGAAGCATCGTAAAGGATCACCGCATCAAACTCGATGCCTTTGGCCAAATAGGCGGGGATGACCACCACCCCTTGCTTGTATTCGGCCGAATCACGGGTAACCAGCTTGAGATCAGTGATTCGTTCTCCTCTTAAAGCCTCATAGGCGGCTGCACTCTCCGCTGCCGACCGGCAGATGATGGCGATCGTCGCCGCCCCCTGTTCTTTCCATTCAGCGACTCTGGCTTCAATCCGCCGATGTAACTCCTCATAATCAACCGTCTGCGTCAGCACTGGCAGTTCACCGTTCCGCTCAAACGGTTCGATCTGTTCACCGCCGGGGATCAGACTCCGCGTAAACTCAACGATTGGCCGGGTCGACCGATAGCTTCGCAGCAACTGGATCGTCTCCGTTTGCTCGGGTCCATACAAACGCAGCAACCCTTGGAAATCCGCCGTTTCGGCTGCGTGCGCAAATATCGCCTGATGAAAATCGCCGAGTACCGTAAGCTTTGCGGCCGGAAACAGCCTTTTAATAAACTCAAATTGAAGCGGGGAGTAATCCTGCGCCTCATCAATCAAGACATGACGGATGGATATGTTCGCCTGGAATCCAAGAATCAGTTCATGCAGCAGCAGAAACGGCGTCGCATCCTCATAAAACAACTTGCCCTTATCAAGGCTCTGAATCGTAATCCGGCAAATCTCTGGCCAATCGTTTCGAACCTCCGGCGCCTCCGTCTCCAACCAAGCACCGGAATGCGTTGGATTTTCAAACAGCTGCTTATACACCCCGGTCAGATCGATAAAACGCAATTCTCGGATCTGTTCCCGGATGGGCTTCAGCTTTCGGCGCACGACGATGCGGGCAAGCTCCCTCTCCAACCGTTCGCCTTCGATCTCCTCGTCGGAATCCTCAGTTAAGCCGTATTTTTTCCGAATCCGCTCGTAGGCTCGTTCGTATTGCTCGTTGCTGAGCATCTCAATCGCGTCCCGCACCCAGGGCTTGCGGCGCTCCTGCTTCTCAATCTCGTTGATTCGTTCATTCAGCCATGTCGTCAGCCGTTCAATCCGCCCGGACATACGCAGAGACTCTTCTCCCCCGTAAAACTGCTCTGCCATCATTTCCGCCGACACCAATGTCTCCCCGCGGAATTGGATCGGTTGGAACCGCATGCCGCCTTGTTCCAAGGACGACCGATAAGCCTGAATCGCCTCGAAGAAAGACGCTGACGCCTTCAACCGAATTGCAGCCAGACGCGCTTGGTAGTCTGGATCCTTCTTCGCCGTTAGCACATATTCCAGCTGTCCATAAGCATCCTCCACCTCGAACATCCCGCTGAGTCGGTGATCCAGGTATTCCTGGAACGTCACCTGCTGCATATTTTCCTCCCCAAGCTCAGGAAGGACGCCAGATACATAAGTCTGAAACATGGCATTCGGCGAAAATAACACGATCTGATCAGCTGTCATCCGATCGCGGTATTTGTACAGCAAATAGGCGATCCGCTGCAACGCCGCGGACGTTTTCCCGCTGCCCGCAGCGCCTTGCACGATCAGCAACCGGCCTTGATCATGCCGGATGATCCGGTTCTGCTCCTGTTGGATCGTAGCCACGATGCTGCGCATCTGCGTATTGGCTGTATGTCCGAGCACCTGCTGCAGCACTTCGTCCCCAATCGTCAGCGAGGTATCAAACATCGATTCGATCCGTCCACGGCGAATGAGGTACTGCCACTTCCGCTTCAGTTCCCCGTGAATCGTCCCGCCGGGTGTATCGTACTGAGCTGGACCCGGCCCGTAATCGTAATACACGCTCGAGATTGGGGCCCGCCAATCGTAGATGAGAAACTTCTCGCCGCTCGGATCCATCAAGGAGGAGACGCCAATATAGACCCGTTCGGCCTCCGGCTCCCCTTCCTCCAAGAAATCGATCCGTCCAAAATACGGATTCTCCTGCATTCGAAGCAGTGCCGCCCGGCGTTTCGAGGCTTGACGATGACTGCTTTGGCTTAATGACAATACTTCGGCCTGCTGGCGCAAGCTGATTACCGTTTCCAGAAAATCGTCGAAATTATCCACGTTCACCGTGACATCTTCCCAGAAATGCTTGCGGAACTCGACGACCTCCTGTCTGCGGCGTGAGGTATCCTCCTCCAGTTCGCCGATGCTCTCTGCGAGGACTTCCATAACACGGTCCAACCGTTCCTGCTCTCGCTCCAGCTCCTGGTGAAGCTCCTTCTCCATAACCAGCACTCCTTTTTGCAAAAATAGGGGTTGACGCAGCGCCTTTTTTTCTGTACAATAAAATTAGGGAAGATATAAAATTTTACACAAAATCTGTGCGCATGCTATACCAATATAGCACGCTTTTTTGCGTTTTTCAATATGGTAAAATGCCCAAAGCCGCCTCTCTCCAATTGGAGCAAAGGCAACTTTGGGCATTTTCACATCGAATCTGAATTACGGCAGCGTTTTGATTTTTTCCGCAATCGGTGTTCTTGGCTTGGCCTCTGGAATTTCGGCCGGATACCCGATTCCAAATACGCCAATCACCTCGTACCCTTCGGCGACACCCAGCACTTCCCGATTTTGCGCCGAGCTTCCGACGGACGACCAGAATGTACCGACGCCTGCTTCATGGGCAGCCAACATCAAGTTTTGAGCGAAACAAGCGGCAGCCATCACATTTTCATCCCGTTCGAGTGGAGTAGCTCCAGGCTTGGACAACAATGCGATCACAACGGGAGCTCCCCAGAAATCGCTCTTGTGCTTCAGCTTTGCTCGCGTCTCAGGTCCAACGCGCAGCAGCTCCCACGGTTCATTAAAGCGATGGTTTGGCGCGTAGCTTGCCGCTTCCAGCCAACTCATGAGCGCTGACTCGTCAATCGGGTCGGGTTTGAATGCTTTTATATTTCTCCTGCTTTTGATCAAATCGATCGTAGACATTGGGGATGTACCTCCTTAAGTAGCGAACAAATGGAATAAATGACCTCTAACTCTCCCTCTTGTTTTTATACGTATCCAGAGCAAAAGTCAAGCGCGTCCCCTCCTCGTCTCCAAAACAAAAGACAGCCCCGATCAAATCAGGGCTGCCTTGGGTTCTGAACCTTTGACATTCCTAGTACAAACGTTCCTCACCGGTGACCGGATTTTTAAACGCCGATTGAATATCACTTTGGGTCAACTCATCGGCAAATTCCGTATCCTCGGCGCGTTTTGCGGGGGTTGCCCGCTTCTTGTCCGGGGTTTGCTCCCTCGCTGCTTTGGACGTATCTTTCGATGGATTCGCCATCACCTATGCACACTCCTTCTGCCTTTCATGTAATGCCTTATGTGCGATAGGGTGCGGCCGAATGCCCTTTTTTATTCCTATGTAATCGAATGGCTTAGTACGCTGTCCATCCAGCATCCGCCGTAACCGTCGTACCATTAAGGAAGCTCGAATCATCCGAAGCGAGAAACAGAGCGACTTTAGCAATTTCCTCAGGTTGGCCCGTGCCTGGATTTACGCCCATACCGACTTGTGCCCGCTCCATACCAAACGGATTGATCGCTGTAAGGGTTGAAGCAATGTTCGTTTCTACCGCGCCCGGCGCGATTGCATTACAACGGATTCCCTGCGTAGCGTATTGGAATCCGACGTTCTTCGTTAGACCGATAACCGCATGCTTAGATGCCGTATATGCTGCACCGGCGCGGGAACCAAACAGCCCGCCGACCGAGGCTACATTTACGATAACCCCCGATTTTTTCTCTGTAAAAATCGGCAGCACCTTGCGGATCGTCCGCATCGGCCCTGTCGTGTTCACGGCAAAGACTTTGTCCCAAAGCTCATCCGTCAGGTCACCGGCTGGCACAAAGTTATCCATGATTCCCGCATTATTAATCAGGATATCCACCGTACCATATTGGCTGACCGTCCCGTCGATCAATCCTTGGACGTCTTCTTCCTTCGCGACATTCGCCACAAGGGCAATCGCTTCGCCGCCTTTCGCTTTAATCCCGTCCACAACTTCCTGAGCTTTGTCCAGGTTCAAGTCCGAAACCACAACCTTAGCTCCCTCGGCGGCAAATAGCTCCGCGATCGCTTTGCCCATCCCTGATGCTGCACCTGTGACGACCGCAACTTTTCCATCCAGCTTCATTCGTCATGCACCTCATTCATAGAATTGTTGGACCTATCCAAGATCACGCCGCGAATAGTATGTACGTAATGCCATCAAGTATGCGACAGTTGTTGTTGCTCCCTCGCCTAGGCGCGACTTTGAATATTTAATTTTATGATATTTCAAATTTTAGCGCTTTCACAAGATGGAGAATCTGACAATCGTGTGAAAAAAAAGAGCCAGTGATCTCACCGCTCTTCGTGTGATCACTGACTCAAGTTCGAGATTAGAGGTCCGCCTGCAAGCCGTCGTCTTCGAGAACAGCCGCCAGCAACGCCAGCGTCAGCCCTTGCCCCCAGCCCTGGGCCCACTTCTTGTCGATGCCCAGATATCCTTCGATGTCCTTCATCACGGCGGTACCGCCGGATACGTTGAGCACCCGCCCCCGATCGGTGACGTTCTGGAGCACGCCATCTAACGCTTTCTGCACATATTTGGCATGAAGTGGATTGCCCTGAATGACCATCGCCGCCGCGATCCCCGCTGTCGCGGACACTTCACCATAAGCAGCCGGGTAATCCAGCACCGTGCCCCACAATCCGTCCTCGTGCTGTAATGTTTTCAACGCCGCCAGCTGATCGCGCAAGGAGCTCCAGATATGCATCATCGGCGGATACAGGTAAGCTTCCGGCAAAATCTTCGCCGCGCGGGACATCGTGTACGCTGCCCAAGCGTTGGCGCGCCCCCAGAAAATCCCGGACATATGATTTTGGCCGATGTGATTGTACCCATGATACCAGAGGCCGGTGTCTTCGTCCTGCAAGTAATTAATGTGCCAGTAGAACTGGTGCAGCGCATCTTCGATGAGCAGCTTCTCGTCTAGCATGATACCGGTGCGCAGCATAAAGTAGGCCGCCATAAACAACGTATCCGCCCAGCACTGCTCCGGAAAATCATTGCCCGCAGATACCGTATGCTGAAGCACCCGATCCCCAAAACGGGGAGCTTGGTTCTGCAGATAGTCGATTTTGCTCAGGATGAGATCAAGATATTTCTGCTCCTTCGTCTGTTCATATAATGTCAGCAGCATATGTCCCATCGCACAGGAGTTTACGGTCCACACCGGAAGCCCGGCGTCGATGTACTCGTCGCACCACTCCGCCATCCGCTCCACATAAGCCTGCTCCCCTGTTGCTTCAAAGGCCCGGCTGATCCCGTAATAAGCCACGCCGCACGGCCAATCCCAGGTCAGGTCCATCCCGAAGGTGTACTCTACGATGCTCCCGGCAATTTGCTTCAACTCGGAAGGGGCTGCCTTCAGTTTCAATCTTTCCATCTCCCTTCGTGTGAACGGCTAACTCTTACTTGTAATTCCCGGCATCAATCGCCGCTTGCTTCTCGTCCAAAATCTCCTGGTATCCGGCATCAAGGTACGTTTTCTTCGCCGCCTCATAGGTGGCATTGAACTCACTCTCCGGCGCGATCGCGATCTTGACATACAGCTCCTGGAACAACGAATTCAGATCCGCTTTATATTCATTTACTTTCTCAAGCACCACGCTAAACAAAGCGTCCGGTGTACGGTACTCCGCATATTTGTCGTAATAAGCTAACGAATCCTTCGCCAAATCTTCATGCCCTGGAGGCGACATGCTGCGGAGATATGCTTCGCGCATTTTTACCGGATCGTCGTATTTCACCGTTTCAACCACAAGGCACCAATAGTCTTTGTTGTTATTTTGCGAGAGGACAGAATCTCCTTTAAAATCCGGATTTTTCACCGCGATGCCATCGGCATCCAGCGTGTAGTTTTGACCCTCCACGCCGTTTTGCAGGAAGAACAGGTTCTCCGGCTGGCTCATCCATTCCAGATACATCCATACCGCTGCGCGTTCCATATCCGAAGATTCATAATTAATGCCCATGATCATCCCAAACGGCCAGTATGCGCGTCCCTGCGGCTTGCGTCCCTCCGGCACCCCGGCTTGCGGGTCCAGTACCGCGAACTCGGCATCCGGATTATTTTTCAAGGTTGAAGTGATCACGTCGGTGTTGCTGGAAAGATAGAAGCTGAAGGTACCGGTTTTTCCTGCCACAAATTCAGCTTTGGCTTTGTTCTCATCATCGCGCAGATAAAATTCTTTATCAATTAAGCCGTTATTGTACTGGTAGTTCAGGTTGCGCAGGTATCGCTCCGTATCCGCAGTGGTCAGATCCGCAACGCCCAAGTCGGAGTAAAGGGCGCGGTACTTCTTGTCAATCGGCCAATCGCGGAACGCGTAGTTGAACGTGTAGTTGTTCTTTTTCAACGTTTCACCGCCGACGCCAAGGCCCGCATCTCGCCATTTGCCCAGCAGTTCATTATATTTTTCAAGGGAAGTCAGATCTTCGACCTTCATGCCCACCTTCTCAACCCAGTCCTTGCGGATCAGCGTCGTGAAGCTGTCCAAGCTGGGGCGTTCACCAAAGAAGAACACGTTCTTCTTATCAACGACCCCGTACTGCTGAATCGTATCCCCCATCGTTTTCCAATACGTCGGTGCATAATGTGCGATTTCGTTCCAATCCAGCTCCTGCATGACGCCTTCGCCGTAGTAGGCCAAAGCCTGAGGCATATCATAATGGAAAATAATATCCGGCGCTTTATGCGAAGCCAGCAGCTGCTCATAATCCGTCACCTCGTTACTGCGAGTGATCGGAATAAATTTCACGTCAACGTTGTACTTGTCGCCGAATTGTTGTTGAATCCAACGCGTGTAATAGTTGTCAGTTACGTTCCAGCCTTCGAAAGCCCTTTCATAAACCGGAAGCTCAAGCGTGACCCTCTCCGGAAAACCCGTCGAATAATCGGGATACTTGCCATCGGTGTTCGTGTTGGAGGAAGGAGACGGCTCCGTGGTGTTGTCGTTCGAATTGGCGCTCTTGCTGCTGCCTCCCATACAGCCGGACAATAAACCAATGATCATCACCAAACTTAAGATCCAAGTGAACCTTTTACCCATGTCGATTCCCCCTATTTTGAATAGATGGCTACTCCTTCACCGCCCCGAGCATGACCCCCTGGACGAAATACTTCTGGATGAACGGATACACGAACAAGATCGGCAGGGTAGCGAATACAACACACGAGGCTTTGAGCACCTCGGGATTGCTTAACGATACTTGCGTCGCTTCCAGTTGGAAGCTTTCGCTCGCCTGAATGACCAGGTAATACAATTTGAGCTGCAATGGCCGTAAATCCACCCGTTGTTTAATGTAAAAAAGAGCGTCTTGATAAGCGTTCCAGCGCCCCACCGCGTAAAACAGCGACAACGTAGCCAAGATGGGCTTGGAGAGCGGGAGCACGATGCTCCACAGGATGCGGAAATGCCCCGCACCGTCGATCCGCGCCGATTCCTCCAGGCTGACCGGAATGCTGCTGGAGATCGCCGTCTTCATGATCAGCAGATTAAAAGCACTGAACGCTTGCGGCAGAATCAGCGCCGACCACGTATCCAGCATGCCGAGATTGCTAATCAGCATGTATTCGGGAATGATCCCGCCGCTGAAGTACAAGGTGAACATGAAGAGAAAGGTCAACGTCGTACGGCCCTTCAGTTGCTTGCGAGATAAGGGATACGCCGCGCAAACCGTAATGATCATGCCCAGCAAGGTGAACAGCACCGTCACCACCACCGACACATACAAGGAGCGCAGGATGCTGGCGTCAGCAAAAATTTTACTGTACGCCTCCAAGGTAAACCCTTCGGGCCATAAGAACACCTTGTTCGCGATGACATACGCATCATCGCTTAATGATTTGGCGACGACGTGGAGAAACGGCAGCAGGCATACGAGCGAGGCGAGAACGATCGTGATATGGATGAGGACATCCCAGATATCATAGCGTTTGCTGCGACGCAGCGGGAGCGTGTTTGCGGATGCTTTCATGGTTCGCCTCCTTTCTTAGAGCAACCCGTCTTCGCCAAGCTTCTTGGCGACCCGATCGGCCATCAGCACGAGCGCGAGTCCAATGACAGACTGGAACAGCCCCAGTGCAGTGGCGCGGCTGAAGTTCCCGCTCTCAATCCCCCAGCGGTACACCAATACCGGGATCGTCGTCGTGAACTCTGTTGTCGCTTTATTTTGCAAGGCAAAGATTCGTTCAAAAGATCCTTCCATGACCCGGCCCAAATTCATGATGAGCAGCGTGACGATCGTTGGGCGAATCGATGGCAGCGTCACATTCCATACTTTCCGCCACCTTCCGGCACCGTCCACGGTCGCTGCCTCATACAGCTCGGGGTTGATGCCGCTCATCGAGGCCAGGTAGATGATCGTTCCCCAGCCCATGCTTTGCCAGACACCGATCGCCAGATAACTGACCAGCCAGTTGTAATCTTCTTGCAGGAAGGGAATGCGTGTCCCGCCCATCATCGCTATGAGATTATTAATGACGCCGTTGCTTTCGCTCAGAAGTTGATAAGCGATGGCCCCGATAATAATCCAGGACAGGAAATGCGGCAGATAGAGCAACGTCTGATTCATCCGTTTGAACTTCACGTTCTTGATTTCATTAAGCAAAATGGCAAGAAGCACAGGAATCGTGAAGCTAAAAACCAGATCGAGCGTATTCAGCAACAACGTATTACGGACCGCACGGCCGAAGTCGTGTTTTCCGAAGATCTCGGTGAACACTTCAAAGCCTACCCATTCGCTGCCCCAGAACCCCCGGGCGATTTTGTAGTCTTTAAAGGCGAGCACAAGCCCGGACATCGGTGCGTATTTGAACAAGAGTACAAAGGACAATGGAATCAGCAGCAGCACATAAAGCTCCCAATCCCGTCGAAGATAAAAGGCCGCCCCCCGACCTAACGAAGGGTCCAGCTTCGGTTTGGACTTCGCGTTTGAAGCGCTTACAACTTTCACAACCTTCACCTCCTCGTTCGTTCTGGCCTGACTCGTTTGAACTTGATTCCGTCTTCGTCATGCGATTTGGCGACGGTAAGTTTGTGTCAAATCATACCGTCCCGCCTGGCCTGACGTAAATCATGAGTTTTGATACTACGCTTCACTTTTGATTCTCCAACCTGCGGATCGCTTGTCTCCTGCAGCAAAAGAATCAAATTTGATAGGTTGTAGCAAAAATGGAGCTATATGCCCCGGCTCTCCCGAAGCAATATAGCTCCAACTTATCTATCCCGAGCTCTGCAGCTTGCTGGCCTTGTAACTGCTCGGCGGCATCCCTTCATATTTTCGGAAAAATCGGTTGAAACTCTGGACGTTCCCATACCCCACCTCTGCCGCAATCTGCTTCACCGTCATCCCGGATTCCAGCAGCAGCTCCTTCGCTTTCTCGATGCGCCGCAGGTTAAGGTAATCGATCAGGCTGGTCCCCGTCGTCTCGTAAACGATCTTTCGCATATAGGAATAACTGATGCCAATCTCTTTGGCCATCTCCTCAAAGACGATCTCTTCGCAATAATGCGCATCCAGGTAACGAAGAATGCGATCTCCATACCCCGCGTCACTCTCTGGCTTGCGAGCCAGGTATTGAACAATATCGCGGTAGAACTCACGCATATACGCATCCAACTCCTCCAACGTGTCCATCGACGCGATGGAGGAATAGATGTTTCCCCGCCCGGCAAAAATCCGCGTTGGGTTGATTTGATTTTCCCGAAGCTGCTTAATCGTAACCCCAACTAACTGATGATAGATGAACATGATGTTGTCGTAGGAAATTGACGGGGATCCTTGAATTTCCTGACGAATCGCCGTTAATTCCTCCAGCAGCCGCTCAAGCTCACCCGCAGTCAAGTAATTAAGGATCCGTCTCTCGCTGTCCACGGGATACAGATAATGCTTGCCGCGCCCGCGTTCATCCTCCTCGCTCCAGAAGGAGATCCCGCCGCCGCCGTTCACCATGCGCTGCTTGATAACCTCCATCGCCTCCGCCGCGCGGTCCTGTAGTTCGGAGCAGCTCTCTGTCCGGCTGCTGACGCCAACGGTCACGGTATGCCCCAGCAATTTTCCGGCATACTGACGAAGCGTCCCCAGCGCTTCCTTAATGCCTTCGTATCCGCAATCGGCTTCCCCTTCTCCGAAATTGACCACCACGGCGAAGCATCCCTCACCTTGATAAACACACCTCGCCGATATCCCAGGCGGAAACACGTTTTCGCTATGGGTGACGATCAAATACCGGTGATAGCTGCGGGTTTCTGGGTTTGTCGCGTCCACATAGCTTCGATACCGATCAATCGAGAGGACCGCCACGAGGTAATTCGCTTCGGGGAAGATCTCTTCTACGGACTGCACCTCTTCCCCGCGCAACAAACGATGAACCGTCAAACTGCGGGCATCCTGCTCCCGTTCCTGCAGCAGTTTATACAGTTGCTCCTCTTCCTCTTGCATCCGCTGGAAGACCGAGTTGAGGAAGGCCAGTTCATTTTTGTCCGACACCCCTCGACTGCCGCGGGATCTTACGGTCCTCACCAACTCCCGCAACGGTTTGGATAACCAGGTTGCAAGGAACACCGTCAACACCGAGCCGGCAAAAATTACGACGGCCGTCAACCAAACGATATTATGCTGCAGCTTATTCGTCTTAGTCATGAGCGCGTCCATGGAATAGACGTTTACATTCCACCAGTCAAACAGCTTGGAATAAGACCACGTATATAACAGGCGCTCCCCATTCAGTTCGTGGAAGGCGTACCCTTTCTCCGCTTTGCTCTCTAGAATGCTCTGAAGATATGGTTGATCGCGCCCCTCGGTAAGCAGCAGCGACTTGTCGTTATGCGACAGGATCATCCCGTCCGCATTTAACAGCACATAGCCTTGCTCCTCAGGTTCCGTCGACTGTAAATACGTGCCGATCTGATTTTCCCGCAAGTTGACTACGATCGTGCCACGGGTGGTTGTGGACAAGCGGCTGAGCGGCAAGACATAAGATATAACGGTCTCCCCGGTGGCCAGTCGGCGCGGGTACCATACGCCGCTAATCCCCCGGCGTCCGGCCAACGCTTCATCCAGCCAGTCCAACGATTCATAGCGATCCAGCATAGTGATACCCTTGTCAGTTGAGACCACATAATCTGCATCGCTTAAGTAGAAATAAGAGGAATATACCCCGTTCACCCGATGATTCAAATTCACCAGCTCCCGGAGCACGACCAGAGCTTGGCTGACATGTTGATAATTCCCCTGTAACTCAGCATACGTTTCGAACGAACGAATGCGGTCAAACACCCGGTTCGCAGTCAGACGGACCGTATCTTGCGCCAGATTATTTAAGGCCGTTTCATTGAGCCTTCGGTTCGCATCCAGCCCCGCCAGGGAAGATTCTGCAATCGCCTTTTCTGAGTACCGCAAAATCTGCGTACCGCTGTACAACGTCAGAATGATCGCAGGAACCGCCATGACGCAGAACAGGATGATTCCCAACTGAAGCATCATCGGAATCCGTTTCATCTTCCCCTTCATCCCCTCCGAAATGGTCTTTTCCGCAGCAGACTTCTGGGCCAAGGAAATAAAGCGCTTTCATCGCACACTTGGATAAATTATACAACATCGGTGCTCTTAGGGCTATTCCCACGTCTACTGGCCCTATAGCCGAACCATCTTCGCGCCCTCTCTTTCATGGCTTTTTTTGATATTTCACGTTACTCTCCCCACCCCAATCTCAGATTCGAGTTACAAAATATTATTTTTGTATATTGAAATGTGTAATAGGCCGTGCTATGATTGTTTCACCGAAAGGGAGGTAAGCTATATGTGCTAGTATGGATGTAACGGAACAGGTCGGCGGCAAATGGATCCGAGCTTGTCACCGGCACGACGAACACTCGAAGACGTATAGCGAAGCCAGCTAATTCGAATTTAAGGGAGAAAGGCGGTAGCGAAAATGAAGAAGAGAATATTGGGCAAGGGGCTTGAGGTGTCGGCGATCGGAATCGGCTGCATGGGTATGTCCGACTTCTACAGCGGACGCGATGAAGAAGAATCGATCCGCACCATCTACCGCGCAATGGAGCTCGGCGTCACTTTCTTTGATACAGCCGATATGTACGGTGTGGGGAAGAACGAGGAATTGCTCGGCAAAGCGCTCAAAGGCCATCGCGATGAAGTCGTCATCGCCACCAAATTCGGCAATGTACGCGGTCCGGAGGGGCAGTTTCTCGGCATCAGCGGCAAGCCCGATTATGTTCGATCCGCCTGCGAAGCGAGCCTTCGTCGGCTTGGCGTCGATCACATCGACCTCTATTACCAGCATCGGGTCGATCCCAATACACCGATTGAAGAAACCGTCGGCGCCATGGCCGAGCTCGTGAAGGAGGGCAAGGTACGCTTTATCGGCCTGTCCGAGGCCGGACCGTCCACCATCCGCCGCGCGCACGCCGTGCATCCGATAACTGCACTGCAAACTGAATATTCGCTGTGGAGCCGCGATGTGGAGGATGAGATTCTGCCGGTCTGCCGCGAGCTCGGCATCGGCTTTGTCCCTTACAGCCCGCTCGGGAGGGGATTTCTGACCGGTCAGATCCGGAAGTACGAGGACCTCGCAGAGGACGATTTCCGCCGCAATTCGCCGCGCTTCCAGGGCGAGAACTTCAAGCGAAATCTCGATTTGGTCGAGAAGATCAAGGAAATCGCTGCTGAGAAAAACTGCGAGCCGTCCCAACTGGCGCTCGCTTGGCTGTTAGCCCAGGGAGAGGATATCGTGCCGATTCCGGGAACGAAGCGCAGACGTTATCTCGAGGAAAATGTCGGCGCGCTTGACGTCAAGCTGACAAAGGCGGATTTGGCGCGGATCGATGAGGTCGCTCCCAAGGGAGCTGCCTCCGGCCCTCGCTACCCGGAGGAAGCAATGAAACAGTTGAGCCTGTAGTCCGGACCGGACTGCCAAGCAAGCGTCTGACCCCATCATCGGCGAAACGAAAGGGAGAGGAAAGCACGGGCTTATCCGCGCGTTCCTCTCCCTTTATCTATGAAAGGTTACATCTGCCGCCCGTTACCGGCCACCAACTTATCGCGGTATTCCTGCGGTGACACTCCCTCCAGCTCTTTGAAGACGCGGGAGAAATGACGGGTATTCTCGAACCCCACCGCATTGCTGATCTCCGACAGCTTGCTGGAGCCGCCTTCGAGCAGCTCTTTCGCTTTGCGGATCCGGACTTTTTTCAAATAGGTGACAAAATTTTCCCCGGTATACGCCTTAAACGCCTCACTAAAATAGGAGTAGTTCAACGAGACATGATTGCTGACGATTGCCATATTTAATGGACGGTGGTAATGACTCTCGATATACGCCACGGCTTCTTTCATATCGCCATGCTCGCTGTGGGCGGATCGAATTTCCTTGATATAGGCGTCAAGATCGAATAGCAGCTGTTCCAGTGATCGGAAATAATCATGAAAATGACAGAAACTCGACATATCCCCGACTTTGCGATAGAGCTTCAGCACATCTACGGATGCTTCTCCATACACCCGGAACACTTCATCCAACACCTGCTCGTTCATATGCCGGCTGACTGATTCCAGATACGTAATATCTAATTCAGGCAGCTGATCTACCCGGAAAATCTCATGCAACAGCGGCCCAATTTCCTTCTCTCGATTCGTCCCCAGGATATTTCCCAGCTTGCGAATGGCCTCCCTTGGTACGGGGAAAACCAAGCGATTCGAATTCATTTCTTCGTGCCAGATTAACCGGGCTTTCGGATAGATGAACGTGTATTTCAGCGCTTCACAGGCCTGACGGTAACATCGCGGCAGGTCCGTAAGACTGCTCCCCTCCTGGCTGACACCAATCAGCATCCCGTCAAGTTCCCGTTCTGCCGCCAATAGGGACAAATCCTCAAACTTGCTTCTAGGACCGCCAACCAGAATCATTCGCCCATCGCGATCCAGCAAGGTAGCGCTGAGAATCCCATCCACGCTTTCAAACATATGCTCGGCAAGCGACTTTAGATCTTCTTTCTTCATGCGACTGCCATCTAAATTTTTGTAAGTCAGGGCCGCAACCGAGAATGGTAAAGCATACTGGTCGAAACCGATTTCGGAACTCCAAATGCCAATATCCTCTTCGCTCAAATCCGTTTGCAGCAAGAGCTCCTGCAAGCGTACCGATTGAACCTGCAGTCGATAGCTTTCCGTCACGGCTAACTGCTCAGCCATTTGCGAACGCTTCGCGATGTTCTCCTCGCACTTGCGCAGCGCGGCAAACAGCTCATCCCGGCGAATCGGCTTGAGCAAATAATCCACCGCCTGATACCGGATCGCAGCTTTGGCGTACCGAAAATCTTCGTATCCACTCAGAATCAGAATCTGTGGTCGACCGTTTTGAATGGCGGGCTGCGGTCCTTCCGATACTTGTTCGATGAGTGCAATGCCATCCATGACGGGCATGCGGATATCTGTAATGATCACATCAGCGCCTTGGGCCTGATACAGCTCGAGGGCTTCTGCCCCCTGAGCTGCCATCGAGATCTCGAATTGTTCCGGGAACTCCCGTTCAATCATCGTTTTTAGCCCAATACGGATATTCTTCTCGTCATCCACGATCAATAGTTTGAATCTCATCTGTGCCAACCCTCCCTGTTAACAGCACCTTCGGCATTATCATCACTACCTCTGTGTACTGTCCTTGATCGCTGAAAACCTTGAGGCCGTATTGTTTACCATAATATAAGCGAATGCGCTCCTGAACATTGCGAAGGCCAATTCCGTATTGATTTGGCGGCTTCGGCGCAAAATTCCCCGGAGCTTTATCCGTAAGGCCGACCTTATCCAGTTCCAGGTTCAATTCGGCCAGCGAATTCTCGTCGACCCCTCTTCCGTTATCCTTGACGACAATTCGAATGTCACTTTGCGGCAATTGCTGCACCTGAATCGAGATGTTCCGCGGCCCCGTCTCATCCCCTTCCCAAGCGTGCTTCACCGCATTTTCGACGATCGGTTGAAGCGACATTTTGAGCATCTCCATATCCAGGAGATCCTGCGGAATATCCAGCCGCAGGTCGATGGGTTCATCAAACCGGATATTCATCACATCGATATAATTTTCGATATGGCGAAGCTCATCACGCAGCTTGACGTACTCCCCGGACCATTTGAAATTGTATCGCATCATGCCTCCGAGAGAAGTCAGCGCATCAGAAATTTGTCTTTGATTTTCGATCTCCGCCAGCATTTTAATGTTCTCTAACGTATTATACAAAAAATGGGCATCAATCTGATTGTGAAGCGTTCGGAGCTCCGCTTCTTTCGTAAGCGCTTCTTTGTAAACTGCTTGAGCCACCAGCGTATTAATGGTGTTCATTAGTTTGGAGAAATGATGCGCCAACTCGCCAACCTCACCGCCGCCACGGATCGTAATGCCGCTGTATGCCTCACCGCGTCGTACTTTCTTCATCTCTTCCGTCAGCACACGGAGATTCTTCAGGATAAACGCATTAAGAATATAAGCAATGATCGTAACCAACGTAATAAAGCCGATATTGGCACCGATCAATATATTCCGCATATGTGAAATTTCTTTAAACACACCGTCCATCGAAACGACATTCACCAAGTCCGCATTGATTCGTTCGATGGGCTTGTGCAGCAGCAGAAATGATTTTCCGTTCTCTTTATAGTCATTATTCCATTCGCCTGTTTCTTTGAAGTGCATCAGACGCTCCCGGATCGCCTGCTCCAGTCCTGGATTCGCTTGGAGATAAGAATCTCGTTCACGGGTAAAGATCTGGGCTTTGCTGTCCATCAGCACCATTTGCGAGTCACTGTTCGGAACCGCCGCATAAGTCCTTGGACTAAACTTCTCGAGCAGCATATCAACCTGAACCATTCCAACATGATGATTCGCTGGAATGCTCATTTCCCGCAGCAAAGACACTTTGGGCGTTGGAGCGGGGGTCTGCCCTTGATAGCGTTGCATGATGTCTGGATCATTGTGTAAGAACGACCAGGACTCCATGCCTTTTAATTCCTTCGCTTCTTGATACCACGGCTCTTCCGCCACCCGGCTCTCCCGGAAAAAAATCGGCCAAATTTCGGTCACGTTGCTGCTAGAGAACAGGCGCAAATGCTCCACATTCGGGTTGTAATATTGAATGCGTGTTAGGCTTTTGAAGCTGTGGTTACTGAAATTTACCAGTTCTTCGGTGCCGGGTTCGGTCGTATTCGCAAGATAATCTCGAACTTCGATATCATCATAGGCGACCTGCACCGCCCGTACCATCGATTCAATCTGTGTCTCAATATGCTGGATTTCCATCTCCAGCAGCGAGTTGTTCTTGTCCTCGGCATCACGGATATACATATTGTTAATCAAACCATAGGAATAATAGGACACCAGCGCACTGGGGCCCAAGATGATAAAGATATACGAAGCAAGCAGGCGGCTCTGAAGCGAGCGGCGCCCAAACCAATATTTAAATGACTCCCACCAAGCTGTCCAAGGTTTGCTTCTTCCCATATGCCGAGCGACTCCTTTGAATAAAAGCCCAAAAGCCCGCGGAATGCGGGCATTTTTTGGGCATTAACGATTATTCTTTGCCAAGTTTCTTCTTGTTCTCTTCATACTTAGTTTGCTGGAACGCCTGGACTTTGGCAAGCCCCAGATCTTCTTGCTTCTTGATGTAATCCGCCCAGATCTTATCAAACTCAGCTTCGGACGATGCCATCAAGAGCTTCGGCAACGTTTTGCCGCGCAGATCCTTGATCTTGCCGAGGATGATGCCTTCTTCCGAGTTGGCCAGCGGGTCAAGCAGGTCGAACTCGGAGACGCTTACCGTTTTACCACGAGTCCAGTCTTCCAATTGTTTGTACGGTTCTACCGATTCAGGCTGCCATTGCTGAATGATGTTCGTATCTTGCATCATCCAGAATGTGAAGGAGGAACCATATTGCTTATCGAAAGCGGAACGATCCTTATTCATGAGATCAAATACTTCTGGTTTAAATTGATCTTTCCCGTCAATCGTATCGTAGCTGACGCCTTTTTCACCCAGATACAGGTCTTTCTGTCCTTCTTCACTCATCAGGTACGTCAGGAATTTGATCGCGCGAGCCTTATCCTTCACGTCCTTGGAGATCAGGGTTACTGTCCAGCCGGAGATCGAAGGACCGTTTAACGTAGGCGGATCCAGTTTCGAGTTAGCCGGACCGTCCACGGCGATGTAAATCTTGTTTGGATCTTGTTGATACAAGGTACCTTGTTGAGCTGCAAAGTCGGTGCGTTGGTACAGCATTGCGAAGTAACGGCCTTGCGCGATTTTTTCTTCCATTTGAGCGCGTTTGTCGATAAAGATGTCCTTCGCCAACAAGCCTTCTTCGTTCGCTTTACGCAGCGTTTTCAACCAAGTAATATATTCCGGATCCGTTTCACGGTTGTACAGCTTGCCGTCTTTCTCTCTCGGAATTGCCAGGAAGTTCTGCAGATAGCCTTCCAAGGAGTCGTTACCGGTAGCCGTAAATTCATGCAATCCCAGCGGAATCAGCGGCTGCCCGTTCACTTCAGGGAACTTCTCTTGAGCGGCTTTCAGAGCAGCAACGAAGCCTTCCGGAGTCCGCATGTCTGGGCTGCCGATCGCTTCATAAATATCTTTACGTACGACGAACGTTTGGTTGGATACGTACTTGTCGCCGTATTTCTCATAGTCTTTCGGAGACGAGGAAGAGTTCGGATAACCGTATACGTTCCCGTCTTGTTGCGTATACCACCCCAATTTATCTGGATCAGCGACCTTGAAGAAGTACGGATCGTATTGTTCCGCCAATTTGTTCAGCGGCTCCACCAGTCCGCCTTCGATCATTTTCTTCACACCGTCTTCCCACCAGCCCAGCGTAATGAAGTCAGGCAGCTTGCCGGAAGCGATCAGCGTATTCAGCTTCTCGTTCTCATTCCCGGCAGGGACGATGAAGTTGATGTTCACGCCGGTTTTCTTCGTGACATATTGGGAGGTTGGATCAACGCCCCATTTATTCGGGAACCAAGCAAAGTTCAGGTACCAATCGAAGGTGATGGGGGACGTATCGGATTTCCATCCCGGCTCGTCTGCCGATGGTGTTGCAGCCGGATCGGCGCTGTCCTGCGTGCCGGTATTGCTGTTGGTGTTCGCAGCAGCATTGTTAGCGCTTTCTTTGCTGCTATTGCCATTGCCTCCGCAAGCAGCCAGGGACAGGACCATGATGGCCGCCATCAGCAGCATCATCACTTTTTTGGACTTGCTTTTCATGCCCATGCTTTTTTACCCCTTTTCTCGTTTGATGTAATTCCATTTATGTGCAACTCCAGAGCCGTCGTAATGCGGCTCGGAGGAGTTACCAACTGTGATAGAGCGAGTTTACCAGAGACTTACACTTAACCTTTGATCGAGCCGATCATCATCCCTTTAACGAAGTAGCGTTGCAGGAACGGATAAGCAAATACGATTGGCAAGGTGGTCACGACCATGGTTGCCAGCTTGATCGATTGGGATGTGACCGTTTTGGTTATCGCACTCCCCTGTACCGCTGTCGTCATGATATTGGAGCTGGACTGTGCCACAACCCGGTACAGGAACGTCTGAATTGGCTGCAGGTTCTCGTTGTTGACATAAATGATCCCCGTAAAATAGTCATTCCACTGATACACCCCATGGAACAAAGCGATGGTGGCGAGAACGGGCAGCGATACCGGCAGCACGACCCGCAGGAAGACGGTCCAATCGCTTGCTCCATCGATTCGAGCTGCTTCCTCCAGACCATCGGGAATGTCCCGGAAGAAGGTCATGAAGATAATCAGATCGAAGAAACTGAACAACACGGGAATAATATAAACGATAAATTTATCGAGCATATGCAAATCGCGAATGAGGAGGAAGGTTGGAATCAGCCCTCCTGAGAAGATCATCGTGATCGTTCCCATAAAAATATAGAACTTTCCTGCGATGAGGTCTCTGCGAGAGAACGCGTACGCGACCATCGCCGTAAAGAAGACGTGTGCGACCACCCCAATGACGGTCTTGGCTACGGTGAGCCCCATCGCTGTCATGATGCCGGGATTTTCAAAGACCGCTTCAAAATTCTCAAAGCTGAACTTCCGCGGCCACCAGTAGATACCGCCAAGCATCGCATCCTTCCCGTCGTTAAAAGCGTTCACCAACACATACCAGATCGGATACAAGGTAACAAAACAAACGACGAGCATCACTAAATTGTTAACTGTATCGAATACGACATCGCCTTTTGTTCTGCGGCGTAATGAAAACATAAGCAGGTCCCCCTTGGCCTAAAACAACGAAGTGTCGTTGAGTTTTTTGGTAACTTGGTTCGCAATCAGCAGCAGAGCTAGTGCAATCACAGATTTGAACAAGTTGATTGCTGTTGAATACGAATAACGGCCCGAGGATATCCCCGTGTAGTAGACATAGTAGTCAATGACATTACTTGCACTATCATTCAGTGAGTTACGTAACACCAGGATTTGATCAAAGTTGGAGTTCAGCACACCGCTGACTGCCAGAATGAACAAAATACTGATCGTCGCTTTGATGGCTGGAAGCGTCACATACCACATTTGCTGAAAACGCCCAGCTCCGTCAATCGTTGCCGCTTCGTACATCTCGGGCGAAATGCTTGTAATGGCCGCCAAATAGATGATTGCGGACCATCCCAGCTCCTTCCAGACATCCGAGGTGATGACGATCGTCCAGAAGTACTTCGGCTCCGCCAAGAAGGAGATCGGCTTATCGATAATATGCAAAGCCATAAAGATCTCGTTGATGATCCCTACATCCGACAACCAAGTTGCCAGGATCCCGCCAAGTACGACCCAAGACAGGAAGTGGGGCAGGTAGGAGATCGTTTGGATCGCCTTCTTGTACCGGAGCGAGCGAACCTCGTTCAGGAACAAGGCGAAGATAATGGGCAACGGAAAAGTGAGCAGCTTCAGGAAACTGATCCCCAGCGTATTTTTGATCACATAGCCGAAATTTTCATCGGACAGAAACTCTTTGAAATGTTCCAAACCAACCCATGGTGCTTCTGCAATCGTTCGGATAATGTCGTAATCCTTAAAAGCAATAATGACACCGTACATTGGAATATAGTTGAAAATAATCATCCAAGCGATGCCAAGCAAAGCCATAATTTGAATATGTCTTTGCGAGTAAAGTTTCTTCAGCCATTTTCGCCTTGATGAAGGCGGCGTCTCTATCTCTTGCATGGCTGCGGGTTGCGTCGACGGCTTCATATCCATCTCCTCTGACCTCCAAGCTGTTCAAGTCTAGTAATGTAAGCACTTTCACCTATCTGTAACTATTGTACTTGGGATCGAGTCGTAGGGATATGCTCCAGATTTCGTCTCGGTGTATTCGTTTTTCGGCTGACCCGAAAAAAAAAAGCCCGTACCGTTAGGTACGAGCTTAGGTCTACATATCCAAGTTAGATTACCGCTTAATATTTGCCAAATTCATTATCGCTTAAATCGATTTTCGTGATCTGTTCAGCCTCGGTGATCGAATGATTCCCGGAATGAGATCTTGATTTCTTGGCAGACATTTTCTCAAATAGTTGGAGTAGATCAGGACTGATATCATCCATGGATTGATAGGAACCCGCATGCACTTTCTTTAAGTTGAAGCGGTTCACTTGCTCCTTTAACAAATCTGCCTGGCTGGACAGCTCTTCACTAGTGGCGGCTCCTTCTTCCAAAGACGCCGAGCTGGTCTGTACGACCTGGGATACTTGCATGATGCCCTGATTGATTTGATTGATTCCAATCGCCTGTTCATTCGATGCCAAAGCAATATCGCCGATAATAGTTGCAACTTTGGCAATGTCATCAACAATCTGTTGCAGCGCGTTGGCCGTTTCTTTCGCAATCACGGTCCCGCCTTCTGCTTTCTTGATGGAGCCCTCAATCAGTTCCGTTGTCTCCTTAGCGGCATTGGCAGAACGTGCAGCCAGATTCCGGACTTCTTCGGCGACAACCGCGAAACCTTTACCATGTTGTCCTGCTCTTGCCGCTTCCACCGCTGCATTTAGTGCCAAAATATTAGTTTGGAACGCAATTTCGTCAATCACTTTAATGATTTTAGAAATATTTTCAGAAGCCGCATTGATCTCATCCATCGCGCCGAGCATTTCTTTCATTTGATTATTGCCGAGAATTGCATTTTGTCTTGCAGCTTCCGCCAACTCATTGGCTTCATTCGAAGAATCCGCATTCTTGCGGGTTTGTGAGGCGATTTCTTCAATCGAAGCGGTTAATTGTTCTACCGAGCTGGCTTGCTCCGTTGACCCTTGGGAAAGCGTCGTACTTAAGATCGAAATTTCTTTAGCTCCCGTAGCAACTTGATCTGCAGCGGTTTGGATGTTGCTCATCGTTTCGTTTAAGTTATCGGACATTTTTCGGAACGCAGCTGCCAGATCGCCAATTTCATCTTTGCTGTAGATGTCAACGACGACGTTCAAATCACCATCGGCAATCTGATCTGCAGACTCAACCAGTTTTTGAACCGGCTTACTAATCATTCTAGAAATGAACATCCCAAAGCCAATGGACAAGACCATCATCAGGGCTACGATGACAACCATTGTAACGGTTGTCGAATCGGTTTGAGCCGAGAGTTCTGCGGATAGATTAGATCCGTTGTTTTTTCTCATTTCAAACATCTCTTCGATTAATTTATTCGTTTCGTTCGCATATTTAGCCCCGTCTGAGTTAAGGAGAGCAGTGGCCTCATCCTCCTTGCCAGCGATCGCGAGTTCTACTACTTCCTGACGGGTTGATTCATATTGCGCCAGAGATTTCTCAAAAGTTGCAAACAGTTCCCGGGCATTATCCATTTGGATGGAAGCTTCGAACTTATCGAGGTATGCCTTCATTTCAGCATCTAATTGATCAATTTCGTTTTTGGCTTGTTCTCTATAATCTGGATCATAGTTTAATAAGATCGTTGCCACCTTAACCCGGACTGCATTGAAGTTAATACCGGCTGAACCCAAATCTCCGAATGATGTACCAAAGTTTACATATAAATTTTTGTAGTCTTTCTCCACGCTGCGCATGTTAAAGATCCCAAACGCTCCCATGGCTCCGGCAATCAAAGATACAATAATAAAGGCGGAAATCAGCTTTGTAGCTATTTTCATATTTCTAAACCAATTCATACTTGTTGCCCCCATTTTTAATTATTTAATAGTTGATCTACTTCGTAATCGTTCAGCAGCTTCTCGCAATCCAATAACAGCTTGACTTCATTCCCCACTTTTCCAATGCCCATCACAAAGCGATTGCTTCGTTGATTCAGATCTGGCGGTGCCACGACTTCACTGGACGGGATGCTAATTACCTCTGCCACACTATCGACAATCAAGCCAATCGATAATTCATTGATGTCGATAACGACAATACATGTTCGCTCCATATACTCCCGGAACGGCTTCTTAAATCGTACCCGTACATCCATCACCGGGATAATTTTGCCCCGCAAATTCACGATTCCGCGCACAAAATCGGGCATTTCCGGCACGCTGGTAATTTTCTGCAACCCGATAATTTCCGTCACATACCTGATTTCAATCCCATAGCATTCTTCGTCCACAATAAAGGTCAAGTACTTATCCTTTTGCGAGTCTTCCTCCAAAAGATCTACATCCTCTCGAACGGCCTCCGACATCTTCACCACTCCTCTTCTTTCATTTTTAATAAGCCTTGAACATCCAGGATCAAGCTGATATCCCCATCCCCCAGTAAGGTACAGCCGGATATCCCTTCAACGGTGTTAAATCCTCTTATATAAGGCGGCAGCGCTTTAACAACAACCTGTTGTTGGCCGACCAGCTCGTCCACAAAAATACATAACCCTCTGCCATCCTGTTCCACCATAATCAAAATGCCATCGGTTAACTGGGTAGTATTTGTAGGTACATGATACCGTTCATGAATGCGTAGAATCGGGTAACATTCTCCCCGAACCATGATCATTTCGTTCCCGTGCGGATCAGTAATGAGATCCTTAACGAGAGGCTTAAACGACTCTTTAATCGACGTCGTAGGTAACGTATACTGGGCATCTCCCACCCGAACATTCATCCCGTCAATGATCGCGAGCGTAAGCGGAATTTTAATTGTAAAGGTTGAGCCCTTACCGGGTTCACTGTTAACAAAAATCGTTCCGCCAACTGCCGCGATGTTCTGCATTACGACATCCATCCCAACGCCTCGGCCGCTGTACTCCGTGATGTTCTCCTTGGTCGAAAATCCAGGAAGGAAAATCAGGTTGAAGATCTCCTTGTCGGTCATATCCCCTTCGGATTTATGCAGCAGATGATTCGCTCTTGCCTTCTCTAAAATTTTCTGTTTGTTTAATCCCCGACCATCATCTCTCACGATAATCATGACTTCGCCGCCAACATTGAGCGCTTCCAGCGTCAAGGTTCCGGTTTCCGGCTTCCCTGCCTCCATTCGCTCTTGGGTGGTTTCTAAACCATGATCAACCGCATTTCTCACCAAATGCATCAGTGGATCTGAGATATGTTCAATAATGTTCTTATCTACTTCCGTTTCTTCACCTAACAGTTGTAACTGTACGTTCTTCCCAAGCTTTTTGCTCATATCCCGCACAACCCGATGCATTCGTTGGAACGTTGTGGCTAGCGGAACCATGCGAATTTCCATCACCTTGTCTTGAATTTCCTTGGTGATCTTCTGTAAATGACTTGCAGCCTTTTGAAACTGCTCCAGTTGCAAGCCGATAATATCCGGGTTTTGAGTGACCATCGCTTCCGCGATGACTAATTCCCCAACCAAATCCATCAGCTCGTCCAACTTGCCCACATTTACGTTGATGGATTTCCCTTGATAACTGCTTGTTGAACTCTTCGTCTCTTTAACAGTTGGATTGTCCACGATCGCGGGCTTAGAAAAGCTTGGTTTCTCTACAATGTTCTGCAAATCAGGAAGAGCTTGTATTTCTTGAACGACTTGTCCCTCTCCTTGAACCTCATCTTGGACCTCTTGAGCTTTCTCCTTGTCTGAAACCGCTTGTTCTCTGTCTAGTTCAACCTGCTCTAGTTCCAAACACTTCAGATAACTGGTTTGGGAGAGCACCGAGTAGATCTCGTCATACGTTTTGCTCGTCCGAATAAACAACTGAAATCCTTGATTTCGTATCGTTTCCGCCGATGTCGGATCTTCCAGCACGTCCTCCGGAATATGCCAGTAATCCTCGAGCTGATCCTTGAGTTGATGAACGATTTGATACGCTCTGATGTTCTCCATCTCGCAATCCTCCGTGAAGAGGATCTGAGCTTTAAAATTGTTCGATGATCGAACTATCTCAACCTGAGAAGCCCCTTCAACTGCTTCGGTAATGGAGCGTTGTTGTTCAAGAGAGCCTAAGAGCCCTTTAACTCTCTGCGTGATCGCCGTAAAATCTCCATCGGCGTGCTCGCCATGTTTGATTTTATGGAGCTCAATTTTCGTAAAATCAACACCCTCCAGCATCAAATCAGACAACTCAGACCAATCTTCCAATTTGAGATGGTATTGACGTAAATAAGAAAAAAGATCTTCCAATGCATGCGATAAGGTCGCTATGTTATGAAATTGCATCATCGAGGAAGAGCCCTTAATCGTATGCATGATGCGAAAAATCTCGTTAATCATCTCTTCCGAGAAGAAATTCGCATTCTCACATGTCAGAATGATTTCTTCCAGCTGTTCGACCAGCTGAGAGGTTTCGGTAATGTATGCCTCAAATATGGGGTCGCCTTGCTGATATCCCATCATTTCCCTCCCTATTCTTCCTGTGGATGTCGTACCCTTTACTGGTTTAATAAATTAAAGGAAAAAGCTTTTGCGTCACTGGTTTTCAGTTGTTTAACCCAACCTAATTAGTGTGACCGGCATTCAATGAATGCCCTACAATAAAGACGGTTTTACAGCATCGTACTTAAAACATGAGAAATGTTAGACAGCGAGGTTTGTTTCTCTACTGCTCCCAGATCATAGGCCACTTTCGGCATCCCATATACAACAGAGGATTGCTCATCTTGTCCAATAGTTCGGGCGCCTTTGCGTTTCATAGCCAGCAATCCTTTGGCTCCGTCATAACCCATACCGGTCAAGATAATTCCGATCGATTGATTCCCCGCCTCTTTCGCCACGGATTCAAACAACACATCAATCGAGGGACAATGGCGATTGACTTTATCGCCTGCAAAACATTCGACCACGAAATGATCTCCGGAACGCTTCACTCGCATATGTTTATCTCCCGGTGCAATCAGCACTTTGCCCCGCTCAATCGTATCGCCTGTTTGGGCTTCCTTCACACGAATCGATAAGCTCTGATTCAGCCGTTCGGCGAACATTCTCGAGAACATGGGAGGGATATGCTGAACGATAACGATACCTGGCATATCCTTGGGCAACGACTTTAACACGGTATAAATCGCCTCTGTACCGCCGGTAGAAGCACCGATGGCAATCACTTTCTTGGTTGTAGCAGGTTTCGCAGTAACCAGCTTCGTTGGCGGATCGGCAGGAGAAGCGGCCAGTTTCTTCGGTTGATGGACAATTTTTGCTTTCGAGCCAATCTTGATTTTCTCGATCAGTTCTTCGATAAACTTCTCCACATGCGATAACTTGTTATCCGGCTTCGAGATAAAATCAATCGCACCGGCGTTTAAGGCGTCAAACACGGACGAACTGATCGCGCTGACCACGATAACAGGAATCGAATACTGAGGCAGCAAGCGCCGAAGAAATTCAATCCCGTTCATTTTCGGCATTTGCACGTCGCAGACCATGAGATTCGGATGATATTTTAATATCTTGTCCCTTGCTTCGAATGGATCCGCAGCTGTAGCTACAACTTCAATGTCAGGGTCCGTCGTGATCCCGCGGGCGATCATTTCGCGAAACACCATGGAATCATCTACGACCAGAACTTTAATCTTATTTCTGACCTGCATCCAGGCAACTCTCCAATCGTTACTCTTTGCGATAAACCGCAGGCATCACGTACTTAAATTTGGTGTGATCCCGTTGGATCGTTTCGGAATGACCAATAAATAAATACCCGCCGGGGACTAGACTGTCGTAAAATTTGTGAATCAGTTGCATGCGCGTACTTGCGTCAAAATAGATCATCACATTGCGGCAAAAGATCACATGAAACTTCTTTTTGAAGGGGAACGGATCCATGAGATTAAACCGCCGGAAGACCACTTCGTTTTTGATTTTGGGCTTCACTTCATATTGATTCATCCCATGCGGATGAAAATAATCATGTTTCCAACGCTCCGGCAACAGCGCAACCTCTTCACGGCTGTAAATCCCTTTCTTAGCTTCAATCAGCACCTTTTCCGATATATCGGTCGCCAACAGCTTTGTATCCCATCCGAGCCGAGCATTTCCAAAAAATTCATTGATTAGGATGGCTAAAGTATAGGCTTCCTCCCCGGTGGAACAACCGGCGCTCCACACCCTCAAATCTCGATCTTTGATTTTGGGGACTTGTTCGGGGAGAACTTTGGCGCGAAACAAATCAAAATGATCTGATTCTCTCATAAAGTATGTATGATTGGTTGTCATCTGATTGATAAACGTTCTTGCGGCTTCGCCGCTCTGATCGGTAGCAATATAGTTCAAGTAGTCCGAGAAATTTTCCATGTTCAGCGAATTCAAGACGTTCCACAATCGGCCCATTACCAACGTTCTCTTCTCGTCGCTCAAATGAATCCCAAAATTTGTTTTGATATAACCGGCTAATTTGATAAATTCCTTATCTGAAATTTCAATCATCACTTCACCTCCCCTATACGAAGAGAGAGCCATAAGACTCTCCCGTTTGAGAATTACACCTTCGTTGCCGAATTCATGTTATCCGTTAAAAGAAAAACCCTTCTAGTTGTCTGGAAGGGCATCGTCAATGCATGAATTAAGCAATTCAGTCATTGGCAACCTGGCAATCATAGCTCTATTTCAGAACTTTAGACCCATGGCTTTGCGTCATTACTTTTCAGTAATTTTGCCCAGAAAATTATGAAGGTGGTTTATGCGAAAAAGATCAGATTATGTCGAATTCGACAGTGATTTTCGACATATTTCGATTTGTTATGTAAGATTATAGCAGTGGTCTTGAAAAAAACAATGAACAAAACGAAAATTTTCAGGTTTAAAATGTAAGATAGGCGTATAGTCCTATTTTTAAATTAATTTTAGACAAATTTCAGAACTTTGAGAGTTTTCCTAACATCACCCGAACCCAAAAAAGCCCTGCCTCCCTCTCACATTTTTTAGTGAAAGTGGAAGCAAGGCTTATGGGAGGAAGTTCATCCTCAAGGACCCTGAGATTGCGATTTCAGCTGTCGCTGCTGTTATCGCAAATGCTGCTTTTAAACGCATGCTTTTTGCCAGTTTCATAGAGTTCGAACCTCCTATGTGTTTTGAGTTTCTGTACTCTATGATAAGGGCCAATATTAATGAGATATGCTGATAGTGTTAAATAGGGTTAAAGTAACAAATTTATCCCTCTCCACTTGCTAACCTCACATTGACCGTACTCATTATGGCCAGTCGCCACAACCGAGCCATCCGCCTTTAGACCAAGTGTATGCGCACATCCTGCGGCAATGGCAACAATTTCACGCCAGTTGCTGACCTCGCATTGACCATATTGATTCGAGCCCGCTGCCACTACGGTGCCGTCCGATTTCAATCCAACCGTATGATAGCTGCCAGCAGCAACTGCCATAATTCCTCGCCAATCCCCTACCTCGCATTGGTGATGCTTGTTCGCCCCTGTGGCTACGACCGTGCCATCCGATCGAAGACCTGCGGTGTGGAGATAACCGGCCGCCACGGACTTGATATTATGCCACTGGCTCACATGACATTGGCCGTAGCGATTGTTACCGGCCATGATCACGGTTCCGTCGGCGCTCAGACCAGCGGTATGCCAATCCCCTGCTGCGATCGCCACGATATCCCGCCAACTGCTGACTTCGCATTGGCCTTCCGCATTCCGCCCTACGGCCACCACTGTACCATCGCCTCTTAATCCAAGCGTTCTGCGCCACCCCGCCGCAATGCTTACGACTCCGCTCCATTCGCTCACTTCGCATTGCTGATGCCCATTCCATCCCGTGGCAACCACCGTACCGTCCGACCGAAGCCCCACGGTATGCGACTTTCCTGTGTTCGTTGCCATATGAACATTACCTGCCGCCACCGCCACGATCCCCCGCCAATCGCTGACATCACACTGGCCATTTCGGACATCTCCTACAGCCATCACTGTACCGTCCGACCGAAGTCCAACGGAATGCCGCGGGCCAGCCGCTAAAGGGATATTCATCTGCTGTACGCCTTGGAACGCCGATATTTTCGGAGAAATTGGCTCCATAGTTATCCCCCTTGCCAAGAAATTAAGCTATCCCCATCTTACGAAAGGCTTCCTAAAAAAATCAAACAAAATCATAAGTTTCACGTCTCGAACCCGGAACGGTCGAAACTTATGATGAGAGTGTGTCATAGCTAGCCGCCCTGACTTGGGCGTGCTATTCGGAGGTGATGTATGAAGCGATCACCGCAAGTCGTTTGGATTACAGACGCCGACCAGCCGACGGGCAAAGCATTGATCCGTCGCTGGGCTAAGGATGGCGCCCATCTCCTGCTAAGTAGTCCGTCCAATGGCATAGAGATTGCAGCTGAAATCAACTTGGCTAAGGCTTCCGGCTCCAAAGTGCTCGTAAGCAATGTCGATTTAAGCTCCGGCACCAACGCAAACGAGCTTGTGCTGCAAGCAGAACGGGAGCTTGGTGCCCTGCAGGTGCTGATCCATAACCATGACCTGTTCGTACCTTTTTCCGTTGAAGCCGGCTCTGAAGCATTGTTCCGCGAGGTGATCCACACCAACGCAAAATCGGCCTTTCTTTGCACGCAAGCTGCCGGGAAAGTGATGGCTGCACGGGAGTCTGGCTGCATCATCTTTATTTCCTCCATCCATGCTGAGAAACCTAACGGCTCCTCCTTCGCCTACAGTGTCTCCAAAAGCGCCATAAAGCTGCTTGCTAAAGAAGCAGCCCTTGAGCTTGGGCGACACAGCATCCGTGTGAATACCATTGAAGCTGGCCCCATCCCAGGCGATAATGAGCGATTCCGCAGTTCGCTGACCACGCTCTATCGCAGCTACGAAACCAAGGTGCCGAGCGCCCGGCTGGGGACAGTGGACGATATCGCAAATGTTGCCTGCTTCCTGGCGTCAGACGATGCGAGTTACTTGAACGGCGCGGATTTGCGGTTGGACGGAGGTTTCCTGCTTCATTATATGGATCACAAAATGAGACAACCAAGGAGCAGTGATTCGCCATGAGTTTAACAGGCAAAGTCGTTCTCGTCACCGGATCCGGAACTGGCATCGGTCAGGGAATTGCCGTGGAAATGGCCAAGAGAGGCGCTGTCACCGCCCTTCACTATAATCGGAGTGAAGCTGGCGTACTGGAGACCAAGCGGAGAATAGACGAATCGGGGGGCCATTGCTTGATTGTCCAGGCGGATATTTCGAAGCAGAGGGAAATTAACGCGATGATACACAAGATCGAAAGCCAGGCTGGCCCAGTTGATGTTCTGGTCAACAATGCTGCCGTGCAGTTGAATTACGATCTTTTCAAGCACAATGGTGAGACATTCGATCTCCTGTTCGATACGAATGTGAAGGGCTACTGGCAATGCATCCAGGCTGTAATTCCCGGGATGAAACGAAAGGGAACCGGGCGAATTATCCTCATCTCATCGGTGCACGCCAAACGCCCCACCGATTTTGACCCGGTATATGCCATGACCAAAGGTGCGATCCGTATGCTGGGGCGGGAAAGCGCCATTGAGCTGGCGCCCTTTGGCATTACGGTGAACACGATTGAGCCGGGAGCCGTTGATGTGGGCAAATACACCCGCATCTCACCGGACGATCCGGATGCAGAGAAGAAACGGGAAGCACGGCGTAAGCAGCAACAGGAGAAGTTTCCGTTGGGGCGCGTTGGTCTCCCCATTGACGTGGCTCACCTCGCCTGCTTCATCGCGTCAGACGAAAGTGAATTCATGACGGGTTCTGCTATTCGACTCGATGGCGGGAGCATGCTCTTGTAACCCGCATAGCTGCTGGCTGCAGCCAATCCTTCCATAAGGAGTGATTTCATGGTAAATAAAGAAACGTACGAAGAAACGCTGGCCCATGTCCGTACCTCCTCCAGCCCTTCGGAGCTTCGCATTACCGATATCCGCTTTACCGATATCGTCGGCGGACCGTTCCACAGCAGCCTGATCAAGGTATACACGAACCAAGGGCTGGTCGGCTTCGGGGAAGTCCGCGACGGCGCGGATAAGGTATATGCCCTCATGTTGAAAAGCCGGCTTCTCGGGGAGAACCCGTGCAACATCGACAAGCTATTCCGCCGGATTAAGCAGTTCGGGGGGCACGCCCGTCAAGGCGGCGGCGTCAGCGGACTTGAGATCGCACTTTGGGATCTGGCCGGCAAAGCGTACGGAGTGCCGATCTATCAAATGCTGGGCGGCAAGTTCCGCGACCGAGTCCGCATGTATTGCGACACGGACGTTGTGGGCAAAGACACCGGCAAAGCAATGGGAGAGGCGCTGAAGAAACGGATGGAGGCCGGCTTCACCTTCCTGAAGATGGACCTTGGCATCGGACAGCTCATCAACGAACCGGGCACCCTTAGCGCACCGCTTGGCTTCCTGGAGGACATGCGGGAAATCTCAAAGCGCCGGTACGCCCGAGACAAAGGTGATCTTACCGAGCAAGAGCTTCGTGAAATCAAAAACCGCCATTACGACATTTTCAATATCCCTCATCCTTTCACCGGCATTCATATTACCGAAAAAGGACTCGACATACTCGAGCAATACGTCGCTGAAGTTCGGTCTGTGATTGGCAATCATGTACCGCTGGCCATCGATCACTTTGGTCATATCGGCCTGGAAGATTGCATCAAACTGGGCCGGCGCATCGACAAGTTCAACCTTGCCTGGATGGAGGATATGATTCCGTGGCAGTATACGGACCAATACGCCCGCCTGTCCCGCGCCGTGACGACGCCGATCTGTACGGGCGAAGACATTTACTTGAAGGAAAACTTCAAGCCGCTGCTTGAAGCCGGCGGCGTCTCCGTCATCCACCCGGACGTACTGACAGCTGGAGGCATCCTCGAGACGAAGAAAATCGGAGACATGGCGCAGGATTACGGCGTGGCCATGGCGATCCATATGGCCGAAAGCCCCATCGCCTGCCTAGCAGCGGCTCACGTCGCCGTCGCCACCGAGAACTTCCTTGCGCTTGAATACCATTCCTGTGACGTCGATTGGTGGGACGACATCGTGATCGGCAGCCACCTTCCGGAAAGAATCGTCCAGAACGGCTTCATCACGCTGACGGACGCCCCCGGACTTGGGATCGATGATCTCAATGACGAAGTGCTGGCAGCTCACCTTCACCCGGAAATCGGCGGTCTCTGGGAATCTACAGACCAATGGAATTATCATTATTCTAACGATCGGCAGTGGAGTTAACGCTCTGCTGCTTTTTTTATGTGTTTGTAAAAAAAGGATCGTCCTAACGGCATCTGCCGGTCAAGACGATCCTTCTCTCGAATATCCTTATCGGGCAGCGGAACCTGGGGTCATCTTGGCCGCCGCCTCCATTAAGCCGGTAATATAACCGACGCCAAACAGACGGCCAAGCAGCTCATACCCCGGGTTTTCGTTGCTCTCACCTTCCATCGTTGGCACGTGATCCGGTCTCGCCGGACCGTCAAAGCCTACCTCGTAATACGTCTTCATCGCTTCGAGCATATCCGTCTGACCATCGTCATGGAACGTTTCCTCGAACTTCTCGGGCGTGCCCTTCACGTCGCGGAAGTGAACGAAGAACAGCTTCTGCTGATTGGCAAAATGCCGAATCACCGCTGGAATGTCTTCGCCGGCCGTTGCCAGCGTCCCTTGGCACAGCGTGATGCCGCTGTACGCGCTGGGCACCAGATCGATCGCCCGCTGCAACGCCGCCGCGCTCGTCAAAATCCGGGATACGCCGCGAATTGGCGAAATCGGCGGATCGTCCGGATGAAGCGCCAGCTTCACCCGGGCGGATTCTGCGACCGGAACGATTTTTTCCAGAAAATAATGCAGGTTCTCCCACAGCTGCTTCTCCGTCACGATTCCAGCTTCCGTTAATGGCGCATTCGCCATCAAGCTGTGATCGTAGCTGGAGACAAGCGCACCCCCTCGCGTTCGGGTCGTCGTGGATGTGCGGAACCAGTTAAATTGCGCCATAAAGTTATAGCAAAGTACGGGAATGCCCGCAGCCCCCATATTCACAATAAGTTGCTGAAAAATCTCGATCTCCTCGTCACGGCCGGGCGTCCCGAGCTTGATCTTGTTGCTGGGCGGCATCGATTCAATTACGGACAACGTCAGCCCAAAGTCGGCAAAACGCTGCTTCATCCGGATCAGCGGCATCAAATCCCATGGCTTCTCCGTCTTCTCGTCCCACGGCAGCCCGCTGACCGCATAATTGACGTTCATCTGCTTCGACAAATGCCACAGTTGATCGGGCTGAGTTGAAAGAAATTCCGCAAGCTGCATTTGATGATTCCCCGCTTTCTATCGCTTATTTCCCCGCCTTGGCCGCCAGTTCTTTGCCAAGCTTGTCGATCTTGTTATAGGCCTCTTCAATCGATTGCTGGCCGAATGTCACCGCATCCATCTCCTTCTTATAGGTATCCACCCATTCCGAGAAACCAGGAGCTGGAGAATAAAAAGGCAACGCCTGATCTACAGATAAATCGTAAATTTCCTTCCCAAGCTTATCCTTGGTTTCCAGATTCGGTTCCAGCTTCTTGTAAATATCCGGATTGATTGGAATGCCGCGGGTCAAGCCAAGCACATCTCCTGCCGCTTCATCGGTGATAAACCATTTCACGAATTTTTTCGCTTCTTCCTTGTTCTTTGAATTGGTGCTGACGCTCAGGAAAATCGTGGACTGCGCCCAGCCCCCGCCTGCAGGACCAACCGGCATGTTCACTACGCCTACCTTGCCCGGCATGAGCAGTTCCAGCGCACTGACGGAACCGGTGGTTGCCCCTCTCGTCATGACCACTCCGCTGGCCATCGGGTCTGCCTGCGGATCGTTTTCAAGGAAGGCGGCGGACTGCTCTGCTGGAGGAACGATGTTGTCCTTACGGAACTGCTCATAGGTTTGATAGAACTTCATGAACAGGTCCTTGTCGAGCGTAAACGTCTTTCCTCCATCAGACATAATCGGCGGTTTCCCCATCGCCGTCTGATAATAGTTATAGAAGTCCCAAGTGGTGGTATCGCCGATCGGGTATTTACCCTCCGGCAGCTTGGCGCGGGCGTCCCTTGCCCATTGGAAAAACTCGTCGTACGTCCAGTCCTTATGCGGCAGCGGAATGCCATACTGCTCCAGCTCGACCTTGTTGAAGGCTGTTCCCTGGGCGTTCTGGCTCAGCGGAATGCCGTACAGCTTCCCGTCGATTTTTAGATTCTCGATCACATTAGGATCCACAATGCCAGTTAGGTCAATGTCGGACAAATCCTCGAGCTGTCCCCGGCTGACGTATTCCTGAATATATGCCGCATCCATCTGAAGGACGTCCGTCATCGTCTTGGAGGCGGCTAACGTCGGCAACTTCTGCCAATACGCGTCCCAAGCCATAAACTCTGGTTTGAATTTCACGCCGGGATTTTGCTGCGAATACAAGTCCAGCGCTTTTTGCGTTGCTTCATGTCGCGCGTCCGTTCCCCACCACATGATGCTAAGCGTCTTCTCTCCGCTGTTTCCTCCTGTTCCACCACTCCCGCCGCCGTTTCCGCCAGAATTCCCGCCGGCACGGCTTCCGCCTCCACCGCCGCCGCAAGCCGTCAAGGCCAGCAGCAGCGCCAGCGAGAGTGCGGCGAAGCTCATCCATTTTGCTTTTCTCATCATCGATATCCCCTTTCTTCTTCTCCCGATTTCTATGCGTTAGACCCTTGAAATGAAAAACGAAATCAGCCTTTCAATCCAGTCGTAGCAATCCCCTCCACGAAGTGCTTCTGCGCAAACAGGAAGATCAGTACAGACGGGATGACGGACAACAATGACATCGCCAGCAGCTGCCCCCACTGGATCTCGAACTGGTCAATGAATCCACGGAGCGCCAGCCCCACCGTAAATTTATCCACAGAGCTGAGGTACAGCACCTGCGAGAAGAAATCATCCCAGCTCCAGATGAAGGTGAAAATTGCAACCGTCACAAGCGCTGGCTTAATCAGCGGAAAGATAATCCAACTAAAAATGCCGTAGACGGACGCACCATCAATCTTCGCCGCCATGTCCAAATCCCGGGGAATGCCGCGAATAAACTGAACCAGAAGGAAGATGAAGAACGCGCCTCCCCCGAAGAAATGCGGCAGCACCAGCGGCACATAACTGTCCACAAAGCCAAAGGTGTTAAACAGAATGTACTGCGGAACGACCGTAACCTGGCCGGGCAGCATCATCGTCAGCAGGAGCACCGAGAACCAGAAGCCCCGCAGCTTGAAATCCAATCTGCCGAAGCCGTAAGCGACGATGGCGGCGGTCAGCACACCGCCAAACACGTTCCCCACCTCCATTAACAGCGTATTGCCAAAGAAATGCGCAAACGTGTAATCGTTGGAGTAGTGCCAGCCATGGATATAGTTCTCCCACATCGGCGTCTTGGGCCACAGCGTCGGCAAACTCAACTCCTCCGTCTTCTTCAGCGAAGCGCCAATCCACCAAATCACCGGATACAGCATGAGGAGCGAAAATAACGTAAGGAGCAGATGACTCGTTAACTTGGAGCCCAGCTTCATTTTGAGCCCCCTCCTTCCGATTCGTAGAACACCCAGTAGCGGGAGACGGCAAAGTTAATCGCGGTTAAAATCCCTATGATCGCCAGCAAAATCCAGGCCAGCGCCGACGCATATCCCATCTGATAGTGCTTGAACGCTTTCTCATACAAGAATAAGGCGTACACATAAGTGGAATTGACCGGTCCGCCTTTGGTAATGATGAAAGCGGAGGTGAAGGTTTGGAAGGAGCCGATGACGCCGAGGATTAAGTTAAAGAACATGACAGGAGACAGCATCGGAATGGTGATGCTGATAAATCGGCGGAACTTGTTCGCGCCGTCCACCGCCGCGGATTCGTAAAGTTCCTGCGGAATCTGCTTCAGTCCAGCCAGGAAGATGACCATCGTAGAGCCGAACTGCCACGTATTTAGCAAAATGAGTGTCCCCAGGGAGGTATCCGGGTTCGTGATCCAGCCCACGCCTTGGATGCCAAACCAGGCTAGTACCTGATTGATGTAGCCGTCCAAGCCGAACATGTTGCGCCATAATGCCGCAACCGCGATGCTGCCGCCGATCAGTGAAGGGAAGTAAATCGCTGTCCGGTACAGGTTCATCCCCCTTAACTTCTGATTAAGTGCCATCGCGACAAGCAGCGAGAACAACAGCTTCAGCGGCACGGAGAAGAGTACAAACGTAAAGGTCACGCTCAACGATTTCGTAAAGGTGGAATCATTGGTAAAAATGTTGACGTAATTGCTCGTTCCCGTCCATACCGGATCTTCCAGCAAGGAATAGTCAGTAAACGACAGATAAAACGATTGGGCGATCGGCCATAATGTCAGCAATAGAAAGCCAATCAGCCACGGAGATATAAAAATATAACCGGCCAAGTGATTTGCGCCGTTCTTCACGCGCTTGCGGACGGCGCGTGGAGCGTTTCCTGCTTCATTCGAAGCGTTCATTTGTGCAGCCATCCTATGGACTCCTCCCCTCTTGCGATCCATGATTGAGATTCAGGATGTAGTTCTACTGTATTCGAAGGCGCTTTCATCCATAAAGGTGAGGAAATTATGATATTGTTTGATTTTTTAAAATTCATGGAATTCACTCTCATCCTCCGGCAGTGCCGGTAGGAAAAATTATGATCCAACAGGCAAAAAGCCTTAAGAAAGTCGCATCGACAAAAGAGCCGCCGTCCCTAACAATAGAGTCATATCGAACGGCAAGGCTTCACAATTACCCGGCTAGGAGGAGGCGCTTCAATGAAATTTGATAATCCGGAAGACATCATTCAACTGACGCCGCTTTGGAAGGGCGAACGCTTTGAGAACGGACGTCCGAAGGTACCAGATGACGTCCTGCGAAGAATTCGTAAAATTACGCTGGAAGAAGCATGGGGGCCGCTCTGGCACCGTGGCTATACGTTTCAGTTTGAAGGCGATTTCAAGATCATCCACCCCGATCAGGTGATGGTAGGACGTGCGGTGACGGCTGTGATGGTGCCGAAGCGGCCCGATCTTCACGAAACGCTGCTCCATTACGGTCATGAGCAAGAGGGACGAAGGGGCTTCTTTAACCAATGGGTGATCGATTCTCTGGTCGAGGATGATGTCGTGGTGGTCGATATGTTCGATAAAATCCACCTCGGCACCTATGTCGGCGGCAATCTGTCGACAGCCATCTCTACCCGCACGAAACGAGGCGGAGCTGTGATCTGGGGCGGTATTCGCGATAATCAGCAAGTCGCCGAGATCAAGAACATTAACATCTATTACCGCGGCAGCGACCCGACGGCGATTGGGGATGTCACGATGGTGGGCATGAACGTACCTGCCCGGATCGGCAAAGCGATTTGCCTTCCCGGCGACGTCGTGCTTGGAACACCGGCAGGCGTCATCTTCATCCCTCCCCATCTTGCCGAGCTGACTGTTGAACAGGCGGAGAAATCCCAGGTTCGCGACGTTTTTGGTTTCATCCGGTTGAAGGAAGGGGTCTATACGACCGCGCAGATTGACGCCGCTTGGCCTACCGCATTATGGGAAGACTTCATCCAGTGGTTTCAGAATGATGAGGCAGCCGCCGAATACCGTCATTTGACGTGGGAGAAGGAGCTTGAAGAGGCGCGCCGGAACGAGCAAGACGGCAGCCACCGTTCGGATGTTCGACTGTAGAGACGACTCCAACAAAAAGAAGGAAGCGGGCGCTGTACCGCTTCCTTCTTCTATTTGCTCACCGACTCCCGATATTCGCTTGGCGAGACCCCAACCTTCTTCTTGAAGATTTGACTGAAATAACGGGGATCCTGGTATCCAACCTTCTCCGCCACCTCGTAGTTTTTGTAGTGAGTCGTCCGGAGCATTTCCTTGGCTTTGTCGATCCGGATATCAGTCAGATGCTCAATGAACGTCTTGCCGGTATTCGTTTTGAACAGCAGGCTTAAATAGGTTGGCGTCATATACACCTTCTGTGCCACGCTTTGCAGGGATGCGTGCTGGCATTCCTGCTCCATGTAGTGGATGGACTTCTTAATAATGCTGCGATGATGCTCCCGCTCCTTTAAGCCAGGGGAGGCGACCTTCCACAACCCGGTCAAAAACTGGCTGACATAGCGCTTAAGCTCCTCCAGTGTGCTCAACTTCACCAAGGATGTTGCCTCAAACGGACTGTAAGCGCCTACATTTTGTTCGTCAGCTTGAACCCTTCTTTCCATGCCAACCAACATGCGGATCGTCAGCTCATACATACTTTTAATATCAATTGGACCTTTCTCCAGCACAGCCGAATAGAATCCTTCCACCGCCTCCGTCATCTCTTCTTCCGAATTCGCCGCCCGGAAACGATCATACAATTGCTGCTCTTCCTTAGCCGGGTAACGGTTGACGGGCTCCAATCGGCGAAGCTCCCCATAGTACATCAATTGCCCGCTTCCGCTGTAAAACTTGCTCTGTAACGCCCAAGCCGCCTGCCGGTAAGAGAGGTGAATGTCCCTCAAATGGCTGCATGGCTTCCCCACCCCGATATACACCGGGTGTTCATATTGTTCCCGAAGCACTGCTTGCAGCCGCCCCAGCACTTCCTTGGACACCCATGAGAACAGCAGCCCAATACGTCCGTCACCTGCAAGGAAAGCGATACTGCTTCGCGGCATCTGTTCTTGAAGCGATTTCCGAATGGTCTCCAAATAAGCCAGCTTATCGTAATCATGATCAGCGGGAGTACTCGGCTCCAACAGCGCAATCGTTGGAAACGTGTAATACGGGTTCAGCTGAAGCCGGGTCAAGCATTCCTTCAAGTCTACCTTGGCTTCTGCGCTCCCGGAGACCAAATACCGCAGGAGACGGTCGCTCATCCAGGTCGTGATCGCCTGCTGGTCCAACACTAGACGTTCATTCAGCATACTTTTTCCCCCTTTTGAAAAACAATGAACGTGTGCATGCACCTAATCCAAATGAATGAACTTGTAAGCGTGCATGTGCTCGATAAAGGCTGCCTCCGCCGCCTCGCTGTCCCCGGTCCGGAGGGCATCAATAAGCCGCCGATGCCAATCGGCCAACATTTCCGTCGTATGATGCCGATTCGAGATGGCCATGAAGCGCATCACCTTCGTCCGCATATGGTTCCATAGCTCCAGGATGGCTTGATTGTCACAACGTTTATAGAAGAAACCATGAAAATCCATATCTAGCTCGAGAATTTGCAGCGTGTCATTCTGCTCGACGGCCTTCTCCAGGCGCTGGATCATCGCTTCCAGTTCCTCGTAATCCGCCTCCGTTAAGGTTGGCATCGTCGTGCGAACCGCGTAGCCCTCGATGATTTCCCGGAGGATGAACAGATCTCGAATCTCCTTGGACGTTATGTTGGACACCACCGACCCCTTGTTCCGAATCCCGGTAATTAATCCTTCCTGCTTCAACCGTTCCAGCGCTTCCCGCACCGGCGCCTGACTCACTTGAAATTGTCTTGCGATCTCGAGCACAAGCAGCCGGGTTCCGGGAGCCAATTCCCCAGTAAGAATTTTGCTCTTTAGACTTAAATAAATTTGTTCGCTGATGGAATTCACCAACGGGACGATTTCATTGCTTGGCATCCTTCTCAGTCTCCATTCGATTATCGTTTATCGATTATCGATAATTTGATTTGTTCCATTGTATGAGAGCATCTGCGCATCTGATACCGATTTTTGGATAAAAAACAAAAAAAGTCCGCGAAGCCTACGCCTCACGGACTATAATCAATTTTTAATTCGTGCGAACCTAACGAACCGATGCAACGATAATCATGACCTTCTCCCCTTCTGACACTCCCGAAGGCCAGATCGAGTAAGTGCCAACGGCTGCCGGGACAATCACCGTCTCGGCGTAATGGACCTCAAATGGAGGAAAAGCGTCGGTCTTACTATAGATCGTAATTTGCCCGCCTTCTACGAGATTCAGCACCTGGACGCTGTCGTTACATTCCATGTCGATCGACTGCGAGAAGGTGTACCGGAAGGTCTCGATAAATTGCCGGGAATGCAGGCCGGTTCGCTCCACTTTACGGTGTTCCGATTCCTCCAGCACTTCCTCCTGATGAATAAGATTCCCCTTAACCCAAGCGGTGTCCCAATCCCATTGGATATTCTTCAGCCCATGCTCCAGATGGGTAGGTCGAGGAAGACCATCCAGGCCTACACGTCCCCAGTCCCATAGCTTAAAGGTAAAAATATACGGGGTCGCGCTAATCTCCAGCACCATCGTGTCCTTGCCTGAGCAGTGGATCGTCCCTGCAGGAATCAGCAGATGATCATGCTTTTTGACCGGGATTTTGTTCACATACTCCTCGGCCGGGAAGGGCGCCTCTCCACTTTGAGCACGGTACAGATCGCTCGCCATGCGTTCGTGGTCCACCTGTTCTTTGAGTCCCAAATACACGAAAGCCTCTCCGTCTTCAGCTGCGTCCAAAATATAATAACTCTCATCTTGGGTATAGTGCATGCCAAACGTCTGCTGGATATATCCGGTCAGCGGATGAACCTGGAGCGACAAATTCCCGCCCCCCATGGTATCCAGCAAATCAAAGCGGATCGGGAATTCCGCTCCGAAGCGAGCGTGTACCCGCTCCCCTAACAAAGCACGGGGGCAGAACAGCACCAGGTCCATCGCCGGAACTTCCATAGTAACGTTTCCGAACCGAAACTGAAGGCTGTTCTCTTCCGGCACCCCGTCGAAGCTCCAAGCATAGTTTGGCGGTCCATCGGGAAGGCCGAAGTTCTCCCGCATCCACTGCCCGCCCCATACTCCGGGATCAAAATAGGGCTTCAGACGGAACGGCCGCGAAGCCGCCGATTGAAGAGCTGCGCAAAAAGCGTTCCCGGTAACCATGTTGGGCTGCTCCGGCTTGGTGGTTTCCATCAGATAATCCAAGCTTCCCAGCAACTCGGCTTTATGCCGGTCCGCGATGCGCCATTCGACAAAGAAGCCGCGTTTATATTTTTCTAGAATAGGCGCATCGGGATTGTCAGCCAGCCAGTTGGTCATTCCCCGGCGATAGCGCAGCTGGATCTCCCAACGGGGCAAATCGAGGTATACGAGCAAATCCCCTTGGGTGACAAGGGAGGCGCCGGTTCCGTAAAGAAATACCGGGCCATCGGATCGTTTAATTTCCTCCCGCAATGCATCCAGGGAGGCAGGATCAAAACAATGCTCCAGCTTGCCGTAAAACATCACCCCAAACACCGGGTCCGGCGGAAGACTGGGAGCAAGAAGCTGTTCCAGCTGCTCCGGCGGCAACAAGCACGTTTCGCAATCCAGCATCCGCGCTGGAGACAAAAGCGCCAGCTCCCGGGCCACTTCTTCTTTATCCGTGCCCGGATAACAATCAAACACAAACACACGGTGTTGCTTCATTTGCTGCCTCAGCTCTTCCCGAATGGCTTCCCATCCCGAAAAAGCATGGTCATCCCAGCCCGGGATGTCCACTACCGGCTCCAAGTCGTAGTTGCGGTACTTCGTGTTGTTCATATCCCAATGCTCCTCAACGATTTAGATGTAGAATGCGAGCAAGCCCTCGTTATAAGCCTCGCAAAGGCGCATTGCCGCTTCGGTGGTCTGTTTTTCCTGGCTGGACAGAGTAAACGCAAATTCATAAAACCCGCCCAAATCGACTTTGAAGTTCGTCTCCCAGTAGTTGTTCATGACCCAAGCGAAGGTCTCCCCACGGTTCAGCTCCCAATTGTTGCCGTCGCATAATTGGATCGGCTTCGCTTCCAGAGGGCCAAACGTCAGCAACGGCGTGTCTTTAACTGCGACCAGCACCTGCCGTTCGCCGGCTTCCATTACCAATCCGTTCTGGATCATATAAAATTCCATATTGCTGCCAGGCAGCTGATCGATGCCCGGGCGAAGGATGCAGCCGGTTTTGTCTACGTACTTCACCTCTTCATCCCCTGCCGTGAACGGCAACGACACATAAAGGTTTTCCGGGTCCCACACACTATCCTTGTGGACGCGCACCATCGCTTCGATTTTGTTGATGTGCCGGTACAGCTTCAGGAACACCTTATAGAACCGCGTGCCCTCCAGGCTGTAATCGAGCTGCAGCGAGACGAACAACGGCCCGCTCTCTACAATCTGGATATCAGTCAGACGAGATTCATACCGCCGGGTTGCCGGCGATTTACGGTTGCGCCCCATCCGCCGACGCTCCTCTGTCGGAGAGGTGCGGATATCGGTCACTTCGTAAATGCCGCTAAACGGGGCATAGGCTGCGTCCTGCCGAACCAGATTCTTCCCGCTCTTCCGATCGATTATCGAAGTAATTCCCCGCTTTTGATCGAACTCCACCCGGTAGAACGCCGTCTCCACGCAGGCCACATCCTCGCGCAGCGCCCCAGGCTGCAGCACATCCTCGACCCCCTCCGCGCCAATATGAGCGTGGCTTTGGGAGGTTCCATTCTGATAGCGGCCGGTTGCACGCACCCCAACGTTGCGTTCCTCCTTCGGTTCCAGCTTGAGCGGAATTTCAATCTCAAAAGCTCGGGCGATTCTTTTCACCTGGTGCGGGATCACTTCGTTAGTCGTCAAATCAAACACTTCGATAGGAACATCCAGGCTGTAGTTCAACCCATCAACATACTCCCAAAACTCAATATAGATTTTGGCAGTCGTCTCCAGCGAAATGTCGTGGGGATTGATAATTCGATAGCGCTGCGGCCGATCTTGGCGGATGGCTACCTCCCCTTTTTTCGCTAATATCCGATCCAGGTTATCTGCCACCTCGGTGTTGCCATTAATGGCGTAAGCCGATTTCTTGTGCTCCAGTTCCCCCACCAGAGTCTCCCAAGGTTCCGATACGGAGGAGGAATACCCCCAGGTGTGCTCGCTGTAGAGGATCAGATTTTCCGCCGCTTTCTGCATCAACTCTGCATCCCCCAAAGTGGCATCGGGATCCAGCTTTTTGCAGAGATCGTACTTGCGTTGCCCCTCCCGATACACCTTGACAACCGCCGGAGTGGAGCCTACGCCGTCCGCCCACCAATCGTTCCAATCGCCTTGGTAGACCGGAATGTCCTTCCATTCTGTTTCCAGATGATCAAAAAATTGATCCAGCGTTACCATCTGGAACTCCAAGGTTCCGGCGTACTTCCGGTTCAGCAAGTCAACCCGTTCCGCGATCTTCACGTTGGGCGGCGCATTGTCCGTGATCGCTCCCGAAACCATGAATGGCACAAAATCACCGGGATACCCTTCAGCCTCCAGGTTCTGCAGGTAACGCTCCAGTCGTTCATCGAGAATGGCCAACTCGACTTGCTCGGTATCCTCGGGGCTGGTGGTAAAGAGCTGATTGCCACGAATCTTTTTGCCTATTTCATCAAAAATCATATAGGTCGAAGCTGCGTGCGGTGAGAAGCAAAGCTCATTGCCAAAGTGGTAATGCTCCCCGTTCCAAACGAGTACCTTCTTCCCAGACGGCCCTTGCCAGTAAAAAGGGGTCTGCTTTTTGTAGAGCGGGAACATGCCGTGATGGGGATGCAGACAGGAAAACAGACGCTCCACGCCGCACTCCTGCAGCACGTCGGCATATCCCCAGGCAAACCCATTGATATCGGCGCTCATTCCGCTGCGGATGGGATAACCGATCTGCTCACCGTACGTCTTGGCTTGTATCGTACAATCGTAAAGAATATCTCGACTAACCAGCTCGGTTAAATTCAAATAGTTGCCAGAAAGGCCAATTCGCCCTTCTCGCACGTATTTTTCAAAATCTGCAATATAGTCCGAAGGCGCATGGGCATAGAAGTTTTTGACCTGCCAATGATTTTCGCACTGCCACACAAATCCTTTGCGAGCTTCATTACCGGTGCGGTCAATCTCTCTCAGAATATCCACGGCCTGTTTGATAAAATCGCAATGATAATGGATGATTTTGTCCTGTCGCTCGGTGTAGCCAATATCGGTGTGTGAATGATGAATGAGGAATACCTTCCAGTTCTTTGACAGTTTCATAAAGCCACTCCGTTCCTTAAGAATTACTTGCTCTGATAGGCATAGCCAGCTTCAAAATGTTTGTTCAGCAAGAAAAACAGCAGCAGCGTAGGAATCGATGCGACCACGCAGGCCATGAGAATGACCGGTACATTCGCTTTGTCCATTAAGGATATGGCAGCCATCACCGGACGTATCTCCCGGGATTTCGTGAAGGTCAGTCCAAACATGAGCTCGTTCCACACCCAATTGAATTGGGTCAGGAAGATCACAGCCAGCGGGGCGGTCGACATCGGGACAAAGATATGCCCTAAAATCTGCAGGCTGTTACAGCCATCCATTTTGGCCGATTCACAAATTTCCTTCGATATGCCAAGAAAATAATTCCGAAGCACAAACATGCAGAAGGGGACGCAGATAGCCGTATAGAACAAAATCATCCCCAGTTGGGTATCGTACAGCTTCGTGGCGGTCAGTCCCTTGTAAACCGGAATCAAATAGATCTGGAACGGGAAGATCGTTCCGCTGTAGATAAAGAGGAACCAGAACATCGGCCGTTTGATCTTGAGATGGGAGATCGCATAGGCGGCCAGGATGGCGATGAGGACGGCGGCCCCTGCCGAAACAGAGGCATACAGGAAGCTGTTGACCATCCCCTTCACCATACCAAAAGCGCTGGCAATCCCTTTTAGATTTTCGGCCAAGTTTATTCCCTTCGGCAGATCCCAGAAGTTCCCCAGATTATATTCCTGCTTCTTCTTAAAGATCCCGATGAAGGCGAACACCGCCGGAAATATCCAAAAAACGGATAGAATGATCAGTACGGTATTTACGGCGATGCTTCCTCGGCTTACTTTTTTCATAGGATGGGTTCTCCTTTCTCGCTTCCTCAGACCGTCCGGTCGGTGTCTCCGAAGGTGTTGCGGATATTAAAATAGGAGACGATCAGGATCATGACAGTGAGCACCACAGCGACTGCCGCACCGACACCAAATTTCCCGTGGATAAAGGACTCCTGGTACATCGTCAACGCTAACGTTTCGGAAGTCCGGTAAGGCCCCCCTTTTGTCATGACCCAGATTGAATCAAACACCTTAAAGCTGTTCACCAGAGACATGAGCAGCACCACCACCGTAGTCGGCTGGAGAAGCGGGAAAATCACCTTCGTATATAGCTGAATCGTCCGCGCGCCTTCGATCTTGGCGGCTTCAATCGGAGAGCTGGGAATGGTGGTCAGCCCGGTGATGAATAGAATGGTGTTCAAGCCAACGCCTTGCCACGTTCCCATCAAAATCATGATGAACGTATTGACATACGGGATGGCCAGCCAATCGCGAACCCAGCTCTTGAATCCCAGTAAGCCGAACAACTGAGGAATGCCGTATTTCGAGAGAATGGCCACCATGATAATGCCGCCAATGGTGCTCGACAGTGCTGTGGGATAGTAGAAAATATTTTTGAATCCGCCAACCCAGGAACTGTTCTTAATGAAAACAGCCAATAGCAGCGGCAGCGCCAACGTAAATACAAGAGAAAACACAACCCAGATCACGGTGTTCATGAGAGAGATTTTGAAGTTCGCATCCTGAAACAGATGGCGATAGTTCTCTATGCCCACGAACCGCATGGCGGAAAATCCATCATATTCATAGAAACTCAAACGAACGGTATACACGATGGATGTGGCAAAGAATACGGCAACCAGCAGAACCGCCGGCAGCAGATAAAGGTAATTCGTCCAAGCAATGTTGCTCTTCTTCAAAGGAACCCCCTCACTCCGTCGTAATTTAACCGAATACTTCATCCGCCTTGGCCTGAATCGTATTCAGTACATCGTCAATATCCGCGCCGCTGTACATAAAGCGAGAGAGCTCATCAATGGCTGTATTGCGCAGATCCTCAGGGGTATTCTCATAGAAGCGAAGCAGAAGCTGGTACTTGGAGGAATCTCCGGTCATATCCAAAATGCGCTGAATGGTCCCATTTTCCACGGAGATCGAACTAATGTTGGCAATGCCGAGTTCACCCACCATCACCGTTTGGGTACCCGGTTTGTAGAAGCCGCGCAGCGCAGCGAGGGCCTGTTCTTTGGAGGAGCTAGCCTCAGTTACTACAATTGGCGAAGCTTCAAAGAAGATCGTCCCCTTTGCACCATTTATGCTCGGCAGGATAAAGGCATCAACATTCGTTCCAGGCTCCATGCCGAAATCGTTCTGTAAGCCCGTTACGGTAGGACTATCATCCAACATCATGGCGACGACGCCTGTCGCAAATTCTTTATGGAGGTCACTGTAGACGATGGGCTCTCCGAAGTAGCCTTTATTAAACATGTCTCTCCAGATCGTCATCACTTCCTTCACAGCTTCATCCGTATAAGGCTTGGTGCCGTTGCAAATATCGATATAGAGCTGCGGATCGTAAGCGGCAATCAATTGCTGGAACCAGATGAAGCTGGCCCACGAGTCGTTCTTCAAGCCAATTGGGGTGACACCGCTGGCTTTGATCTTCTCGCAAGCCTCGAGAAACTCTTCGAATGTCGTTGGAACAGCCACGCCGGCAGCCTCAAAAACTTCCACATTATAGAGCACAGACATGTAACGGAGACTATAAGGCGCTGCGTAGACCTTCCCATCCACCGTGAAAGCGTCCTTGATATCTGCGGAAACACCATCGGCAATGTAGTTATCCCATTCCGCAGTCAAGTCTGCCAGCTTGCCGTTTTTGGCCAGTGTTTCTAATTGCGGGCCGCTCCACCAGGTGAACAGGCCAGGAGCCCCGGGGTCATCAATCGTTTGTTGGATGGCCGTTTGATAGGCTGCTACATCAGGGTAATTGGTTAGCTCGATCTCGATCCCCGAATCGTTCTTCCAAGCTTCAGCCAGCCGAGCTGCCTTTTCCGCATCGCCCAGTTTATCCAGCCAAAAGTCTACTTTTCCGCCAGTCTGTGCAGGCGGATTCTCGGAAGCAGTTGTATCTCCGGTATTTCCGGAAGTGTTTCCAGAAGGATTTCCAGAGGTGTTATCGGCGGCGTTCCCGCCACCACATGCTGCAAGGATCCCCGTCATAAGGAACATGGTAAGAAATAAGGACATCATTTTTTTGCCAGACATCGTTTTATCCTCCCCTTGGTTTGATCTATACAATGACCCCGCGGCACGATGTGCATCAAGCGGGTTTGTAGACTAAACGCGTTGAATTCCTTGCTTCACCACTGTTGCCTGATACCCATGCAAGTAAGCTGCGCCAATAAGTCCGGCATCATTGTTTAGTTTGGCAATCGTAATTTGCGGCAGCGGAACTTGTTTGCAGTACACCCCTTTTTTGACATAAGCAAGGATGGGCTGTAACAGATAGTCGCCTTCACTGCTAATTCCACCGCCAATCACAATCATCTCAGGCTGAAAAATATTAATGATGTCGATAATCCCCTCTGACACATAATAGAAGTATTGATCCAGCAGCTTTAAGGCTGCTGAGTCGTTGAGTCTGGCTGTATCAAAGATGTTCTTCCCGTTGAATTGCCCGGAACGCCTCTTCACTTCGGCCAGTAGGGACTCCGGAAATTGCGCCGCCATCTCCTCTGCCATCCGAATCAGCGCCGTGATCGAAGCGTAGGATTCCCAGCAACCACGTCGCCCGCAGGTGCATGGTACGCCCCCGGATACAATGACCTTGTGTCCAATCGCATTAGCCGCTGAATTAAAACCGCTGTGAATTTGCCCGCCAAGGATAATCCCCCCGCCAACTCCAGTGCCCAGCGTCACGGTAACCGAGGAGCTTGTTCCTTGGGATGCTCCACAGAGATACTCGCCCAATGCAGCGCAATTGGCGTCGTTGTCGATATAAACTTCCTTGGGTACATAGCTCTGCAGCGTTTTGACTAGCGGGACATGCTCCCAGGCAATATTGTTGGAGTAAATCACTTCTCCCTTTTGCTGATCCAAGATTCCCGGGCAGCCAAGGCCAATCGCCTTAACCTCATCAAGTTGGATTCCAGCTAAGTCCAGAACCGAGTAAATGGAATCCGCGATATCACGCAACACCTCCGTATAGGGCCGTCCCCCCCTTGTATCAAAACTTACCTTTGAAAGAATGGTCTGATCCTCTCCTACCAGCGCACATGAGACCTTCGTGCCGCCAATATCCACTCCTATCCGCATAGCAAACTTCATCACTCCATTCGTATCCCCGCAATAGGCAGAATTCTTGATGAACTCGGTTTATATAACCTTTAATAAACTGCGACACCTTACAGGAATATCAAATAGTAAATATCTCTTACTAACTGGATTATAAAACCGCTTTCAACGGGATGTCAATACAAAATGGGCAAATTTAAATCATAATATTTTTTCTTTGTTATGGGACGAAAACTTAATCCAAGCGCAATTAATATCCTACACTTACTATTCATCATCCTATTAGTGATACAAATTAGATACTTTTAAAAAACTCTTATGGTACGATCCCGATGTAACTGTGATATAATACGAGTAATATACTTTCGAATTGTAAAGGAATACCTATTCTTACATATGGAGATGGCAGCAATGCGAGGCGTAAATCATCAGAATATGATCGAAACGAATAAGTTTCTCATCCTAAAGACCATTGCTACATGTGGTCCAATATCCAGAATCGAGCTGAGCAAAAAAACGCAGCTAAGTAAAATGACCATCACTTCGCTGATTGCTGATTTTTTGGAGGAGGGCATTGTCCGCGAATGCGGGACAAGCGCTTCAACGTCAGGACGGCGACCGACCTTGTTGGAAGTGGTGCCCGACAGCCTGCTTACGCTGGGCATCAGTGTGGGGCGGGACTATTTACAGGTGGGAATAATCAACCTGACCGGTGCGATCGTTCTGCACAACCAAGTTCCGATCGGGCAATTCACGACGGAGGACAGCTTTATTAGCGGCTTGTTAGCCATGTGCGAGGTCATCCTCCAGAATGTCCCCATCGAGAAGGTCTGGGGCATCGGGATCGCGAGTATCGGCCCGATCAATATGACGGAAGGCGTCATTATCGATCCGCCGGATTTTAATATCGACATCATCCATATCGTTCCACGGTTAAAAGAACGTTGGAACCTTCCTGTTTATATCGAAAACGATATGGCCGTATCCGCCCTGGCAGAGATGTATTACGGAGACGGGAATCAGTACAGCAACTTCGTGTATGTGGGGGTAACCGCAGGGATCGGCGGAGGAGTGATTCTTGATCAACGCTTATATAGCGGCACGAATGGGCTCGCTTCGATTATTGGCCATATGATTGTGCAGACCGACGGGGAGCTATGCGCTTGTGGGCAGCGCGGTTGTTTGGAGGCGATGAGCAGCGTTCGCGCCACCCTCCACTGGGCACATCAGAACGGCGCGCCGCACGATATGGATTGGATGCAGCTTCTGATTAAGGCCGAAGCCGGTGATGCGATCTGTTCCGCTGCATTGGAGCGGATGAAGCATTATCTTTTGAGCGGACTGATTAACATCGTACACCTATATGACCCGGAATGTATTTTTATCGGAGGCGACTTATGGTTTGCCAAGGACCCGCTGTTTCAATATTTTGAGCAGGAGGTAAATCACCGGATCATCGCCGCAGGCAATCGCCGCAAAGTCCAGATCGCACGTTCGAAATTCCCCGGAAATGCGTTTTTTATCGGCACTGCCGCCCTCGTCATGGAAAATAACCAAGAGTACCGCAGAGTAAACGGAAATGGATAAGGCACATCAGCCAATCAAAAAAGTCCGCGAAGCTTACGCCTCACGGACTTTTATTACTACTTATTCCTGATCAAAATAAACGATCTTCCCCGTTTCCGCGGATTGATAGACCGCCTCCAAAATCTGAGATACGATCATCGCTTCCCTCGGTTTCACGAGAGGTTCCGTGTCGTTGACGATGCTATGAATCCATTGTTTCGCTTCATACTCGAAATCGGTCAGCTTCTCCCCGCGGAACAGTTCTCTCGCGTTAGGATCGACATCGATTTCATTCACGAACAAGCTTCCGTCTCGTTCGCCATTGATCCGCAGCTTACGATTGTTAAAATCCGCTCCGCCCTTCGTGCCGCACACCAAATTGCCTGAGTCATCCGCAATATTTAAGGCCCAGCTCGTTTCGATGATGACCGTAGCTCCATTTTTGAATTTCACGTAGCCAAACGCGGAGTCTTCGACTTCGAACTCATTCGGATCCCAAGAGCCCCATTCGTTTGCGGCATTTTCGGTGTATTTCAGCTTATGGAACACACTGCCGACGACGCTTTCCGGTTCATAATTATCCATTAACCAGAGGATCAGGTCCAGGGAATGAGTTCCGATATCGATCATCGGGCCGCCGCCTTGCTTCTCTTTATCCAAGAACACGCCCCAGGTTGGTACACCTCTTCTGCGAGTAGCCACCGCTTTGGCGAAATAGATATCTCCCAGTTCGCCATTTTGGATCATCTTCTTGAGCAGTTGGCTCTTGGCGCTGGATCGACTCTGGTAACCGACGGTGAGCTTCTTACCGCTTCGCAAGTGAGCTTCATACATCGCTTTTGCCTCAGCACCCGTGACCGCCATAGGCTTCTCGCACATGACATGTTTGCCGCTTTCGAGCGCATCGATGGAAATCGAGGCATGAGAACTATTGGGGGTTAACACATGTACAACCTCGATCTCTTCCAGCGCCAGCAGATCCTTATAATTCGTGAACACCTTGGCATCCGGCGTACCAAATTTCTTCGCGGCAGCCTCAGCTCTTTCCGGGATCAAGTCGCAGAAGGCTACCATCCGCACATTGTCCACCTTCGCTAAACTCGGCATATGCTTGTCATTGGCAATGAGTCCGCAACCGATGATCCCTACTTTTACCGTTCTCATCCTTCCCCCTCCTCCGCGCTACCTGAACTCCACCGTTCGATTTTCCTTGTGGGCGATATAGGCCGCCTCCAGAAGCTCTGTTAATTTCGTTCCATCTTCCAGTCCGAACGGCATCGGCTTATCCTCAAGCAAGGCATCCACCCATTGAACGATCGGGAGCGGCTGCGCTGCAGGGAGCTGTGTTGGCGATATCCATCCGGAGAAGGGGGAATCGAACTGCTTCGAAATGACTTTCACGTTCGAATCCGAGATGATCAACGTGCCTTCCGTACCGTAAATTTCAAGCGCAGAAGGAGTTCGATACGTCACCAGGCTGGTTTCGACCAGGGCAACCGCGTTGTTGGCAAACTCAATGGAGCATTGTGCATTATCTTCCACGGCGCGCTGAGTGAAGTAATGGAACATGGAGGTGATCCGTTTCGGCTTCCCTAAGTACCAGCTGGCGAGATACATGGGGTGACACCCTAAATCCATCATCGCCCCGCCGCCGGCTTGCTTCTCATCATACCAGTACTCCGGCAGCCAATTGTTTAATGCCCCGTCATGCCCGTTCCGAATACGGAGAAGCGTCACATCCCCTAGGATTCCGTCATCGATCAGCTGCTTCGCGAACATTTCCTGCGGTCTCGTGCGGGCCGGGAAGGAGATACAGAACTTAACGCCGGCTTCACGTACCGCTGCCGATATTCGCTCACATTCCTCCGTGGTCAGCGCCATCGCTTTCTCGGTGAAAATATGCTTGCCGGCTTGCGCCGCAGCCACCATGACATCAGCGTGCATGCTCGTAGGGGCATCCACCACTACCCCATCCACATCTTCCCGCCGCAAAAGAGTGTCCAGATCCGCCTCAAAGTCCGCACTCAATCGGGCAGCCCATTCCCTTCCGCGTTCAGGTTCTTCGTCCCAGACCGCGGTAATCTTCACATTCCCATGGGACTGTAACACTCTGGCATAGTCCTCTGCATGCACATGCCACTTACTTAACATCGCCACGTTTAACATCCTCGTTCCCTCCTTCATCTTCAGGATGAGTAAGGCTTAGAACCCTACATCATCCCGCTCTGCCGCTTTTTGCGCCACAAACGCCGCCATTTCCTCTACGCCTGCATCTCGGAATTTCTCTTGAGTTTTATGCAAAATATTTAGAGCTTCTTGATCCGACGAGGCAAACAGGGCTTTCTTAAATTCATCGTCAAAATTCAAGCTGCTGGTCTTATTGATAAACTCGTCATACTTCGGCCATTCTCTCGCCAGGTAGCTCGCGCTAACCTTGTCGATGATCTTGATCGGCATTCTGGCCGAGAAGCTCTCCTCCAGTTTTTGCCACTGCGTTTTTTGGTCTTCTGGAATCGGCCAAGTGACGGAATCAGAGAAGGCGCCAATGAATCTTCCCGGAAGGAAATTAAGCCCTGCGTCTCTCTTCAGATCCGGGTTCTCATCAAATTGCTTCTTCACATCCGGAATCCATTGCGGAATCCCATTTTCCAGCGTATAGTGCGTCCCCTCAATACCGTAGTAGGCCAATAAACGACCTTCCTCACTGTTTACGTAATCAATGTAACGCAATGCTGCATCAGGGTCCTTGATGTTCGCGCTTAAGAACAGGACAGGGAAGCCGGAACGTCCCGGTTTCTCTACTTGCGTCCGAATTTCACCGCGCTTATTCTTCATCGGGCCAAGCAGCTCGTATTGCATTTCCGGATTCGTCTTATACAGCGTCTTAGACAACTCCGCTAACATCGGTTGCGCACCGAATACAGCGAGCTTACCTGTCGTCAGCTTTTCGTTCGCCGTTGTGCTCGTATTGCTGAAGGCTTCAAGGTCAAACAGCCCTTCGTTCAGCAACTTTCTCATGTAGAGCAGCCGTTCTTCATGATCCTTGGATTGCGTCCAGTGGATCAGCTTCCCGTCTTCTTCACGATAGTCGGAGATGTTGTAATCGGACCAACCGGCAAGGAATTGGCCATAGTCCCAACCATTCCACATCGTACCTGCCGGAATAACCGGCTTGCCGGCAATATCCTTAAATCCGCCGTCTCTGATCTTAACCAGCAGATCATACAGCTCTTCTTGCGTGTCGATCTCCTCGGCTTTGACATTCAGTGCCTTCAGAATATCTCCCCGGGCAAAAAGGCCGTAGTTCCAGTTATGAATGCTCTCAGGGGTTCCGTCTGGAGTTTCGGTAGGAATGAGATAGGTTTTTCCTTCAAAATCCGGGCTGTTCAGATCGAACTCGTTAAAGTCTTTCGCGATCCCGGTTGTCACAAGTCTTTTTACATTCGGATACTTATCCAGATAAGGTGTTAAGTCCAGAATCTGGCCTTCCATGGCCGCTTTCTTGATAACTTGTCCTTCTCCCCCGGTCGTTGACCAGAATGGAGCATTCACGATATCCGGAACCGTACCGGAAGCGAAGATGGTGTTCAATTTCTCTACTTCGCTGGTCGTAATCGATTCCATCTTTAAAGTGACCCCGGTTTTTTCCCGGATTTTTTGAGCTACGGGATTATTCTCCTGATCTTGCGGGAAAGCACCTCCGCCGCCGTTCCAGGCGCTGAGGTACGTTAAGGTGACAGGCTTAAATTGTTCAGCACCCGTCTCACTCACGTTCCCCGGTTCATTCGAACCCGAGTTAACCGTGCTCGCCTCCTTAGTCCCGCCTGACCCTGCGCATGCTGTCAGCAGGATAGCGATCAGTGTGATGATAAAACCGCTCCTCAACCCGTTCTTGCTCATACTCTACTCCCCTTTCAATGAACATTTTTTTATATAAAAGGCTTCACCTTTTATACCAACTACTCCTTAAGCGAACCAACCAATACACCTTTTACGAAATACTTCTGAAGAAATGGGTATACACAAATGATCGGTGTGGTAATGATGATGACGAACGTCATCCGCAAGGCTTCCGGAGTCACTCCTCGCAGCTCCAGCTGGGATTCGGTCATGTTCTGAATCGCAGAACCGCTGTTCCCCGACGACGAAGTCATCGACTGGAAGGAAGCTTCACTAATCATTTTGTTTAGAAAGGTCGCTGCAGGGTGTAATTTTTCATTTTGGATAAAAAACTGCCCCGTGAACCAGTCATTCCACACCCCGACCCCAACAAACAAGGCAATGGTCGCCAGTACCGGCATCGAGAGCGGCAGGATGATTCTGGCGAATACGGATAATTCGCTGGCACCATCAATCCGGGCCGACTCGGACAAAGCTTCAGGAATTCCGTCAAAGAAGGTTTTCATAATAATCGCGTTAAAGAAGCTGTAAAGGGAAGGCAGCACCAATACCCAAAACGTGTTGAGAATGTGGATTTGCCGGAACAGAATAAAGGTCGGGATCAAGCCCCCGCTGAACAATGTGGTGAAGAAAAAGAAGAAGACGATATACTTTCGGCCGGGCAAGCCTTTCCGTGACAGCGCGTAGGCTAGCAAAGCCGTCAATAATACCGAACCAACCGTTACAATCACGGTTCGGGCGATCGATACATAAAACGAATTTAAGATCAATGGATTGGTAAACGCTTTTGCATAATTCTCTAAAGTAAAGACTCTCGGAAAAAAGTAGATTCCGCCCTTCATCGCGTCGTAGCCGTCATTAAACGAAAGGGCAAGGAAATAGATAAAGGGATACAGCGCCGTGGCGCAAAATATAAACAACACCGAATAGTTAAGCACCATGTAAATTCGGTCCGCCGACGTCAGCCTTTTCGCCCCCATGCGCACAACCTCCTCATGCTTGCCGTTGGCTTATTACCATAGCGATACCTCGCTCACTTTTCGGGAGATATAGTTGACAAGCACAATGAGCCCAAGTGAGATCGCTGATTTGAATAAACCGATGGCAGTAGAATAAGCTAATTGCCCTTGCTGGAGTCCTGTCTTCAGCACATAAGTGTCTAATATCTCCGACACGCTTAAGGTCGCCGGGGTTTGCATCAGCCAAATCTGGTCAAAGCCTGCGTTCAGAATGCCGCTGAGCGAGAAAATGAGCAGGATCGCGATCGTTGGCGTCAAGCTGGGAAGCGTAATTTTAAACAGCTTACTCCACCTTCCGGCCCCATCGATTTCCGCCGCCTCATACAAATGAGGATCAATGTTCGTTAACGCAGCCAAGTAAATGATCGATCCCCAGCCGACCCCTTTCCAGATGTCGGATATGACGACCAACGGATAGAACAATTCCGGCTTACCCATAAAGAAGATCGGTTCCAACCCCATTTGATACCGGATGTCATTAATCAGCCCGACGTTCGGGGACAGAATTTTTTGCAGCAAAGTCACAACAACAACCCACGAAACGAAGTGCGGCAAATAAGAAATCGTTTGGAACACTCTTTTGAGCCTTCCGTGCATCACCGCATTGAGCATCAAAGCCAGAATCAACGGCGCCGGAAATCCGAAAATCAGCTTAAGCGCGCTGATCGACAAGGTATTGCGGAGGACATCATAAAAGCTGGAATCGTTAAGGAACTGTTCGAAATACTTAAAGCCAGCCCATGGGCTCCCTAATATACCCAGATTGTATTTGAAATCTTTGAACGCTATTAAAATGCCGTACATCGGATAATAGGCAAAAATCAAATACCAAATGATCGCCGGAAGCAAAAACAAGTAAATATGCCGGAAATACCAAATTTTACGTAATTTGCTGGATCCCATGCTGTGTTCACCTCCTAAAGCTTCGTTGGATGGATTCTAGTGACTTGTACTCCTAAGCTGCTAACTTTGCGATAGACTCCCCCCTTAGTTGCAAGCGTTTTCTTTCTATGTGTTAATAATATTCGATATAAATGAATATATTCAATATGCTATAAGAAAAATTCCAAGATATTTTTTGTAAAACCAACCTACAAGGCTTAAAATGTGTAAATTTCTAGGAATTAAATGGCGTTTATATTCATTTTTGTGGAACATTTTATTTGATATATTAAATATACGTAATAAGTTTTGTATGTAGAAAAAAGCCTAAGCTTGTCAGCTTAGGTTGAAGTAATTCCAATATACAAATTGATGTAAACTAATGAAAAATGGATCTTTAAATGATTCATGGAGACAACGAGCTAAAGTGTTAGAGAAGCTATTAAAATTAAGATTTAACGATTATCATGAATTCGTGCTCTTGTTTGTCAGACTCAGTTGCTTCATAATAATGTCATAATGTCATAAGTTTTAAATCGTCTCCGTAAAAACCGTTTTTTTCTGACCTAAAATGACAATAGCGGCCCCTGCAGGTCTATTATTTTATCTCCAACCTTTGTCACATGTGGGTAGGGTGAATGTACGTGGTAAAGAAATCAGATGACAAAGCCTCCTAAAATAAGCAATCACATATTTTAGGAGGCTTTTCCAAATGAAAACAAAGTCAAAACAAAATGAATCTGTACAAAATAGGGTGTCCACAAAATTATTCATGATGGTCCTTGTCTTGTCTTCCCTATTGGCAGCCATCACGGTGGATATGGTGAACCCTGTTCTTGGTCTCATTAGCGAATCCTTACAAGCTTCGACAGTTCAAGTGAGTTGGGTAGTGACTGGAATTACACTTCTACTTGCTATTGGTATTCCTCTATACGGACGAATGTCGGATTTTATTGAACTCAAAGAGCTGTACACTTTTGCCACTTTTGTATTGAGCATTGGAAGTTTGATCTGCGTTCTTGCTCCTAGCCTGCCCGTATTAGTACTCGGCCGGATGGTTCAAGGAGCTGGAATGTCTGCCATACCGGTCTTATCTGTTGTGGCGGTTTCGAAGTTTTTTGCAGAAGGGAAACGCGGCACCGCACTAGGAGTCATTGCGGGATGTATTGGTATAGGAACAGCCTTAGGACCGATCTTCGGCGGCGTTGTCGGCCAAACATGGGGATGGCCTGCTTTATTCTGGATAACCTTTATCCTCTCACTCTTCACTGTAGTCGGGTCTATTTTTGCTCTGCCAGGAAATAAACCGATAACTGCAGATGAAGCCGGGCGAGGATTTGATTTGGCAGGTGGTGCTCTGTTAGGTCTTGCCGTGGGACTATTCCTTTTGGGGGTAACGCAAGGGGAAAGCAACGGCTTTACCTCATTGTCTACATTAGGAAGTCTTTTGGGTTCCCTTATTTCCATGATTGGATTCATTTGGCGTATTGGTGTGGCAAGAAATCCATTCGTACGACCGGACTTATTCAAAAATAAATTCTATGTGAGCTCCGTGGTTGTAGCATTTTTATCTGCGTTTTCCTATTTTGCGGTCCTTGTATACGTACCGTTGCTTAATTTGGAAGTTAACCAACTCACTCCTGGTAAAGCAGGTTTAACACTTTTACCAGGTGGCGCGGCTGTTGCACTCCTTTCGCCATGGGTTGGCCGAATATCGGATCGTGTTGGGACCAAATCGCTTATTTTCACTGGACTAATCGTGATGGGAAGTTCTACTTTTTTCTTGTCGACATTTGCCTCAGGGGCATCCCCCATTATGAGTTCAGTGGGAGTCATGGGGGCGGGAATAGCTTTTGCTTTAGTTAATTCACCCGCTACGAATTCTGCTGTAAAAGTTCTTCAGAAGGATATGATTGGAGTCGGTATGGGATTCTTTCAGGGGGCACTGTATCTTGGGGCAGGAGCAGGAGCTAGCCTCGTTGGAGCATTTCTGCATGCACGGAGAGATGCTAACTTTCCGTTAAACCCAATGTATCGTTTAGATGTCGTAAACTACTCCGATTCATTTCTGGTGGTTACCATTGCAGTGATCGTCGCATTAATCGCAAGTATCGGATTAAAGAATGATAAACAGGGTAGCAGATTAGTCAAACCTACGAAATGACTAATGGATTGCCGAAATCGACAGACTCACCCACGACAGCCTGCCTTATTGGCATAGCCGATTCATGCTGCAATATAGAGCTGCTACCTCAGAAGGTCATTAACTTTGACCCGAGAGGTAGCCTCTTTAGGATAGAGAATCCATTAAATGCCCATGCCTTCTATCAACGCTCCCCAGTCAATCCCATCCGTCCATTTTAGCGCCAACGGCAGGTCTTCGCTTGTCCAATTAAACACAAACGACGTTCCTTCACCGCCCACCTGGTGGTCTTTCCCCCCATAAATTTGCAGAAAATATTGCTGTCCGCGAACGTTTGCTTCGGTTGATAAGATGACATATTCAGGCGTATATATGACGGTATACTCGTGACCGTTATATATCTTTTTTGATTCGCTTATGTTTTGCCCTTCGAAGTCGAATTTCGTTTTACTTATCGATATAGAGACGCCTCTTCCATGATCGTCTTTGTAGATCAGTCCCAATCCCTCGATATCTTCCGTCGTGATTTCTGATTTATATTTATAAACTTTGTTTAATTCTGTGCCATTAAAATCGTTGGTCTCCGTATTGGGAAACGTTAAGTTGACAATGGCGGAGCCAAAAGCATATTCACCAATCTTCGCAGGCAACATCAAGCCCACCACAGCTTGTTCCGCAGAACTTTTATCTGTGAATGTTTCATTCGATCCAATCACCAACAGCGGCTGTTCATCCGGACCTATCAGCTTGTATTCTCCCAATCGCAAACTCTCACGCTCTTTTTCAGCTTGTTCTAGCAGCTCACTCATGGTTGCCTGTTGTTCAGACATGAGTGGAGAGATTTGCGATTGAACAGTTTGATCACCATGAACAAACTCAGGAGAATCCCCTTGTTCCAGAATAAAATTGGATAAGACCTCGACATATTGATCAAGCAGCTTGAAATCGAGATGATCCGGGGTATCGTCAGTTGTATGGAAACCTTGGATATTTTCCTGTGTAATGGTGACTGCTTCAAAACCAGATTCCAAAAATGAAAGATGATCACTCCCACCATAGGTTCCTTCGGTTGTTGACGATATCCCCCGTTTCGTCATGTAAGTGTTTAAAGCGGAAAGCAAAGGGCTCGATGGGTTCCCGACCAATAGCATTCTGTTGCCATTCTTAAGTCCCAAACAGTCAATATTAATGTTATACACATGATCATATTTATCACTTAACTGCTTGACGAATGCTTTACTTCCCTGCATTCCGGATTCTTCTCCGTTAAAGGCCGCAAAAATGAGGTCGCTTTCGAATTCTGCCGCGGATACAGTACTTAATATAGATGCTAGCTGCAGCAAGGCACTAACCCCGGAGGCATTGTCCAAACTCCCTTGATAAATCGTTTTATCCTTCCCTGTTCCTACCCAACCCACATGGTCAAAATGTGCCGACAAGACGATGGCATGCCGATGTTCCTCACTCTGTGTTCCCGGAAGATATCCTACAACATTGGATGCGGTAATTTCTTCAGCATGTAATTTCATTCCGATTTCAACATTTCGAACTTCCTTACGATGATGATTTAGCCAATCTGCCGTATCAGGACTGATCTGTAAAACCGGAACACCATCCGATGGTTCAGGCAGGAGCTTCATAAAAGTATCACTTCGTTTTAAGATTGCCAGAGGTTTGTGTTCATAGGCTTGAGAGAGTTTAGCGCTGTCTTCGATTATCGCAATTTTCTGTTCTATATGAGAGTCTTGCAAATCAAAAGAGAGCGGAGAGACAGTATGAAACCGTTCATTGACTCTTTGCTCCATAAAGTCCTTGCCGTAAGTTAATCTCCTTACTGATCCATCCTCTAAATGAAAGTTTAGCGTGAATTCCTGCTTATCCGGTTGAAACATCGTATGGGAATAACTCTGTAAATAGCTATCTGAAAATAAAGGCTTTAGACCCAGGCTTTTGAAATGATTTTCGATCAAGCTTTGTGCTTTCAAATTTCCATCCGTTCCCGTCAACCTTCCCAAAAGCTTTGGGGATGATAGTTCCTTGACTGTAGTTTCTACCCCGAATTCTTCCGTCGCAGGGGATGCGTAAAAGCATCCACTTAATAAAAGAGCGATTGCTAGCAAAATGAGAACAATGATTGCTGACAAATTTATGGACGACGTGTTTCTCACAAACGTTAACCTCCGATTTTTATTGTTATTCAGATTATACCATTAATTTCTTTTTTTGTAAGTTTATATTTACAAATAAATGTAAATAAGTGATAATATAGTTGGGAGGAGGTGAAATTTATGAGAAATTTTACCATTTTAATTTTTTCTACTTTCTTTCTACTAGTAGGATTTGCCGGCTCAGTTTCGGCAGAGGAGCAAGCGATTACACCTATTCAAATTCAATCATCCGCTCAATCCTTGAATCCTGAAATGACCATTCAACCACAAGCATTACCCTGTGATTACTACGCTGACGGTCAACAAAAGAGATCATTTATTACAAATCCTTATTTTTTATACTTTGAAAGTTCTTCAGAAATTGATTTCTTTCCTTGTGATTAGAAAAAGCCATAGAGTACCTGAAAAACAGTTGGTGTCTATGTTCTCCATGGCAAATCCAATTAAGTAGAACAGAGTCGATCATTCGGTTAGCATCATTTCAGAATGCTGCTAACTTCGTTTAGCAAATTCATTGTTCGCGTCAGTTCGAAGGTTATGCAATCTAAATCGCCATTGATCATTGTTCTTCCTGCTGCCGAATCCAGTTGAGTTCGACTTGTGCTGTCGCTTTGCCTCTAGCCTCCGAAAAGCTCTCACCCCTCAAGAATGGCACTTCCCCCCATACTATCTGCCCGTTTGGAATCCTTTGAGCAATGCAATTAGTATCTAGTTGAGGGAAGGTAAACTACTTCTGAACAGACCTTGGATACAGTCGCTCAACTCATGACTTCTCGAGGCCTCCGTACATCTTTTCGGCCAACTCTGGATCATCATAGATTGCGATCTTAGAATCTATAAGTTCCAGGTTTTTCTTTAATTCTTCCATCTGTTTCAAAACCTGTTTACGATGTTCGACGAGCATCTCTTTTCGTTCGTTGATTGTATCCATGCCCTGCTGACATAAGTCAGCATAACGCTTGATTTCTTTAATTTGCATTCCTGTATCCTTCAAACAGCAAACCATCTTCACCCAATTGAGATCCGCTTCGCTAAATACCCGGTTACCGGATTTGGTTCTCCCTATAAATGGCATTAGACCTTCTTTGTCATAGTAACGGAGCGTATGGGTAGACAGGCCAAATTTATTAGCAACTTCATGAATGGTGTAATTCAAAAAAATTCCTCCTTGACTTAGAGTTAACTCAAACCAATATACTCACTATAGACCACGAGCAATAAGATAACAAGTGGGACAAAATAAAACCAATCCAAAGGAGAATACATTATGAATTCAACACAGAAGATCGCACTCGTTACGGGCGGCAGCAGAGGCCTAGGAAGAAATACTGCATTGGCTCTCTCCCGCAAGGGAATTGACGTCATCATTAGTTATTATACGAAGAAGGAAGAAGCTGAAAAAGTCGTTAAAGAGATTGAATACAATGGCCAAAAAGCTGCAGCATTACAATTGGATGCCGGGAATGTTTCCTCTTTCGATACATTTGTATCGCAGTTGTCCACTTTGCTAAAAGAAAAATGGGATCGCGAGCAATTCAATATTCTTGTTAACAATGCAGGTTTTGGAGTTCATGCTCCAATTATGGAAACGACGGAGGAGCAATTCGACAATCTGATGAACGTGCAAGTCAAAGGCGTATTTTTCCTTTCCCAAAAGTTGTTCCCGCTCATTTCCGATAATGGAAGAGTCATCAATATTTCAACGGGCCTAACACGTTTTGTTATTGATGGGTTTGGGGCTTACTCAGCCATGAAGGGTGCAATTGAAGTTCTCACGAAATATATGGCCAAAGAATGGGGTAAACGGGGGATTCGAGTCAATGTTGTAGCTCCAGGAGCCATTGCAACCGATTTTGGAGGAGGTGCGGTGCGAGATAATGAGCACATGCGCGAATTTATTGCTTCTCAAATTGCTTTAGGCAGAGTTGGGGAAGCCGATGATATTGGCGGGGTTGTTGCATCTTTATGTACAGATGAATTTGGATGGGTAAATGGGACACGTCTTGAAGTATCTGGTGGGCAGCAACTTTAATCAGCCCGTTTATAATGAACCCGGTATTAAACCGGGTTCATTTCTTATT
>NZ_BILV01000027.1 GCF_004000745.1 Paenibacillus barengoltzii NBRC 101215
TTGATAACTTCTATCTTTCTTGCTCCTTAAGCATAAACACCCCTAAAAACAAAAAAAATTAATCAAATATTGATTAATTTTAGATTTTCGCCTCGATTTCGAGTTGATTGTGTCAGGCGATGGTATGAGTTTTTAATATAATCACACTTTTTTATCTGATTTATGCTTCTTTTTTATCCTTCTTCATTGCGGTATTGCTTCGGGGACACTCCTGTATACTTGCTAAATACGATGGCAAAATGCGCCTGATTGCTAAACCCCACTTTCTCAGCGACCTCGTAAATTTTGTAACGGTAATCTTTTAGCAGCTCTTTGGCTTTGTTAATACGCAGTTCATTAATATAATCAAACAAGCCTTGCCCTACTTCTTCTTTAAACAGACGGCTGACATAATTCGGGCTAACTTGGAACAGGTCGGCGAACAACTTCAGGGACAAGCTGTCTTGATAATGATGCTCAATGTACTCCAAAATATGACGGGTCAACTGGCTGTACCCTTTGAAAGAAGCGTTGATCTCTCCGCCAAGCCGTTGTTCAAAGACAGTCCGGTAAGCACTCGACATTTGCACGAAATCTTCAAAACCCCCGTGATCGCCGAGATCTTCCTCCGTTTTCCCGTTGCGGCCCATCATAAACAGCAGGCCTTCATAGACTTTCTGTACTTCTGTCTCATCCAAACACTCTTCCGAACGGATCAGATTCTCCCAACGTGACAACACATCCATGAACTTCTCGTGGGCATGCTCAGCCAAGGCGGATTTCATTTGCTGCACATAAGCATCCGCTTGATTCAATGCCGCCTCACTTCGCTCCTTCTGGTGGCTGTAATAGAAAATCAAGGTTTCCGGATGATAAAAATGGTGCGATAACGCTTGCAGCGCTTGTTTGTACGCCAAGGGCACTTGCTCGAAGCGATCCACCCAATCGCTGACGCCGAGCACAATATCGATATTTACGAAACGCTTCAGCGTCGAACTGATCCGCTGCACGATGTCGTTCACGCGCGTTAGCGAAGCAAGCAGACTCTTCAGTTCGCTGTTGCTGATCAGAAGAGCGTACATCCGCTCGGTTAATGGCAGGAACTCGATCTCCCGCTCCGCCGAAACGACTTCGTTCACCATATTTTGCACGGTGTTCCCAAGGACGGTCTGCGACGATTCGCTGTATCGTTGCAGCACCTTGTCATAGTTTTTGATTTTGATCAACACGACGTAGATATTGCCTTCTTTCAACCGCGTTTCCGAAAGCTCATGCCGGGTGCCCGTCCCGTTCAGCAAGCCGATAAGCACTTGTTCCTTGTGATTGGTCACCTTTGGAGGGTGCGAAGGAGCGGACATTCCGAGTTGCTCCCGGATATTCTGCAGCATGCCAATCAACTCCCGGTCATTCATGTCCGGTTTATGAAAATAATCGAGCGCCCCGAGCTTCATCGCTTCCTTCACAAACCCGAAATCGTCAAAGCTGCTCAGGACCACCACTTTAACGGGCAGCTCCTGCTCTTTAATCCGGCGCAGCACTTCAAGCCCGTCCATTCTCGGCATCTTGATGTCCAGCAGCACAACATCCGGTTGCTCGCTGACGATGAGCCGCAACGCCTCATCTCCATCTCCGGCTTCGCCGATGATCTCCACGCCTTGGGCCTGCCAGTCGATCGCCGATTTAATGCCGATTCGCACCAGCGGCTCATCGTCTACAATCAACATTCTCATTTGCTGTCCCTTCCCCCTGCCGTATCATTTCGAATGACTGGAACGCGTATCAGCGCCACCGTTCCTCCCTGCCTTCCGGGAGCAATCCATAAGCCATAACCCGGTCCAAAATGCAGCCGAATCCGGCTTCGAATATTTTGAAGGCCAATCAAGTTAAACCCATCTCTGGAGACTTTCTTATATCCCGGCTTGGCCTGTAACTCGCCTTCTTCCGGGAACCCCCGGCCGTTGTCCGCGACTTCCACGTACAAGTCGCCTTGCCGTTCATAAATGGAAATGTTCAGCATGCCTTTATAATCAATTCCCTCAAAGCCATGAAAAATCGCATTTTCCACCAGGGGCTGAATCAGGAATTTCAAGGTTTGATACTCGATAACTGCTGGATCAATCGAATAGGTCACCTCAAACTTGTTGAAGTACCGGAAATCCAGGATTTTGGCATAGCTTTGGACAAATCCGACTTCCTCAGCGATGAGCACCAAGTTCTCATCCGTCTTCATGCTAAACTTCATCACGGATGCGAAGGCTTGCAGCGCCTCCTCAATTCCGGATGCGCCCTGGACTTTAGCCATCCACTTGATAACATTCAGCGTATTGTAAATAAAATGCGGGCGGATTTGCGATTGCAGCGCGTCCATCTCCAGCTTGCGCTTCTCTTCCTCCTTCTCGTAAATCCGCGTAATCAAACTGCGAATTTCCTGCAGCATTAGATCAACCGTACTACTGATTACCCCAACCTCATCGCTTTGCTGCGTATCGAACCGGACATCAAGTTGGCCCTGGGCGACCAGCTTCATTTTGCGGTTCAGCACGGCCAATGGCTTTAGAATTCGCGCTGCGATCCGCAGGGAGATCAGGATCGACAGGATTAGCAGCAGCAAGAGCGTACCAGCCATAATGGCAACCAACTGGTACACAATGGAGTAGATGTCGTCCTTTGCAATCAATGTCACCGCATGCCATTCGGCCACCTGAGACGGAGAAGAGATCAGATACAGCTTTTGATTAATCCACATTCGGGTCGTACCGGTCCGGCCGGACGGCTCCTCCTGAAAGCCGCTCCCAAACGCGGCGGAAGCCGCTTTGCCAATCTCCCCGCCATTGGAGCTTTGGATAATTCGCTGATCTTCATCCAGCAAATAGAAGTTGGATGCTTCCGCGAACGCCGTATTACTCCACAACGTCTTCAGCTTGTCCGCAGAAATGTTGAAGACAATAAATCCGAGTCGTTCCTTCGTATACGGGTCCATAATAGCTCGGCCCGCGGATACGACCGGAAGTCGGTGCGGCGATAGCAGCTCATCGTAATGAATGCCCGTCGTGATAAACTGCCCGTTCCCTTCTCTAATTTTGCGGATAAACGGCTCCTGCAAATAGGTAGTTTTGAAATATTGATAATTGATATACTCACGGTTGCTGCGGCCGATAATCGACTGATCATGCTCATGATAAATAACGACCGAATCCACCAAATCTGAATATAGCATGATCCCGCTTTGAATCAATCCGTTCACCTTATCGAAATCCTTGCCGCGTTCCAGCAGCGGATAAGGGACCTGGTTATAGTCCTTCTTCATAATTTGGTACACGCTTTGCTCCTGAATGGGAAACATGGACAACCTTTGCAGCGGCTGCAGGGACGTATCGATATTGGTCACGATCTGCTTGTTGTTCTCCACCGCCGCATCCAGCATCACGTTACGGTTGTTGTTGACATATATCCATGACACAATCCCGGCGACCAAAGTGAGCGGAATCAAGATAAAGACGGAAAAAGCAGCGATCAGCTTCTTCTCCAAACTCAGCTGTGACAGTTTCTGCCGGATGAATTTTATGATCATAATGATCTCTCCAGTATGGATCTCCCCGCTCCGCTGGTCCGAAATTGCTTTGGCGTCATCCCGACAAATTCCTTAAACAATCGGGTATAGTAACTCTGATTGCAAAATTTAAAATGGAATGCAACTTCGGAAATGGAGCGGTTCGTATAGATAAGCATGTACTTCGACTCTTCTATCTTACGGCTGTTAATATATTTCATCAGCGGCACGCCGGTTTCCCGGCGAAAACGATCGGACAAATAACTGGGATGTACACCAAGGTGATTCGCAATAAGCGGCAAGGTCAAATCGTCAAAAATATGCTGCCGGATATAATGAATCGCCAGCTTCACCAGATGAGAGTATGGCAATTCTTCTCTCTCCCGCTGAATGGTCATCACGAACTGCACCAGCATTTCGTATTCGAATTGGGCCAGCGCTTCAAGATCGTTCAGCTTTTCGATCTCCAATATTAGAGTATCACTTAGGTGAAAAGCAATCTCCGGATCGACCCCGCCCTGAATGATGGCTCTTGTAAACAAAGTGCAGGAGGCGATGAGGGCGTTTTTTTTGGAGCGCAGCGGATAGGTGGCCAGCACCGCCGCTTCAAGTTCGTTGATCTTCCGCATCACCTGAAGGGCAGTGGCTTCGTCGCCCATCCGGATCGCTTCCAGCAGCTCCTGTTCGTAGTCTACCGGAGGATGAACAAAACGATCCTGAAGTACCTGCATTTTTGATGATTGATAATAAGCTTGGCCTTGTTGAAAGTTCATCTCTATCCCACCTAAAAATTTTGACAAAAATCTAAAGAATTTAGTATTACATTATCGCTTTCAGTTCTAAAATTCAATCATAACAACTTGGAGGGATCGAACAACCATGACTTGGAAAATAACGAATTCGGACGTTTCACAGCCTGAGCTGTTGAATATGGAAAGTATCTTTGCGCTTGGCAACGGATATTTGGGGGTGCGGGGTAATTTTGAAGAAGGCTACGGCGAGCAAATGACCAGCATTCGCGGCACTTACCTCAACGCATTCCACGATGTGATTGAGGTTCCTTATGGCGAGAAGCTGTTTGCTTTTCCTGAAACACAACAGAAACTGGTGAACAACATCGATGCTCAAACGGTGCTGATCTATTTCGGCGAGGAGGAAGAGCCGTTCCGGTTGGATCAGGGCACATTCACGAATTTTCAACGGACGTTGCATATGGATCAGGGATTCTCAGAGCGAAGCGTGCATTGGACGTCCCCATCTGGCAAAGAAGTGCGTCTGACCTTCCGCCGTCTCGTCTCCTTTACACACCGTGAATTGTTTGCCATTCATCTCAAGCTGGAGCCGATCAACTTTAGCGGCCCAGTCAAAATCGTTTCTACGTTAAACGGTAACGTCAAAAACTACACCAATCCCAACGATCCGCGGGTTGGAGCAGGCCATGCGGAACGGATGACGGTGGTGGACAACGGAATGCGAGGCCAATCCAGCTACGTTGTAGACGAAACGATGGTTTCCAAAATGAGGGCCGCATGCGTCACCCGCCATCAGTTAACTGCCGATGCAGCGATCACGCTGGATACCAAGCCGGGGGAAATCGTTTATACGGCAAAATTTGCTTTGAACGACACGGTTGAATTTACCAAATTCAACGTATATACGGATACGCTCCGCCATGGTGAAGGATTCCTGGAGCAGGCATTTGACCTGCATGAGCGCCTGTCCAACTTATCCTTTAGCGATTTGCTTGCTGAGCAGACGGCATATCTGAACGATTACTGGAAATCAGCTGACGTTATCATTCAGAACGACGATCAGCTGCAGGAAGGCATCCGCTTCAACCTGTACCAGTTGCTGCAATCCGCCGGTCGGGACAAGTACAGCAACATCGCTGCCAAAGGCTTAAGCGGAGAAGGATACGAAGGCCATTACTTTTGGGATACAGAAATTTATATGTTCCCCGTATTTTTGATGACTCAGCCTGAGCTGGCCCGTCAGCTGCTCTTGTACCGTTACTCTATCCTGGACGATGCCAGAGCGAGAGCGCGGGAGATGGGACACCGCAAAGGCGCGTTGTTCCCTTGGCGCACCATTTCAGGGACTGAATGCTCCTCGTTCTTCCCGTCGGGTACAGCGCAATATCATATCAGCGCTGACATCGCCTACAGCTATGTGCAATACTACCTTGCTACGCAGGATCGGGATTTCCTGCTGAATTACGGTGCGGAAGTGTTGATCGAAACGGCGCGGTTATGGGCTGAGATCGGGCATGAATACAACGGAGCCTTTCACATCGATGAAGTCACCGGGCCGGATGAATATACCTGCTGCGTGAACAACAACTACTATACCAACGCGATGGCCAAACATAATTTGAAATGGGCAGCGAAAAGCTGCGCAATCCTGAAGGACTACGATCCCGCTGGCTATCAGGCGCTGTGCGAGAAGCTTGGCGTCACGGACGACGAAATCGCGGCTTGGGAAGCGGCAGCAGCAGCAATGTTCCTGCCGTATGATGAAGCGCTGGGCATCAATCCGCAGGATGATACCTTCCTGCGCAAGGCGGTTTGGGATTTTGCCAATACGCCAAAAGAAAACTATCCGCTGTTACTGCACTACCATCCGTTGACCATTTATCGGTACCAAGTATGTAAACAAGCGGATACCGTGCTGGCCCATTTCTTGCTGGAGGACGAGCAGTCCCTGGAGACGATCCGTCGTTCCTACGATTATTACGAACGAATCACGACCCATGACTCCTCTTTGTCCTCGTGTATCTTCAGCATCATGGCGGCCAAGATCGGCAATCTGGACAAAGCGTACGAGTATTTCATTGAAACGGCGCGGCTGGATCTGGACAACACGCATGGCAATACGAAAGATGGCTTGCATTTGGCGAACATGGGCGGCACGTGGATGTCGATTGTGTACGGCTTTGCCGGCATGCGGTTGAAAGAAAGCGGTCTGTCCCTGGCCCCGGCGATCCCGCGGGATTGGGAGCAATATGCCTTCCGCCTGACGTTCCGCGACCGCCTGATCTCCGTGCGAATTGGAAAAGAAGACGTCAACTTGGAGTTGATTGAAGGCGAGGGCATCGACATTCAACTGTACGGGAAAACTGTGACATTGGATCGAGATCGCGCGGTTTCTCGCCCGTTGGCAACCCTTGAATTACAAATTTAAGAAGGAGCGGTTAAAATGAAATCTTTGCAAGCAGTCATCTTTGATTTGGACGGCGTCATTACGGACACCGCCGAGTATCACTACCAAGCGTGGAAAGCCATTGCCGAAGAGTTGAACATTCCCTTTACACGCGAGTTTAATGAAAACCTGAAGGGCGTATCCCGCCTTGATTCGTTGAAGCTGTTGCTCAGCCAAGCAACAACTCCTGTTCAATACAGCGATGTGGAGATGGAGGAACTGGCAACACGCAAGAACAACCTTTACGTCAAGTTAATCGAAAAAATCACCCCAGCCGACCTTTTGCCGGGAATTTCGGAATTCCTCACCGAACTGCGGGAGGCCGGGATCAAGACCGGGATCGCTTCCGCCAGCAAAAACGCCCAAACCGTCTTGGACGGACTGGGCGTGACCAGCTGGTTTGATGTGATTGTGGACGTCACCCGCTTAAAGAACAATAAGCCGGATCCGGAGATTTTCCTGACTGCGGCCGCCCAGCTTCAGGTCGAGCCGTCGGCTTGCATCGGCGTGGAAGACGCTGTATCCGGCGTCGACGCGATTAAGGCGGCAGGCATGTTCGCTGTCGCCATCGGCGATGCCAAGCAGTTCCCAAAAGCCGACATCGTGCTGCCTAACACCGCCAAGCTCAGTTTACGGAATCTGATGGAGCATTTTGCTGTTCGCGTGTAAAGCAGCTAGAGCAGCCTGTTACTCCTCTGGCAATCGCAGCGTTTCCCCGTGATGCAGCAGTCGAATCGTCTCCTCGGAGAAGCCTAGGCGGACCCGCTCCTTCTCCAGACGGTCCAGCGCCTCCTGCGCGGTATCATCGGCGAGCCGGAAGGTGCCGTAATGCATCGGAATCATCAGCTTCGCCTTGACGTCAACGAACGCTTGCAGCGCCTCCTCCGGCGTCGTATGCTGGCTGGTCATGAACCATTCCGGCTCATAAGCGCCGATCGGCAGCAACGCCACATCGATCTGATAGCGTTCGCCGATTTCGGCAAATCCGCGGAAATAACCGCTGTCTCCGGCAAAATAAATGACCGGCGGTTTCTTCTCCGCCTCGCTTGGCACCGGCTCCAGGACGTAGCCGCCCCAATGAGACGTATTCGTATCAAATGGCGTGCGGCGCGTCCAGTGCTGAGTCGGGACAAAGGAGATGTCTACCTCCCCAATCCTTATCCGTTCCCACCAGCTCATTTCATGGACGTTGTAGAACCCTTTCCGCCACATTTTCCGCCCCAGACCAACTGGGACAATGATAGTCGTATCTTTGTGATAAATCCGACGAATCGAAGCAAAATGCATATGATCATAATGGGAATGAGATATCAAGATCACATCGATGGGCGGCAGTTGATGAATGGGGATTCCCGGCTCGGTGAGCCGGCGTTGAAATCCCATCCGCATCGCCCAGACGGGATCGGTAACGATATTCAACCCTTGATATTGGATCAGAAACGTCGAATGACCGATCCACGTAATCGTGCTCTCTTCCCGGTTCGCCTGCAAATAATCGAGCTCCGGCGGCTTATTGGGAATCAGGAAGGAATAGTCCTTCTTTTTTCTGCGCCGTTCTTCCCGCAGCTGCTTAAATTGCTTTAACGTTTTGTCGGTGCTGACATTATCGAGGTTGTTGTAGCGCATTCTTCTTGGCATCGCTCCAGTGACTCCTCTCCGCATTACTTTCGCTCTCTCTATCATTCATTCTAGACCAATCCCCGGCCTAAACCCAAATTTTATGGGTCAATCGACCCGATCCTTATATTTCCAGGCATAGAGAAATAAGAAAAGAACCGCCCCAGCGACCACCAACTCCGGCGCGATCATCATCATAAACCATTCCATTCCCTTCACCCTTTCCCCGGCGAATTGCCTCTTACATATTTGGCATCAAACAAAAATAACCTCATCAGCAAAAACAAGGAAGGAATGAGAATACACAATCCCGCGACAAATGCGGTGATTAAAGCGACAGCCATCGTCTCGTTCGTAAAGCTCTCATAGATACTCACCTGCTTATAGAGAATATAGGGAAGGTGGCTGCGGCCATAGCCGTACCAAGCGAACCCGAACTGCAGCATGACCAGCAGGAAGGACCAGCCGAGCCGCCGTTTTTTCCACATCAAGAAGACGGCCCCCAGATAACAAATCAGAGACGCGATAAACATCCACGCCATATCTAACATATGTGCGAAATGCTCCGGATTTTGCCGATTGATCTGAAAAAAGGCGAATACACAGGCGAGAATCGTCGGCCCGCTCCACAGCAAAGCATACCCGCGCAGGACTCCGAAAGCCCGCTGATCCTCCGCTTTATCGGCATAAAAAGCAAGAAACATCGCCGAAATATACAGCACCGACACCAGCGCCAGCAGAATGACCGACCAGGTGTACGGATTGGCGAAGAAGGCGGCCCAATCCAACACAACTTTCCCGTCGCGCTCGTCGATAATCCCGCCCTCCGAAATCGCCAAGATCGTCGAAAGGGCCGCCGGAATCAGCAAACCCGTCGCCCCGTAGATCGCCATATACGTTTTGTTGTTCGCTTGGCTCGCGCCATAGGTGTTATACGCGTAATAAGCGCCTCGCAAGGCGAGCAGCACGGTCACCAAGCTGCCGGGAATGAGCAGCGCTGTGCCGTAATAGTAAGCGGAATCCGGAAAGAACCCGACCAACCCAACGACGAAAAAGATCAAAAACACGTTGGTCACTTCCCACACCGGTGACAGGTACCGTTGAATAATGTCGTGGATTTTGTTTTCGTGGCCGGTGATCACGCTGTAATAGCTGAAAAATCCGGCCCCAAAATCAACGGAAGCGACGATCAAATAACCAAACAGAAACGTCCATAACACCGTAATGCCGACCAGCTCATAGCTCATTTCGCGTCTCCTCCCTCAAGCCCAGCTTGCCGCAGCTCGGTAAGCACATCCTTGTTGCGGAACATCCGGGATAATACGTAAACGCAGGAAAGGCACAGAACCAGATACAGCACCGCGAACATCAGCAGCATCGGGCCAACGCTTTCCGAGGTGGTGGCGGCTTCCCCCACCTTCATGTACCCCCGGATGATCCACGGTTGACGGCCAAACTCGGCGAACATCCAGCCGAGCTCGATGGCAACCATCGCCAGCGGTCCCAGCGCCAGAATGCCGATCAGCAGCCAGACCGGAACCTTCGTTTTGCCGCCGGGCAAGTAGCGTCGCAGCAAATACAGGAACGGAATCAGCACGAGCAGCGCCCCGATCGTGACCTTAAGGTCAAACATATAATGAATCAGCAAAGGCGGACGCTCATCCTCCGGGAACTCCTCTAACCCGATGACCCGGGTATTTGGCGAGTTACCGGCAAGGATGCTAAGCGAATACGGGATTTTCAGCGCGTATTTGACATTTCCCGCTTCATCCAGGACGCCGCCATAAATCAGCGGTGCCCGTTCCATCGTTTCAAAATGCCATTCCGCGGCCGCCAGCTTCTCCGGCTGGTACTTAGCCAGAAACTTGCCGGAGAAATCCCCGATCACCGCCGTCGCCAGAGCAAATACGAAGGCAGACATGACGGTCAGCTTCAGCGCCTTTTTGAAATAAACGTGATCCCGGCCGCGCAGCAAACTAAACGCCGCGATGCCTGCCAGAATTCCCGCACTGGCCGTATACGAAGAAGCCAGGACATGGGATACCTTGGTTGGCGTGGCCGGGTTAAACATCGCGACCAGCGGACGGAAGTCGGCGATGACCCCATTTTTGAGGGTGAATCCCTGCGGGGTGTTCATGAAGGCGTTCAGCGTGGTGATGAAGAAGGCGGAGGCGGAAGAACCGATGGCGACCGGAATCAACAGGAGCAGGTGCAGCCCTTTATTTTTGAAACGATCCCATGTATATAGGTAGATTCCCAGGAAAATCGCCTCCACAAAAAAGGCGAAGGTCTCCATAAACAACGGCAGCGCAATCGCCTGCCCGGCGACGCGCATAAAGGTAGGCCAAAGCAGGCTTAGCTGCAAGCCGATAGACGTACCGGTCACAACTCCAATCGCCACGGAGATGACGAAGCCGCGAGCCCAGCGACGAGCCAGCATCGTATAATGCGGATCGTTCGCACGAATGCCCCGCCACTCCGCCAGTGCGATCATCAGCGGTACGCCCACGCCAATCGATGCAAAAATGATATGTACAAACAAGGTCAGCCCGGTAAGCATCCGGCTTAACGTGACCGGGTCAAGATGTGTCATAACGAAGCTCCTTCAAGAGAAGTAATGGAGGAAGCGAATCACGCTTTTGATAAAGGCATACAACATGATCACAGCCACGATGAGACATACGATCGCCAGAGTTCGCTCTTGTTTTCGGAACATGCCTTCGCCTCCTTGCCCATTTAGTGTGTCGCGGATGTTCCTTTTTATTCCTGTAAGGGTTGGGCAATAGGCCGCATTGAGGTACAATAGACACGAAAAGTTTAAAATTAAACCATCAAGGATTGGATTAAGTCCTTACCTAATAGAAAGGAGTCGTGATGATCTATGAAGATCGTCTTTATCGAACCGACCCCCAGCCCAAATACGATGAAACTCCATTTGGATGAAAGCCTGGAGCCGGGGATTCGGAAAACATATACACGGGACAACGAACGCTCCGCCCCTGCTTGGATTCGCGGATTGCTGCAGATCCCTGGGGTCAAAAGCGTATTCCACACCGCTGATTTTGTCGCTTTGGATCGGAAAGGCAGCGCTGATTGGGCAGCGATCTTGTCCGAAGTGCAGAAGCAGTTCGGACAGGAAGGCGTCGAATCAGCCTGGACTCCGGAGAGCGGGGAAGCCTCGGGATTTGGGGAAGCCCAGGTATTCGTGCAGTTCTTCCGGGGCATCCCGATGCAAATTCGGGTGAAGGCGGGGAACCAAGAGGAACGGATCTCGTTGTCCGAGCGGTTCGTGAACGCCGTCACTGAGGTGGCCAGCGCCACGCTGATCAAGGAGCGCAAGCTCGTGGACTACGGCGTGCGCTACGGCGAGCTGCCGGACATCGCCCGCGAGATCGAGCAGGAGCTGGAGGCGGCCTTTCCGCCGGAGCGGCTGAAAGGCATCGTCGAGCAAGCCATCGCTCACGGCCGCAGCGAGAAGGAGTTCGTCGAGCAGCGGCGCGCGCTGAGCCTGGACGAAATCCGCGAGCGGATGAAGGACCCGGATTGGCGCGTGCGCTACGCCGCGCTGGAGTCGATGCAGCAGCCAACCGAAGAGGCGCTGCCGCTGCTGGCGGAGGCGCTGCGCGACCCGCAAATGCAGCTCCGCCGGCTCGCCGTCGTATATCTCGGCGATCTGCGGACGCCGGAGGCGATGGAGCTGCTGTATGAGGCGCTGCGCGACTCTTCCGCCGCCGTACGGCGCACCGCCGGCGACACGCTGTCCGACATCGGCGATCCGGCAGCCACAAGGCCGATGATCGCCGCGCTGTCGGACAGCAGCAAGCTGGTCCGCTGGCGCGCGGCCCGCTTCCTATACGAGGTCGGCACGGATGATGCCTTGGAGGCGCTGCGCGCAGCGGTGGATGACCCTGAGTTCGAGGTCGGTCTGCAAGCGCGCATGGCCGTCGAGCGGATCGAGTCCGGCGAGCAAGCCGCCGGAACCGTCTGGCAGCAGATGGCGGGCCGCGACCGCGGGGGCAGCAAGTAAAGATAACAAAACGAGCAAGGATCACCCGACAGGAGATGTCTGTGATCCTTGCTCGTTATTTTTTTATCCAAACTTATTCCCAATGAATCTCCACCCGCAAATCATCCGTTCCGTCCAAAGGCTGCATCAGGTAGCGGATATTGCGGATGCCCAAGTTGTACAGCCTGGTCAAGTCCTCCAGCAGCTGCTCATCCGAACCGGCGTAACGCACGGTCACTGTCGCTTTCCCTTCCTTCATCCCGGCCTTCACTCGCTCCGCGATTCCTTCGGCATTGGACACGGCTGCATCGGCATCATATAAGTCATACCCCAGCGCGGTCTTCAGGGCGAGATAAGTGTGCTTTTTCTCCCCGCCAGCCTCAATTAACGCCTGCAAGGTTTGAATATAAGGAACGGATGCCCGAGGATAATCGGCCGCCTTCCAGACATGATCCTGCCTCATCTGCTCATCGGTTCGCAAGTAATACGTATAATTCACACGCTTAGGCACATCAGGAACCGGGTCGTCCCAGGTCGTGTCCAAATGGTACCAGCGGTTGTCGAGACGCACGAGGTTCCATGCATGCAGCTGGCCCCCCGCTGTCCCTTCGACTAGTCGGTTCTCAATCCCGGCTTCCTTCAGCAACTCGTAAGTCAACAAGGCGTAGCCCTGACATACCGCTTCCCCGGTTTTGAGCCCTTCATAAGCGGTATATTTCTGTAGATCGGTATCGTACTTCAAGTTCAACACAACATAATCATGAATCGCTTTGATTTTCTGATGGTTGTTCATTCCCGGTTGGATCAGCTGCTTCAGGATGCTCTTCACCCTTTGGCGGACGTAAGCCGTTTGCTCAGCGGTTTCACGGTAATGCACCTGCAGGGTGATTTTGGCCGAGCTCGTCGTGCCGCGCCAGGAGTAGACGTAACGATCCACGATATATTTCGTGTACGGATCAGCTTCCAGCGCATCGTTCACCGCTTGCTTCAGCTGTTTCTCCAAATTATTGGTCGACCCCTTATATTTCAAGGTAATCGTTGGGTTCCGCGCCTCCATCCCTTGCGCCAGCTTCGCCTGCAATTGCTTGGTCGTGGTGACCGTCGCCGGCTCCGCTGCCGCTTGCACCGGGACCGTAATCCATGCGAGGGGTTCAGCACTCAGCAATAAACCGCCGATCACCCCGGTTATGAGCCAACCTCTTGAAAGTCTCCTGATTTTCTTTCCCATCTGGCTTCCCTCACCTTCCGGTCAAGCTGCCTCAACAATTGCTGCCAATCTTGCGATCAAGCCCATTGTAACACAGCCATTCCTGCAAAAGCTTACTAGTTTTGTCGAGGCAAAACCGGATTTGGACAACTTCCTTAAGTCGATTTCTTCGAGATTTCCACGAAAATCTGTTTCCTAAAATTCACAATCAGCTTCTACAAATGAAAGCTGGGCTTATGTATAATAAAAACATAAAAAATGTGATAAATGTCATTGCATAATTTTTCAGACTTTCATAGGAACGGAGAATCGATTGGATGACTATCGTCAATATTTCGGATATTTCGGTGGAATTATTTTTGGCCGTCATGTTTTTTCTGTTGATTGTGGCGCCTATGGTGAGCCTCGGTGTACTTCGACTGTTCCAGGGCCGCAAGCGGGCGGGCCTTGCCTTAATCGGCGGCGGAGTGTTGGGATACTTCGTATTCCAACTGATTGCTGGACTATTTATCTAATCTAGGAAGCGCAATCATTTTATAACTCTGCAAAAGAAAACGGCGATACAGGCCCTTCCTGTATCGCCGTTTGGCTATTCGTTATTTTACAGCAGCTGCCGCTTGCTCATGCTCCAGGCTTTCGATAAATTTCTCGCAATCGATCGCTGCCATGCAGCCGCTTCCGGCAGCCGTGATCGCTTGACGGTAGCGGTTGTCCTGGACGTCGCCGCAGGCGAAAACGCCCGGAACGTTGGTCTCGGAAGTGCCTGGCTTCACCACGATGTACCCGTTCGCATCCAGCTCGATTTGGCCGCCCAAGAACGAAGTGTTCGGTTGGTGACCAATCGCCACGAATACGCCGCTGGCAGGAATGATTTCTTCCTCGCCCGTTGCATTGTTGCGCACTTTCAAGCCGGTAACCCCTTGTTCCCCAGCGATAACTTCAAGCGGTGTGCGGTTGAGCGCCAGCTCGATTTTCTCGTTGCTGCGGACGCGATCCTGCATAATCTTCGAGGCGCGAAGCTCATCGCGGCGGTGCACCACCGTCACTTTCGTAGCAAAGCGGGTCAGGAAGCTGGCTTCCTCCATGGCGGAGTCGCCGCCGCCAACGACGATAATCTCCTTGTTGCGGAAGAAGAAACCATCACAGGTTGCGCACGTGCTTACGCCGCGTCCAACGTTCAACTCTTCACCCGGAATGCCCAGGTATTTGGCCGTAGCCCCGGTCGACAAGATCAACGTCTCAGTCACGAGTTCACCAAGTCCTTCGACCTGCAATTTAAACGGACGTTGACTCAAATCTACACTATTCACCCAGCCCATGCGGAATTCAGCGCCAAAACGTTCGGCTTGCTTGCGCATATTATCCATCAATTCCGGGCCCATGATCCCATCCGGGAACCCCGGGAAATTTTCGACTTCCGTTGTAGTTGTTAATTGACCGCCGGGCTGCGGGCCTTCAATCACCAGTGGATTCATGTTCGCGCGAGCAAGATATATTGCAGCGGTTAATCCGGCCGGTCCGGTTCCGATAATAATTGATTTGTACATATCCTCAAATCCTTTCAAATGGATTCATCTCAAATAATAGATATAAGATTGGCTTGATTCTAATTATGTGAAGGTTGCAGGGATCTGTCAATCTTTGTAATGGTTAGGTATGGTGAAGGTTAAATGAAGGAATGGTGAAGATCGTTACCGAAGCAGTCGCAGCCCGTTCAAGATGACCAACAGCGTACTGCCTTCATGACCCACAACACCAAACGGCAAAGGGATATCCGCTGCGAAGTTGCTAACGATCAGCATCAGAATCACCGCACCGGCAAACGCCAGATTCTGCTTCACGATCCGCCGAGCGCGCCGGGCAAGCGAGATCGTCTCCGCAATCCGCTCGATGCTGTCGTTCATCAGCACGACATCGGCCACGTCCAGCGCGGCCCCGCTGCCGCCGCCGCCCATAGCGATGCCCACGCTTGCGGCTGCGAGCGCCGGCGCATCGTTAACGCCGTCGCCAACCATCGCGACGCTGCCGTAGCGCTCCCGCAGCGCCTTGACATGCGCGACCTTCTCCTGCGGGAGCAAATCGGCGTACACGAGGTCCACGCCGATCTCCTTGGCCAGCGCATGGGCGGTTACGCTGCGGTCGCCGGTTAACATCGCGACGGCGATCCCCAGCTCGTGCAGCCGGGCGATGGCCGCCTTGGCCTGCGGGCGCACCTCGTCGCGGAGCGCGATGAGGCCGATGTACTCCCCGTCCCGTTGAATGACGGAGACGGTGTGCCCCTCGGCGATCCACTCGCGAAGCTGCTCAGCCAGCGGTCCTGGCAGCAGCGAGTCGCCAGCGTCCGCCTTGCCGATGCGCCACATCGCGCCGCTGACCTTCGCTTCGATGCCCCAGCCCGGAAGCGCCCGCAGTGCCTCGGCCCCGTCGATCGGCAGCCCTTCGGCTTGCGCTTTGCGTACGATCGCTTGAGCCAGCGGATGCTCCGACAGGCTCTCTGCCGCAGCGCTGGCAGCCAGCACCTCCCGCGGGTCAACGCCTTCGACGGTGTACAGCCCGGTGACCACCGGCGAGCCTTCCGTCAGCGTCCCGGTTTTATCCAACGCGACGGCCCGAACGCTGCCCAGGTGGTCCATATGAGCTGCGCCTTTGAACAGCACGCCTTTGCGGGCGCTCTTCGACATCGCCGAGAGCATCGCCGGCATCACCGACGACACAATCGCGCACGGGGAAGCCACGACAAGAAACACCATCGCCTTGTAAAAAGCAAACGACCAGCTCCATCCAAGCAACCACGGGGTGAGCAGGATTAGGCCCAGCGTTGCCGCCACAATGGTCTTGGCGTAAATGCCCTCCAGCCGCTGAATAAACCGCTGCGTTCCCGGCACCTCCTGCTGAGCTTGCTCCACGAGGGTGATAATTTTAGCAAACAAGGTGCCTTCCGCCGGGCTGGACACCTCTACATAAATCGCCCCTTCTCCATTGATCGTTCCGGCATACACTCCGTCTCCCGGCTGCTTATCCACTGGGATCGATTCTCCGGTGATGGCGGATTGATTCACCGCAGAGCTTCCGGTGCGAATGACCCCGTCTGCCGGGATCACCTCCCCGGGCTTCACCAGCAGCAGGTCGCCCACGGCCAGCGCCTCCACCGGCACCAGCTCCATCCCATCTTCGCCAACGCGAAGCGCCGTTTCCGGCTTCATCGCAATCAGCGCCGAGATGTCCTTCTGGCTCTGTTCACTGGCGAACGACTCCAGAGCGCCGCTTAACGCAAAGATGAAGATGAGCATCGCCCCTTCATTCCAATAGCCAATCGAGGCAGCACCCAACGCCGCCGCGATCATCAGCAAATTGACATCCAAATCCCGCTCTTGGATTAAAGTGATTAAGCCTTCCCGGGCCTTCACATAACCCCCCACCGCATACGCCGCAATATAGAGCGCGACGGAGATCCAAGGCATCATCCCCTGCATCCCCCAGACCCATGCGGTAAGCATCAACCCGCCGCTGCCTAGCGCGAGCAGCAGCTCCCGGTGGCTGAAGAGCCGCTTCCAATTCAACCGCCGCTTCCCGCCCGGGTTAGGTTGATGGGCGGTTTGATTCACTTCCGGCAAGGTTCTTCGATGGGCGACTTCCATGATAAACTCCTCCTTATACAGGCGGTCAAGATGAGAATGAATATTATTGTTAACCCCCTAAAAATGGCGCAAGCTGCCCCGGGATCTTCCCGGAGCAGCTCACAAATGAGAACGATAATCATTGTTGAATCAGGACAATAATTTTGGTTAAGAGAAACTTTTTACTTTATTGTATGCCGATATTTCCATTTTGTAAACACCTGTTGACCTCGATTTTAGATTCACAGCGCAGCCCTTGTCCACACACGAAAAAAAAAGCCGCTGATCGGACCAACAAACTCCGGTTCAGCGGCTTCTATATTCATCGTATTAGGCCTGACTCGCAGCAATCGCCTGCTCCAAATCGTACAGGATGTCGTCGATCGACTCCGTCCCTACGGACAAACGGATTAGCCCCGGCGTAACGCCCGCGGCCAGTTGCTCCGCTTCCGTCAACTGCTGGTGCGTTGTGCTGGCCGGATGAATGATCAGCGACTTCGAATCGCCGACATTGGCCAGATGCGAGAACAGCTTCACGCTATTGATCAGCTTGCGACCGGCTTCCACGCCGCCGCGGATTTCAAACGTGAGAATCGCGCCTTGTCCTTTCGGCAAGTATTTTTGCGCCAGTTCATAGGATGGGTGGCTTGGCAGTCCTGCATAGCTAACCCATTCGACCAGCTCATGCGATTCCAGATATTGCGCCACCTTCAGGGCGTTCTGGCTGTGACGTTCCACGCGCAGATGCAATGTTTCCAGCCCTTGCAGCAGCAACCACGCATTAAACGGCGACAACGAAGCACCAAGATCGCGCTGCAATTGAACGCGGGCCTTAATAATGTAAGCAAGCGGACCAACAGCTTGCGTATATACAACGCCATGATAGCTTGGATCCGGCTCGGTCAAGCCCGGGAATTTCCCGCTGGCCGCCCAGTCGAATTTCCCGCTGTCGACGATGATGCCGCCGATCGAAGTGCCGTGCCCGCCGATAAACTTCGTCGCCGAGTGCACAACGATGTCCGCCCCGAAGTCGATCGGACGCAGCAAATACGGGCTCGGGAACGTATTGTCGACGATCAGCGGAATCCCGTGCTCATGGGCAATCGCCGCGACCGCTTCGATGTCCAGCACGTCGCCCTTCGGGTTGCCGATCGTCTCGGCGTAAAGCGCCTTCGTCTTATCCGTGATCGCTGCACGGAAGTTCTCCGGATTCGAGGAATCCACGAACTTCACATGCACGCCAAGCTTAGGCAGCGTAGTGGAAAACAGATTATAGGTGCCGCCGTACAACGAGGTCGAGGAGACGATTTCGTCACCCGCCCCGGCAATATTTAAGATGGAGAAAGTGATCGCTGCCTGACCCGAGGCCGTCGCCAATGCCCCGACGCCGCCTTCTAGCGCAGCTACACGCTTCTCGAACACGTCATTGGTTGGGTTCATGATCCGCGAGTAAATGTTGCCGAATTCCTTCAAACCAAACAGATTCGCCGCATGCTCGGTATCGCGAAAACCATACGACGTCGTCTGGTACAGCGGGACCGCACGGGAGTATGTAGTGGGATCGATCTCCTGGCCGGCGTGAATCGCCAGCGTTTCTGGGGCATATTGACGCTCTTCAGACATGGATAATTCCTCCTTCAAATCTTCGAAATCATGAGAAATCGAGAATGTTTTTTCATATTCTCTCACATCTCTTGGGATTTGAAAATAGGAAATCCGATAAATTTTATATGAATTATTCAATTTGAGCTAAACCCGTTGATATTTCCGGATAAAATAAGCATCCTCGAACGTCGGCTCCCCTTCGCGGAGCTCTGGAAACAAGGGGGCTTCCCCAACCAGCTTGACATAAATGCCTTCCGCCGTTTCCCGAAACTCAATCAACCCGGTCTCCGGGCACTGATCAAATTGCTTGCGCGTCAGCATCCCTTCCCATACCCGGTAGGGCAAATCTGCCATCCAGGACGTTTTTCCGCCGTAAAAACGAACCTTTCCCTGATCCAGCCACAGCACATCATCCGCTGCTTCCTCCCATTCGCGCAGCTCATGCACCGCCGCGATCACCATTCGTCCTTCGGCATACCGGTTCAAATAAGCGATCGCCATCTTCCGCTCTCCGGTATCCATCCCGTTCAGCGGCTCGTCAAGAAACAGGAAGCGCGGAGCAGCGAGCAGCGACTGGGCTAGAGCGATCCGCCGCTGCACGCCGCCGGATAAGTGCTTGATCTTCGTGTCACGATAAGCTTCCAACCGAAAATCACGAAGCAGCTCCTCCGTTCGCTCCGAGTGAAAAACACCCTTCAGCTCAGACAAATAATTGAGCAGCTTGTGCGGCGTCATATTTTCATACAGCTCAACTTCGGACGGCACGTATCCGATTTGACTGCGCACCAGCGGCAGATCGGCCAGCGCCGACCGCCCCTGATAGAGAATTTCTCCTTGATCCGGCAGATTTACCGTCGCCAAAAGCTCCAGCAGAGTAGTTTTTCCGGCTCCGTTCACCCCAACCAGCAAAGTGATCCCCCGCTTCAGCCGCAATTGATCAATTTGCAGGGTAAATCCGCCGGCCGGGCGTTCCCGCAGCCCTTCGATGTGAATCATCGCTGAGCACCATCCTGACCGATAGCGGTTCTCAGATTCTGACTGCGAAAATATGAGCGGAACAACAGAAGAACACCAACCAGCAGACATGCTGCATTCATCACAGTACCTGCTTCCGCCCCGGCCGTTAGGTTCATCGAAGCCATCTGGTCGAAGAGAACCAGCCACAGAAGGTAGACGCCGACTGCGGTCCATACCCCCGCCTTATGTCCGTAACGAAACAACACGTACATTGCCGCTCCTCCGATGAGCAGAGAAATCCCTAACCATTCCAGCAAGAAAGGAATCAATGGCAATGTCGCTTCGCCGACCGTCGCCACACGAATGCTCACCATGATGGAGCTGATCAGCGCCCAGCCCACGACCATCGCCATGATCATCAGCATGCGGCTGTATATGACCAGCGCCGGCGGGTAGGGGGTCACGCTCTCGATCGCGCGCATGCCGCGATCCCAGCTGCGATAACTGTATAGCATCGAGGCGATCAGCATCAGCGGGGTAATCAGAGAGAAAAATCCCGGCACCCGATCCCCCAGCAACTCATTGCTCAGCGGATGACGCGGATCCACCAAAAATACCAGCATCAAAAAGATAGCTGCCCCCGTCAACATCAACGAACGGCGGTTCAAACGAAATTGACTCCGCAGCAACCGACCTAAGGTGGGCGGTTCCACTTCAGCATTAAAATCCAGCGATGCCGCCGCATTTTGCGCTTGAAGGGCGGCGAATTCCGGCTGCAGCGCCTTAATCAGCGCCGCGGTTTCCGACGGAGTTGGTCCCGGCTGCAGCGCCTGCCGCAGCGGCTCGCACAGCTCCCGCTCCAATTGCTCCAGCTCTTTATCAATGGATCGTTCCATGCATCGGCACCTCACTTTCCTTTTTTCCATGAATTTTAGGGACCTCATCGTCTGAAACCGATAACGGCGAGTCTGCTGAGCGGGACAGCACCCGCTTCAACTTGCGCAATCCTCCATAAAGGTGCGACTTGACGGAGCTCAGCGGCAACCCCAGCAGCTCTGCGATTTCCTGCAGTTTTAGATCATGGAAGAAGCGCATGCGCACGACCTCTTGCTGCAGTTCCGGAAGCATCGTCATCGTCTCGGCCAGCTGCTGTACCGTCTCCTGCCGTTCGATCAATTCCTCCGCCCTTGGTGACGGATCGGTATCCTCCGGAATCGTGTCGATCCCCGCGTACTCTGAACGGTAGGACGCGCTGCGCCAATAATCTCGGCACAAATTCAGCGCCACTTTATAGAGCCACGGGCGAAGCTGCTCCATACCGCCATGCCTTTTCAGGTGGCGAATCAGCCGGATAAACGTCTCCTGGACGATATCCTCCGCTTTCCCCCGGTCCTTGAGCTGACTGGTGACATAGGACAGCAGCGGCCCGTGATACCTCGTTACCAGCAGCTCGAACGCTTCTTGATCGCCGGCAGCCATTCGCTCGGCCAACAGCGTGTCCGAAATCATTGTTTTTCCCCCTCCCCCTAATTTCTATAGTAGGTTGTTCCATATCAATCAAACGCCCTGCCCTGTAGGCTCTGTAAGGCGAGCGTTATTCCTCTTCTGCGCTAATCCAGCGTTCTCTCCTGCCCATCAACCAAACGGCAAAAGCAAGCAATAGCAGCGATGCGATCAACAAGCCGATTCGATTTTGTGGAAAGGAGTACGACTTCTTTAAATAGCTCGCATACAATGTCCAACGGCCCAGCCAATCGCCAAAACTAAGGGAGTCCATAACCCAGACGGCGAAGCCAAGCACCAAGCCGCCGTATATACGGCGAAACAGCACGATTCCAACTATCGTTAAAGAGTTAAGCAGCACATAAGCCGGCAGGTTCTGAAGGATCAGGGAGTAGACGCTCATCTCGGCCCTCGGTATAGCCTCTGCGCCGTTCCAAGGATGACGGATGGTCCATATCCCCCCGAAAAACCACGCATAGACCGACATCAGGATGATCCCTAACCCGACCGTCAACAGAAGCGAAAGCAGCCATTTTCGGATAACCAGCTGTCCTAAAGACACGGGGTACGTCGCGAGAACCTCCATGCCGCCTCCAATGTCCCGCTGGAACAAGAGCAGAGGCAGGAGCACCGCTACCGAGAACATGGCCATTTCCGAAAAATAGTATACATTTCTTGGACGTTCGGGATCCCCCAACACAATGGCAAGCAGATAAAGCACAAACATCAGCAACGTCAGCCAGGTGATCGGTTGCTTATGCACCTTCAGCTCCAAGGTCCATCCGCGGAACCAGCTGTTTCGGCTTCGAGCGTTAGTTGGCGTCGGCATCATCATGCATCACCTGCTTCCATACTTGTTCCCATTCGGTATACGGAATCGGTCCCGTCCGTCCCTCAGGATCATCCACCTGGGGGATTTCCAGCCCCTTGGCGTAAAAATGGTTTAGAACCTGTTTCACCTGATTATTTTTCCCTTCATCCAGCGCTTGAGCCACCTGCGTTGCCATCTGCAAACCAAGATGATTCGGGTCGGTCTCATCGTTCGGTTCCACTATACTGTACAACAGGCTGCCGCCGGCGCCTTGCTTCAGATCCTCTGCCGTGAAGTCTCTATGCTCCCGGAAATATATATACCACATCAAAGCCCGAATCTGCGGACGCACGTCTTTTGATACATCCAGAATGTTGTATTCTCCTTCGCTTGAGCCCAGCAGCATCGAATTCATCAGCATGTTCGTATACTGCTCATGTTCCGTGACCAGCCAGATCAAGTACCCGGTCTTATTCTCCAAGTCAGGCGAGTGGTTATCATCCAACGGCAGCATAAGCAACTGGTCTAGCTTGGGTTCCCAAGGTTCAACCCAGCTTTTAAAATAGGCGTACTCGTTCGCCCACGTCTCCAGCAGCTTCTGTGCTCTTCCCACGTTATAAGGGGTGGTCACGAGCCGAACCGGCAATTTCGGATTGGCCACCTCCTCAAACTCCCCGCCGTATAACTTCACGAATGCCGACGAGTTGCCCTCAAACACTTGTCCTTCCGCGGTCTGCTCCACCTGCTCCAGGTTCCCGTAGAGCTTGGTCTCAAATCCGGTCGCGGTAATTCGAAAATCAGCGGACGGCAGCAGCCAACCGCCAAAATCTGATGCGATGTTGATGGCCTTTTGGCTCGTATTTTTAACGTAAACCGGATAATCTCCCGGCAGTGGATACCAGGCGATATATCCCGGGAGTCTAACGTTTTCTCCTTTGACGAAAGCCAGATACGCTCCTTCCGTATAATTCTCGGCCACGTAATCCATCACTTTCCCGCTGTAGGCCATCTCGACCTGAACCGCGTCATGGGCAGACAGAGGGGCGGATAACTTGAGCGTCAACTTCTCTCCTTCATGCGAAAACGGAACGGCTTCCCCCTTCACCGTGACATGGTCTACATGGAACGTCCGATTTAAGGTAAACACCAGCTCGCTGCGTCCCGCTAACTCCCCCGCAGGAATATCCATGACCGTCTTGATGCTTAAGCGATCATCCGGCTCCCGCTCGAGATCGATATCATACTTGTCGATCCGAATCGTTTCCACCTTCAGTCTTTGGACATCACCCGTGGACAGGACGGCCGGGTCGTTTAACTTGGCATAGAAGTCACGATTCCGCTCGCTCCAAACAGACAGATAAGGGAAAAAAGTTCCCGCTGCGAGCAACAAAGCCAATCCCCCGGCTACCCAATTTCTGCGCTGATAAGCCGTGGGACGCAGCCGATTCAGCAGGAACACACCGGCTGTTAACAGCAGCAGCGTAAACGCCAGAACAAACCAGCGGGATATCGCCAGATCGTCTGCGATGAGACGAATCCCCCATGTTTCAGCATCGGGGTCCCCGGTCACAAACAATTGATTGAGGTGGAACGTACGCAGCACGTACCATCTGTTGCGTTCGAGCAGGAAAATATCCAGAAAGAACGTCCCAAACATCCAGGCGCAAAAAGCGATCAAATAGACAGCCCGATTCGCGATGCAAATCGCAAGCAGCATGGCCAGCGCCAAGGTAACGAGATAGGACACTTCAAAGCTGAGCATATAATAGCTCGTATAGTACCAGGTGATCGAGGAGGCTACGCCCGTCTGCGAGGAAACCCAGGCAAACATGGCACCGGCCAGCAGCGTGAACACCGTAAAATACAACACTCCCGCCACGTATTTGGCTGAAATTCTAGAAACATAGGACACCGGCAACGCCGCATTCCATTCAAAGGAGGTTCGGCGAATATCCCGGCGGATCATCAGTACGCCTAGCAGCATCGTCAACCCCAGGCTCATCGTGTGCAGCAGAGTAAGGCTGGTATAGGACCGTGGGAAGAACAGGCTATCCTGGTTTGGCAAATTTCTGAGATTCAAAAACAGCAGTCCCCCAAAGATCACAAGGATTCCCAACAGCCAACGGTTCCCAAACAACAGGCGAAGCTCAAATTGGAACAGGCGTCTTACTTTACTCATGATCCATACGCCACCCCTTCCATCCGCTCCGATCTGAGCAGAGCCAAGTAGCCATCCTCCAGCGTCGGCGAGGCCAGCTTGGCTTCGCTTGCCCCCTCCGGCGGCAACTCGCTGATAATCCGGCAGAACAGGCCGCCTTCGGTCGGCTGCGTGGACACGACGGACATCGGATCCAACCGGGCAAATTGGCTGTCGGTAAGGCGAACCTCCCAGACCTTCCCGCTTCCGAATTGCTGCAGATCTGCCAGTTCCCCGGACAGTTTCACTTTACCTTTATTCAGGACGGCGATCTGTCGGCAATTGCTCTCAATGTCGGCCACGATGTGCGTCGACAGCAAGACGATCCGCCCCAGACTGAAGCGGGTCAGCAGATTGCGGAACCGCACGCGTTCCTCGGGATCCAGGCCGGCCGTCGGTTCGTCGACGATCAACACCCGCGGCGATCCAAGCAGCGCCTGGGCGATCCCAAGACGGCGTTTCATGCCGCCGGAGTAGGTTTGGACTCTTTTTCGCGCCTTATCTTGCAGGTTGACTTGCTCCAACAACGCTTCGATCTCCGCCTTGCGCTTCTTCTTATCGGTAATCCCCTTCATGACCGCGACATAATCCAGATACTCCGCGCCGGTAAGCTGCGGATACACTTGAAATTGCTGCGGCAAATATCCGATGATGCGGCGAATTTCCTCTGCCTGGCGCAGCGGGATGCCAAAGATCGTCGCTTCACCCGAAGTGGGCGGCATCAGTGTGGCCAGGATCCGCATCAGCGATGATTTCCCGGCGCCGTTGGGACCGAGGAGGCCCACCATCCCTTCGTTTAGCGTTAAAGTGACATCGTCCAGCGCTAAACCGCCGCGCGTGTATTTTTTGGATAAATGATCAATTTGTATCATACGTTTCCTCTTTTCCGAACATTTTATCGAGTTATGCCTTCCGCGGGAGACATCTGTACCTGTAACGGAAAGGGGACCTAAAAAGTTTGGATGAAATGAAAAAAGGGCACTATTTCCACAATCGCTCTGGAATAGCACCCTGTTTCTCTCTCATGTCGCTTGATCTTAGTAGTCGTTTTGGCCGCTTTGACCTTGGGCGATGGCCACACCGGCACTGGTGCCAAGGCGCGTTGCCCCCGCCTTGATCATCGCTTCGGCATCAGCCAGCGTACGCACGCCGCCGGACGCCTTCACGCCAACGTTGGGACCTACCGTCTTACGCATCAGCTCCACCGCTTCAACGGTCGCCCCGCCCGTGGAGAACCCGGTCGATGTTTTGACGAAATCGGCTCCAGCTTCCACGGACAGCTTGCAGGCCCGCACGATTTCCTCCTCGGTGAGCAGGCAAGTCTCGATAATGACCTTCACCAGCGCTTTGCCAGCTGCAGCCTGCACCACCCCGGCGATATCGCGAAGAACCAGCCCGTCGTCGCCGTCCTTAAGCGCGCCGATGTTGATGACCATATCGACTTCACCCGCGCCTTCGGCAATCGCGTGGGATGCTTCAAACGCCTTCACTTCCGGCGCCGAGGCGCCCAGCGGGAAGCCAATTACGGTGCAGACCTTAACCGGAGAATCTTTCAGGACCTCCGCAGCAGTCTTGACCCAGGTTGGGTTCACGCATACGGAAGCAAATCCGTATTGCTTGGCTTCCTCCGCCAGTTTGATAATGGCAGCGCGTCCGGCATCCGCCTTCAGCAGCGTATGATCGATCATGGCAGTAATGGATTGGGATTGAGTTGACAAAGAAATTCCTCCGTTCGTAATTTAAAAATGATGAACTGCTTGCGTGAATCCCTGCATCTTTTTTCGGTGAAATGCAAGAAAACGGCAATGATTCCTGCACTTTTGCAGGCTCTCTTCAAGCTGATGCGGGATCAGTATAGACTCGAAATTGGCACACCGCTCGGCAGCTTAAACGGATGCTCCGGATTGATATGATCATAGAACATGATCCCGTTGAGATGATCGATCTCATGCTGCATGACGATCGCGTCAAAGCCTTTGAACCGCAGCTTGATCTCATTGCCCTCTTCATCGTAGGCCTTCACTTGGACCTTCTCGTAGCGCGGAACGAAGCCCTGCACCGGACGGTCGACCGACAGGCAACCCTCGCTCTCCGGCAAATACGTCATCGCTTCCGAATGGCTGATGATCTTCGGATTGTACATCGCCAGCGGCCGATCTTTGCCGTTCTCATCCGTCAGCAGCGCTGCGAACATCCGCTTATTTAGTCCGATCTGATTGGCGGATAACCCCACGCCTGCCCGCAGCTTGTATTTCTTCGACATCTCCGGATCCTGGCTGTTCTTCAGAAATTGCAGCATCGCCGCCATTTCCTCGCGATCTTCCTCCGTTGGGGGGATGCTGACCGGCTCCGTGACCACTCTGAGAATAGGATCCCCTTCTCTTACAATATCATCCATCGTTATGATGTAATTGCGGTTGAATTTACTCATAAATAAACAGTTCATCCACCTTCGTCTGCAAAATTTTCGCAAGCTTGAAAGCAAGCTCCAGCGTCGGGTCGTACCGGTCGTTCTCCACGCAATTGATCGTTTGGCGCGTGACGCCGCATTCCGCGGCCAGCTCATGTTGAGTCAAGCCCAGCCGCTTCCGGAATTGCTTGATCTTATTGTTCATCGGCACCACCAAAATGTCAAAAGTTTTGGACGATTCTCATGGTATCACGCCCCGATGGACCTGTCAAAATTTAAGATTTGATTTTCATTCCCCAGACGGAATCTTTCTGGTATGCGGCCGCTTCGCGCAGTTCCGGAAGCCGCTCATCCTCCGGATAATGCTGCTCCAAATATTGAACATACGCCTTGCGCAAGCCAATCTCCTGATCGAGCTTATTGAATTCGCTTGGGGTTTTCTCGAGCCGTGCCAAAGCGGCATCCCACCGCGCCAGGTCCGCCTTGGTCGTTCGTCCTCTGCGGGTCCGCTCGGTCAGCGAAGTCAGCTCTTCATAAGATTCCCGAACCTTGGTTGAATATTTGAATCTCCGGTTAAACAACCCCAGCGCCACGATCACCAGGAAAAAGACGACCCACGCCCCGATACTCTCCATTCTCCGTCCTCCTTAACTTTATGCACAAAAATAAAAGCTCCCGCTTGCAGGAGCCGCTTTGCCTTTGCTGAGTTTATTTATACTTGTGCCAATCCAGATTACTTGTATTCAGCAGATGCTCGAAATCGTTATCGAGCCGTTTCTGCTCCGCCCGGCGAGCCTCCTCCTTGCGGATGCGGGCTTCCTCCTGGCGGCGTTCTTCTTCCTTCTTCAATTCTTCTGCTTGCGCCTTCAGCTTCGCCAGCGTGTCCTGACCCAGAAGATCCTTCAGCGTAGCCGGTTTATCTGCCGCGTTCGCCGGTGCATTAGGCACGGAACGTCCCTTCTTCTTCCCCACGGATGCTTCACCTCGGTTCCTGCGTTCCTGTTTCATTCAAGCCTAAAGTATCATAGTCGAAAAATCATTGTCAATCGGAATCACCGCCCCTGAACCCAAGCGTCTCTTCCGCTCGCAGCAGAAGCATCCGCAAGCACGCTCCGGTGACTTATGATACCTGCTCCAATCCGCGAAGGAACAAGCCAAGATTAAACGCCAGGCTCTCCTTCAGCTCCAGCGGAAGGCCAAACGCTCCGCGCCGCTCCAGCGAGGCAAAGCCGTGGATCAAACTCCGCAGCCCGCGCACCGCGTGCAATGCTTGCTCCTCCGTAAGCGAGTAGCTGCCGAGGTATCGCAAGATCAGGTCCACGAGGCGCCCGCCAGCTTCCTGCAGCGCTGGATGGTCAGGGCCCGGCGCCGCTTGCGCCGCATCGTACAATCCGGGATAGGCATGCGCGAATTCGAGATACGCGTTGGCGAACTCGCGGATCGCCGCCTCCCCTGCCCGATCACCAACTGCGGCGGAAATATGCTCATATAACCGGTCCAGCGCGTATTTGGCCAATTCCACGCGAATTTGCTCCAGACCGCTGACATGGTTATAGAGGGATGGCGGCCGGATGCCCAGCTTCTTGGCGATGGAGGTAATCGTCACCGCCTCCAGCCCCTCCGCATTCGCCACGTCTATGGCGGCCATCAGCACCGCAGTGCTGTCAATTCCGACTCTCGGCGACATGGGAATCCTCCTTTCGCTGCGTCGAGGCTGCCGCATTGGCAGCCGCTGCTTTGCCCAAGGCCCGCTCGGCCGCCGTAATCGCCTTGGCGATGGCTGCCGCCGGCTGCTTCAGCACCGGCCCGTGCCCTACCGCCAGCAACGTAGGGTTCAAGCTCGCCAGCTTACGGGCGCTGGCGAGTGCGGTCTCCTTATGCCAGGTGGCCAGGGCCGGGAATGGAAACAGCGGGCGCACGATGCCGCTCACGGCGATGCCTGCGCGGGTTTGGAAAGCATCGCCGGCGATCAATGCACCGCTGCGCGTATCCAGCAGGGCAAAGGACCCCGGCGTATGGCCCGGCGCCGCCACAGCCAGCAACGAACCGATGCGATCCCCATCGGTAAACGTCACATCGGCACGGGTCGCCAGCTTCTTCGGCACCCCGCCGCGAATGGGGGAATTAGGCTCGCCGGGATCCAACGACACATCGCCTTCCATCAAACGCGCGTCTCTGGCGGATACATAGACCTTGACGTCGGGAAGCTGTGCTTTCAAAGCATCCAGCGCACCAACATGGTCATCATGGACATGGGTCAGCACGATGCGCGTCAACGGCTTGCCGATCTTTTCCACCGTTCGCAAAATTCCCTTCACGCTATACGGCAAAGCCGCATCGATGAGGGTGACGCTATCCTCTTCCTCAACCAAATAACAATTAACCGGGAACAAACGGGGTAAAAAAGACAGTTGGACTAACTTACCGTACACCGTAATTTTCATTGCCTCATCGCCTCTCTCTCCGAAAACTAATACCTTTAGTTTTAATTTAAACTAAACCCTTTAGTTTTGCAAGAGATTTCTTTCCGATTTTTTGAAGTCGTACAAGCGTACCTCTCTGAATATGCTGTACAAGCAGCGTTATCATTTCGGATTCTTTGGAGGTTTAAGCAATGAACAGCTTTCTTAGCTATGTCCTGCTCGGCTTATCTTTATCCGCCCCCATCGGGCCGGTGAACGCCGCCCAACTGGACAAGGGCATCCGCGGCGGCTTCCTGCACGCCTGGTTTGTTGGCCTTGGCGCCTTATCCGCTGACCTGCTGTACATGCTGCTCGTTTATTTTGGGGTCGTGCACTTCCTGAACACTCCGTTTATGAAAAGCTTCCTCTGGTTATTTGGGTTCTTCGTGCTTACCTATATCGGCATCGACAGTCTGAAGCAAGCCGGTAAAATCCCGGATGGGGGAATGAGAGGCAGCGAGCCGCTGCGCAAATCGTTCCTGTCCGGATTTTTCATGTCCATCAGCAACCCGCTGTCCATCTTATTTTGGCTGGGGATCTACGGATCGGTCTTGGCCCAAGCCGCAGCTCATATGCGGACCCAAGACTTGATCATCAACAGCAGCGCTATTATTGTTGGTCTGCTCGTATGGGACTTCACGATGGCGGGCTTTGCCAGCGTGTTCCGTAAGCTGCTGACGAACCGAGTCCTGATGCTGATCTCGATATTGTCCGGCCTGTCCCTCATTGGGTTTGGACTATATTTTGGATATCAAGCCTTTTTACTGCTCGCTGAGCGATGGTAAGCTTAGCTCTCAATCGCTCAAGTCGTCCGTTTTGGACGCAGGACCATCGATTTGGTTGGGCGTTTCCGCTGCCCCGCCTGCTTCTTCGGCTTCCAGACGACCCGCTGCATTATGAAGGTCACGATCCCAATGACGCCAACAAACACCAGGCTCCCCCAGAATCCCGGACGGCTCGTATCATGGAATAAGGTCCCTGACACTGCGATAGCGATCAGGGCCATGCCGCCCCACCGTTTCACTTGTCCAAATCCGGTAAGCTTGAGCAGCTTGCCCGACGTCACTAAAATAAAAAACCAGTTATAAAGCAGCAGCAATCCGGCCGATGTCGTAATGTACTCGTAAATGCGCCCCGGGATAACAAAAGACATCACCACGGAAGCGGCCAGTCCGGCGGCAGTAAGGCCAATGGCAAACAACGGCCGCTCCCGCCAGCCTTTCCGCGCGAACAACGGCGGGGCATCCTTGT
>NZ_BILV01000028.1 GCF_004000745.1 Paenibacillus barengoltzii NBRC 101215
CCCGCCAGCCTTTCCGCGCGAACAACGGCGGGGCATCCTTGTCCTTCGCGAGCGTAACCAGCATCGTCGTCACCGCATAAAGGGACGCGACCATCGTAGAAAAGCCGGCTACGATCAGCACACCGTTAAATACATGCGGAATAAAGGGCAGCGGATATTGGGCAAGGGCCGTAACAAACGGACTGCGCTTCGGGTCAATGGCGTTCCAGGCCATCAAAGTGACGGCAAGTCCAATCGACAGCAAGTACACCACTGAGAGCAACAGCAGCATAATCGTCCCGGATTTCGGAGCTTCCTTCGGATCCCGCAACCGAATCGCCATCATGCCCATCACTTCGATCCCGCCAAAGGCGTAAAACGCAAAAATAAATCCCGACCACAAACCCATCCCTCCCGCGGGAAAGAAGGTCTTGACCGTATGCGAAAATTCCGGCGCTCTCCCGCCGCTTCCGTGAATCCAGCCCATCAACGCAGCAGCGGCAACCCCCAGGAACATGAGGATGGCAGCGATTTTGATCACCGACAGCACGTTTTCCATCGAATCAAACACTTTATTGCCAAGCAAGATCACGCCCAGCCCTAAGACCGCATATCCAATCGCAAACATCCACATCGGCACGCCAGGGAACCAGAAACGCGAGAAAAGCGATAATGCCGTCAGTTGGCTGCCCATGATCAGCAGCTCCGAGCTCCAATACACCCAGCCGCTGCCGAAGCCCGCCCAGCGCCCGAAGGCCCGCTTCGCATAGGAACGGAAGGAACCCTGCTCCGGCTGGTTCGCTGTCATACGGGCTAAGACTTCAAATACCGTATAGGTTCCGGCGGCAGCCAACACGAACGCGATCAGAATCGAGGGTCCCGCCATGCGAATCCCGATCCCTGATCCAAGAAAATATCCGGTGCCGATAGTTGAGGCCACCCCCAGCAAGGAGAGCTGCCACCAGCTTAAGTCGCCTTTTTTTGCCTCTCCATTTTGCGCCTTGGCCATTGTTCTTGTCTCCCTCGTTTCAATGGAATTCAACAGCTCTGCATCCACGTATTCTGCGGCTGCCAAGCGGGAAATATGTAAGCTGCTCCCTGCAAAAAAATAGCACCCGAAGCCCCGCCTGTCCCGGCGGAACTCCAAGTGCTTTAGAGGTGATATTTTCGATAAGCTTATTGGCCTGCGCCTTTCACCGGCTCGGGTTCAAGCTGGCCCTGCTTGGACGGCCAGAAGGCCGCTTGGCCAAGCAGCATGGTGATCGCCGGCACGAGGAACGGACGAACGATAAACGTATCGAGCAGCACCCCAACCGCGGCAATGATACCAAACTGCACCAGCGCTTGAATCGGCAGCGTAGCCAGCACAGCAAATGTCCCAGCCAAGATCAAGCCTGCCGAGGTAATGACGCCCCCGGTTTCGTTGACGCCTTCGCGGATCGCATCCTTCAGCGGCATGACCTTACGCTTTTTCCAAATGCTTGAGATAAGGAAGATGTTATAGTCCTCCCCGAGCGCCACCAGGAAGACGAAGGCATACAACGGGATTAACCCTTGAATTGCAGCACTGCCCATCAGGTCGTGAATCACAACCCATCCGATGCCCAATGCCGCGAAATAGGACAGCACAACTGTAAGAATCAAGTACACCATCGCAACGATGGATCGGAGATAAACGAGCAGCAACAGGGCAATCAACCCGATGACGATCGGTATTATGACCTCGGTGTCGCGTGCGTTTACATGCTCGGTATCGTATTGCGTAGCCGTTTGCCCGCTGATCCAGACCTTATCCTGCGGATGGCTGATGCCTTGGTCAGCCAGCAGGCTTTCCGCAGCTTCCCGCAGCTCCGGAAGATGCTGCATCGCTTCATTTGAGTATGGATTCAGATTGAACTCCAGCTCGACCGCCCGAATGTTGGAGTTCGTTTTGCCGCTCTCCGGCTCGGACACCTGGCTGATATAAGGCAAGCTGCTGAAGGCGGTATGCAGATCGATGTCTTTGCCTTCCGTATCCACCATCAGTTTCACCGGAGCCAGTTCCCCCGGCGTAAATTTATCGGCAATCACCGCAAAGCCTTCCCGAGATGGCGTATCCTCCGGGAACGAGGACAACAGGTCAACAGTGTACTCGATACGGGTAGCTTGTGTTGCCAAGACGCCAAGGAAGATCAGCGCCACGATAAAAATCGTCCACGGCCGCTTGGTCACCGTCCGGCCAATCCACCCCGCAGATGTTCTAGGTTTCGGCTGACGTACCGGTTTGCCCCGGCGTTGAGCCCGTTCGGCCTGCATTTCCGGCGTGCGCGGAATAAACGGGAAGAACGACGCACGGCCTAAGATTGCCAGCAATGCCGGTACCAACGTCAAGCTGGCGATCCCCATAATTAGGATCGACAAGCTAAACGGCACGCCAAAGCGTTGCACGGAGCCGTATTTCGCCAGCAGCAGCACGAGCAGCGCGATCACAACAGTAAACCCGCTCATCGCGATGGCGCCGGACGAGCCTTTCACCGCAGCGACCAGCGCTTTCGATTTATCCTTCTCTTCCGTCAACAGATGGCGGAAATGAGAAATGAGGAACAAGCAATAATCGGTGCCCGCCCCGAACAGCAACACGGTCATAATCGAAATCGCCTGCGAATCGACGGTGATCCAGCCTTGCTCGGCCATTTTCCCCAGAATCGGCCCGGCCACACCATATGCAAAACCAACGGCAATCAGCGGAATAAAGGCCAAGATCGGCGAACGGTAAATCAGCAATAGCAGAATCAGTACAATTAAAACAGTGGCGATCATCAGCGAAACGTCGGCGCTGGAGAACAGCCCGGACGCATCAATCGAAATGCCGGCCGGTCCAGAGACTCTCGCCGCCAGTCCGTTCTCCCCTAGCTTGGCCTCAAACGGATTGCTGCCAAAGATCGTCTCCGCTTGATTGCGGATTTCTTCCATACCGTCTTTCATTACATCGATTTCTGTCCCTTTCGCAAAAAAGAACGGCAACACCCAAGTCGTGCCGTCTTCTGATGCTTGCTGCTTCAGTGCCGGAAGCGGCATTTGGTTCAGCGGCAGCACCAGTTCAAGCCCTTCGACCGGATGTTCCGTGAAATACGAGGTTAGCTCCTGCAAGCCGGTATAATCCTCATCCGTCAGACCGCCCTCCCGCGTCCAGACCGTTAAGGCCGGAATGCCGCTGTCCGATGGGAACTCCCGCTCCGCCAGCTGCTCGGCAATCACCGAAGGCTGGGAATCGTCCAGGTTGGCCGCATTATTCCGCTCCATCGAGTTAACGCTGGGCCATAGGGCACTTAATCCGCCAGCCAGCAAAATCCAGACCGCCAGCGTAATCCACTTGGTGCGTCGGCCAGCCACCAGTCGGGACAGCCAGCCAAATATTTTATCCATTGAAGTCTCCATCTCCCTTTTCTTGATTGCTTACTTTTTTTGGTTCTCCGGTGATTTATATCACTCTGATCATTAATTATATATACCGGAAGGTTAATTATCAAACGAAAAATATGATATAATATGGGCTCAGTACAAGTTGCTTGAGGTGATCACGGTTGACCCCGCCACATAAAAAAGCCTTGGGACGGCCCGTCCAGCAGCCCGACGCCCTGGCGACGTCCGAGCAGATCCTGCGTACTGCATCGCTGCTATTTATGGAGAACGGTTATAAATCCGTATCTATGAACCAGGTTGCCGAGCATTGCGGGATCACCAAAGCTACCGTTTATTACTATTATCCAACCAAACAGGATTTGTTTGTGGCCTCGGTTGCGACCACACTCGCCCGGGTAAATGGACGCATTCGGCAGCTGCTTCAGGAGCCCGGGACATTTCGGGAAAGACTGCTGAAGATTACTATTAACTATTTAAGGATTCCTCGAGTTCACATGGATGAGATGTTCCGCAGCATCCAGCAGCATTTGTCCGGTGATCAGCAGGAAACTTTGATTCGCCATGAAAATGATCTGTACGAAACGCTGCGCGAAGGGTTCGCCCAAGCCGCCAAGCAAAGGGAGATTGTCTGCGATGACCCAAACCTGGCCGCCCATCTGTACGTTTCGATGCTGCGGGTAGGAGAACGTCAATACGCCGATAAGAATAAGCTCTTTCCTTCAGCGGAGCAGGCGGCCGAAGCGATCGTTAGCTTTTTGTGGAGAGGGATTCATAACTAAATTTGAAGGAGGTGGGAAGCTGTGGCTTTTGGCGTGTCACGAGAGGAATTGGAGGCATGGAAGCGCAAGGTCGACAGGGGAGAAATTGCTTTTCTGACCCACTATTGGCTCGATCCGCGGTTTCCGGATGCCAAGACCGTCACCAAAGTGGGCTGCTCCGACCTGGACCGGCTCCGAGCTTGGTGTGAGGCCCATGGTCTTCCCGCCCGTTACATTCATCAACGCTCGCCGTTCCCTCATTTCGACCTGATCGGGCCGAAGCAACGGGAAGTGTTGCAAGAACAAGGGCTCTGGGATCAATTGGAGCGGTTTCACCTCCTCTAAACGATAGAAAGGCTACTTGCCCGGATTTCTAGTCCGGCAAGCAGCCTTTTTGGCGTTCTATCTTAATGTCCTGACGGGGTGGACAAGCCCACACGTTCGATCAGGATCGTGCGAATTAACGTTTATTGAAGATATCCGTCAAGACCGGCACGATTTGCGATTTGCGGGATACAACGCCCTTCAGTACCGCTTTATTGTCAACAAGCTTCACGTTATAGGCTTGCTCAACGGCATCAGCTGCTTTCCCCAGCGCCAAGCCCACGGAGTCGTTGTTCAGGATGTCGGTTACGACAAACAGGAACAGATCCAGGCCTTTGTTAGCGATGATTCCGTTCAGAGCGGCCTCGATTTCGGCTTGACGGGACAAGACGTCGTTGACGTCCACCGCGTTCACTTGTGCGATTTCCACTTTCGCTCCGCCCATGTCGAATTCTTTGGCATCCAAGGAAATGAGCTGTTCAACCGTCTTATCGCTAAGGTCGGCCCCTGCTTTCAGCATGTCCAATCCGTATTCCTCCGCGTTCACACCGGCGATTTCCGCCAGTTCCCGTGCCGCAGCTACGTCTTGCTCGGTGCAGGTTGGCGATTTGAAGAGCAGCGAGTCGGAAATGATCGCGGACAGCATCAAGCCGGCGATGTTAGCTGGGACGGCAATGCCGTTCTCTTTATACATTTTATTCAGAATCGTCGCGGTGCAGCCAACCGGTTCAGCCCGGTAGTACAGCGGTCCGCTCGTCTCGAAGTTGGCAATCCGGTGATGGTCGATAACTTCCACTACACGCACCTGCTCAATATCGGAAGCGCTTTGTTGACGTTCGTTATGGTCGACCAGAATCACTTCTTTCACTTCGTTAGCCACGGTCTCCACCAGACGCGGCGCTTCGAAGCCAAAGCGTTCCAAGGCGAACGCCGTCTCCCCGTTGACTTCGCCCAGGCGTACAGGCTCAACGTTCCAGCCCAGCTTGGACTTCAGGTCGGCGTAAGCGATTGCCGAACAAATCGTGTCCGTGTCGGGATTTTTATGACCGAAAATCAATACTTTTTCCATCTCATTACTCCCCTTTAACATGACTTCATGTCAAAAGTATAGCCTATTAGCGGAGCGGCAAGCAAGACTCTCGTCCAAGCGGCTTCGTTATCCACAAGGGCTTCAGTCCGCCTTCAATCGGCATTCAGCAAATGTTCAGCAACATCGTGCATAATAGAGTCATCCGAATGGACACGCATGGATCGGTGCAAGGGGGATATTTTTCTATGAAACAAATTAAAGGGGCAAAAATCTTGCTGGTGGATGATGAACCGCATATCGTCCAGTTCCTTGAATTGGGGCTGCAAAATGAAGGATTCGAGGTCCGCACCGCCGGAGACGGGATGACCGCTGTCGCCATCGCCGCCGAATTTCAGCCGCATGTCATCGTACTGGATGTGATGATGCCGGGAATGGATGGCTTTGAAGTATGCCGGTTGCTGCGAAAGAACGGGGAGAATGTATCCATCATTATGCTGACAGCCAAGGACGAAGTCGATGACCGAGTGAAGGGGCTGACGATTGGCGCCGACGATTACGTCGTGAAGCCGTTCAGCTTCGAGGAGCTGCTCGCTAGGATTGGGGCGCGGCTGCGCAATCAGTTTCCGGCCCTGTTCGGGGAAGTGGTGATAGGTCCCTTCCGACTGGACGACCGCCGCAAGGAAATCACCTATTTCGATCAGGTATTGGAATTGTCCCCTACCGAATATGAGCTGCTGAAATATTTGATTCTGAACCACGGAATCGTCTTAAGCAAAACGACGATCTTGGATCGAGTTTGGGGGTATGACTTCGGGGGCGAGGAAAATATCGTGGAGGTCTATATCCGGTCCCTGCGCGAAAAATTAAACGACCGGGAGCACCGGTTAATCCGAACGCTGCGCGGTGCGGGATACCGCGTAGATCTGCCATGAAGCGCCTTGCCGGCAGAAGCCGGACATGGATTAGCGGGTTGACCGCTGCCGGGAAACGAGGGGGCCGCGGACTCCGCAGTCTGATCTTCCCGAGCTCGCTGCGCTTTCAGCTGCTCTCTAGATCTCTTTTTCTGCTCGCCGCTCTTTTAATATTGATTGGCGGATTTCAGTACGTCATTATGAAAGACTTCCTATATAAAAACCAGGCCGAAACCATGGCTGCCCAAATGCGCGGCCCGCTTCGGGATATCTTTATGAAGGCGGGCCTGCCGATTGAGCACTGGAGCCCCCCGAAGCCGATGGGGGATGGCGCGGAGGCTGGAATGAACGGGGGCGCACCTGGCAGCGGAGGCTTCGGCGGAGATGGATCGGATGATCGGCCTCCGCAGTTGTTTCTCCCCGACGCCTCACTCGCCATCATCAACAGCGATCATCATTTTATCGACTTGAACGCCGAATCCGGCGCTTCTGCCCCTCAGCTGTCCGATGCCGAATACGACACATTGTTTGCAGAGAGCCAGCCGGGACACCCGGGATCGGAAAGCTATCGCGTCCTCGAAGATAAGGACGGGAAGGAGCAGCTGGTGGTCTTTCGTTTGGTTGGGCTGCCCGGCGAACAAGGCGAACGTTCCTGGCTCGTGCAAATGGGCACCTATACCGCACCGCTGCGTGAAGTCATGATGCGTCAGTTGATGACGTTTGTCGGCCTTTCCCTTCTGGCCTTGGCCGGCGGACTGGCGCTGCATCTTCCGATTTTGCGCCGGGCGTTAAAGCCGCTGAATCAAATGGTGCGGATCGTAGAGGATACCAATGCCGGGAATCTCAGCAACCGGTTCACAGCCGCATCTGGGCAATCCGAAATTGATCGACTGGGCGCTTCCTTTAATGGCATGCTGGAGCGGCTTGAGGAATCGTTTGAGGCTGAGCGTGAAGCGAAGGAACAGATGCGCCGGTTCGTCGCCGACGCTTCCCATGAGCTGCGGACCCCGCTGACTTCGATCCACGGCTTCCTGGAGGTGCTGCTGCGAGGAGCCGCCAACCGGCCAGAGCAGCTGCATACCGCGCTGAACAGCATGCTGGGCGAGTCACAGCGGATGAAGAAGCTGGTCGAGGATTTGCTCACGCTCGCCAAGCTTGACCGCACGCCGGTTGTCCAGCGCACCGAGGTCCGCCTGGATCAAGTGATTGCGGAGATGGAGCCGCATCTGCGGATGCTGGCCGGGGACCGGGACGTCCAGTTCGACCTGCAGCCAGGGCTGACTGCGATGTGCGACGAGGACAACATCAAACAGGTGGTATTGAACCTGTTCCACAACGCCGTTCAGCATACCGACCCGCAGCGGGGAACCATCGCGGTGCGCCTGTCGGCCCACTCCCGCCAGGCTGAGCTGGAAGTGCGGGATAACGGGCCCGGCATCGCCCCCGAGCATTTGCCGCATGTGTTCGAGCGGTTTTACCGCATCGACGCCTCCCGCACGCGTAAGCAAGGCGGTGCCGGGCTGGGCCTGTCGATTTCGCAGGCGATCGTTGAAGCGCATGGCGGCACGATCGAGGTCCACAGCGAGCCGGGCCAAGGCGCAACGTTTAAAGTGACGCTGCCGGCGATATAAGGGCCGGCGGTGCATATGCTGGGCGGGCATACGCTGAGCCAAATATAGAGCGCCCCCCATTCGCCCGCCAGTCTGCGCCTAACGGACCGTAATGACGTTATTTGCTGATTTCCCGGATATTTCCCTCTGTAACGGACTCAATCGCCGTTATGAAGCCCCCCATAAGGGAATGACAGCAAAAAAGAGCAAAATAACGTCATCTGTGTCCGTTAGCTCAAGACAAAACGTGTTGTTGGCACAAATAACGTCATTGGAGTCCGTTACATTTCAAAAAAAAGGGATGCTGCCATTATCGCAGCATCCCTTTATATATCCCGGGCTCCGAGCCCTCAATCACGATCGCACCGGTTGCCTTGGCGTAGAAGTCCTTTGGACCCGCACCGCCGATCACCGCATATCCGTAACCGTCTATCCGCATCAGGTCGAGCGTATGCAGCAGCAGCTGTTTGCCGATCCCCCGGCCCCGCTCCTTCTCATCAACGCCGGTAGGTCCGAAGAAACCTTTCATCGTGGCATCATAGCAGGCGAAACCTAGCAGCTTACCGTTTTCAACAGCGATGATACAAGAAACTGGCGAACGGGATAAAGCGACTTCACATTCGCTGACCCAGTGTTCATTGAAGTGCTCGCCTACCCATTTTGCGACAACATGCTTCTCCGGGCCGATGGCGCGGCGGATGGTGATTCCGGTCCGGGCTTCGTACTGCTGAGCCGTTTCAAAGGGGGGAAGATCGTATAATTTCACTAACATATCGGACATGTTTATCGCTCTCCTTTGTGAGAAAGACGTGTTTTGAGGGCTATTATACGTCTTCCCTTCCCATCCGACAACCAAATAGCGAAAAATTTTTCCAATCCCCTAGCCAGCAGTCCAAACCTGACTCCCGTCACTCCGCATCTTCGAGGACATACTCCTTATATCTTCCATAATCGCTTTGCTTGCACTCCAGAACGAGCTTCGTTCCCTCTTCCTCATAGCTGGTGTCCAGCACGTTGGCTTGCTCATTTAAGTAAGAAACGATGGAGCCTTTATCATAAGGAATCAGCATCGTACACTTCACATAGTCCTTGAAAATCCGCCGGCGGATTTCATCCACCAGCTCAGTAATCCCAATGCGCGGCTTAGCCGCCAGGTAGATGATGTCTCCCTGCACACTTGGGAATGCCTGATCCGTCCGATCGGCCTTGTTGTAGGCATAAATCATCGGGATGTCGGTAATGCCAATTTCCTTCAACGTTTGGTGCGTGATCTCAATCATCCGCGCGAACTCCGGGTTGGAATAATCCACGACATGGATCAGCAAATCAGCTTCCGAGACCTCTTCCAAGGTGGATCGGAACGCTTTGACCAAGTGATGCGGCAGCTTGCTCACGAAACCAACCGTATCCGTCAAGAGGAACGACTTGTTGTCCTCCAGCGGGATATTGCGGACGGACGTCTCCAGCGTGGCGAACAGCATATCCTTCTCCAGCACCTGCTTCTCCAGCCCGGGGTTATACATCTCGAGCAGCGCGTTCATGATCGTCGATTTGCCGGCGTTGGTGTAACCAACGAGCGAAACGACAGGCACATCGTTCTTCTTGCGCTGTTTGCGTTGAGTTTGGCGATGGGCGACCAGCGTCTCCAGTTCACGGCTCAGCGCGGTGATCTTCTCCTCAATTCGCCGGCGGTCGAGCTCCAGCTTCGTTTCCCCTGCACCGCGGTTCGTGGTGCCGACTCCGCCGCTTTGGCGGCCCAGCGATTCCCGCAGCCCGATCAGCCGCGGCAGCATATACTTCAGCCGGGCCACCTCAACTTGAAGCTGAGCTTCGCGAGTTTTTGCCCGTTCTGCAAAAATATCCAGAATCAGCAGCGTCCGGTCAATCACCTTGCACTCCAGATCGGACTCCAGATTTCGCAGCTGCGACGGGGACAACTCATCATTAAAAATCACGAGATTGCCGTCGTGCGCCTCCAAGAGCGCCCGTACCTCAGCGATTTTCCCTGTACCGATATAATGTGACGGCGTGACCTTAGGCAGGTTTTGCGTAAGCACGCCCACCACTTCAATGTCGCAGGCCTCCGCCAAATTCGCTAGTTCTTCCATTGAATAATCGAAATCCGACTGATGATTTAAATTCACGCCAACCAAGATGGCTTTTTGCTCTAGTTGTTGTTCCGTCATGCTCATACCCGAGTTCCTCCTTTGTAGAACAAAAATAAACACAGGCACTACACCTGTGTTTACGCAAACGGCCCCTCAAACAGCCCAAAACCTACGAACAGGGGACACCAATCCCCGTTCGCGTTCCCGGCCAAATCAGGCATATTCTATTCTAAAGTTCCAATTGGTTCCCTTTATCATAGTACACCTATCCCGTTCGCCCTGCACAGGTGCAGAGCCTTTGGCAGTATTCAATTATACGCACAAAGTAGTGAAACGGAATTTATTGTACATTACGGGGAACCCTCCGTTCTTTTTATAGTGATTCCAGTTTATCACAATTCGTATGCGTTCACAATCGGTGAAGCAAGATTAGGCTGATCTGTATGAATGTTACCATCAACAATTTCAATGATGCGATGGCATTTTTGGGCAATCTCCATGTCATGAGTGACGATGATAACTGTTTTGCCTTCTCTGTTGATTTCCTGTAATAACTCCATAATCTCTTCCCCGGTTTTGCGATCTAAATTACCCGTAGGTTCATCGGCTAATATCAACGCAGGCTCTGCAGCCAAAGCTCTTGCGATGGCAACCCTTTGCTGCTGCCCTCCGGATATTTCATCGGGCTTTTTATGGAAATGCTCCGCTAACCCCACTTTTTGCAGATAATATCTGGCCTTCGCCACTCTCTCGTTATTTCTTATCTTACGGTAGGTGAGTGGTAACATCACATTATCCAACACCGTGAAATCCTTCAGCAAGGCAAAATACTGAAAAACAAAACCGATCATTTGATTTCTGGTGATGTGAACCTTATGCTTTCTGATCTGGTGTACAGATTGACCATTTAGATAATACTCTCCTTCGGAGGGGGAGTCCATTAACCCTAGAATATTTAGCAAGGTGCTCTTACCGGAACCTGATGGTCCCATGATGGCAACCAATTCGCCTTGATTAATCGTCAGGTTAATGCCTCTCAAAGCAAAAGTTTCATTCGATTTATGGCGGTAAACTTTACTTAATTCACGTAGTTTGATCACCTCCACTATTCCATCCCTCCAATCAATGATTTGATCTCTTGTTTTCGAATAAATGGATACACGATACAGCTCGAGCTTACAATGATGAAAAGTAAGATGATAATTATGAGCAAAAAAATTGGAGCATTGAAGCGAAAACTCAATACGCTGGCCATATCATATTCGCTAAATTGTTGCAGCAACCGCTGAAACTTCAGAACAAAATAAGACAAAGATAACCCCGTGCCCACAAGAGCGATGATGGAATTTTCAAGAATAATTTGCCCCCATATCCCTCTCACACTCTCACCTACGGCCAACTTGATGCCGAACTCTCGTTTTCGACTTAGAATAGAAATGATTGTCGCAAGTGCAATACTGATTACAGAGAATAAGAGAAAACTACCAGCTAATATGAGCTGAGGAATTTGGGCATGAACACTGGATCTTATATTTGCCCTAACATCTTCTTCTAGACTTTTAAGATGAATATCCACTTTACTCTCTGGTAACCGAAGGGTCTGACTCAACTGATATAGATCTGCATCCTTCCGCAACTTTAATACCGTCCCAAGGAATAGCCTCGTATACATGGAGTCATAATTGCTAGATTGATCATTAGGCATTGGGACTAACATGGCCTTATCTAAATTCAAGTAAGTATTGGTTGTATTGTTATTCACGATATACTTATCAGGCAAGAAACCATTAATTCTGTATTGCTCATTGATGAGATCTCCTAATTTATAATACTTTTTGAAATAAGACCCCACGAGTACATTCACTTGTTGTTGACCTGTTCTCTCGAAGTCTTGCGGCAACAAGCCTTGTCCTTCACGAAGTTTCAAGCCCAAAAGAGTATAGTAGTTCTTGTCAATTACAATGGATTCTATATAAGGTGCTTGGAGCCCACTATTGTCCCTGGTCAATCCTTCCAATAACTGAGGAGCTATTGAACGGTTTGTATCATTAAGCAGGACAATACTTTGATAGTAAGTACCGTACGCGAGAACATCCGGGTTCTGATCAAGATGGCGATACAGTTCCGCGATTTGATCCTTATTGTATTTCCATCTTTCAACCTCGGTCGTCCCAAAATTTTTACCAGGAACAACGAGATAAGTGCTCTCCAACTCTAACAGTGAGTGATGGAGTAGATAGTAGAAGTTATAAAAAATATTTCCTGAACTTGTGATCGTGGATAAACCATAGGTAAATTGAATCAACAAAAGCAAGGTCAGGAACCATCTATTTCGCAACGCTCTAACGGCAGCTTTTATTCTGATCATATTAGGTTACTCCTTTAAAGCCTTAGCAGGTTCAAGACGAAATAAGTGCAGGATGGGAACAAGCGACGTGATTAAGGCAATGGCAATAGTTGCTATGCAGGCAAGTCCAATTTGGTCCGGACGAGTGTTTATAAAATAACCTGTTGAAGCAAAAATGCCTGAACTGAAATGGCCTGCTAACCACAGAATGGTATTGGAAACAATGGTGGCAATCATCGCACACAGGATCAATTGAAGAATGATATTTATGACTAAACGGGTATGGCTGGCTCCTATCGCTTTTCGAATAGCCATCTCTTTTCTTTTCAAGTAAATCCATAAATAACTCACGATGATGCAGTTGACCAAAGCGATTGTTAGTAGTTGGTAAGGGTAACTTAAGATCTCCTTCACCATACCACTTGATTTTTTTGCTTGTTTAATTGCTTTGGTATCATCATTGGTGTTTATTTTTACATCCTTAGCTAGTTGGCTAATTTCGGAGGTAAATGAACTGATTTCGTTTTTTGGATTTTGATTGGACCTGACGATAAGTTGTAATGCGTTCTCACGTTTGATGTCCTCGATGATGGAAATAGGGAGACTGTCAAAATTCATAAATACTCTTAAATTATAGGCAGTGCTCAAGCCCCTTCCGGCGATTCCTTTGATGTTGTACGCTTTGCCTAATAAATTGATTTTCCCCACATGACTGGATATGATCTTTCCAACGATAACTCCGTTTGACTCATCTGGTGCGATCCCTGTCCCATCAAGTAATGGAGGAGACCATATTTTCAAGTTTAGTAGCCCTGTAATACTAATCCTTCCATGCTCTGGGTCTTTCACTGGAAACTCATTCGTAATTACACTTGAACTAACAAAAGCGTTGTCTGCTGCTTTCTGCAATTGATCTAGTTTTAGTGACTCTAAATTGGTTAGTTCTAAAGTATAGTAGTATCGAAAATGACCATTGATAGAGTCATAATAGATATCATCAAAATTGGATTGGGTGGATAGCGCGATTTGCATCGGCAATAGAGTAAAAAGAAATCCAACCATCAGCATCGCGAACAATTTTCGATTGATCCCAACTTCCTTGATGATTTGCCGCATTTCATCCTCCCAAAATAACCAGAATGTGAATAGAGCAGAATATGCTCTTTTCACATTCTGGGCTGGATTAAATAATCAGATCTATCTTACTGAAACCGAATACTTTTACTAATTGGGCTTCCACCATCGACTGTGATCCATTCATGGTAGGATACTCCACTGCTTACAGGACCCGTAGATGTAAAGTACAGATCAACTCTATCTGTTGCACGGGCATTATTTAAAACATTATAGCTACTATCACCATTGTTTAATCTAGCCTCAACCGTCAATTTGTAAGTATATGGTTCATTTTGTTGAGCAGTGTATGCATTTACACTAGCTATTGCCCCGACTCCAGTCCAAGTTGCCCAAGAATCCCAACTAATTGACGCAGATGCTGCAGAAGAAATAGCGCCTACAAGCCGTCAACCCTAGTGTAGCAAACGATTTTTTTAAAAGACTTCTCATATACGAAATCTACTCCTTTTAAATTATTGTGGCCACGCCCATATTCTACATTTAAATGTCATAACATTCCATATATTTACTGAAATATTACAATTTTTACAGTGATCTTACATTTTCTCTCTAACCTCTCTCAATTAATCGTGGTAACCGCTTTTTCGCATTACTGAAACAATTTTTTCTTCATCGTGCTGATGATATCCAGTGGGGTCCGTTACGTTAAGAACGCCCGCTCTCCGCGGGAAACGAGATATGTGCGAATCATCTCGAAACGGATGGACGTGAGGCACCACTCCAGTCACATGGGCCAACATAACGCGATACACCGCTCTTCTTCTCGGACGTACTATTACATTACATTGGAGTTTGACAACGGCAGCCGTCAGGAATATTTGGATGTCAAAAATCTGTACGGCCTTGTCGCCGAAGGTGATGTCGGATATGCTGCAGTCCAGGGCGACTGGATTGTAGCGTTCGAACGCGATGTGTCGCAGCGACCCAGCGGTACATATTAATGGCCTGAAGGTCAAAAAAACAAGGGGTTCCAAATGTGATTTTGGGACACCTTGTTGCTTACCGGGCACTTTTTCGGTTTACAAACCCGCTCGCTTGCGCTTGCGATATGCGGACGGGGTCTCCCCATAAACCTGACAGAACATTCGCGTAAAATGGTCCGGGCTGTCAAACCCGACATCCCCGGCGATTTCGGCCACTTGCCGCGTCGTAAAAGTCAGCAGCTGAGCTGCCTTTTCCAAGCGGATTTTATTGACGGTGCCGATGATCGTGTCTCCTACCTGCTCTTTAAACAGGTGCGACAGCCGGGAAGGCGACATGCAGCAGCGCTTGGCCAGCTCCGGGATGCTTACCCGTTCGCGATACGACTCCCGCAGATACCCAACGACATCGGCGATTCTTGGATCCAAAGCGGCTTCGTAGCTGTCCTTGGCCACCTCCGTACGGAGCAACAACAGCGCTTCCTCTAACGCCAGCTCCGCCAAGCGATGATGGAGTTCGGAGTTCCCGCCCCAACTGCTGTACCGTTCCATTCGCTGGAGCGCTTCGGCAAATCCGTTTTGGCCGGAACGGCTATCCGCATGTAAACGGACAAACCCTTCGGTTTGCTGTGGAAGGCTCAACCACGGCAGAAAAGAGGGAGCAGGGATAAAATGAACCCAAATAAACTCCCACTTATCTCCCGCCGTACCATATTGGTGGGGCAAACCGGGCAGCAGGATTACAACGTCCCCAGGCCGGCAAGGCATCGCTTCACCGGCAACTTGCACTCGTCCTTCTCCGGTCAGCGTATACATCAACAGCCAACCTACAGGATCGGGAGGCCGGTGAATGGAATACCCTGCGGATTCCGTATAATGCCCTGCAATTAAAATGCCATAGGGACGCTCCTCGTTGATAGCATAATCCGTCGGTTTTTTAGCCATATCCTCTCTTCCTTCATTCAGCAATAAACATCTAAAATGAATATAACCGATGTCTTTTCCAACATCCAGAACCAACACGATCCATCGGATCTCAAACCCTTCAGGAGGCTGTTCTCACTATGACTAATCACACAGCTGCAATCCTAAGACTTGAAATCGGCCAAGCCAACAAAACGATCCGCCCCGGCAAACTCGCCCTGCATGCCGGAAGCAATCCGAAAGGAGAATCGTTTGGATTTACTAACTTCTATATGACTCGCAACGGCGAACCGGTGATTCCAGTTGTGGGCGAGTTTCATTTTTCCCGTTTCTCATACTTGCATTGGGAAGAAGAGCTGCTGAAAATGAAAGCCGGCGGCGTTCATGTGGTTGCAACTTACGTGTTCTGGAATTTTCACGAGGAAGAGGAGGGCGTCTTCGATTGGAGCGGCAACCGCAATCTGCGACATTTCATCGATCTCTGCGCCAAGCTTGAGCTGCCGCTCATCTTGCGGATCGGCCCGTTTTGTCATGGTGAAGTCCGCAACGGCGGCATCCCCGATTGGGTGTTCCGCTATCCGCTGGAGGTTCGCTCTAATGATGAGCGCTACTTGTCACTGGCCCGACGTTTGTATCGGGAGATCGCTCGGCAAATCCAAGGCACTTATTATCAAGAAGGCGGTCCGGTGATCGCTGTGCAACTGGAGAACGAGTATATGCATGCCGGCGCACCGTTGGATGCTTGGGGATACAGCTCCGGTCAATACGTGACCGCCGGTACGGAGGGCTCCGCCCACTTGGACGAATTGCGCCGGATTGCCGAGGAGGTAGGCATTCGTCCGCTGTTCTTCACTGCAACGGCTTGGGGCGGAGCCGCTGTGCCAGAGGATGGCACGTTACCCATGCTGGCGGGGTACGCTTATACGCCGTGGATTCCCAACCAACCGCCAAGCCGGGAGTTCCTGTTCCAGGATTTGCACGTTACGCCTGCTGAGCCGGTAAATTACGACAGCCAGGAGTATCCGGTAGCTTATTGCGAAATGGCCGGCGGCATGCAAGTCAGCTACAAGGCACGGCCTTACGTACCTGCGGAGAGCGTCGAGGCGATGACGTTGGTGAAGCTGGGCAGCGGCAGTAACCTCCTGGGCTATTACATGTACCACGGTGGTTCCAATCCTATCGGCCGCAAGACGTTCCTCAACGAATCCGGTTTACCAAAAATCACCTACGATTACCAATCGCCCTTAGGCGAGTTTGGACGGGTTGGTGATTCGTATGACCGTATCCGTGCGATCTCGTTGTTCTTGCAATCTTTTGGTCACCTTCTGGCTCCGATGGGGACCGTACTGCCCGCAGGTCAGGAGCAAATCGCACCGGAAGATACCCAGAGCATCCGTTGGTGCGTCCGACAAAAAGACGGCTCCGGCTTTGTGTTCCTGAACAACTTCCAGGATCATGTCGATCTGCCGGATCGCCGGCTGCGAATCGAACTGGATACGCCGAAGGGGAAGGTATGCTTCCCTCAAACCGGAGAACTCTCCCTTCGGAGCGGGCTTGGCGCGATCCTGCCGTTCAACCTGGAGCTGGACGGATTGATGATAGTGAGCGCCACCGCCCAGCTCTTAGCCCGGTTAGAGGCAGGGGACGAAACGGTGTTGGTGTTTTTTGCCCATGACGGAATGGAACCTGAGATCGTGCTCCGAAAATTTTCGGTATCCGAAGTAGGAGGGGAGGAGTGCCATGGCGTCGTGGAAGAAGACGAAGCGAACTGGATTCTTCGCCCGGCGGCGGGCCGCCAGTATCAGATCCGTGTGAAGACGACCGAAGGCAAGACCGTTCGCCTTGTCACCTTAACCCGAGCTGAGGCATTGCAAACGTATCGGTTCGACGGTCTGTGGGGCCGCGATACGCTGGTTATTAGCCCAAGCCACTTGGTGATGAGGGATGGACAGCTTATCTGTACTTCGCGGGGACAAAACGAAGTGACTTTATCCCTCTTTCCTGCACCTAGCCCATCAGCGGAATTGCGGAGCAGTGCGGGAGTACTGCAAGCTGCGGCAAAACCTGACGGTTGTGTGTTCCAAACGTATACCCTTGATTTTGCCGCTTATTCGCCCGAGATGACTCTCCACTCGCCATCAGATCGCTCTGTACTGGTGGATGTCCCCGCTGACTGGCCGGAATCTGTGCCGGATGTCTGGCTTCGTATCGAGTACGACGGGGATGTAGCCGCCGCTTATCTCGGTGACCGGATGCTGACGGATCATATCCACTTCGGTCAGCCTTGGGAAATCGGGTTAAAACAAGTGCGTCACGAGTTGGAGAATCACCCGCTGCATCTCTCCATTACACCGCTGCGCCGAGGCACGGTACATAGTTACGTGAACCAGGCCTATGTCGAGCGATTTGAAGGAGTGGAGATCGCCAAATTTCACAATATTCAGGCGATCCCCCATTATGCCGCACGTTTATGGATGCAAGGCAAATAAAATCGTAAAGCGCAAGTGCAGGAAAATTCTCTTGCCCTCGCGCTTTTTTTTCAGAGGACGGAGCAGAACTCGCGCACCTCGTTCCTACGCTCAGTTCACCGGCAATCCCCGTTCGCGCGCAAAATTGCCCCAATGCGGCCTCCGCCCGTCGATATCGATGAACCCGTATTCGTCGGACAGGTCCCAGCTGGTCAGCGCCCGGCCGGCTTTTTCATGAACGTTCGGGTCTGCGGCTAAGGCAGCCACCGCTTGCCCCACAAAATACGGCGTTTCGGATTCCGCGTATAACGGTTCCTTCTTGATGGCATCTTGCCAATTCGCTTCCTGAACGCCAAAGTAATCCAACATCTGCTCGGAACGCAAAAATCCAGGAGTCACCGCCACTGCCGTCACATTGTACGGCTTCAGTTCCTCAGCCATGGCTGCGGCCAAGTGGATCGGTGAGATTTTCGCCAAACTGTAGTACAGGTTCCCACGATAGTTATAAGTCGACCCGTCGGTAATTTCGATGACCAGACCTTCTTTCCGTTTGATCATCATCGGTACCCCGTAGTAACTCGTAATGAGATGGGTACGGACTGCCCGTTCTTGCATTAGCAGCCCGTCATCCAGCGGTTGTTCCCAGAACGGAGTATTCCAATGGGTGATGTGCTCGCCGCCCCAAATGTCGTTCACCAAAATGTCCAAGCGTCCGTTCTGTTCCTGGGCCACACGTTCAAACAAAGCCTTAACCTGTTCCGGCACCGTATGATCTGTGCGGACGGCAATCCCGACTCCGCCGCGAGCGGTTACCATTTCGGCTGTCTCGTCAATCGTCTCCGTCCGGCCGATGTCCGACGCTGCTCCCCGGACGCTCCGTCCGGTGCAATACACCGTGGCCCCTGCAGCCCCCAGCATAACGGCGATTCCCCGTCCTGCTCCCCGCGTTGCCCCAGCAACAACGGCCACTTTTCCCGCTAAAGGTTTCTTGTCCATGGTTTCGTTCGCTTCCTTTCCAGTTCGAATTTAGCACGTGCTTTTGTAGCATAACAAAGGATATATGACATCTATTGTCTTATATCCATGGTATAATCATTCATACATCTAAAGAGGCGGAAGGGGGAGTTGTTGTGCGTGCGGATCGTTTGCTTAATCTGCTGCTCTTGCTTCAGAACCGGGGAAAAATGAGCTCGCGCCAGCTGGCAGAACTGCTGGAAGTGTCGGAGCGGACGATCGTCCGGGACATTGAGGCGTTGAGTGCGGCGGGCATCCCCGTGTACGCGGAGCGCGGCTCCCGCGGCGGCTGGGTGCTGGCGGACAGCTACCGGACGAATCTGACCGGCATGCGGCCGGAGGAAATCGTCTCGCTGTTGCTGGCGAACCATAACGAGCTTTTGAAGGATCTGGGGATTCAGGGGGACTTTCAAGCTGCTTACCAGAAGCTATTAGCGGCTGCCCCCGCCCCAATCCGGCAGGATGCCGAGTTGATCCGCGAGCGCCTCCATATCGACGGGGCTGGTTGGCACGCTTCGGAGGAGGCTTTCCCCTGGCTGTCCGCCGTACAGGAGGCGGTGTGGGCCCAGCGGAAGCTGCGCATCCGCTATCGCAAAGAAGAGGGGATCACCGAGCGGATCATTCACCCCTTGGGGCTGGTCGCTAAACGTAACGTATGGTATGTAGCGGCCGAGCAAGAGCCTGACGGTGAGCTTCGCACGTTCCGTATTTCTCGGTTGGAAGAAGCCTCGCTGTTGGATGAAACCTTCATGCGACCGGAGGGGTTTGATCTGGCAGCGTATTGGGAGCAATCAACCGCCCGCTTCAAATCCGAGTTGCCCCGTTATGTCGCTCGGGTACGGACGACCGAAGCCGGGTTGGATCGTCTGCGCAAGGAACGATTTATTAAGGTGCTTCAAGTTGAAAACTCGGACAACCAGGGCCAGATCCTGGCGGAGGTCGACCTCCAGACACTGGACTGGGCATGCGGCGTGATCCTGAGGATCGGCCGAGATGCGGAGGTCTTGGAGCCGCAAGAGCTGCGGGAACGCATGATCTCCGAAGCCCAAGCGATCCTCGCTTTGTACGGACACTTAGACTAGGCCCCCAATGCTGAGGTCGAGCGTCTTTTACACGATTATCCCCTTCAATCAGGTTACGTAGAACAAATCCACTTTGGAGATGAGGGACTGGGACATAGACAGTTGGCACTCAGCCAGCTCCCACCTCTGTCCGGCCTCCTTTGCAGGATTATCCCCTTCAATCAGGTTCCGTAGAACAGATCCACTTTGGTGATGAGAAGCAGGGGCATGGACAGTAGGCTCAGCTAGCTCCCACCTCTGTCCAGCCTCCTTTGAGGATTATCCCCTTTGGTCAGCTGACGGGAAACAGGTCTACTCAGTGAAGGAAATGCAGAGAAGATCGCGGATATTCGTGTAGACAAGACGGTTGGAATGTGATTCCGGATTATTCTTGGATCCAGCCTCGACTTCCTCCTGTTTTCGTGTTCGCCCATACAGGTACACCTCCCACATCCTACTTAACAAAAGGGATAATGATGTAAATGCCCCCACAAGAGGACTCTCTGATCGAACGGGATCATGGTGCAAAAGCGACGCACAGAACACTCTCCCTGATCAAGAGGGATAATGCGTGAAAGGGGCCTCCACAAGAGTTGTGCCTCATCCTCCAACCGCCTGCTTATAAAAATAGCCGGCCAGAATCATTATCTTCTGGTCGGCTATTTTTTGCATGGTTAGCCCAGCAGGAAAGCGCGTGGGGAAACGTAGAGGAAGCGCTCGGCTCGGGCCATGACGTGGACTTTTTGCTCTGGGAAATGCTCATACAGGTAGTCCACAAAATGACCTGGCTTCTCTGCATTTACCGCAAACAGGTCATAATGTAGCGGGATTACGGTGTCCGCGCCGATTTCCTGGGCGAAATGTGCCGCTTCGCGATAATCCATGTTTCCCACGATTCCACGCTGCTGGCGGAAGTAGTCCCGCCCGTTGATCGGCAGCAGGGCGATGTCCGGTTTCAGCTCACCCACTTGCTTGATCAATTCCGGAAAAACCAACGTATCTCCGGCATGATAAAGCGTCACGCCGTTGAGCTCCAGAACGTACCCAACGTACCGGGGGCAGCCGTCGGCATCCCGTTCCAGCTGCTCATGGGCCGCCGCAATCGGCGTTACCCGCAGCTTGGAGAAGAGCTCCAGCGGCTGACGATCGTCGGCGGTCATGAGCACAGACTCCGAGATGCCCATCTCTAGCAATGCTGGCTTGCAGCATGCCGGCGCAACGATTGGCGCCTCGGGACTGCTGCTATGCAGCCATGGCAACGTCCGCGCATCCATATGGTCATCATGTTCATGTGTTATCAGGCATAGCTGTACGCCTTCAATCTCTTCCGGTGCAATCGGTGCAGGAAATGCGCGCCGCCAATCACCGTCGTCCAGATCGCCCGAGAGATAAGGGTCTACGTAAATCGTGATCCCGTCCCCTTTGACGATGACGCTTTCCTGGCCGAGATACCACACCGCCAAGGTTCCGTACGGCGGTTCCGTCCGGGCGATCTCACGAATCAATGCCGCGCCTGTTCGCTGATTTTGGGTCATTGGATAAGGGTACTCCTTGATTTTTTAGGTTCCCGCCACAATCGAACGGATAGTTTCCAGAGGCAGCTTCGGCTTACGATCGTAGGTCAGCAAGCCGTTAATTTCCTGTTCCACGTCCGTGAACTGGGTATAGCAGAAGCCTTGGACCACCGGAGATTGCAGCATCGGTACGATTACATTCTTCAGGCGCAGCGCAAAATCCTCCTCATTCTCCGCACCGGAGTACCCCCAGCCTTCCCATTCATTCACCTTAAAGGAGATCCCGCCAAACTCTGTGACCAAAATTGGCTGTCCCTCGTAAGGGAATCCAGGTACCAGAATCACCCGATTCCCGGGAGCTGCAGTCAAAGCCGATTCGACGGTTGCATACCGCTCCTCCAACTTCTCCTTGCGCCATTCGTAGTCGTGAATCGTCACAAGGTCAGTGGTCACCAATTCCCATCCGTCATTGGAAACAACCGGACGCGTGGGATCCAGCGACTTGGTCAGGTGGTACAGCGATACCGCGTGGTGCTGTTGCTGCTTGTCGATCATGATGTTGGTCACGCCCCAGCTTTCGTTCAGCGGAACCCATGCCACGATGCAAGGATGGTTAATATCCCGCTCCACCGCCTGGATCCATTCTCGCGTCATCCGACTGACATACTGCTCAGTGAACTGGTAGGCGTTCGCCATCTCCCCCCAGACCAGCAGCCCCAGTTTGTCGGCCCAATACAAGTAGCGGGGATCTTCGATCTTCTGATGCTTCCGCACCCCGTTCAGCCCCATGGCTTTTACCAGCTCCACGTCCCGGCGCAAGTCCTCATCGCTTGGCGCAGTCAGCAAGCCATCCGGGAAGTAGCCTTGATCCAGCACCAGCTTCATATAATAGGAGCGATTATTTAAGTGCAATTTGCCGGATTCCACGGAAATTTTGCGCATCCCGAAATAGCTTTGGACCTTGTCCACAGGTGTACCGTCGATCAACAGAGTTAACTCCAGATCGTACAAGTTGGGGCGTTCCGGTGTCCACCAGCGTCCCAAGCCATGATCGTTAAAATCCTCCAGATGGATCACCCGGCGACCTGACTCATGACTTACGGAGAAGCAATCCTCGGTGACAAATTCCCCGTTAAACGTAATGACCGCTTTCATGCTGGCTTTAACGGAGGCGCTGTGTCCCGCCAAAAACACCTCAAGCCCGATATCATTCTTGTCGATGTCCGGGACCAACCGAATGCGATCAATTCGCGTCGTAGGTACCGGCTCAAGCCAGACGCTCTGCCAAATCCCAGTCGTGCGGGTATAGAAGATGCTCTCGGATTGATCCTTCCAATACTGCTTGCCCCGCGGCAAGGAAACATCGCGGCTGTAGTCCGTCGCCTTCACAACAACGGTATTCTCGCCTTCATCCAGTACATCCATAATATCCGCCGTAAATGGAGTATGTCCGCCTTCATGCATTGCTACCAGATGCCCGTTCACCCATACTTTGGCCTCATAATCCACAGCACCAAAATGCAAGAGCAGTCTGCCTGACTTGTAGTCTTGAGGTACGGTAAACGTTCTCCGGTACCATACCTGGTCGTGTACAGTCGGGTCACCTATACCGCTCAGCTTGCTCTGATAGCAGAATGGCACGTTGATTTTCCGACTGAAATCATGTGTCTCGTACCATCTGTCTCTTTCACCAATTCCTTGGTCGTCAAATTCAAACTCCCACTCACCGTTTAAACTCATCCAAGCGTCGCGGACAAATTGGGGACGGGGGTACTCGTTACGTAAAGGTTGACTTGTCATTTTTCCGCTCCTTCGGGTCTTTATTTATTGTTTTTGTTTTAATACATAATTTTTGTATCTTTTAAGCTAAATATAGCCCCGAACTTCTGTTTTGTCAACGCTTTCAGTCGATTTTTCTAATTACATTAAGTGTTTTTATTTTACGAACTTTTTGGAATTAAGTGCCTATGATACAAAAAACCACCGACTCCCCAAGGAGTCGATGGTCAAATTAGAGCTTATTCAAATGGAACCAGTGTCTTCATCCATGGTGTAGGCGATCTGAAGAACTAGGTCCTGATCGTAATCGCCAAACTGCTTGCCGAACAGATTGACACCGCCCTTATGGATCGCATCCGGCTTAACGCCGATCCGTACACGCAGACTTGGTCGTTGATCAAGGTTCAGATCGTCGATCGTAACGTCGGAGACCTTCTGCATATCGAGCGTTGTGCGTTCGCGGTCAACTCGCCATGTTTTCAGCAAGCCGTATTGGGTCATCCAATCTTCCCACCAGGGAGGATTGAATGTGCCGCGCCGATCCCCGAAATCCCCGGGACTCGTCCACATGCCGATCTCAACGCCATTAATCCATACCGAAATATCCGAAGGCCAGTCATTGTCGTAGTTGGGGGCTTCCGAGCACATTTCCATGGACAATTCCAGCGATTGAATGCGCGCATTTTGCGGAACTTCCAGCGGGAACTGGTACTCCACATACCCTTTACGAAACCACAAAATCTGCGCTCCCACATGCTTGGGGTGATAGAAGCTGGCCGGCTCATCCTCCCGAACCAACATGCCTTCACTGGATGCCATACCGCACGTCGGATGAACCTCGCAGTCGCTGTAATGCCCGATCGGCATTTCAACCTCGTAGAACTTCATCCCGTCCTTGGACGTCCGGATGCTTGAGTTCAGCGAGATGAGAATATCGTCATAATTGCGGCTGCACACCTTCATCGCACCGCGGACGGCCGGAAGCAATTCCGTATTAATCAGCTTGGCCGCTTCCAGGATCTTAACGTTGTTTGCCACCGTAGACACCGGAAGTTCCAGCGTCTCGGCAAGCTCAATGATATTCATGCTCCGCGTGTTGAGCAGACGAAGAATGTCTACGCGAGACCGTGTAGAGAGCGCGTGCGCCACTTGAACCAACTTATCCGGTTCGTGTATCCCGACTTCCAGCATAGGAACCTCCGTATCCGTATTCCCAAATAATGATCTTACTTTCTTGACTTTACTACACAAAGCTGGAATAAATCAAGATTCATAAAAGTTATCACGATTCCGGGATCTTCAACGGCAACAGGTCAAAACAATCCAATTCAAACTCCCCGCGATTCTTCGTGAATCGCAGCTTGTTCACCCCATCCTTCAACTGAATTTTGGCGGTGGACACCCCCCAGTTGTTCCACCCCTTCGGGTGAACCGTTGCGGTAACGGAAGTCCCCATATCAACGCTCAAGTCAAAATAGGCCATTTCTCCGGTAGCACTCCCGTTTGCAGTTCGCGCCAGCAAGAGGTACTCTCCTGCCGAAGCTTGGATGGAATACTCCGCGTAGCTGTCTTTCTGCTCAAACCGCCCAACGCTTTTTCCGCCGGAGCCCCCAGGATTCTCCAGCACAGTCACACCGCCCCCAAGCTGCCCCTTCTCCGCTTCATAGCGGACGCGGCTCACCTCTCCGGATGGCAAAGACAACGGGAGGTTCGGATCCGCCGGAACCCCTAAATTCGGGGTGTTGTCCGCGTTCCAAGTAAAAGGCTGCATCCGCACCTCCCGGTTCCAGCCAGCATCCTTGTATTTCGCCACGTGATATACAATCCAATCCTCCGTCCCGTCAGGTGATGTGGTGAAGGAGTGATGTCCCGGGCCGTATAGTCCGTTGCCGGACACGAAAATCGGCTCCTCTCTTTTATGCCAGGAAGCCGGATCAAGCAAATCACGGTTCGCATCGGCCGTAATTAATCCCAGACAGTAGTCATTCGTCCAGCTCCCGCTCGCCGAGTAGACCAGATTAATGATGCCGTTATGAATCGCCACCTGCGGACCTTCATTCACTTGCGGCGAATGATTCGTTTCCCAAGCATACGTCGGCCGGGAAATCTCCACTCGCTCTGAGTCAATTGTCCAAGGGTTGCTCATATGGGCGATGTAGAGATTTTGACGGATATTCTCCTTCCCTTCCCAACCAGACCAAATAAAATACAGCTCCCCGTTCACCTGCAGAACGGTCCCATCGATCGCCCAACGGTTGGTAGTGTCGGTGATTTGCCCTTTTTGCTTCCAGACGCCTTGTAAAGGATCAGCCGAAGTATTCTCCATTACGTACATCCGATGGTTCACGTTATCCCCGTCATCCATGGCGTAGTAGATATACCAAGCCCCATGAATATAATGGAGCTCGGGAGCCCATATATTGTGGCCGCCCGTTGGAATCACTCGCCAGGGAGCACCATCCACCCCCGTTATGCTGGCGGATTTCCATACTGTCACGTCACTGCCGGTGGTTTTCGTGAAGTAATAATACCCGTCGGTATGTTTATACATCCAAGGATCTGCCCCGTCCTGCATCAGTAAATTATAAAAATCATCCCGCTCGTCACCCTTAGCATCAGATCCGGCACAACCGACCTGCGCCAATAGAAACAGACAAATGGCAGGCAACAGCGCTTTTCCGAATTTTCCTGTTTCCATCTCTCTTCGCTCACCCTTTAATTGATCCGACGTAAACACCCTTAACAAAATACTTCTGCAAGAACGGATACACGCACAAAATCGGCACCGTGGATACGACGATCGCGCAATATTTCACCAATTCCCGGAAGGCGGTCGAGCTCTGGGCACTGTCGATGACGACGCCGCCCGCACTGCCAATGGTGGTAGCCGTGGAATCGTTGGCGACCAAGATCTCCTTCATTAATAGCTGCAGCGGGAACAGCTCCCGATCCTTCAACAAGACCATCGCGTTAAACCAGGAGTTCCAGTTCCCCACCAAATAGTACAGAAAAATAACGGCTAACGTCGCCTTGGACAACGGGAGGATCACCCGAATCAAGATGGCCGCCTGGCTCGCCCCATCGATCGTTGCAGCCTCTTCCAGCTCCGCCGGCAGCGACTGGAAGCTCGTTCTTAAAATAATGATATTCCACGTGTTGAGCGCCGTCGGTAAAATCATCGCCCACAGGTTGTTATATAAATGGATATCTTTCATTAACAGAAACCAGGGAATCAACCCGCCGCCAAAGAACATCGTGATCGTAATCAGAATCATGATGAAGTTTTTGAAATAGAGATCTTTTCTCGACAGGACAAAAGCGCCCATGATCGTCATGACCATATTCACCAGCGTACCTAGACCTACGTAGATGATCGTATTTTTGTAACCAACCAGCAGGCTGTTGTCTTTAAAGACCAGCTTATATCCGTCCAACGTAAATCCAAGCGGCTTCAGCAACAGCCCGCTGTGCGCCATCAGCGCCGTCGGGTTACTGACCGAGGCCAGCAAAATATGCAGCAAGGGATAGAAGCAAATTAACGTAATCGCGGTGAGCAGAATGTAGTTCATGACTTCAAACACGCGATCCCCGGTCGTCATCGGCTTCCAGTTTTTTCGTCTTCTCAGCTTTTTCCGACTGGACATGGTCATCCCCCTTTCTACCATAAGCTCACTTCCGAAGTGCGCCGGGCGATTCGGTTCGTTACCCACAGCAACGCAAAGTTGATCACGGCGCTAAACAAGCCAACCGCGGTGGAGAAGCTGAGACTGGCTTCGCGTAAGCCCCTGCGATAGACATAAGAGGCGATGACGTCTGCCGTATCGTAAATAAGCGGGTTGTAGAGCAAAATAATTTTTTCGTATCCGGACGCCATCAATCCGCCAACCGCAAAAATAAACAGAATCACGATAATCGGCGTAATTTGCGGCAGCGTAATGTACCACATCTTTTTGACTCGACCAATGCCGTCAATTTCCGCCGCCTCATACAATGCCGGATCGATCGAACTCATCGCAGCTAGATAAATAATGCTGTCCCAGCCGATGTTCTGCCATATCCCGGAAAATGTATAGATCGGCCTAAAAAAGCCGGAGTATCCCAGCAGCGAGGTATAATCCTTCCCTGTGATCCATTGCAACACTTGGGTAACAATGCCTTCATCCGCCGTAAAGATATGAATGATCCCGCACACGACCACCAAGGAGATAAAATGGGGCATGTACGTAATCGTTTGAACGGTTTTCTTGAACTTTCCGTCTCGAATCTCATTCAGCAATAACGCCAAAATGATCGGTGCCGTGAATCCAAACACGATCCCCCACACATTAAGAAGAAGCGTATTCTTGGTCACCCTCCAGAAGTACGGCCCCTGAAAAAAATCGATAAAATGCTTTAACCCTACCCAATCGCTCTGAGCAAACCCCAGCAACGGCTTATAATCCTTAAATGCGATAAGCACTCCCCACATCGGACCGTAACAAAAAACCAGGAACCAAGCGACCACTGGAATGGCAAGCAAATACACAAACCAGTTCTTTCGCAGATCTTTTTTGATCCGGATTCGGGTTCGGTTTGGTTTCGGAGCCTCTGAGGAAGGAGCGAGTTTCCTTGATTTACGGACGATCTCCATGAACGCATCACCTACTCTTCTTATTCCGAATTCTCTGAAACAATAACGAGGGGCCCAAGCTTTAACCAGCCCGGTCACCCTCGTTATTACCTGCTTAATCTTTAGGCCAAACGGCGATTATCTGCTGTTGTAACGATCCAATGCCGCCTGATGAATGCTCAGGAATTCGTCCAGCCCCATCTTCTTCGCTTCTTCCAAGAACTTGTCGTACGCATCTACCGGCAACTCGCCTTTGATGATTTTGGCAAAATATTCACCCCGGAGGGTAGACAACTGGTTCCCCAGCTCGGCTTCCCGTGAAGCTTCCTCCTTCGTAAACGAAATCGGAGGCATCGCCGCGCTCGTATCCATGTTCTCGGTCCAATATTTCCGAATTTCGCCGGAATAGCTGCCTTTCGCTACGATCAGCGGGTTGGAGTTATGCTCGTCGCGAATGTCCGGCCAGATATGTCTGCGATATTTATCAAGCGCTACCGCTACCGGCTGTCCATCCGGGTCGTTGTACATATAGCTGTTTTCCGGATAATAAGGCTTGCCGCTCTCATCAATCAGGTGCACCGTGCCGTATTCGCCGTAGTTATAGATCTCCCAGCCTTTCTTGGTGTAGGCGAAATCCAACCAGGCCATGGCCGCTTCAACGTTATCACACTGGGTCGTGATGGCAGCTTCCGTACCTGTCCGTTTAAAGTTCTTGTACGTGGTTGCAGATTTATCGCCCTTGTTCAGCACAGGGTTCAGCGCTCCCACAAAATCGATATCATTTTGTTCCTTCCAGTAGCTCCACATCGTGTCCGGCGAGTCCATCATGACTGCGGTTTTGTCGGAAATGGCGCTGGCCATTCTTTGGTTGAAGTCCGCTGTCGCCCAGTCTTTGTTAAGCAGCCCTTCTTTGTTCCATTGCTGCATCATGGCGAGGTATTCCTTGGCCTTGGGTTGTGCCGGACCCCAGGCGACTTTGCCGTTGCTGTCCAGGAAGGTCCAATCCCATACGCCATACGCTCCGTTTAAGATCCCGGTAAAGATCTGACCATAGTTGGATCCATAGTTCAGCGGCTCGCTGTATCCCACTTCCTTCGCTTTGGTCAAGAAGGTATGCCATTCGTCAATCGTTTCCGGTATTGGAAGCCCTATCTTATCGAGCGCTTCCTGCTTGATCAGCATCCCGAACCACATCCACTCCGAGTAAGGAGCAATTCCGTAGAAGCCAAGCAGTCTGCCGCTGTCGGTGACCGTCGTTTTTCTTCTTGTCTCATCGGAGTTGCGCCAAGCCGAATAGTTCGGAGCATATTTCTCCATCAAATCGGTCAGATCCAAATACGCCCCATCGTTAACGCCTGCCTCGAAGCCACCAGGGTACCGGCCAGGCTCGATGATAATGTCCGGTAAATCTCCGGAGGACATCATCAAGGTAAAGGCGTCGGCTTCCTGTCCTACCGGCGGAGTGATGAAGTTGACTTTAATCCCCGTCAGCTTCTCCACTTGCTTCTGGATCGCATGATTGTTCATATCCGGAATGTTGCGATTCGCCGGCATCCAGACATCCAGCGTCACTTCTTCCTTGAAGGGATAAGCAGAGTAGTCGTTTGGAATCTTCTCATCAAAAATATCACCCAAATACGTATCATTCAGCGTCGTATTCACTTCATTGATTTGCTCCGGAGTTGGCGATGTGTTCCCGCGAATATCCTGACTGATGTCGGTAAACGTGGTTTCAACCTTCTGTTGTTCTTCCGCCGTATTCTCGCTGGTGTTATTGCTGTTGTCCGCCTTGTTTGAACCGCCGCCGCTGCAAGCTGTAATCATGGAGACTGCAAGAATAAAAACAAACAGAAAACTTAAAATACGTTTGGACTTGTTATTCATATGAACCTCCCGATTAATGATTTCAAAAGCAACAACCCCCGATAGTTCCGCTTGCACTCATCGCCCTTTTCGGATTAGTTCAACCCCCTCTGTCATCAAATCTCTCATCCAAAAATGATATTATTGTTTTATTACAATAATTTTGTATCTTTGCGTTGATTATAATCCGCGCTTGATGGTATGTCAACGCTTTCATTTAAGAAGATCACGATTTTTTTAATAAAATAACTTGATGTTTCAAAATAAACTATTAGTTTCAAAAAAACTGTAATTAATATCGCGCCCTTTATTCGCCGGCAGGCCGCGGAATAGGCATGCCGGTGCCGACAGGAATCCCGAAATCCGGCATCCCGTTGGCTTGCCAACCAAATTTTTGGAGTCTTGTGCTGCGGGGAGATCCAGCGGAGCGAGGCCGCTCTGCTTCCGAGTAATCATAGGCATGGTAGACGATCCAGTCCTCGGAGCCGTCGGGAGATACGGTAAAGCTGTTATGTCCCGGCGCATACACTCCGGCGGAAGGATTTTTGGCAAAGACCGGACCTTCTTCCTTGATCCAGGAGTTCGCATCCAGCAGATCTGCGGTCTCCGGGATCCGCGCCATGCCGAGACAGTAATCGTCCGACCACGTCGCGCTGGCCGAGAAGACAAGGAAGATCCAGCCGTTGCGCCGCAACAAAACCGGGCCTTCGTTAATCGCCATCCCGCCTTGCTTCTCCCACGGCTCCGTCGGAGCAGTAATCAATACGTTCGGACCGGCTAATGTCCAAGGATTGGCCATTCGAGCCGCGTAAATCGCTGAACCGTAATCCGGGAAATGGCCATACCCAGAATAAAAGAAATACAGTTCCCCCTGATGTTGAATGACGGTTCCGTCCAACCCTGCAAACTCCGTGTTCACCACAGCTTTAAACTGCCACTCGTTGTTCATCGGATCATCGCCCGCCAATTCAAGCACACAAACGCGTCGCGTGTCGTCCCCGCCGCCGTCGTTCGCCGTATAGTAGATGTACCAGCGCCCATTGATGAAGTGCAGTTCCGGCGCCCATAGGTTGTAAGAATAAGGGCCGTTGGGCTCAGGCGTCCACACGGTCTTCGGCTGGACATGGCCAAGTCCGCTCAAGGTTGGACTGTGCCAAAGGGCGAGGCGATTACCCAAGGTCACCATCATGTAATAGCTTCCATCGGGATGCCGGGTGACCCAAGGATCCGCACCGTTTGACAGGATTGGATTTACAAACGTTTGATTCCCCATAGTTCCCCTCCTAAGTATTACGAGATTCATTTCAAAGTAATAGCAAAGTATTGTTTTATTCCAAACATTTTACTTCGTTTTCATCACAATAATCGGTTATCCAGCGAATGTCAACGTTTACATTTTGGGGAGAAGCAAAAAAAAGCTTATGTCCGCACATCCTTGAGTGACATAAGCTTTTTGTTAAGCATGTTCTTAAGTTAAAAAACGCTAATCCGGATTAAACGTTTTTCTACTAAAATATTGTTCTACAGAGATTAAATAGAATAATAGCGAATAACTATTAAAGTAATATTTTCGAGCCTAATTTGACAACACCAAGCAGAACGTTTATTGTTAATTATGGAAATTTTATTTAATACGAGCGAAAAAAAGGGGAGAATTTAATGCAAAAACTCCCGTGGTTAATAAGTATACTGGCATGCTTCCTATTGCTCATCACTGGTTGTAATGAACCCCAGCCTAAAACTGACGATGCGATGAAAACAGCCGAAGCCTATAAAACGACCGAATATAAAGTTGACTTTACTGAGGATCTGTTGTCTGCCGAATCCATTCAGAAGCGAAACGAAGCGATCAAACCTTTTTTAACGGAATCGTTTTACGAAAAACAGGTTAACAATCGAATCACCATTTTACCTTTAAGAGTTGCTGCGGATACGCAGCTGTCCATCAAACCTGATGATTTGCAAACCCGCATTAAAGCGCAAGATGAGAACAATGTCACCATCGAATACACTGTAAATCTACTACTGACAAACTCGGAAGGCCGCGAAAGCAACCGAGTTCCGTTAGAAGGCGAGTTGATGATGACTTTCGTAAACGAGCGATGGCTGGTGCAATATGACGACTTTAATGTCCAAGTCTTCATGAAATTGATTTCCGAAAAATAGGCTCCAACTGTCCTAGTGCATAAGCCATAAATAAAACCCTACTTTCCGCGTATATGGAAAATAGGGTTTTATTATTATAACGATGATTGAAGAACCGCCTCCCGCTTCAAAATCGCGATGCCGTTAATCGGCAGCTCGATGGAGCCGCTCACGGTTAGGCCGGTTTCGGCATCGGTGTAGCTGCGGCGGTCGAGCTCGACGCGGGCGGTGCGGCCGGAGAAATTCTGCACGAAGACGTAATCGTGCTGACCGTCCGTGCGCAACTGTGCGGTGACTTCCGCTGGCAGATCGGTATCCAGCGTCCGGCGCACGCCGGCATCTTGCACGAGCTTGCCGTAGAACGCTTCGTAGAAAGCGGGATCGCTGACGCGGGCGGCTAAATAATACGCTTTGCCTTGGCCTAGCTCGTTCACTGTCAAAGCCGGCTTCCCAGCGTAGAAGTCGTCGCGATAGACGCCAATCACCTTAGCGCCTTCCGCGTGAATATGCTCGCATAGCTCATGGATCTCATACGTCCCGCTCAAGCCCAGCGGATTCCCGTCTTCCAGAATCAACGCGTTGCGGTCATGGTCATGCAGGCCGTCGATTTCCTCCGCCCACACGCCTACCGCCTTGCGCAGCGGCCCCGGGAAGCCGGTCAGATGGCACAAGTCATTCTCGTCGACGATGCCGGACCAATACGTGACGAACAAGGTGCCGCCGTTCTTAACGAACTGCTCCATCTTCGCTCCGGTTTCTTCTCGGAGTAAATACGCCATCGGCACAACCAGCAGCTTGTAGCCGCTGAAGTCGTCAAACGAGCCGATGATATCCGTTGGCACGCCCAGCTCCCACAAGGCGCGATACTGCTGCATGACGGTCTCTTCATAATGGATGCCTTTATTGCGTGGCCCTTGGGCGTCGTTGATCGCCCAGCGGTTATCCCAATCAAACAGGATGGCTGCTTCCGCTGGAACGGTGGTACCGAGGATCTCCGTTAACTCGGACAGTGTTTTACCAAGCGCAGCAACATCGGCGAACACGCGCGTGTGCTCATGGCCGACGTGGTCGATGACCGCGCCGTGGAATTTCTCGCTGGAGCCGCGGCTTTTTCGCCACTGGAAATATTGGACTGTGTCGGACCCGTGGGCCACTGCTTGCAGCGAGGACAGCTTGTGCATACCCGGCCGCTTCAGCTTGCTGACCGGCTGCCAGTTCGTCAGTGACGGCGTGCTCTCCATCAGCATAAACGGCTTCTGCTTCAAGGAGCGGAACAAGTCGTGGTTAAATGCAAACCAGGAAGCAACCCCCGCATCGGATTCGGCCTCATGCCACATCGGATAAGCGTCCCAGGAAATGACGTCCACAGCTTTCGCAAACTCGCGATAATCCAACCCGTAGAACAGGTCCATCATATTTACTGTGCAGGGCAAATCCGGATTGATTTGTTTGAGCGGCTTGATCTCATGCTTGTAGAAGTCGATCGTCTGGTCGGATACGAACCGGCGCCAGTCAAGGTTCTGTCCATGCACCATCATTTCGCCGTGAGGTGCCGGGGATTCCACCTGCGACCAGGAGGTGTACGTATGGCTCCAAAAGTTCGTCCACCAAGCGTGGTTGAGCGCTTCGAGCGTGCCATACTTCCGTTTCAACCAGTCGCGGAAAGCGTCTTGGCAGTAGTCGCAGTGGCATTCCCCGCCGTATTCGTTGGATACGTGCCACCCCACCACGGCCGGATGACTGGAATAGCGCTCCGCCAGCCGGGTGTTCATCTGCGTCACTTTTTCCCGATAGACTGGGGACGTAAAACAGTGGTTATGACGCATGCCGTGGAGGTTGCGCACCCGGTTCTTCTCAACGCGCAGCACTTCCGGGTACTTCTCTGACATCCAGGCCGGCCGAGCGCCGCTTGGCGTCGCCAACCAGGCGTAGATACCGTTCTCAGCAAACGTGTCCAGCACGCGGTCCAGCCATTCAAACCGGTATACGCCTTCCTCCGGTTCCAGCGAGGCCCAGGAGAAGATCCCCACCGCCATCACATTGCAATGGGCCAGCTTCATCAGCCGGATATCCTCCGCCAGCACCTGCGGATCATGGAGCCATTGGTCAGGGTTATAGTCGGCACCGTGCATAAAGACCGGCAGTTTGTCGCTGATTGGCGGAAACTTCATCGGTTTTGAGCTTCTACTCATCGAAATAACTCCTCTCCGTTTCTGATCTGTAATGAAGTAGATTGGTTTCTCACGTGCTACGAAATGTAAAAGTGCAGTCCATTTTCGCCAAATCGCCCTTATAGCGGCCTTTCAAATGTAAAAGTGCAGTTGAATTCAGCCCAATCCACCCTTTTTAGCCTCAATCGTCTCATACCAAATGTACTTTTACATTTCAGACACTGAATAAAGGGGACTTTTCACCAAATGAAATGTACTTTTACAGTTCGGCACGCTCAATCGCGCAATCGCGCATCCTGTAACCTTCGAGGTCACATCCCATCACGCTCATTCAATCCTGCTTCTTCTAACACAACATTACGATGAATGAAAAAGAGGGGACGGGCGTCCCCTCCTTTCACCCCCGCCTGCTTATTGGCCTTGGGCGGCAAGGAATGCGTCGATTTGGCTCTGCAGCTCTTGTTGAATCTTATCCAGACCGGCCGCCTTCAACTGTTTGTTCAGGTCGGCTTGGCCTTTCTCCAAGTCCTTGATCAGGCCGTATTCCAGCGGGATTGCATAACGCAGCATGACGTTACCTACGTTTGCGACTTCGTTCTTCACCTTGGTGTCGTCAAAGACGAAGGTTTCCAGCGGGAAGTGATAAACTTTAGACTGCCAATCCGCCAACATTTGATTGCCTTCTTCCGGATAGGAAGCGTCGGTGCGGTTCAGCAGTGAGTTCCAGCCCCATACGGAGTAGCCCGACAAGTTATAGTTGTTGAAGCTTGGTCCCGGATTGTATTTGTCATCGCCAACCGGCTCGTAGTGCTTGCCGGCGATGCCGTACATCGTCAGATCATGGATTTCCTTATCGTTCTGCAGCAGGTCAATCAGCATCAGCGAGCGTTCGACGTTTTTAGACGTGGCATGAATCGCCAATCCGTTTTGCGTGGAAATCGCGCCGATTTTTTTCTTATCCGGCGTCAAATCGGCAACGGTGACTTCCATCTCCGGCTTGTCGCGGCGGATTTCGCCAACGTTGCTGGAGATCGTCCCCAGGTTTTGTGCATACGAGGACGTTTTGCCCGCTTTGATGTCCTGGAACACGTCGTTTTTGTTGCTCACGATGTTCTTCGACCAGCCGTTGTTATCAGCCAAGTCCTTATAATATTTGATCAGTTCGGTAAACTCCGGCGTATCGTACACGTTGAACACTTTCCCCGTCGCATCGTCCAATTTGTAAGCCAGCGGGAAGTTGTAATCCACCAGGTTCCATTCATTTTGTTGCTCCAGCAAAATTTGATCCAGCTCATGCCATTTCCAGCCGTCTGCCGGTTTCGCACCAAACGGGCTGATGCCTTTCTCGCCCGCCCCAATCGTTTTCAAATAAGCGGCATAGGTTTCCGGGCTGTTCACCGGTTCCAGATTGTACTTCTTGCGCAGGTCTTCGCGAATCAGGACAACCTTGTCGGTCACTTCCTGGTTGTTGTTTGGCACCATGTACAGCTTGCCGTTCACTTTTGCTTGATCCCAGGAGGCTTGCGGCATCGCTTCCCAGGTCTTCGGTGCGTAAGTCCGGAGCATTTCCTCGGTCAGCTCAAGGAATCCACCCTTTAACACCTGGTCATTGTAGAAAGCCCAGTTCGCGGTGTAAGCGATGTCAAAATCCTCGTTAGCTGCAAATTTCAACGGGTATTTCTGGGTCCAGTCGGCCCAATCCAAAAATTCGGTCTCAACGGTTGCGTTAATTTTCTCTTTCAGCAGCTTGTTCAGCTCGCCGTATACCTCGTCATAATCCGCCGGTTTGCTGCCGATCATCAACAGCTTCAGCGTAACTTCTTGAGACGTATCCACTGCCCCAGGGGTTGCCGTATTGGCCGACGCATTGTTCGAAGCTGCTGCGTTATTTGAAGCTGCGTCGTCCGGGGTGTTGGCGCTGCCTGCGTTATTGTTCCCGCCGCCGCAAGCGGACAGTAAAGTCATTAACGCCAGCACCATAGCCACAAGAAACGTTGTTTTCTTCTTCAGTTTCATGACGATTATTCCCCCTACAAATGATTTGGTATAGAAAAAACTCCTCTATGTGATAACCGGGTTGCCCCGAGGTCACCCTTTCACAGCGCCAATCGTTAGGCCTTGCACAAAATAACGTTGGATGAACGGATACGCGATCATGATTGGTCCGGTGGCTACGATGGTCATCGCCATCTTTAAGCTCTCCGTCGGGATGTCGGAGGAGACGACGGCACCTGCCGCCATCATCGCCTTGCGCATGCCGTCCATGTTGCCAAGCAAACGGTACAAGTAATACTGCAGCGGCATCAGGTCGGAATTCGAGATAAACAAGAGCGCGTTATACCAGTCATTCCAGTACCCCAAGGCGATAAACAGCCCAATCGTGGCCAGCGCCGGCTTCGACAACGGAATCACAAATTGCAAATAAATTTGGAAATCGCCCGCCCCGTCGATTTTGGCCGATTCGATAATCGCCTCCGGGATGCTGCTCATAAATGACTTCATTACGATGATGTAGAAGACGTTCATCAGCATCGGCAGAATCAGGACAAGTAACGTATCCTTCAGATCCAGGTAGTTTACAATCAGCAAGTACCACGGGACAAGCCCGCCGCTGAACAGTGTCGTGAAGAAGAAGAAGAAGGAGAAATGGCTGCGCCATTTGAAATCCTTGCGCGCCAGCACATAGGCCGTCATCGAGGTCAAAAACAACCCGAACAGCGTGCCCAGCAGCGTAACGGAAATCGTCACGCCGTACGCCTTCAACATTTCCTGCGGGTACTTGAACAGGATGCCGTAGGCTTCCAGAGAGAAGGACGTCGGGATCAACTGGAACCCGTCCTCAATGATCTTGCTCTCGTCCGTCAACGAAGAAGAGAGAACCAATATGAAAGGAAAAAGACAAAACACCGCCAGCAAAGTCAAAGCCACATATCCGATGATCTGCATCAGCAGACGGTCGGTCGGTTTGGGTTTGGAAGCTGCCGGCTTCGTGACCGGCTGCAGATCGGGAGCCATCGTACTCATCAGCGTTAACCTCCACTCGTTTCATTCTTGTTGACCATCGCGATTGTGTTGACAAACCGCTTAGAACAAAGCGCGGTCCTTATCGTATTTCCGCACAGCATAATTCGCCAGCATAATCGTCGCGAAGCCCAATATCGATTGATAGAATCCCGCTGCGGCGGACATCCCAATCTCGTTCGAAGTTGTGAGCATCCGGAACACGAAGGTGTCGATAACATCCGTTGAGGAGAACAGCAGGCCGTTGTTGCCAACCAGGTTATAGAACATGCCGAAGTCCCCGCGGAAAATATTCCCGATCGCCAGCAGTACCAAAATGATCAGCGTCGGATAAAGGTTCGGAATCGTGATTTTGCGAATTCGTTGAAAGACGTTCGCCCCATCGATCTCAGCGGCTTCATACATCTCCGTATCAATGCTCGTGATCGCCGCCAGGTACATAATCGTTCCGTAACCCAGCGTCTTCCAGGCCGATACGACGACGAGAATCACCGGCCAATAGGCAGCCGTATTGTAGATATCAATCGATTCCAGGCCAATCGCATTCAGAAGCACGTTGATCGTACCATAATCGTAATTGAACAAGTTATATGCAATCGCCCCCACGACAACCCAGGAGATAAAATACGGCAGAAACATCACCGTTTGCGTGATTTTGCGAAACCATTTCCCCGCCACCTCAAACAGCAGGATTGCCGCAAAAATCTGCACCGCGTTGTTTACCACAATAAACGCAATGTTATACAAAGCCGTATTGCGTGTAACCCGCCAGGCGTCCCCGGAGTCGAAGAAAAACCGGAAGTTGTCCAGTCCGTTCCAGGGGCTTCCGAACACTCCGCCGGTGTAGTTGTATTGTTTGAAGGCCAGGACAATCCCCGCCATCGGCACATAGGCGAACAGCAGGAAGAACAGGACGGCCGGCGTCAGCATGAGCAGCAGAACCTTATACTTCTTCACGTCGTTCCAGAATCCGCTTCGCTTCATGTCTCGAACTCCCCTCTTGGTTGTCTCTTTATCTCACAGTATAGAGGGGAGCGGTTTCATTCGGGATTCAGTGAAACAACAAAAACTAATACAAATTCCACGATAATCCAAAAATTCACAAAAAAAAGAACCCCGCCTACCGCTAAATCATGGAGAGACGAGGTCAGAAACCAATGAAAGGGGGGGCTGGCCCCCCCCATTGTCGGGTGACCAGTAACAGTGGGTGTGTAGTGTGCAGTGACCAGCGAGACTCGTGCGCCGCATCGTAACGGACCGTAATGACCTTATGGGCTCATTTCCCGGAGATTTCCCATGCTAACGGACTCCAGCACCCTTAAATCGGCCCTATGACAGCAATTTGCTCAAAAATATCCGAAATAAGGTCTCCTCAGTCCGTTAAAAAGGAAATGCGAGCACCATCAAGTCAATAACGTCCGTCATGT
>NZ_BILV01000029.1 GCF_004000745.1 Paenibacillus barengoltzii NBRC 101215
AAGGCCGCCGCGCTGCCGCCGGCGGCCACTGGATCGCGCCGCTGATCGATGCGCGGCGCGGCCAGGCCTATTCGGCGCTGTTCGCTGCACCAGCGCCGGGCGGCCTGCCGGAGCGTCTCGAACCCGACGCGATCCGGCTGATGGACGGGTGGGCCGACGAGCTGAAGCGGCAGCTGGAGCAGCTGCCCGCAGAGGAACGGCCGGCCCGCCTCTGGTTCGTGGGCGAGACCGAGAAGCATGAGGCGGCGATCGCGCCGCTGATCGCCGCCTTCGGCGAGCTCGTCCAGCTCGTGCCTTACGAGCTGGAGGGCGCATGGGTTGGCATCGCCGGCGTGGCGCGCACCGCGCTGCCGGCGGACGATGTCCATGCGCTGGAGCCAAACTATACGCAGCTGGCCGAAGCCGAAGCCAAACGGCTGCGGAACGCTTAAGGCGAGGGGGCGGCGAAGCTGGAACAAGATCTGGAACAAGATATCGTATTCCGCAACATGACGCTCGCAGATTTGCCGGACGTCATGGTGATCGAACATGAATCGTTTACGCTTCCGTGGAGTGAGGAAGCGTTTCGTAACGAGTTAACGCATAACCATTTTGCACGGTATCAAATCATGGAATATCGCGGCGAACCGATTGGATATGCCGGGATGTGGACGATCCTCGATGAGGCCCATATCACGAACATTGCTGTTCGTACCGCTTATCGCGGGCATCATCTCGGGGAGAAGCTGCTGCGTCGGATGATGGACTGGGCCATAGAGCTGGGGATGGTCCGGATGACGCTGGAGGTGCGGGTATCCAATGTTGTTGCCCGCTCACTTTATCAGAAAATGGGCTTTACCCCGGCAGGCGTGCGGAAAGGGTATTATTCCGATAATCATGAAGATGCAATCATAATGTGGTGCGAGCTGCCAAGGTCGCAGTCGGAAACCGGGGAAGGAAGCGAAGGTTTGTGGTGAAGCAAGAGCAAGATGTGTATATTTTGGCGGTGGAGACGAGCTGTGACGAAACCTCAGCCGCCGTGGTGAAGAACGGAACGGAGGTGCTGAGCAACCTGATCGCCAGTCAGATTGAAACGCACCGGGCGTTTGGCGGCGTGGTGCCGGAGGTCGCTTCGCGCAAGCATGTCGAGAGCATTACGCGAATGCTGGAGGAAGCGGTACAGGAGGCGGGGATTGCGCCGGAATCGTTGTCGGCGATCGCCGTGACGGAAGGGCCGGGTTTGGTCGGCGCTCTGCTCGTTGGCATCATGGCAGCCAAGAGCCTCGCGTTCGCCTGGGATAAGCCCCTGATTGGCGTTCATCATATTGCTGGTCACATCTACGCCAATCGGTTGAAGGCAGAGATGGTGTATCCGTCCATGGCGCTCGTAGTATCGGGCGGTCATACCGAGCTGGTGCTGATGGAGCGGGAAGGAAGCTTCCGTCTGCTTGGACGGACGCGCGATGATGCCGTCGGTGAAGCTTACGACAAGGTGGCTCGGGCGCTGGGCTTCCCGTATCCCGGCGGTCCCTTCGTGGACAAGCTGGCTGCGGAAGCGGAGGAAGCCGAAGAGCTGCCGCGGGCTTGGCTGGAGCCGGATTCTTACGATTTCAGCTTAAGCGGACTCAAATCGGCCGTACTGAACGCGGTGAATCAGCACAAAATGCGCGGGGAGGACGGCTACCAAGCAGCGATTGCTCGCGGATTCCAAGAGTCGGTCATCGAAGTGCTGGTGGAAAAAGCGATCCGCGCGGTCAAGGCAACCGGCTCCCGCCAACTGCTGCTCTGCGGGGGCGTCGCTGCGAATCGCGGGCTGCGTGCGGCACTGACCGAGCGCTGTGAGCGCGAAGGCATCGCTTTGTTGATCCCACCGCTGAAGTATTGTACCGACAACGCCGCGATGATTGGCGCTGCCGCCTATTTGAAATGGCGCAGCGCTGAATTTTCCGATCTGGAGCTGAAAGCGGAGCCTTCCCTTTCGCTGGAGGGCTGGTCTGTCAGCCAGGGGTAGGTTCAACCGAGCCATCGCAAAACAAAAGGCCGGACAGTTTGTCCAGCCTTTTTCTTATTTGATTCCTGGGATCACCAGGTTTTATAAACGTTGTCGTTTTCCTGTTTGGTGTTATTTTTGGCAGAAGGGGTTGTTTCGGGATTCGCCGTCGCCGTTGTTGCCGCAGTTTCTTTCAATGCGGCGTTGTCGACCTTGTCCGCTCCGCCCATTTTGCTGGTTCCTTCAAACACGCTGCCTTCTTCAATGGAGAGGGAGGAGGCGACCATGTTCCCGAACAGCTTGCCTTTCGATGTGATGGACAGCTTGTTCTTCGCATGGACGTTGCCGTTGACGGTACCGGCGATGATGATATTGCGGGCTAAAATATTGGAATGGACCACGCCCTTCTCCCCAACCGTCACATCTCCTTCGCACTCGATATCGCCGGTGATTTGTCCTTCGATGCGCACGCCGGCATCCGAGCGGATTTTTCCTTCAAAAATACTGCCTTCCCCGATCAGCGTATCTGTCGTGTTTGGGTCCAGCTTCACGGATTTGGTATTATTCCTTAACTTCATGAATTAATCTTCCTCTCCGGGTTTTCTAAGGTAATCGGCCGGGTCGACCGTACTGCCGTTCTTAACGACCTCAATATGCAGATGGGGGCCGGTGCTGCGGCCAGTGGAGCCCAGCTCCGCAATGATGTCGCCTTGTTTGACGGTGTCGCCCACTTTGGTCAATATTTTGCTCAAATGCATATAGTTGGTTTTTAAGCCCGAGGGATGCGAAATCGTAATATAGTTGCCGCGAGCACTGGTGCGTCCGGTTTCAATGACTTTGCCGTTGGCTGCAGCATAAATGGGATCGCCGATACTTCCCCCGATGTCCATACCGGCATGCTTCGTTAACCTCCCGGTAAACGGATCTTCCCGTTCCCCATATTCGGAGGTAATTCGAGTGGATACCGTAGGCCAATAGGTTGGCAAGATCGCCATCAGCGCCTTGTATTCCTCGACGGCTACCTTGGTCTGCTCCAGCCGCTGCTGTAAGCCGGGCATCTCATTTAAGGAGGTCATAATGCTCTCCTTCGTCTCCTGAACGAGATTCGCGATGTCCTGATCGGTCAGCGGAATTGATTCTCCGCCAACTCCGCCTTCGGCAGTGAGAGAGGTCTTCGCTGGAGCGTTGGCAGCGGCTGCGGTTTTGTCCTTCTTTTTGCCGGTGCCGCCGTTCGTAAGCGATTGAAGCTCGGCTTCCAATTGCTCAAGCTCGCTCATCTTCGACTCGATCGATTTCGATTTTTCCGACAGCTCCATCAGTTCGTTTAACAGCCGGTCAATCTCCTGTTCCTTGTTCACGACGGTGTTCCTGAACTGGTTCGACGAATCTGACAACTGGGCTTCTAGCGTCCCGATCCGGTTCGTATGGGTGCGGTTCATCGCATAGAGAACCAGTACCGAAGTGAGCAGCACCGCTGTGGCGGCCAAAACGGCCAGTAAGTAGAACAAGCGAAATTTGAAACGGAACACGGGGCTGGTACCTTCCGGTACAACGAGCAGCGTGTAACGCCGGTTCACGTTCTTTTTGAATCGAAACTTCATTTCTTCCTCCTGATCTTCTTGAGTTGAGCCTGTTATGATGTAGGACCAAGATCATACCTAATTAATGCCAATACAACTATTTCGGCAAATTGTGGCAAATCCCTTTTTCATTTTAAAAAAAATTGTAACTATTTTCACGGGGGAAGCAGGATTTTGTCGAAGGGAAGCGAAAAGAGAAATGATTGGAAATGACTTGTTTCCTATAGGTGAGGAGGTAATTATGATCAGAATTGCCGGAATCGACGTTGGCAATGACAGCGTTAAGGTAGTAGTTGACGGTTCGCAACAACCGATCATTATTCCGAGTATCGTTTCTCCCGGATATGATAGACATGTGCTGCAAGAAGAGGACTCTCCGCTGAAAGCGCTGGATGTTCGAGTCTATAGCCCTAAATTAAAGCGAAACAACCAGCGGTATTTTGTAGGCCTGTTGGCGATGGAGGACCAGGACAACTCGGAGCTGGAGGAAACGGACAACAAGGCGACCAGCGACCAGTCTCTGGTCGTAGCGCTGACCGCGCTAGCCTATGCGGCCCTTGCCGGGCAGACCTATCCGACTACGGGCGCCGGAATCGAAGAGGTGGAATACATCCTGGGCACGGGATTGCCGGTCCGCACGTATGTAGCCTTCCATCAAGCGTTCGAAGAGCGGTTAACCGGGGAGCATGAAGTGACGTTCTTGTCCACGCCGGAGCTGCGGGGGCGCACGGTACGTATTAACATCCGTCGTACGATCGTTTCGGTCGAAGGTGCGGCCGCTTTGTTCCATTTGGCTACCAATGATACGCTTCAAATGCGGAATGAAGAGCTGCAAAACGGCTGCATCGGGATTTGTGAAATCGGCGCTTTGACCACGGACTTCCCGGTGGTGAAGCGGATGAATATCGATAATCAGTTCAGTACTGGCGAACAGTTTGGCCTCGCTACCTATCTGGATTCGATTATTCGCGATGTGGAGGACCAGTTCGGTTATCGCTTCCCGAGCCGTACGAAGCTGATCGGGCGCATTCGCAACCGTGAGTTCGTCATTCAAAGAGTAGGGGAAGGACAAGCGGATATTCGTCCGATCGTGGATATGTATTTCAGCCGGGCGGCGCAGAAGTTGGTGGATCTGATCCGCAAGCGGTGGAAGAAATACCCGGATATCGAGTGCTTCTACGTCCTGGGCGGCGGCGCAGCAGCGTTGAAATCGTACCTGATCGAAGCGGCTGGCCCGATGCGTCTGCGGTTTGAAGAGAACAGTGAGATTCTGAACGTAATGGGTTACTTGAAGCTGGCTAAGAACAAGGCTGGCCAACAACCTAACCCGGCGTAAGCAACGGAGTTTTGTTCCGGCGGTGAAAGGACCGCCGGATTTTTTATGCGAAAAATCGAGCACAATAGGGCGGAGTAGAGGGCATATTCTTTAAATTTCATCCTTCAGGTATAATAAGGAAAAACCGAAGGAGGCTGGGAGCTTTGAGCTACAAAAATGCCTTTATTCGCGTATCAGCCGATTGTCCCGTCGACCGCGGGATTGTCCCGGTGTCGACAAGAGCTGCAAAACCAGCCCATCTGATTCAATATGAGCTGCTCTCCCAAGCTCCGTACCGGTACAATCATGAGGAACTGCTGTTCGAGGTCCATATCCGTCACAAGCAGATTCCGGAGACGATCGTTCGGGAACGCCGAGAAGAGATCTGGGAGGAGCTGTTCAGCAAGTCTCACCCCTGCCTGCGGGCTTCGATGCTCCCTAAGAAATATGGCTGGGGTGTTCATTACGATGAGCAAGGGAAGATTGCGATCTATGGCATGGAATCGCCGGAGTACCAACGGTTTGCTGCCTCAACCGAGCTTCAGCAGCTGAATGCAATGAGGTCGAGCCGGAAGTAAACTAGCTATAGTCGGCAAACATTAGAGCCGTTGTGGAGGGATTGGAATGGGGAAAATGTTTGATTCGCTGCTGCCGGAACATGAAGCTTTTATTCACCGGCAGCATCTCTTTTTTGTGGGCTCCGCACCGCTAAGTGCCGAGGGGCATGTGAACCTGTCGCCCAAAGGGTATGATGCGTTGCGGATTCTTTCGCCTAACGAGGTTGCTTATTTGGATTTGACGGGCAGTGGGAACGAGACGGCAGCCCATCTGATGGAGAATGGCCGGATAACGATCATGTTTGCCGCCTTTGAAGGCCAACCGCTGATTTTGCGTTTATATGGTAAAGGCCGGGTGTCTCTACCGGGATCGGAGGAGTGGGATCGGCTTGAGGGACTTTTTCCTAAATTGAATGGAGCACGTCAAATCATTCTGGTGTCCGTCTACGGCGTTCAAACCTCCTGCGGCTTTGGCGTTCCGCTGTTCAGCTATGAAGGGGATCGCGAAACCTTAATCAAATGGGCAGATAACAAAGGCGACACCGGGCTAGCGGATTACCGCCGCCAGAAGAACGCGGTCAGCTTGGACGGCTTGCCGTCGTCTTTTGCGGAATAAAGTATATAGGAGAGATAAAACATGGTGGAGGAAATTCAAGGGGAATTGTACACAGTGGAGACGCTGCGGGCGGATTTGAAGGCGCTGGGCGTAAAGGAAGGCACCACGTTGCTTGTTCATTCCTCGTTTAAATCGTTAGGAAAATGGGTGTGCGGTGGTCCGACGGCGGTTGTGCTCGCTTTGGAGGCAGCGCTTGGGGAGCAAGGCACCTTGGTGATGCCTACCCATTCCAACGACCTTGGCGATCCGTCCCGCTGGCAGAATCCGCCGGTACCTCAGGCATGGTGGGATACGATCCGTGAGCAGATGCCGGCATACGATCCCGATCTGACTCCGCTGTGGTACATGGGCGTCATTCCGGACACCTTTCGTCGGCAGCAAGGTACAATACGCAGCGGTCATCCGCAGGTGTCGTTTGCGGCAAGAGGCCGCGAGGCGCTGAAGATCACCGCCGATCACGGTTTGGAGTATGGGCTCGGTGAGCGCTCGCCGCTGGCGCGAATTTACGAGCTGGGTGGAGAAGTTTTGCTGCTTGGTGTAGGGCACGAAAACAATACGTCGATCCATTTGGCGGAATGTCGGGCGAACTATCCAGGCAAACAGATCTACACGGCTAAGGCCCCGATGCGGGTTCATGGGGAAAGACGCTGGGTAGAGTTTACCGAGCTGGAGTACAATTCGGATGATTTTGAGCGGTTGGGCGCCGACTTTGCGCGGGACACCGGGTTGGTGAAGCAGGGACAAGTTGCCGGGGCTACTGCGCTCCTGATGCCTCAACGGGAGCTGGTGGATTATGCAGTAGGATGGCTGGAGCGCCATCGGACTTCATAAATTACGGGTTATTCCGTGGTGAAGTAGAAAAAGAACAACGGATACTGCTCCAATACGATCGAATTGTGTTCCAGTTCCCGTTTTATTGGTACAGCTGTCCGCCTCTGCTGAAGAAGTGGTTTGACGATGTCCTGACTTTCGGCTGGGCTTATGGCCCTGGGGGAGAGAACCTGCTTGGCAAAGAGTTTATGCTCGCCATTATGACTGGCGGAACGGAAGTCAGCTACAGGTCAGGCGGCGATAACTCGTCTACGATCAGCGAGTTCTTGCGACCGATCGAAAAAACGTTAGCCCGATGCAACGGAACCCTGCTTCCGGCATTCGTGGCTTATGGTGTCAAGCGTGCGAGTGCGGCGGAGTTGGCCGAAACGGCCGCAAAGTACATGGAATTCATCCGGTCCCCCCGAGCCGTGCTCGTCCATTGATTTTAAAAAAGGGACCGTCCTGAAGAGGTCAGAAGCGCTCTTCGGGACGGTCCCTCTAATTTAGCTTGAGGATCATGTTCTGCTGGGTATAACGATAATTAATGTGATGAATCCTCGTCGATTCCGTATTCGACCTCAAGGTCCCAACCCAGCATCCCGCCTAGAAAATTGTGAACCCGTTCAAAGCCCTGCGCCTGCAAGAAACTGGCAACTTCATAGCTGCGTGAACCGCTGCGGCACACAAACACATATTCCTGCTTCGGATCGAGCTCATCCATCCGCTCCGGAATGTCCCCCATCGGGATCAGGGGAATCCCGGGAATATGGCCGGCTTCATACTCGAATGGTTCACGCACATCGATTACGATCGTCTCGTTGGCGGGATCCTGAAGCAAGGCGTGCAATTCGTCCTTATCGATATGGGAGATGCCTCCGATCATTTGGGGCATGGTATCAGTCCTCTTTTCCATGAGTAGGATAGTTTCTTCTTTCGTTTAACCTCCGGCACCTGTCGGCTCGTCAAATATCCCCATGCTCAAGTATCTCTCTCCGGTATCCGGTGCGATGCATAATACGCGTTTGCCTGGGCCTAAACGTCTGGCCAATTGGATCCCCGCCCAGACCGATGCCCCGGACGACGGTCCAACTAGGATGCCTTCGCGAGCGGCCAAGCGCCGGGTCGTTTCCAGGGCATCCTCATCGCTGACTTGGACGATCTCGTCATAGATGGCGGTATTCAGCACCGGCGGGATAAACCCGGGGCTGGTTCCCACCAGCTTGTGCGGGCCCGGTTCTCCGCCGGAGAGCACTGGAGATCCTTGCGGCTCAACGACGGTGATATGAAGGTTTGGGATCTTACTCCGCAAATATTCCCCGGTTCCGGTAATCGTGCCGCCTGTCCCAGCCGTGGCGACAAACCCGTCGAGCCGGCCTTCCATTTGCTGCACGATCTCCGGCCCGGTTGTCAGCCGGTGGATGTCTGGATTTGCCGGGTTCTGGAACTGCTGCGGCATAAAGCTGCCGGGGATCTGGGCCAGCAGCTCTTTGGCTCTGGCAATCGCCCCGGGCATCCGCTGGGCTGCAGGCGTGAGCACGACCTCAGCTCCGTATGCCTCCAGCAAGCGAATCCGTTCCTTTGTCATGTTGTCCGGCATGACCAGAATGATCCGGTACCCCTTGGCTGCGGCGTTCATCGCCAGCCCAATCCCCGTATTCCCGCTGGTCGGCTCAATAATCGTAGCGCCGGGGGCGAGCCGGCCTGCTTGTTCAGCCGTCCGCAGCATATGGGCAGCCGCCCGGTCTTTGACGCTTCCGCTCGGATTGGCAAACTCCAGCTTGACGTAGACGTCTGCTTCCTGCGGTGAGACGAGCCGGTTTAATTTGACGACCGGAGTCTCGCCGATCAGCTCGGTGACGTTTTGGACTGTTTTACGAGTCATGGCGGTTTGGCCCCTATCTCTAAAATTTAAAGTTATTTTATTATTCTACCCGGGAACCTCCTATGGTTTCAAGCAAGCGCCTTTTAAGAGCAGAATAAAGCCGGGTAACCCAACGTATGGGGCCCGGCAGATTCGGATTGAGTTAGATTGAAGTGTTCGCTTTACCAAGTGGATAAAGCGGTCCGTTTCCAAGTGTCTTTGGCCACGCAGATGTATATATAGTTCTCATCCCAAGCGATATCTCCAGGATTCCCCGGAGCCTTGGAGGAAGCCGGAGTGTGGGATTCGCGAATACGGATGCGATCCCCTTGGATATCCAAGGCGCTTTGTGGGTCGTCTGTGCCGATGCCAACTTGGCCGTTCTCCCGTTTGACCGTAAGCACGCTGTCGATCGCTTCTCCTTCGTCTGAATAACGGATCAGGTTAAAATCCGCTCCAGCGTTATTGCCGCTAAGCTCAGCGCTGTTGGCGCGCAGGCTCCAAAGCGGAGTCGTGGCATTATCCTTACCGGTGACGGCGAATTGCACGTCCCGATTGCCTTCGCCAGCTACCCGCAAAATGCCGTCCATGACGTTGAAGTTGGACGAATGGGTACGAATCTCCGCAACGTCGGTATCATAAGGAATCTCCAGGCGGGTAAACAGCTGATCTTTATATTCCCCAGTCGGCGACATCGTGGTTTCAATCGAAATATGCTTATGATCATGTTGTTCCGGATTGTTCGCTTTATCATGCGAGATAATCGCGGTTTTGTCTTTGCCTTGCTCATCGGCCCAGGCGATAGCCGGTTTGGCGCGGTCTCCTGTCCATTGAAGACGAATCAGGTCGGACAGATGACCTTCACTTTCGATCCATTGCTTATTCGTTGACAGATGAAGCCGTTCATTTTCCGGAAGGGCCAGCCCTCCGCCAGGCAGCTTGGATTCCGTAAAAGGGGAAGTCGTGGAAGAAGCGCCTTTGGATGTGCCAAGCATTTGGCATCCTCCCACAAAGATGAGGCTGACGCCTAGTGCGGCGATTGAAGCGCATTTGACAAATTTCATTCCATTCTCTCCTTTTCGGTGAATATTTGACGGCGTATGTGTTTTTTCGGCCGCAACTCTATTAGAGATCATAAAGATTTTAAAATGGGCAGGGCAATAGGCATTTCGAATGGTTTCAAAGGGCGTGAAGCCGAGATGATAGCGAAATGGAAGAAAAATGGGAGGGAAGCATCAGAAGCTTGGGATGGTTGGGAAGCAAAGCATGAGCTTGGAGAAAGTTGAGGAGATAGACCTAAGACGAAAGTTTTGTCAAGTTGTGGACAAGGTTATCCACAGCTTGTTAGCTTTCTTTGCGAAAATTGGATGAAAGCGCGGTGTGTCGGTCGATGAATCTGGTTTCAGAAAACGATAAGTTATATTTTCAGAAAACTGTGGATAATGTGAATAATTTAGTGGATAAAACTAGCATGCGACAAAAAACGACGATATCCCTGCAAAAAAACGGCCCAGCGGGCCGTTTTGAAGTATCAACGATTCTGCATAATGGGGATAAAGTTGTGAATAACTTGAACGAGAAAAAATGAACATTTGCTAAAAATTTGTGAGCCTACCCCTCGGCCAGCGCTTCCCATTCCTCATATGCGGAGGAAAGCTGCTCTTTCCGACGGTCAATCTCGTCTTGTCGCTCTTGAACTGCGGTATAGTCCTGATACACCTCAGGAAGGGCCAGTTCGCTTTCGAGTTGGGCGATTTCATCCTCCAACTTGGAGATCAACGCCTCCAGCTGCTCGATGCGGCGTTGGCGGTTTCGTTCCTCCCGTTTGGCCTGCTTATCGGCTTCATAGGAAGCAGCACCGGACTTGGCGGCAGGTGCCTCCGGCTCGGCCTGCTTCTGAGCGGAATTTACGGACACCTTCGCAGTTCCATTTATCGCCTGATCGGCGGCGAGTTCAGCCAGCTCCTGTTTTTTCGCCAAATAATCATCATAATTACCCAGGAAATGTTCTGCCCCGTTCGGATGCAATTCGACAATCCGCTCGGCCATCTTGTTCAGGAAGTAACGGTCATGGGAGATGAACAGGAGCGTTCCATCGTATTCCATTAATGCGGACTCCAGCACTTCCTTGCTGAATAGGTCTAAATGGTTGGTCGGTTCGTCCAGAATCAGGACGTTGGCTTTTAGCAGCATCAGCTTGGCCAGCGCCACCCGAGCTTTCTCACCGCCGCTTAACGCCGCTACTTTCTTAAGCACGTCGTCACCGCTGAACAGGAAATTGCCCAGTACGCTGCGAATTCGGGCTTCTTCGATATGTGGAAATGCGCTCCACACTTCCTCCAATACGGTGTTGGCCGGGTTCAGATGCGTTTGCTCCTGGTCGTAATAGCCAATCTTGACCTTAGCTCCCCAGGTAATGGTCCCATCGGTTGGCTTCAGCTCACCAGTCAGAATTTTTAATAAGGTAGATTTCCCGATCCCGTTTGGTCCGATCAAAGCAACGGTTTCGCCGCGGTACAGGTCGAAGTTGACGTCTTGGAACAGCGGTTTGGACTTGTCCGCAAACGCGTAGGACAGGCCGTTGACGTGCAGTACTTCTTTCCCCGTCATCACTTCGGCTTCGAAGGAGAAGCTTGCGCGTTTTGGGTCGCCGAGCGGACGATCGAGAACTTCCATCTTCTCTAACGCTTTACGTCGGCTTTGCGCCCGTTTCGTTGTGGAAGCTCGAACGATGTTCTTCTGAATAAATGCTTCCATCCGGGCGATTTCATCCTGTTGTTTCTCATATTGCTTCAGCTGGCTTTCGTACTCCGCCGCCTTCAACTCGATATACCGGCTGTAGTTGCCTGTGTAGCGGCGCGATTGATGGCGTTCAATCTCCACGATGGCTGTGACGAGCCGATCTAAGAAATACCGGTCATGCGAGACGACCAGCAGGGCGCCGGAATAATTGCGCAAGTAGTCTTCAAGCCAGGTTAACGTTGCGATATCAAGGTGGTTGGTTGGTTCGTCCAACATCAGCAGGTCAGGGGCCTGAAGCAGGATTCGGGCAAGGGCGAGCCGGGTTTTCTGTCCGCCGCTTAATGTTGCGATAGGTGTGTCCGGTGGAAAATCGCCAAATCCCATGCCGTGCAGTACCATACGGATGCGAGTTTCCATTTCATAGCCGCCGTGGTCTTTGAACCAGTCGGATTTCAGCGCATAGCGGTCAAGCAATTCCTGATGCGCTTTCTCATCCCGGGCCAGTTCCGGATCAGCAATCTGTTCTTCCATTCGGCGCAGCTCACGTTCCGTTTCGATGAGCGGGGCGAACACCGCCAGCATCTCTTCCCAGATGGTGCGATCCGATTGCAATCCGCTGTTTTGCGCTAAGTATCCGATCGTCGTTTCTTTGGCTTTGAAAATTTGTCCCCCATCATAAGAGAGTTCGCCGGCTAAAATTTGCAGAAACGTCGATTTGCCCGCACCGTTGACGCCTACAAGACCGATCCGGTCCCGTTCAAGCACCTGAAGGTTTATGCCTTCCAGCACGGGGGTCACGCCGTATAATTTTGTAATGTTCGAAGCTTGAAGCAGCATAACGGTTTCGATCCTCCAAAAAAAGATTTGCAGTCCGTGCATGATAAATGTGATAGATTTGGTGAAACACGTACCTTCAGTGTACATGAAACCAACGCGAAATGCATCGCTGATTGCTTGAAAGTTCAGCTTTTGCAAAGCGGATGCATTAGTTTTCATTTTGATATAACAATGATACACTAAGGAAGAGATCAGCCGGGTTCGTCCAAGCCACTTGAACGAAGGCCGGCTAATGGAAGGCAGGAGCGGAAAGGGAGGTTTCATATGGAGCCAACGGATGCCAAAAAAGAGCTGCGCCAGCGGATGTTGGCGGTTCGCGCCGAAATCCCGGAAGCTTCCCGTACGGAACAATCCTTGGCCGCCAGCCGAATGGCGGAGCTGGAGGTACTAAGCCCCTTGCGGGCGCAGAGCGGCGGGAAATTAAACGTATTCTGCTACGTTTCTTTCCGGGATGAGCCGAATACGCTGGCCTTCATGGACAGCTGCCAGGCCCAAGGAGACCGGTTGCTTGTGCCGAAGATTGGTGCGCAGCGCAGCCTAACGTTGCATGAGGTGACCGGAATGGCTGACTTAGTGCCAGGTACCTGGGGGATTCTGGAGCCGGCTGCGCATACGGTCATCTGGCCTCCCGAGCTCTATCCCGAGATCGATGTGATTGTGGTTCCGGGGCTGGCTTTTGATCTGAAGGGAGGGCGCATCGGATTTGGCGGCGGGTATTACGATCGCCTGATCGACGAATTGGCTCGCCGCAGCGGCGGCTTAAACCAGGTTGTCCTCGGCGCCCTCGCCCTGGAAGAGCTGATCCTGCCGGAGGCGATCCCGATGGAATCGCATGACTTCCGCTTGGATCTGCTGTTTACGGCAAAAGGAACGATATATATGAAGGAAAGTAGTGATAAGCTTGGCAAACTCGGAATCAGGGCAAGGCATGACGCATTTTAATGAACAAGGACGCGCCCGGATGGTGGACATTTCCGGGAAATCAGCAACCGTTCGCGTCGCCGTGGCAGAGACGAAAATCACCATGCTCCCATCCACCCTCGAGGCGATTAAGGAAGGTCGGATTGGCAAAGGGGATGTGCTCGCCGTCGCCCAGGTCGCTGGGATTCAAGGGGCCAAACGGACGTCCGATTGGATTCCGATGTGTCACCCGCTGGCGCTCACCGGCGTCAACATTACGTTTGGCGACAATGGACGGGACGAGCTGTATATTGAAGCCACGGTGAAGACGGAAGGCAAGACCGGCGTGGAGATGGAGGCGCTCACCGCGGTGTCGGCTGCGGCGCTGACCGTGTATGACATGTGCAAAGCGCTGCAAAAGGACATGGTTATCGGTCCGACGCTGCTGCGTTCGAAATCCGGCGGCAAAAGCGGAGATTATGTGCGTTCGTAATATTTGCGGCGGCTGTTAGATTTTGATATAGATAAAGAAGATAAGCTTGCAGTTGAAAATCAGCATGAATCGACATGATCCGGCATTACGTTGGACTTCAAAGGGAGTTCCTATATGGATGAGGAGGGTGACTTCATGGTTTGGAAAACAGCGATCCTTACCGCCAGCGACAAAGGAGCAAGGGGAGAACGTGAAGATACGAGCGCCCAAGTAATCCGTGAGCTGGTGGAGGAAGAATTGGGCGGCGAGATCGTGGAATACCGGATTGTCCCCGATGAACCGGATGAAATTATCGCCGCATTGATTGAAATGACCGATTATTTTCACGCTGATTTGGTGCTGACAACAGGGGGGACGGAGCTGGCGATTCGGGACGTGACGCCGGAAGCCACCCGCCGGGTAATCGAACGTGAAGTGCCCGGGATGGCAGAGGCCATGCGGTACCGATTAATGCAGAAGAACCCTGCGGCGATGTTGTTCCGGGGAATCGTGGGCATTCGCGGACGGACGCTGATTGTGAACTTGCCGGGAACGCCTAAAGGAGTGCATGAAAATTTGGCAGCGATCATGGATCAACTGCCGGAAGCGCTGCTGATGGTAACGGGACAATTCCGTTTATAGTTCGATGTTCTGTTCGTTACACAATTACGGGACTTATTTTTCTACTACTTCGCGAAGTTGTTAAAGAAATAGACTGTAACTGTGATATTCGTTATGGTATGATGTGGGCGAGTGATTTTTATTGGAAGACCTTGTCGATTTCAATGCTGTAACGAAAGGAGATTTCCCATGGGCGCAGGCGGATTTTTGTTGATTGTGATCGCGGCGTTGCTGTTATTTGGTCCAAATAAATTACCTGATCTGGGGCGGGCGGTTGGACGCACGTTCCGTGAATTCAAGGAGGCTACCCGGGATATCGTTGATGATCAGCCGGAAGCCAGAAGAGCGGAGCCCGCACCGCAACCACAGGTAGAGGGTCCCAAACCGGACGACCGCCGTCTTCCCGAATAATCGGGAGCAGCCAATCAGTTGCATAGACGTAACCTTGATCCCTTCCTTAGCGGAGGGATTTTGCTTGAGATGGGAAGGGAAGCCCGGCGGGGAAAGGAGAACCTGAGATGTCGGAGAAAGACAAAGCGCAAAGTCTCGTAGATCATTTAACCGAATTGCGGCGGCGATTGGTAGCGGTTTGCATCGTGTTTGTCGTGGTGCTGGTGGCGGCTTTTTTCGTCGTTGATCCGATCTATCACTTCTTGACGAGAAACGCCCTATCCGGCGTGACCATCGAATTGAACGCGTTTTCGTTCTGGGACGGCGTTGGCGTGTATATGAAAATTGCGATGTTGGTTGCCTTTGGGATCACGCTGCCCTTTACGTTGTACCAGGTATGGGCGTTTGTCAGCCCCGGCTTGAAGCCCCAGGAACGCCGAGCGACCGCGAGGTATATCCCGTATGTGTTCGTCTTTTTTCTGGCAGGTCTGGCCTTTGGTTACTATGTGGTATTCCCGCTGGCGATGACGTTCACCGGTTCATTAAATAAAGAGCTGGGACTCGTCGAGACCTACGGAATGGCGGACTATTTCAAATTTCTGACCAATATCGTGCTGCCGATTTCGTTGTTGTTCGAGCTGCCGTTGATTATTTTGTTTCTGACGCAGCTGCGAATCTTAACGCCGATGCGGCTGAAGAAGATGCGCCGGGTCGCGTATTTCGCACTTGTGGTCATCTCGGTGATGATCACGCCGGCGGATTTGTTCTCTGCCTTCCTGGTGCTGATCCCGCTGATTCTGCTTTATGAGCTGAGCGTGCTCTTGTCCAAACGGGTATATGCGAAGCAGCAGGCGGCGGATGCGGCACGAGCGGAAATGTATAAATGAAAGAACGCGCCTTTGCGTAAGTGGGGCGCGTTTTTCTTTTGGCCGGGCAGGGCTTGGCTTGGTTGGCGAGTGCTGTGTGGGCGGCAGTAGTGGAGGAGGAGTCGCCGTCCAGCGCGCGAGAAAGCCCTGTAGCCTGAGCGAGCCGCTGCCATGTAAGCGAGTCGATCTCGCGGTGAGGGGGCCGCTGACTCGGTGAGGGAACTTGTGTGCGTTGATGGGCTCCGGCGAACACCGTTGAGGCGAACCTGTGCGCTAACGCTTGCCAGCAACGCTATTGGGCCCAAAACGGGGGCGATGAGAATCTAACGCTGATGAGAGAGCTTATTTGCCCGTTTCGCCCTCGAAACGGGGCTATTTGGAGTAAATAAGCTCGCTGGCAAGCGTTAGAAAAGAAATTCCCCTCATTTGGCCGAAATAAGCGCTGTGGTAAGCGTTAGCCGGAACAGATCACGGCGCCCGGCGGGCTAGGAGCAGGTAAGCGAAGTCAGGCGCAGAGGTGAACCTGCGCGCTAACGCTTGTCAGCAACGCTATTGGGCCCAAAACGGGGGCGATGAGAATCTAACGCTGATGAGAGAGCTTAATTGCCGGTTTCGCCCTCGAAACGGGGCCCTTTGGAGTAAATAAGCTCGCTGGCAAGCGTTAGAAAAGAAATTCCCCTCATTTGGCCGAAATAAGCGCTGTGGCAAGCGTTAGCCGGCACAGATCACGGCGCCCGGCGGGCTAGGAGCAGGTAAGCGCAGTCAGGCGCAACTAGAACAGTAAAAGTAACTTGCGCGGCGGTAGCGTAATGAGTTGGCAATTGGGAACTCGCGGAGTAACTAAAATTAGCGGCATCAGAGTCACTTGCGGATCAACAACAGAAGAACTGCAGGAATAGTGACAGAAGTGACTGTGGCAGTGACAGTGACTATTGGCAGTGACTGTGACTGTGGCAACAACAGCAACAACAGCCGAGAAACCTGCAGCCACAGCGAACCTGCGCTCCAACGCTTGCCAGCTACGCTATTTCGTCTAAAACAGGGGGTGTTGTGCATCCTTAACCCTGAAGAGGGCTGCAAACTAGCCCTTTTCGCCGCCCTAAACTCCCCAAGATGGACGTGAACTTTGTACGGTGATCTCCCCTCTTTTTTGCGGCCCAATCCCCCGGCACCAAGCCCGCAGACCATGCTCGTCCATTCCTTCGGAATATTTATCCAAGTGCAAGGATACAATGGGAAGGGCACGCTATTAATCCTATGAAACAAAGAAAAAAATTTGTACAAAGGAACTTGAAATCTATTCGCAACTTGAGTAATATAAAAGTGGTTGTTAGCACTTGGGATGATCGAGTGCTAATATTAATGACAACATCTACACATAACACCACATATTTAAAGGAGGCTGTTTTTTCATGATCAAACCTTTAGGTGAACGCGTTCTCGTGCAACCGATCGAGCAAGAGGAGACAACGGCATTTGGCATCGTGCTTCCAGACACAGCCAAAGAAAAACCACAGGAAGGTAAAGTCATCGCCGTTGGCAGCGGAACTTTGAAAGATGGCGTCCGCGTTCCGTTGGAAGTGAAAGAAGGAGACCGCGTTATTTTCTCCAAATATGCTGGCACTGAAGTGAAATACGAAGGCAAAGAATATTTGATTATGAAAGAAAGCGACATCCACGCGATCATCGGCTAATCCGCCGATTCGTATCTGAACGAATATCTACACAACTATATGGGAGGTAATTGAACAATGGCAAAAGAGATTAAATTCAGTGAAGACGCCCGCCACGCGATGCTTCGTGGGGTTGACGCTTTGGCAAACGCAGTAAAAGTAACGCTCGGTCCTAAAGGCCGCAACGTTGTACTGGAGAAGAAATTCGGCAGCCCGCTCATCACGAATGACGGCGTAACGATCGCAAAGGAAATCGAACTGGAAAACGCCTTTGAAAACATGGGTGCTCAGCTCGTTAAAGAAGTTGCGACGAAAACCAATGATGTAGCCGGTGACGGTACGACAACGGCAACGGTTCTGGCACAAGCCCTGATCCGTGAAGGTCTGAAGAACGTTACTGCCGGCGCTAGCCCAATCGGCCTGCGTAAAGGGATCGACAAAGCGGTTCGCGCTGCAGTCGAAGAACTGAAGAAGATCTCCAAAACGATCGAAGGCAAACAATCGATCGCTCAAGTTGCTGCAATCTCCGCGGCTGACGAAGAAGTTGGCGAACTGATCGCTGAAGCGATGGAGAAAGTAGGTAAAGACGGCGTAATCACGGTTGAAGAATCCCGTGGCTTTGCAACGGAGCTTGAAGTGGTTGAAGGGATGCAATTCGACCGCGGTTATGTATCTCCTTACATGATTACAGATACGGACAAAATGGAAGCCGTACTTGAAAATCCATACATCCTGATCACCGACAAGAAGATCAGCAGCACGCAAGAAATCCTGCCAATTCTGGAGAAAATCGTACAACAATCCAGACCGCTGCTTATCATTGCTGAGGACATCGAAGGCGAAGCTCAAGCCATGCTGATCGTGAACAAACTGCGTGGTACGTTCAGCGCGGTAGCTGTTAAGGCTCCTGGCTTCGGCGACCGTCGTGAAGCGATGCTGCAAGATATCGCTGCTCTGACTGGCGGCCAAGTGATCACAGAGAAACTTGGTCTGGATCTGAAGAGCACGACGATCGAGCAATTGGGTAACGCTCGTCAAGTTATCGTTACGAAAGAAAATACGACCATCGTGGACGGCAGCGGTGACAAAGCCGACATCGATGCTCGCGTAAACCAAATCCGTGCGCAACTGGAAGAAACGACTTCCGAGTTCGACAAAGAAAAACTGCAAGAACGTCTGGCTAAACTGGCTGGCGGCGTAGCCGTTATCAAAGTTGGTGCAGCTACGGAAACTGAACTGAAAGAACGCAAACTGCGTATCGAAGACGCACTGAACGCTACGCGTGCAGCTGTTGAAGAAGGTATCGTTTCCGGCGGTGGCGTAGCCCTCGTGAACGTATACAATGCAGTAGCTGCGGTTGAAGCAACTGGCGACGAAAAAACGGGCGTTAACATCGTGCTTCGCGCTCTGGAAGAGCCAGTTCGTACGATCGCTGCAAACGCTGGCGAAGAAGGCTCCGTTATCGTGGATCGCCTGAAGAAAGAACCAGTTGGCATCGGCTACAATGCGGCTACTGGCGAATGGGTGAACATGATCGAAGCAGGTATCGTTGACCCTGCGAAAGTAACTCGTTCCGCATTGCAACACGCAGCTTCCGTTGCAGGCCTGTTCCTGACAACTGAAGCCGTGATCGCGGACAAACCAGAACCAGAAAAACCAGCTGCTCCAGACATGGGCGGTATGGGCGGCATGATGTAAGATAGGCTATAAAGTCTAGCCTAAAGAGGTCTCTCTTTTGAGAGGCCTCTTTTTTGTCTTCTTATAATATGCAAATGGACGCTCCGTGTAGATTACAGCGGGATCCAATCCACGATTATCACCATGTCGTCAATTTATAGTTCAAATGGCACGAAAACTCATTATAATGGCTATAAAAGTTGTGTAATCTGTCTATGTTGTCGTATATTTTAAGTCAAATGCCAAGGAGGCTTACTAACAAATGATTCGCATTGGCAAAATCAGCTATTGGCACGTTCATGCAGAAGATTACACGAAGCAGGCACTAGAGCATCCTGAGACGAAGCTGGCTGCGATTTGGGATGAACTTCCCGAACGCGGGCAGGCCAAAGCGGCGCAGTATGGAGTACCGTACTATGCTTCACTGGATGAGATGCTTGCGCAGGACGACATCGACGCGGTTATTGTGGATGCACCAACGAATATGCACCGCGACGTCATGGTGAAGGCGGCGGAGGCAGGTAAACATATTTTCACGGAGAAAGTTATTGCCCCTACGGCTAAGGAAGTTTCGGATATTCTCGCTGCGGTTCGAAAAGCGGGCGTGAGGCTGATGGTTTCCCTGCCGCGCCTGTATGACGGTTACACGCAGACGATTGATCGGGTGCTCCAAGGCGGTAAGCTCGGCAAGCTGACGATGGCACGGGTGCGGCTGTCGCATAACGGCGCGACGGCGAACTGGCTGCCTGAACATTTCTTCTCGAAGGAGCAGTGTGGCGGCGGTGCCCTTATCGATTTGGGCTGCCATCCGATGTACCTGGTGCGGCGTTTCTTGGGGATGCCAGAGAGTGTAAGTGCGAATTTCGGCTATGTGACAGGGAAGGAAGTCGAAGACAACGCCGTAGCCATTCTGCGTTATGCGGAAGGGGCGATTGGCATCGTTGAAGCGGGCTTTGTGAACAGCCACTCGCCGTTCTCCATCGAGCTTCACGGAACGGAAGGCACGCTGTTGTACGGATTCCCGGATGAAGTTCCAGTCGTTCGTTACAACGGCGGCAGCGAACAGTGGGAGAAGCTGGAACTGGATGACCGATTACCTTATGCCTTCAGCCAATGGGTGGAACATATCAAGCTAGGCACCGAGGCGACGGACAATATCGCAGCAGCTGTGGATCTGACTAAACTCATGGAAGCATCGAATCGTTCGGTAGCGGAAGGCCGGCCGATCCGGATCGACGAACTGGCTGAATAAACATAACAGATGACCATTGAAGGAAAAGAGGGATCAAGATGCGGGCAGATCATCGCGAATCGACAGGGAAGAAGCCAACTGACCGTAAAACGGCGGGGAGCGCGAGTCCTTTTCCGTACGCCAGAATGGCGGAAAGACAGGATGCACTCGACCGACTGGAGCTGCAATTCCGCTGGGGCGGTTACGGCATTCGCGTGCTGCGCTGCCATCTGGCCTCGTTTCCTCCTGGACATATCATTCAGTTTCATAAGCACTCGGGCTATGAATTTCATTATATTCCGAAAGGCAAAGGCAAAGTCATTCTCGTCGACCAGACCTATGATCTCCACGAGGGCATGTTCTATTTGACCGGACCGGACCTGGTGCATTATCAGGAGTCGGACCCGGAAGATCCAATGTATGAACTATGCCTTCATTTGGAGATCGAGCCGCTGGAGGCGGGTGGCCAACCTGGCGGCTGGGGAGACGAGTTGGAGGCAGCGGAGGCGGAGGAGTGCATCACCTCGTTGGATCGTTTGCCCGTCGCACCGGTCGTTGACCGGTTCCATGCGATGAGTGGTTTTTTGGAAGCGTATCGTATATTGGAGGAACAACCGATCGGCTTCTACACGCTGCTGAAGCAGGAAATCGTGCAGATATTGCTGCGCACCGTTCGCGTGCTGGACCGGGCCGATGACAGAACGGGAATTCCTGAGAGAGATATGAGCTTCCATCGATACAAGTTGGCCACGCAATACATTCAGGACAACGAAAGCATGCCGATCTCGCTGGAACAGGTTGCAGAAGCCATCGGGATCAGCCCGCGGCAGCTTCAGCGGATCTTCCGAAGTGAAGGGCGGACGACGTTCCGCGATTATTTGGAGCATACGCGGCTGACCGCGATCTGTTCGGACCTGCTCCTGACGGACAAAGCGATTGAGGAGATCGCCATTGCCCACGGTTTCGCGAATCCAAACTATCTGTACCCGGTGTTCAAGAGCAAGTATGAAGTAACGCCAAGCGCGTACCGCAAAATGCACGCGGGCGAGCATTCGGCGCCCCATTCCAAACGAGAGAAGGAAGCGAGCATATGAGTAAACATGTACGTATCGGCATTATCGGAAGCGGCGGAATTGCCAAAGCCCACGTATCGGCTTACCGGAAGCTTCCGTTCGTAGAGATCGTGGCAGTCGCCGACGTGATTCCCGGCAAAGCCGCGGATTTCGTGGAGGCGCTGCAATTGGACGGAGCGGCAGCCTATGACGGCCATCGCAAGCTGCTCGAGCAAGAGCTGGACGCCGTCAGCATCTGTACGCCAAACGTCTCACATCACGAGACAACGGTGGATTCGCTGAAGGCAGGCAAGCAAGTGTTGTTGGAAAAACCGATGTCCGTCACGTTAGCGGAGGCGCTGGAGATGACGCAAGTGGCCCGCGACACCGGCAACATGTTAACGATCGGGTTCCAGCCCCGCTATGACCCGAATATGAAGCTGTTGCAGGAAATTGTGCAATCCGGTCGGTTAGGCAAGGTCTATTACGCCGAGACGGGCGGCGGCCGCCGGCGTGGTATGCCGGGAGGCACGTTTATCAGCAAGAAGCTGGCTGGAGCCGGGGCGATGGCGGATATCGGCTGCTACTCGCTGGATATGGCGTTAAATACGCTGGGTTATCCTCGTCCGCTCACGGTATCTGCCTTTACGTCGAACCATTTCGGCCGCAATCCGCTTTACCATCCCGAAGCATCCAAGTTTGAAGTGGAGGATTTCGGTGTGGCGATGGTTCGCTTCGAGAACGATCTGGTGTTGCAGTTCAAAATCTCCTGGGCCATGCACATGGACACGTTAGGCGCAACGATGTTCCTCGGTACCGATGCGGGACTCAAGGTTACACCGGCAGGCAGCGGTCCTTGGTCTGGTGTATGGGACGGTGCGGTAGGTTCGGTTACGCTGTACCACGACGAATACGGTCGGAATACCCAGACGCCGATTCCACTCATCGAGCACAAACTGAACTTGTTCGATGAGAAGGTCCGGGACTTTGCTGAAGCGGTGCGCGACGGTCGTCCTGCACCGATCCCCGGCGAGCAAATTTTGATCCAACAAGCGATCATTGACGGCGTGCTGCGTTCCGCTGAAGCGGGGCGCGAGGTGTCTGTAGAACTCCCGCGGAATGATTAATCTTTCATCTATATTCGTTTTATCTCAACAGCCCCTGCGCTTCTTGGCAGGGGCTGTTTATGCGATGTCGCAAAAATGAGGGGGAATGCAGGATTCAACCGACTTCATGTTGAACAATATAAGGAATCTCATGGAAAAGGTGGGATATTTAAGATAACACAGCCATTCTAACTATGGGAAGTATTCTGACATAATCGTGATGGAGTTGTGAAGAGAAAAAGGCGCAGTGAGGCAATGTAAATAACCTATTCAATCAACAAAATTTTGCATTAGGGCTGGTTTTACATTGTCTTAGGAATTCTCTCTCATCTAACATATTATGAAAATTTTGAATATTTAACACTCGATTTACAAAAATAAATGCCATATTTCAAATGATCTATGTTAGAATAAGTGACAAATTGGGGTTCGGGAGGATGCAAATGTGGACTTATCTGATTCGTCGAGCTATTCAATCGGTGTTTGTGTTATTTATCGTTATGAGCGTTTGTTTTTGTGCGATGCGCCTGATGCCAGGGAATATGTGGACCCTTAGCATTGGGATGACCGAAGAGCAAATTCAATTTGCGAACGAACAGAAGCACCTCTTTGGTCTGGACTTGCCGATCTACCAGCAATATTTCCGGTGGATCAATGACCTTCTGCATGGAAACTTTGGTCTGGATTATTATCACACACCGATTAGTAGTTATATCTGGGGATATTTCTGGAATAGCTTTTACTTATTGGGTACGTCATTTCTCATTGCTTTGCTGATTGCTATACCGTGGGGCATTTATAACAGTAAACGACAGGACGGGCTATCGGATAAACTAGGTTTGATCCTGAGCCTGGTTGGTTACAGCATTCCCGTGTTTGTGTTGGGGCACTGGCTGCAGGACATCTTTGCCTTCAAATTGTTCTGGTTCCCGCCAAGCAGCATGCATGCTCCAAACAAAAAGGGGGACTGGATTGATCTTATCTACCACATGGTTCTTCCCGTGGCCACAGTTACGATCGGACTGATTGCTTATTATATGAAAATGGTTCGCACCAGCATGATTGAGGTGCTGCCTTCCGAATTTCTGAGTCTGGCCCGCGCGAAAGGGGTCTCGGAACGAAGAGTCACCTATCGACATGCATTAAGAGTCGCTGTAGTCCCCGTCATTACCATCATCATGCTGGATTTGCCGACCCTGATATCGGGTGCCGCGGTGGTCGAGAATGTTTTTAACTGGGGAGGTATAGGAAGCTTGGCGGTATTTTCCGCGCAATCCCGGAACTATCCCGTGTTGCTCATGATCATCTTAATCATCTCTGCATTTGTGGTGGTTGCCAACTTTCTGGCTGACCTGCTCTATACAATCGTCGATCCTCGGGTGAAGATTCATCGAAAAAGCGTTCTGCGGCGTTGATCAGCTGGAAGGCAGCGAGCTGTTCATGCGCTGAATAAATTCCCGCGGCGATATGCCTTCTACTTTTTTGAACACTTTGCTGAAATAAAACGCACTTTCATACCCCAGCTTCTGCGAGATTTCATAAATGCGCCCTTCACCGCGAACCATCATTTCCTTAGCGGCTGCGATTTTAGTCTCCGTGACGTATTCCACGAAATTGATTTTGGCCGTTTTGGAGAAGAGATGGCTTAAGTAATTGGGGCTGAAGTTAAAAACATCCGCCACCTGATTTAAGGACAGCTTACTGTTCAAGTTCCGTTTCACATAGTCCTGCACGTTCCGCACGATTTGCTCCTTGTAACTTTGTTTGCGGGAAGACAGGATTTCGCAGCAACCGTCCCGAAATTGCACGAGCCAATCGATCACGCCTTGGGTTGTTTGCTTTTTATAGATCGCGCGGTACCCCTCCGGCTCATTCTCGAAAATTTGCTCAACCACGTTCTCGCCGTCTGCCAGCAAAGAGGTGGCCATATATAAAATATTGCAAGCCGCATCGGTAGCGGGTACAAGTAACTCCGGCCGGCCATTAAACCGATCAATGAGATTCGTGATCATGGTGTGCAATGCGTGGGTATCCAGTTCTTCAAAGGCGCGGCGGATCTCCGAACGGGAGACGATGGCATCGACTCCTGGGGAAGCGAGATTCTCCGCTTCGCTCTGGGTGAAGAAGACAAACGATTGCTGATCGAGGGCAAACGGCAACGCCCGCCGGGCAGCCAGGTAGCTTACATGCAGCAGGTACGGGTCCTCCACGGCATTCCCAACCGCGCCGATGATTTTTACATTGAAATAGGAATGGAGCACCTCTGCCATATGGTGCAGGAGCTCCTCCACTTCCGGCATCCAGTGGTTCGGATCTGGATCTGACAGGGGCAGCACAATTGCAAAGTTCCGCAAATCCAGGCTGGTTACGAAGCAGGGCCGCGACGAGGCGAGTGTATCCTTAGCCATCTGCACCGTGCTGGAGCACAAAGCGACCAGCTTATCCCCGCGCGGAGGGACGCTCTCCGGTCCCTGAATCCGGCAGGAGCAGACGAGGTGGGCAGGAGCGGATAAATCCAGCTCAAGATCGTCTCGTTGCAGCAGGAACTGATTTTTGTTCTCGAACAGCTGATTAAACAGTCGGATAAAAAATTTATCGCGCAGCGCATGCAAATTGCTGCGGTACAGCATACTCGGGTAACTCTCCACGGTTTGGTATTCCCCCAACATGGCAACGGCCTTCTGAACGGATTCGGCCAGGATCTGCGGGGTTAGCTCCAGCTTGACTAAATAATCCGCTGCCTGAAGATGAATGGCGCGACGTGCGTATTCAAATTCCTCATAGCTCGTTAAGAAGATGAAGAGCGGTATCCGGCCATATTTGTCGCGTACGGATTCAGCGACCTGCAGACCGGTTTTGACCGGCATCTTAATGTCGGAAATGACCAGGTCAGGACGCAACGATTCGATCATTTCCTCTGCCTGAGCACCGTTGTGGGCAATGCCCACGATTTCGATCTGATAATCTTCCCATTTGAGCATGGACTGCAGGCCGATACAGACGAGTGCCTCATCATCGGCAATCAGCATTTTAATCATACGATCACTTCCTCCCGTGGTTTACGATAGCGACAAGTTGTCAAAGTTGGAGGTCAAGACTTCCGGCAGGGCAACAGCAAATGCATTCTCGTAAATTCGTTCAACTTGCTTTCGATCGAGAGGCCGTATCGATCCCCAAAGGTCAGACGCAGCCGATCGTGTACGCTGCGGAGCCCGATATTTTCGAACAGGCCTTTGGAGCCGGGTTCTTCTTGCTTGGACAAAATCGCCTCAATTTGGGCTTCACTCATTCCCACGCCGTTATCCTCAATCGTAATCCGCATGTCATACCCGCTCTTGGCCACAGACACCGTGATGTTGCCGCGCCCCTTCGGTTCGATTCCATGAAAAATCGCATTCTCCACCAGCGGCTGCAGTGTAAAGCGGGGAACCAGACTGGAAAGGAGCTCCTCGTTATCAATGATTTGTTCCATTGTAATCGTGCCGCCGTAGCGATATTTCTGAATGAGGAAATAGTCATTCATCAGGCTAAGCTCTTCCTGCAGCGGAACCAACTTGCGTTGATCTTTGGCGATGCTGCGCAGCAGCCGCGATAAGGAGGTGACCATATCTGCGATACCCGTAGCGTTCTGAATCGTAGCCATCCATCTTATCGAGTTCAGGGTATTATAGAGAAAATGAGGACTGATCTGGCTTTGCAGCATGCGATATTCCAGTTCCTGCTTCTGCTTCTCGTCCGCGACACGAGATTCCATCAGCGTCAAAATATCCTGGGACAACCGATTGATGCCGCGTCCCACATCCCCGAGCTCGCTGTTCCATTCAATATTCCGGTCGATAAAGAAATTGCCTTGCGCGATCTTATCAATCCGTTTGCGCAGCTTCTCCACGGGCAGGCTGATGGTGCGGGTTAAATACAACATAATAAATCCGCTTAATGCCAGCACCAGCACAGAAACGCCAATCATCAGCAGTAGCCAAGCGTTGAGCTGTGGAGCAAATTGCTTCTTGTCCAGCGTTTGGGCGAGTCTGACGCCTTCCCGCACCGGATAGGACACCGAGATGAGGCGTTCCCCGTCCTGCTCCATCCACTCGAGCTTGGTGAGCGCCCCGGTGGCTTCACTTTGATCATACGGCAACAATGTGTAAGGGCTTTCGATTTCCTGCACTTTGTCCCCTTCGATCCGGTACGTTTGGCTGCCAAGGGAGAGCAGCAATTCCGAGCCCTCCGGCAGACTGTAGCCTTTAAGCTTATCGGTGATCACGGAGGTGTTCGCCAGAAGATAGACCGTCCCAATGCGTGCAGCCCGTTCACCGTAAATTGGCAGAACGATGGGGATGCCGCTGGAGCGGGAGAACGGGTCCTGGATCACGCGCTCCCAAGCTTCCTTCGCATCTGGAACCAGACCGGGAAGCTGGGTTATATTATGAATATTCAACGGAACTGAAGCGCTTCCAGAATTGTCGACCTGAATGAACTTATCTTGGTGATCCGTGATGATCAGGCGGCGCACGTAGCTGTTGGACCGATTCACTCGGAAATCCTCCTGCATCGATAAGAAGGCGTTCAGCCCGTCTCTGGCGCTGGCGTCCGGTGAGATAAAATAGTCCTGAATCAGCTGATTGGTAGGCGAGTTCGTACTGCTGGTCAAAGCCAAAGTATACAAGTTATTTAAATCTTGATCGATGATATGAGAGACGAGTTGCAGGTTAAATTCTGTCGCCTGAATGGTGGTTTTCCGTTGAAAATACGAGATCAGCTCGTAGCTGAAAAAAGACAGAATTCCTGCGATCAGCAAGGCAAACACGGTCATGATCAGGATGATCCGGCTTTTGATAGTGGCTTTTCTTGCGCGCGTGTCGATCACCTCATCCGGAGTAAGATCAATGCGAGTTTTAACCGATATAGATAACAATAACATGAGTTGACATCGTCGGTAGCGGTAAGGTTCATAAACAACCATTTTTACATCTTTTGAGTATGATTTTACAGCTTTTCATCCATTTCTTGAAGAACCAAATAGAAAAGTGTAGGAAAAGAACGTAAAAATGTATGCCCTTTCATTTTAGATTTCGATACCATGAACCTAAGGATTCGGCGCTGCCGATCTGGAAGTTCAAAACAGGAGGAAAAGGGGTTTGAAGATGAGACGAAAGAAAGTATTCGGTATTACCTTGGCGGCCGTTCTTCTTATAGGTCTGCTGGCAGGTTGTTCCGGCAACAACGGAAACTCAGGCAAAGCGAATACCACAGAGCCTCAAACGAACAATTCTGCAAGCGTTTCCAATGAGACAAGCGATAAGCCGGTCACACTGAAATGGGCGCTGTGGGATTGGGAAGCCACTGCTTACTACCAGCCTTTGATCGATGCTTATAAGAAAGACCATCCGAACGTAACGATCGAATATGTTGACCTTGGCTCTACCGACTACATGACGATGCTCAGTACGCAGCTCTCCGGTGGGGCTGACCTGGATATTCTGACCATCAAGGACATCCCGGGCTACGTCAACCTGGTGAAGCAGAACCATCTGGAACCGCTGAAGAGCTTCATTGACACTCAAGGCATTGATACTTCCCTCTATGGCGGAACGGTAGAACAAATTCAAATGAACGGCGATGTGTTCGCACTGCCTTTCCGCAGTGACTTCTGGGTCGTTTACTATAACAAGGACCTGTTTGACAAAGCCGGAGTTCCTTATCCTACCAACGATATGACACTGGATCAATACGACGAGTTGGCCCGGAAAATGACGTCCGGCAGCGGCTCGGAAAAAGTATACGGCGCGCACTACCACACTTGGCGCAGTGCAGTACAGTTGTTCGGCATCCTGGACGGCAAGAACACCATCGTGGATGGAAATTATCAATTTTTGAAACCAATTTACGAACGAATTCTGAAACAGCAAGACGACGGCATCGTGATGGACTACGCTACGTTAAAAACCTCCAGCACTCACTATTCCGGCGTATTCTACAATAACTCCGTTGCGATGATGAACATGGGCAGCTGGTTTATCGCTACGCAAATTGAGAAAGTGAAGAGCGGCGAATCCCAGGCTACCAACTGGGGGATCGTGAAATATCCGCATCCGGACGGCGTACCTGCCGGAACAACGCTGGGGACCATTACTTCCCTGGCTGTAAACCAAAAGTCCGCTAACAAAGATGCCGCTTTAGATTTCTTGAAATTCGTTACCGGTGAAGAAGGTGCAGCAGTGATCGCATCCACAGGTACGATTCCGGCGATCAAGAACGATGAAGTGGTTAGCTCCATCGCTTCCATGGACGGCTTCCCGACGGACGAGAACAGCAAAGCAGCTCTCACGACCGAGAGAACTTATCTGGAAATGCCGCTGCATGAGAAGAGTGCGGACATCGAGGTCGTTCTGAACGAAGCACACGACAACATCATGACGAAAAATGCGACCATCGACGAAGGATTGGCAGATATGGAGAAACGGGTGCAAGAGGTACTTAATAACTAATCTGATCTCGCATGAGATTTCGATGCTGCCAGGGGCGGGCCTTATGAGCCCGCCTTTTTTTCCCAATGCTCTAGCACAAGTAGGTTTGGAGGAGAAATCATGCAGAATGAACCCGTGTTAGGAACGAAAGCAGTTAAAAGAAGCGCGTTGTCTAAGAACGTCAAAGATCATTTGGTGGCGTACAGCTTCATTGCCCCCAACTTCATTGGCTTTGCCGTGTTTACGCTGGTGCCGATGGTTTATGCGTTTGTACTCGCTTTTGTGAAATGGGACGGGGCTAACCCGATGGAGTACGTGGGATTGCGTAACTTCTCCCGGCTGTTGCAGGACAGCACCTTTCACAAGGCGTTCTGGAACACCATTATTTATACGATTGGCGTGGTGCCGTTAACGATGGTGTGTGCGCTGGCACTGGCGATCCTGCTTAATCAGAAGCTGTTTGGCCGCAACTTTATGCGGACCGTGTTCTTCTTCCCCTATGTCGCTTCACTGGTTGCCGTGGCAGCCGTTTGGAATTTCGTGTTCAGCCCCACGATGGGGCCGGTGAACAATCTGCTGCACTCGATTACCGGCATCCCCATTGAGGATTTGCCCCGTTGGGCGGCAGATAAAGATTGGGCGATGTTTACGGTCATTCTTTTTACAGTGTGGAAAAATATGGGTTACTACATGGTCATTTATTTGGCAGGTTTGCAGGGAGTAAATCCTGAGCTGTATGAAGCTGCCGAGCTGGACGGGGCGGGACCATGGAAAAGATTTGTCAACGTGACAATCCCGCAGCTGGCACCTACTACGTTCTTTGTCCTGATGATTCTGATCATCAACTCGTTTAAAGTGTACGACATCTTTATCAACTTGTTTGCCGGTGCCGATAATCAACTGAACAATTCGACCCGGGTACTTGTTTATCAAATCTACAATACCGCGTTCCGCTCGCTGGATTACGGGTACGCCAGCGCCATGGCGATCGTGCTGTTCCTGCTCGTTCTGGGGATTACACTGATTCAGTTCCAGGGCGAGAAGAAGTACGGACAATAGGAGGATGCAAAAATGACAGGAGCTAACAAACAAGTCAAAACCGTTGCCAAGATTTTTGCGTACCTGGTGCTCGCGGTCGTTGTGCTATGCATGCTTGTTCCTTACGCGTGGATGCTGTCGTCCTCGCTGAAATTAAATAAGGATGTATTCTCGTTCCCGATGCAGTGGATCCCGGATGCTCCAAGATGGCAGAACTACGTGGAGATCTGGACGCGGATCCCGCTCGGCCGGTTTATATACAACACCGCGAAGCTCTCGGTGATCGTTACTTTGCTGCAACTGCTGACTTCCAGCTTTGCGGCATATGCGTTCTCGAAGCTGCGGTTCAAAGGGAGACATGCGTTGTTTCTCGGCTATATTGCGACTATTGCCATTCCGTGGCAAGCCTACATGGTTCCGCAGTTTATCATGATGCGTTCCATGGGGTTAAACAACACTCATCTTGCGATTATTTTTCTACAGGCGTTTTCGGCGTTTGGCGTGTTTTTGATGCGTCAGTTCTATCAAGGCATTCCGGATGAGCTCTGCGAAGCGGCACGGATTGACGGACTTAATGAATATGGGATCTGGGCCAAAATCATGCTTCCGCTCTCAAAGCCGGCGCTGTCCACGCTGACGATCTTCACGTTCGTCAATACGTGGAACGATTTCCTTGGGCCGATGATTTACTTGACCAAGACGGAGCTCAAAACGATCCAAATCGGCTTGCGGATGTTCATTACGCAATATTCCGCTGAATATGGGTTAATTATGGCCGCCAGCGTCATTTCGATCATTCCGGTGCTGATCGTCTTCCTCGCGCTGCAAAAATATTTTGTCCAAGGTGTGGCCTCGTCCGGCATCAAGGGGTAATAAATGGTAGTCTCGGATGAAAGGAGCTGAAGTAATGAATAGTTTGACCGTTAATGCCCCGCTCCAAACGCGCAGCGACATGGTGAACGTGTTGGAAGAGCTGGTGCATCCCCTACGGCCGTTCTATAGTGAAGGCGGCGCCCGGCTTGGTCTTGGCAAGAGCGGGGTATCCTACCCGGCGGCTGTAGCGGAGATGGAAGGGTTCTCTCGGGTGCTGTGGGGATTAGTACCGTTGCTTGCGGGCGGCGGCAGCAGTGAGTTATGGGACGTTGTTCTGGACGGAATCCGCTGCGGCACGAACCCGGATCATCCGGAGTATTGGGGCGAGGTCGGCGATTATGATCAACGGCTCGTGGAGATGGCGGTTTTTGGCTACGCGCTGGCATTGATCCCGGAACACATTTGGGAACCGCTTCACCCGGAGGAACGTGATCGGCTGTACCGCTGGCTGAATCAGATCAACCAGCACCCCTGTCACGATTGCAATTGGTTGTTCTTTAACGTGCTGGTGAATGTGGGCTTCCGTAAAGTTGGCTTGCCTTACGATGCGGAGCAGCTGGAGCGAAATCTAAACCGGCTGGACGTATTCTATCTGGAAGATGGCTGGTACAGCGACGGCGTTGGGGGACACAGCGATTATTACGTCCCGTTCGCATTTCACTATTACGGGCTGCTCTACGCACGGATCATGGAACAGGAAGATCCGCGGCGTGCGCAAGTGTATAAAGAGCGGGCCGCGATGTTCGCAGGCGAGTTTCTTGCTTGGTTCGCCCCGGACGGTGCCGCGCTGCCGTACGGGCGCAGCTTAACCTACCGCTTCGCCCAATCCGCCTTTTGGAGCGCACTGGCCTATGCCGGTGTAGACGTGCTTCCGATGGGGGTAATCAAAGGTCTGGTGCTGCGCAATCTGCGCTGGTGGTTAAGTCAGCCCATGCGCAGTTCCGAGGGGCTGCTCACCGTGGGCTATGCCTATCCGAACCTGGTGATGGCGGAGAACTACAATGCGCCGGGTTCGCCATATTGGTCGCTGAAAGCGTTCCTGCCGCTGGCCTTGCCGGAGGACCATCCGTTCTGGACGGCGGAGGAGCTGCCGCTGCCGGAGCTGCCGGCGCTGAAGGTCCAGCGACCGGCACATCTCGTGCTGGCTCGTGATCCTGCGTCCGGCCACGTAGCAGCCTTCAACACCGGTCATCGCGGCACGAACGAGCACACCCATACCTCGGCAAAATACGAGAAGTTCGTGTATTCCACCGGGTTTGGGTTCAGCGTACCGCGCGCGGAGTGGGGCTTGTCCCAAGGTGCGTTTGATTCCATGCTGGCACTCAGCGAACGCGGGGAGAACCTGTACCGGGTAAGACGCCGCAATCAGAAGACATCGATCCAGGATAACGTGCTGTATGCGGTATGGAAGCCTTGGTCGAACGTGGAGGTGCACACCTGGATCGTTGCCGGACTCCCCTGGCATGTGCGGATTCATCGCATCGAGACGAAGCGAGCGCTGGACATCGCGGAAGGAGGATTCGCGCTGGGAGTGGAGACGGAGTTGACGGAGTGGATCGAGGGGGAACGGACAGGGGGGGCGGAAGCTGGTCGGATCGCTGCCGGAGCCGCCAGTCCCGTTGGAGCCAGCGGAGTGCAAAGTCTGCTTGGCTTCGAATCGGCCGAGCTGATTCGCCCGAACGCCAATACGAACGTTCTATACCCTCGCACTGTTCTTCCCACGCTGCTTGCTTCCCTGGAACCGGGGGTTCATCTGCTTGCTTCGGCGGTTTACGGCGATCCGTCGCCGGGAGCCTCATGGCAGCCGGTGGCGCCTGAAGCGTTAAACCTTACGATTGGGGAGCGGGCGATTGTGATCACAACCTGCTCCGGCAATGACATCCGGATTGGATTGGTTTAGCTTAGTCAACGCCGCCGTTTTGGGCTGCGGTGGAAGGAGGAACACGGATGACCGTTCGCGAGGGCTGGGAGCAGCTGGCCGAAAGTCTCATCCCTTTGAAGGCAGAGGATTATTATCCGCCCGGCGGCGGACAGGCGTTTTGGACATCGTTGCGTGAAGCGTCGGAGGCTCAGGCCGAGCTTGAAGTAATCCGCAGCGAGGGGGAACGGCTGCTAAAGTGCCCGGCGGAAGAGCTGACTTATTCGCTGTTTTCATTATTTGCCGTTCAGGGCTCGCGGCTGGAGTATGAGCGGGTGTATTTTGAGAAGCGACGGCGGTTGAACACCTTCGCCTTTCTGTCGCTGCTTGAACCGGAGTCGGCGGTGTACGAAGCAGCGCTGCGGGATGCCGTCTGGGCGATCTGCAGCGAACTTACCTGGTGCTTGCCCGCACATGTGGAGGCGAAGCGTCCGGTCTCCGAGACCATCGACCTGTTCTCGGCGGAGACGGGCTTTGCGTTGGCGGAGTTATCTTTGCTGCTGGGCTCGCGTCTGCCGGAGCTGTTGCGGGTACGGATCGCCGAACTGGTGGATGAACGACTGTTCCAGCCTTTTCTGGAGAATGGCCCTTATCACTGGGAGGAACTGACGAACAACTGGTCGGCGGTTTGCGCCGGATCGATTGGTTCGGCTGCGCTGCTGCTGATGACCGAACCGCAGGATTTCGCCCGGCTGGCTCGGATCTTAGAGAAAACCGAGCGCAGCATGGGCTTCTATCTGCAGGGATTCGGCGAGGATGGCGGTTGTCCGGAAGGGCTGGGCTACTGGAACTATGGGTTTGGCTACTTTGTGTATTATGCTGACCTGCTGTTAAAGCGAAGCCGGGGGCAGCGGGATTGGTTCAGCGAGGATAAAGTGCGGCGAATTGCCGAGTTCCAGCAGAAGTGTTTTCTAGGCGGCCGGCTAGTCGCCAACTTCTCTGACGCGCTGCCGTACGGGAGCGTCCAGCCCGGGCTGTCGCATTACCTTGCGGAGCGGTATGAGGAAGTCGAGGCTCCGCCTGTCTTGCTCTATGCGGATTACCGCGAGGATCACTGCAGCCGCTGGGCGCCGGCGCTGCGCAACCTGATCTGGCGGGACCGCACTGCGGCAGGCCCGGCGGAGTGGAGAGACGGCGACTTTTGGTTTGAAGACGCCGGCTGGCTGATCTCGCGAATTACTGCCGCGGGGGATACGTTTGGTTTTGCCGCAAAAGGCGGGCACAACGGCGAATCGCATAACCACAACGACCTGGGCCATTTCATGCTGGCGGGCGGAGGCGCGTTTTTCCTGTCCGATCTCGGGTGCGGGGAGTATACGCGGGATTACTTTGGCGAGGGCAGGTATCGTTATGACTGTAACGGCTCACAAGGGCATTCCGTGCCGATCATCAACGGCTGCGTGCAGCGGGAGGGACAGGAAAGGGCAGCGTCGAAGCTTCGCTGCGACATGACTGCGGAGGCATGCGAGTTTGCCTTGGAGTTGTCCAGCGCCTATGAGGATGATAATCTGCAGTCTTTTAACCGAAGTTGGATTTGGAACAAGACGGAGCTGCCCAGCTTAACGCTTCGAGACGACTTTCGCTTTGCAGAAGCGCCGGAAAGTCTGGTTGAGCGGTTCGTTAGCCCAATTCAGCCGGAGATGACCCGCCCGGGGCAGCTTCGCCTTGTCCGCGGTCAGTTCGCGCTGGAACTGAACTATGACCCGTATCAGCTGGAGGCGGAGATGGAGGAACGGACCTACCGGGATCATTACGGGAAGGACGCGGTTTGGTACGCGTTAGATTTTCGGGTCAAGCAGCCGGAAGCGGGTTTTGGCGTGGAGCTTCTGTTTAAATTCGCTCGGCAATAAGGAGAATGGAGGAACGAGGTCATATGCATATCGGAAACGAAAGGGCATGGGTGGAAGCAGCCTGGACGAAGTCGCTGGACAAAACGTTGCGAAACACGGCGAGAATTGGCTCGGGATTCCCCCACGCCAGTAAGGGTGGAGTCTATGATCTGGCTGAGCCGGCCTGGTGGACGGCGGGGTTCTGGCCAGGGCTGCTGTGGCTGCTGTATGAAGGAAGCGGCCGGGAGGAATTGAAAGCGCTGGCACAAGCATGTGAAGCCAAGCTGGATGAGGTGCTGGACGGTTACGTGCGGCTGGATCACGATTTGGGGTTCATGTGGACGCTGACCAGCATCGCTTCCTATAAGCTGACGGGGAATGAAACCTCACGGCTGCGGGCACTGAAGGCGGCGAACTATTTGGCGGCGCGCTTTAACCTGAAGGGGCGTTACATTCGAGCCTGGAATCCGTGGACGGAAGGGGAGCGGAACGAAGGCTGGGCAATCATCGATTGTTGCATGAACCTGCCGCTGTTGTTCTGGGCATCCCGGGAGAGCGGCGATCCCCGGTTCGCGCATGTTGCCGAAGCGCATTTGGACACCGTGCTCCATCATTTTGTCCGCCATGACGGCTCGGTCTATCATATCGTGGTCTTTGATCCGGTCACGGGCGAGCGGGTTGGCCCGCAAGGCGGTCAAGGTTACGCTCCGGAGTCGGCCTGGTCGCGCGGGGCTGCCTGGGCGATTTACGGCTTGACGCTGGGCTTCCACCATACCGGCAAGCCGGAGTATCTGTCCGCTGCGCAGCGGGTCGCGGATTTCTTCCTTGATCAACTGCCGGATGATCAGGTGCCGGCTTGGGATTTCCGCGCACCGGAAGAGCTGCGCGAGCTGCGGGATTCGTCCGCCGGTGCCTGCGCAGCTAGTGGGCTGTTGCTGCTGGCAGAGAAGCTTAGCGGTGAAGGAACAGCTGCCGCAAAGTATCGTGAAGCCGGTGAACGCATCCTGAAGTCGCTGTACGAAAATTACGGCGCATGGGACGACCCGGGGGAAGAAGGGTTGATCCTGCACGGGACGAGCAACTATCCGCAAGGGACAAACATCGATGTTCCGCTGATCTACGGCGATTATTTCTTTGTGGAAGGGCTCGCCCGGCTGAAGAGCGGCGGGTCGACGTATTGGGAATAGAGGAAGTACCGGGTTCAAGTGAAGCTAGAATGATGCTAAGCTCTGATCAAAGGATAGGATCAGAGCTTTTGTCATGATCAGGAAACTAGTGATAAGTGAACACTATAATCCGGATGCATAGGAAGCTTTGTATTCAGAAGGTGTCATATTCATATAAAACTTGAACCATTTCGAAAAGTAGCTTACATGCTGGTATCCTGACTCCAAGGCAGCCTCAAGCACGTTATATCTCCCTGTGCGCAGCAATTCTGCAGCTTTATTGATACGGATAAAATTGACGTACTCCATCGGTCTCATCCCCGTTTGCGTCTTAAAAAAGGTGCAAAAGTGAGAACGGCTGAGGGAGACGGCAGCCGCAAGCTGATCCAAGTCGAGTTTTTCGTGGGAATGCTCTTCGATATAAGTCAATACTTTCTTAATTTGCTCGTTGTCTTTACGTCTATGGGGATATCCGAGAGCATCATTTTTCTCTATGAGTCCGTACCGGCGAAGATCGGCAATCAGCAGCAGGAGAATGCCTTTCACAGCCAACTCGTAGGCAGGCAGCGGATGCTCAAAGCGAAGTATGAGTTGCCGGATATACTCCAGCAATTCAGACGGTGTCCCTCTAGAAGAGGACAACAAGAGGGGGAGTTTCTCGGTTCCTTGAAGGATAGGCCCGAGAAATAGCTGCTGAATCCGATCATTTTGATAGGAGGACAGCCAGGACAATTTGAAAACAATTGAATAATAGCATACAGCCTCATGATCGTTCACTCCCGAATGCAGCTCGCCCGGATGAACAATGAGCGCTTCCCCCTGACAAAGGGCTAACTCGTGGTTTTCAATGCGAAACGTGGCGGAACCTTGAGCCAAATAAATGATTTCCATTTCATTATGCCAATGAACGGGGAGAATGGAATGGGCTCCTGCGGGATGCTCTACCCTGTAAATGTGCATTGGAAATTCGGGAACCCCATGCAGTTTATCTTCCCGGTAACGATGCTCGTACATCGATACCCTCCTTAGGATCGTAATATTGTGATATAAAAACCGGATTATCTGCTAGATGATCCAAGAAAATCAATAATATCATTATATTAAATCAAATCTATAAGGAAAGGTAGCGATGATTCTGAAGCTGACTCGATGGCAGGCCGAAGCAAATGGAATTCGATTGGATACCACGAACGGAATCATGCAAATCGTCTTTTGTACACCGAGAATTGCTCGAATTCGTTATACCTTGGATTCGGATTTTAGCAGGAAACCGAGCTTCATGACGGTGGAGCGCTCGCAGAGTAGCAATGTGCAATTTAAGATCATAGACCACTCAGACGATCTGGAAATCTCCACCGAGCTGCTCATGATCCGAGTAAACAAAACAACTTGTGCATTTAGCTATTGGGAGGCCAGCGGCAGACTGCTGACGAAGGAGCCGCCCCGAGGTGGAAAAACGCTTGAACGTACTGATGTCTACCGCACGATTTTTGATGTCTCAGCCGGTGAAGTTGCAACGGACCGCGGCGCAGACGGGTTCCGTGCACGTGCAGAGGGGAGCAACCAAATATTTGACAGGACCGCCTACCATACGAAACTTGAGTTCGAATGGCAGGAGGACGAAGCGCTGTACGGACTTGGTTCACATGAAGAGGGAATGATGAATCTTCGAGGCCAACATCAATATTTGTACCAACAAAATATGAAAGCGGTTGTTCCAGCCCTAATCTCTACCCGAGGGTATGGTGTCCTGGTGGACAGCTATTCTTTAATGAGTTTTCACGACGATTCCTTTGGGTCGTACATATGGACTGATGTGGACGATGAAATGGATTTCTATTTTATCTACGGTCCGGAATTTGATCAAATCATCGAGGGGATTCGTCATTTGACAGGAGACGCACCTATGCTGCCCAAATGGGCATATGGTTACATCCAATCGAAGGAGCGCTACATTTCCCAAGAAGAGTTGATCGATATCGCACGGGAATATCGAGAGAGAGAGCTGCCGATTGATGGGATCGTCCTAGATTGGCAGTCCTGGACAGGAGAGCTATGGGGGCAAAAAACATTGGATCCGCAGCGCTTTCCAGACCCTTCGGAAATGATGCGGCAGTTGCATGCGTTACACGTCAAGCTGATGGTATCGATCTGGCCGATTATGAAAGAAGGGGGCGATAACCATCGAGAGATGAGCGAGCATGGATATCTGCTGGGAAATCAGGCCACCTATGATGCGTTCACAGATGGAGCCCGACGATTATATTGGGAGCAGGTTCATGCTGGGCTATTCTCCCATGGAGTCGATGCATGGTGGTGTGACTGCACTGAACCGTTTGAAGCGGATTGGACCGGACAGGTCAAGCCGGAGCCTGAACAGCGAATGCTAATCAATACGGCTGAAGCGAAGCGTTATCTTGATCCGGAATATATCAATGCTTACTCATTGCTGCATTCCAAAGGAATCTATGAAGGTCAACGCTCTGTAACCGATCATAAACGCGTAGTGAATTTAACGCGTTCTGCCTATGCAGGCCAGCATCGCTACGGCACGATCACTTGGTCAGGAGATATATCCGCCAATTGGGAGACCTTGAGGAAGCAGATTGCAGATGGACTTAACTTTTGTGTGACCGGGTCACCCTACTGGACGATGGATATTGGTGCATTTTTCGTTCGGAACCAAGAGAATCTCTGGTTCTGGAACGGTGATTACAACGAGGGAGTTGCGGATTTGGGATACCGCGAGCTGTATGTCCGTTGGTTCCAATTTGGAGCTTTTCTCCCGATCTTCCGCTCCCATGGGACGGACACGCCTAGAGAGATCTGGAGATTTGGTGAACCAGGGGATCTCTTCTACGAAGCATTGGTCAAATATTTGAAGCTTCGTTATAGGCTGATGCCTTATATTTATTCGCTTGCGGGGGCGGTGGCACACCGTTGCTATACGATGTATCGAGTACTCGCTTTTGATTATCGGGAAGATCCGAGAGTACATGATATTGATGACCAGTTCTTGTTTGGACCTGCCTTTCTTGTTGCGCCCGTGACAACCGCGATGTATTATGGACCCAATTCCCGTAAGCTTCACGATGTGAGGAAGATGCGACAAGTCTACCTGCCGAGTGGGGGTTGGTATGATTTTTGGACCGATGAACATCTTGAGGGCGGGAAGACGATCGATGCGAAAGCGGATTTGGATGCGCTTCCACTCTTCGTGCGCGCCGGCTCCATCGTTCCTATGGGGTCGGATGTCCAACACACGGGGGAACAACCGGCGATGCTTCTGCTGAAAGTATATCCCGGCCAAGATGGAAGTTTTACGCTCTACGAAGATGAGGGGGACACCTATCATTACGAGAATGGCGCTTATTCGATGATCGAGATGAGCTGGGACGATACGAACCACAGATTGACGATAGGGCCGCGCATCGGCAGCTTTCCAGGGATGCCGGAGCACAGACAGTTCATGGTGGAAATTGCCGGGAGAGCGGGTCAAATTGTCGTTTCTTATCAAGGAACCCCAGTCGTCGTTCAGTCGACCGAATTCAAAGTTCAAGGGAGAGATGAAGTGTTATGAAAAAACAAGGATTAAACCCCTACCTCCCATCCTGGGAGTATATCCCGGACGGAGAACCGTATGTCTTTGGCGACCGAGTTTACGTTTATGGATCGCATGATCGTTTTAACGGCCATGTGTTTTGTTTAAACGATTATGTATGTTGGTCCGCCCCCGTGGATGACTTGAGCGACTGGCGCTATGAAGGCGTGATTTACAAGAAAACCGATGACCCTTTAAATCCGGATGGGCGGATGAACCTGTTTGCGCCGGACGTCACGCGTGGACCGGATGGGCGTTATTATCTTTATTATGTTCTCGACAAGGTTTCCGTCGTTTCCGTTGCCGTCTGTGACACCCCTGCCGGAAAGTATGAGTTTTACGGGTATGTCCATTATGCCGACGGCCAACGGTTAGGGGAAAGAGAAGGCGATGAACCACAGTTTGATCCAGGTGTGTTGACGGAAGGCGATCGGACTTATCTGTACACCGGTTTCTGCGCTATTGGTGATCGATCGAGACATGGAGCCATGGCGACGGTACTTGGGCCGGACATGCTGACGATTGTGGAAGAGCCGGTATTTGTGGCGCCAAGCGAGCCTTACAGCAAGGGTACCGGATTTGAAGGTCATGAATTTTTTGAAGCACCTTCGATCCGCAAAAGAGGAGACACTTATTACTTTGTGTACTCTTCAATCGTTATGCACGAGTTGTGTTATGCAACCAGCAAATCCCCGACCAGCGGCTTTGTCTACCAAGGCGTGATCATCAGCAATAACGATCTGCATATCGATACCTACAAACCGGCGGAGAAGCCGATGTATTACGGCGGAAATAACCACGGCAGCATCGAGAAAATTGGCGATCAGTGGTACATCTTTTATCATCGTCATACCAATGGTACAGCGTACTGCCGACAAGGCTGTATCGAACCGATTGTCTTCCGGGAGGATGGTACAATCCCGCAGGTGGAAATGACATCCTGCGGCCCCAATGGAGGGCCGTTGGTCGGACAAGGAGAATACCCTGCTTATCTAGCATGCAACCTGTTCTGTAAGGATGAATCGCTGTATACTGGCGGTTTTGGTTCGGGGGCATGGTTGGACAGCCGATTCCCCAAGATTACTCAGGATGGGAAAGATGGGGATGAAGAGGTCGGTTATATCGCCAATATGACGGATTCTGCCACGGCTGGCTTCAAGTACTTTCATTGCCAAGGGATCAAGAAGGTGAAAATCAAAGTACGGGGATACTCCAGGGGGGTCTTTGAAATCAAGACGGCTTGGGACGGCCCTGTTCTCGGAGAAATTCCGATTCAATTTGCAAATATTTGGACGGAGTACTCCGCTGACATCCGTATTCCTGACGGTGTGCAGGCGTTGTATTTCACCTATAAAGGTGAAGGAAGTGCAAGCTTCGCCTCCTTTACCCTTGAGTAATGAGCTAAATACTCCTTTCTGCAAGCAGAAAGGAGTATTTTTTATCATCGGATAAGAGGTAGATATTAAAAAATGACAACGCTTTCTTAAAAATGTTGGCTTACTCTGTCCCTTCGCCAGGGAGTAACCTATTAACAAGGGAGGGACACAAATGGATGTAGATACACAATTGGCAGGACCGACCGGAATAAACAAGAAGGCATCACAATTTTGGAAGCGGTTTAAAAAGCAAAAGGTCCTGCATCTTTTCGTTGGGCTGGGCATGATTTTTTTGCTGATCTTCTCGTATACCCCGATGTTTGGCATCATCATGGCATTCAAGAATTATTCGATCTCCACAGGCATCAAAGGAATATTTACAAGTGAGTGGATTGGTCTTCAGCATTTTAGCGAATTCGTCAACGATTATCAGTTTGGCAACATTGTAAGGAATACGCTGGTCTTGAGTTTCTTGAAGGTCATATTTGCCTTTCCGGCTCCGATCCTCTTGGCTATCTTGTTAAACGAAGCAAAAAATCTTGGATTTAAGCGGGTTGTCCAAACCGTTAGTTACTTGCCGCACTTCATCTCTTGGGTCGTTGTTGTCGGAATTTCCTTTGCTTTGTTATCTACAGATGTTGGAATGGTCAACAAGGTGCTGTTGTCCCTCGGATTGATTGACAAGCCATTAGATATACTTACCAATCCCAATTATTTCTGGGGCTTGGCGGTGACGACGGCCGTGTGGAAAGAAATGGGGTGGTGGACGATCATTTTCTTGGCAGCCATCGCAGGCATTAATCCCGCTTTGTATGAAGCCGCGCAAATTGATGGCGCCGGAAGGCTGGCGCGTATTCGCCATATTACCTTCCCGGGGATGAAAGGAACGATCGTTGTCGTACTCATTCTTACCATCGGAAGTATTCTAGGCGGGGGATTAGTTGGATCCAACTTCGAGCAAGCTTATCTGTTCGGAAATAGTATTAACAATCCCACATCCGAAATCGTACAAACCTACGCATTTAAAGTCGGGTTAAAAGATGGACGGTTTTCCTACGCCGCAGCTATTGATTTGATCCAATCCGTTATCTCGGTCGTTCTGATCTTCTCTAGTAACTTCATCGCGAAGCGAACGTCCGGATCAAGTCTATTCTAGAAGGGAGAGGAAGACATTGACGCTAAGTCAACGACAAAAAGACCGGATAATGGATACCGTAGTAAACCTCATCTTATTCATCATCATGCTATGCATGCTTTATCCGTTCTATTACGTTCTGATCCTCTCATTCAACAAGGGGACCGATTCGCTTCTGGGAGGGGTGTATCTTTGGCCTCGAACGTTCACTTTGGAGAACTACTCCCAATTCTTGAGCGATCCTCATTGGTACCAGGCTTTTCTAGTGACGATTGCAAGAACGTTATCAGGCACCATATTGGGCGTTCTATTCACTTGTCTAGTTGCTTATGGTCTCTCTCATCGAGATTTGCTTCTCCATAAATTCTATTTCACCGTGATCATCTTCGCGATGTACTTCTCGGGCGGCCTTATTCCTTATTATGTGGTTCTTCGCTCGGTTGGATTGTTGAATTCCTTTGGCGTGTACATTATTCCGTCCATGTTAAGTACCTTTTTTCTTCTCATCGCGATCTCGTTTTTTCGTGAAATTCCTGGAGAACTCAAAGAATCGGCTCATATTGATGGTGCGAACGAATTCGTGATCTATTATCGCATCGTTCTTCCCGTATCGAAGCCGCTGATCGCCACTATGGCGTTGTTTATGGGGGTGGGCCAATGGAATTCCTGGCTTGACTCCGCGTACTTCGTTCAATCGGAAGAGTTACGGACCCTTGCCTTCCGCATGATGGAAGTCATCAACAGAAGTAATGCACCGATGGACGCAATCGCCGTGGCTAACAGCGCGTCGGCGGGTGTCACGAGTTACTCCCTACAGGTTGCCGCCATGGTCATCTCTATCGCACCTATTGTTTGCGTTTATCCATTCCTGCAAAAGTTTTTTATTCAAGGTATCATGCTTGGTTCTGTGAAGGGTTGATTAATCCAATTGATATTAAAGCTTTGGCTTTAATATAAACTACAAGCTTGGAGGGGTGTTTAGATGAAAAAGAACAGGGGCAAGAGACTTACACTATTATCGCTGACCTTTGTGTTGGTCATCGCTTTGCTGTCTGCATGCGGTGGTGGTAAAGAGAATAGCAGCAGTCAGCAAGAAGGTGGTTCTACCAATACATCGTCATCTGCGAAGTCTGATGAAGTCACAGAGCTTTCATTATTTATTGATGCATCATGGTATCCAGTCAAAGAATGGAAGGGACCGATAGCTGAGAAAATCACGGAAAAAACAGGAGTCAAACTGAAAGTAACCGTTGCTACGGACGATAAGCAACTTCCGCTGATGATTTCTTCCGGCGACCTTCCGGATCTCGTCTTTACTTATGCCAATATTGACCGGATGTCAGATTCGAAGCTCTCCTATCCGTGGAACGAGCTGATCGAGAAATACGCGCCGGATTTCCAAATTGATAAAACTCGTATTGCCATCCATACCATGGATGATGGCAATTTCTATACTGTGCGCAACTCCTTTGCGACACAGGAAGAAATGGAACAGAACAAATACGCCATCGGCAGCGACGGAAACCCTGGTATTGCTGTTCGCGAGGATATCCTGCAAGAGCTTGGCAATCCGCCGATTAACTCGTTGGATGATTTCGTCAAAGTACTAGGTATGGTTAAAGAGAAGTACCCTGACATGGTTCCTCTCATTATGGATAAGGACTGGCTCGAGCAATATTTCCTGCAACAGTTTGGCGTCGAGGCGCTGTTGGATGGATGGTATGAACGTGACGGCAAAGTGGATTATGCCATCAGACAACCGGAGATGCTGGAATTCTTCAAATTTATGAACAGTCTTTATCGAAATGGGTATATTCTCGCTGAAAACTATACCTATACGAATGATCAGCTTGATGATGAATACGCCCTAAACGGAAAGGCATTTGCTCATAGTCATACCGTTAGTGTAGCGGACGCGGATAATATTAAAGCGCAAAATAATGGGAAACCGTACAAGTTCAAAATGTTGCCTAGCGCTTTGTCAGAAAATGCGAAAATCGTCAGTACGGGACTTGGCTTTGCGGGTACCTTTATTACCAAGAAAAACAAAGATCCAGAAAAATCGATTAAATTCCTTCAATATTTAGCCAGCGACGAAGGCAAGAAATTAACGATGTTTGGTATCGAAGGTGAGCATTGGACTTGGAATGAAGAAGGATACCCGGACTTGAAGTATGACCCATCGGACGCAGATTTCATTAATAGCAACGGTATCAAGTGGTGGTACTTGTACAACGATGGCGTTATGGAGGGATTGCAAAGCTATGTTCCAGGTACCCAAAAGACGCAAGCCTTAATGGAACGAAAAGAGATTACGATCTACAAACCTCAAATTGGATTGATCCAGACGCAACCGGATTCCAAGGAGAAGACAACGAAAACCAAAATAGACGAGATGATCAAGAACGAAAAAGTGAAGATTTACCTCGCCAATTCCGAAGAGGAAGCCGTGGCTAATTATCAGAACATGATAAAAACAGCTGAATCGATGGGACTTCAGGAACTGGTTGATTGGGCGAATGAAATCTATCAGAAGAAAAAGGATTTGTTCTAATAATGTGAGCTTTCGGTAGGGACTTTACGTCCCTACCGCACTTTTATCTGCTGCAGGCTTCTTCCTGAAATGAAATGCTCATGGTAAGGTAACATTACAGTGCAGTTTCATTGCGTGAGGGGAGAATGGGGCCATGAGCATCATGCGTAAGATGATCTTCGGTTATGTGATTCTGATCTTTATTCCGGTCATTGTCTTTGGTTACCTATACTATTCTCAAATCTATAACAACTTGACGAAGCAATTTGTTGAAAGCCGACAGAAAATACTAGAGCAGGCTTATGCCAATCTCAAAACGGATTTTACCCGTATTCAATCCGTGCAACGAATGCTCCAATACAACCCGTATGTCACAGATTACCTGGATGGGATATACCAGACAGATGCTGAAAACGTTTATGTGTTTCTTCGTTATATCCGTCCGTTATATACCCAGTTGTTTTTTGCCCATCCGGAAATCAAATCGATTGAGATCTACAATATGAAGGACGATGTGTTCCCCATTCCGGATCATTTTTTGGACCGATCCCAACTCGACCCGCAGAGGGAGGAGATTGTCCGCGATTTGAAGGCGGGGAGCGGGATATGGGTCTTTGCTGATTCGAATACGTCGGAGTTGATCTATTATCAATATTTATACAATACTCAATACACGGAGAGGATCGGACTTCTGGAGATGCGGGTCAGCAGCCGCCTCATTGCTGATTTTTATAAAGGGGCAGGTGTTGAAGGGAACTGGGCAGCCGTACTCCTCCCCAAGGAAGGCGAACCGCGGATTGCGAACATAGGCGGAATCAATTTCAACGAGAAGACACTGCGGCAATTACAAGCAGAGGAGAGTCCGTTCTCGATTGATCGGAAGACGATTATCAACCAACTTGAAATAGATGAGCTCGGGGTTCGCCTGTTTGTCATTGGGGAAGTTCACAGCGTATTTCAATCCATCAAGCAGAGAGAGCAAGTCATGGTGATGATCATTGTACTGCTGCTGCTTGTGTTGTCAGTAACTTATTATATGCTGGCTACCAACATTACCAAGCGCATTTTAAGATTGGCTCGACATATGCGCAACTTAGATGATGAAAATCTGAAGCAGCGTATGATCAAGCATGATCGGCTTAACTCCAATGATGAGATTGGTTTCTTGACGGAAACGTACAATACGATGCTCCAGCGGATGGATGAACTGATTAACAATGTTCATCGTGCTGAGCTACGAAATAAAGAAGCCGCTTACAAAGTTCTGCAAGCTCAAATTAAACCGCATTTTCTCTACAATACGCTGGAAACGATTCGAATGATTGCTGAGTCCAACAATGACAAAGAAGTAGCCGATATTTCCTTTTGGTTCGGGCGGTTGATGCGTTATAGTCTCACGCCCGAGCAAGATGTAACCGTTCTCGAGAAGGAAATTGAAATGGTCACCTTCTATCTCAACATTCACCAAATGCGGCTACAAAGCAGGCTAACTTACGAGATTGATGTCGCTGTCAACGCGGATTCCATCGCTTGCCCCCGGTTTATTTTACAGCCGTTAATCGAGAATAGCGTCATCCATGGGGCTTCCGCTATTATACGCCCAGTACACATCCGTCTTCATGCCAGCGAGGACGAACGAGAGATACGGATCGTTCTTCAGGATAACGGGAATGGAATTTCTGCGGAGAAGTTAGCTGTCATACAGTCTCGGCTATCAGGTCATCACGTGGCAACAGAAGCCCAGTCCGAAGGAGGGGTGGGGCTTATGAACGTGAATGAGAGAATCAAGTCTTTCTTTGGCGGTGATTCAAGGATCGAGATCTCGAGTGAACCGGGAAAAGGGACGAGTCTCTGGATCTTCATCACGAAAAGGATGGAGGCTAACGATGAGAATATTGACGGTTGATGATGAACCATTGATTCTAAACGGATTAGTCAAGATCATTCGGGAAGCTGCGCCTTCAGGGACTGAAGTGCGAGAAGCGCTAAATGCGTATGAAGCGCTTGCGTTAATGAAGGACTTTATGCCGGATGTTACGATAACCGATCTCAATATGCCTGAGAAGAATGGATTTCAGCTTATTGAGGAAGCCAAACAGTGCGGATGGTGCGATCGTTTCATTATCCTAACGGGCTACGATGAATTTGAATACGTACGAAAAGCGCTGCGTGCCGGAGTGGTTGATTACTTGCTTAAACCGATTGACAAGGTTGAAATCGCTTCTTTACTGGAGCGTGTTCAGGGAGAACTTCCAAGTGAATTTGATGCGGAATACACTTGCCATGCCCAACGTATTCTGGCGTACATGAAGACGCATTTCAGGAAGGATCTTTCACTTGACCATCTGGCGGATATGATGAATCTTCACCCGAACTATATCAGCAGTTTATTCAAAAAAGAAACCGGCCACACCTTCGTGAATTATCTGAATATGCTCCGGATTAAAGAGGCCCAGAAGCTGCTATTGGCAAAACGTGACCTTCCGGTTAGTGCCATTGGGCAACAGGTCGGATATGATAACAAGCATTACTTTACGAAGGTGTTCAAGAAGTATACAGGCACGACGCCGGGCGCCTATCGAAATAGCGAGCACTTAGGTCTTATTGAAGGGGGGATGGAATCATGATCTTGAAAGATCATACTTTCGGCGATATGATTGCGCGCTATGTGAAAGATGAACATACGGAGCAAGTCGGGTTAATGTTATTACCGCAAACGACAGTATCGCAGGTACGCCCAAAGAAGTTTAAGATCGATCCGTTAGTGCAACTCAAATTTGTCGGAGATGCGTATCCTGGTGCTTTTGCTCACGGTCATTCCATGCGAGGCAGCGGAACGATCGACGGGCTGAAGTTTGAAGAGTTCCGTGAAATTGGGCGCGACGACGGCATAGCCGTCGTTACTGAATGGAGCAGCTCCAATTCATGCAGAATCGAACATCATTTACTCCATTATGAGGGATATCACGCGTTGGAATCTTACACGGTCATCCGGAACGACAGCGAGGTGCCCGTGACCTTAGAAATGCTCTCCTCCTTTTCGATCACAGGACTCACTCCGTTTGCAGAAGATGATGCTCCTGAAACTCTCTTCTTTCACCGTTTATTAAGCTTATGGTCTGCGGAAGGACGTCTCGTGTCCAGCGCCATTGAAGATTTGAATCTTGAACCGGCTTGGGCACCGTTTGGAACACGATGCTTGCGATTCGGCCAAGTAGGTTCCATGCCAGTACGCGGATATTTCCCGGTTGCATTTATGGAAGATACCGGTTCCGGCGTAACCTGGGGCGTTCAAATCGCTCATCCTGCCTCTTGGCAGATCGAAGTCGGAAGAACAGATCAGGCTTTATCGATGTCGGGTGGATTGGCGGACAGAGAATTTGGCCATTGGACCAAGACGCTGGAACCAGGTGAGACCTTCCAAACCCCCAGTGCTTATCTTACAACCGTAGCAGGCGGTGTGGACCGTGCTGCCGCGCGATTAACCGGGATTCAAGCCCGTTCTCTATTCTCTTGTCCGGCTGTGGAAGAAGATTTACCGATTATCTTTAACGAGTATTGCACAACCTGGGGTTCCCCGACAGCCGAAAATCTTTATCAAATAGCCGAACAACTCAAAGATAAAGGGATTCGTTATCTTGTGATCGACAGCGGCTGGTATAAGAAAGAAGGAACGAACTGGTACAACAGTATGGGGGATTGGGATATCAGCCCCATCGCATTTCCCGAAGGATTCAAGCCCACTGTCGAACATATTCGAAAATGCGGGATGATTCCCGGGATCTGGTTCGAGATCGAGGTATGTGGTGCGGAGTCCACGGCATTCCATTGGGTGGATCATCTTCTTAAACGTGATGGCTTGCCGATTACGACGGGGGGGCGGCGGTTCTGGGACTTCCGAGATCCCTTTGTCTTTGCCTATTTGAAAGAGAAAGTGATTGGTCTCATCAAACATCATGGCTTCGGATATCTGAAAATCGACTATAACGATAGCCTCGGGATCGGTTGTGACGGTGCAGAATCGCTTGGTGAAGGATTGCGTCAGCAGATGCAGGCAGTCCAGGACTTCTTCCGGTTAATCAAACAGGAAGTGCCGGATCTTGTCATTGAAAATTGTGCCTCTGGTGGACACCGTCTGGAGCCTACCATGGTTGGATTAACAAGCATGTCGTCCTTCTCGGATGCACACGAATGTGAGGAAATCCCGATCATTGCGGCAAATATGCATAGAGTGATTTTACCGAGACAAAGTCAGATCTGGGCTGTGCTCAGGAAAAATGACAGTTTGCAGAGATTGGTATACTCGCTCGCCAGTACAATGCTTGGCAGAATGTGCTTATCCGGCGACATTCATGAGTTGAATCCGGAACAGTGGAGTAAGGTAGATGAGGCGATTTCCTTCTATAAGCTCGTATCTCCAATCATTAAGGAAGGGACGACGAATCGTTTCGGACCTCGGGTGCCCAGCTATCGCCATCCTCGAGGATGGCAAGGGATCACACGCACCTCTGCAGACGGATCTCAATTGATGGCAGTCATTCATACCTTTGGAGGCGACAATCCGGAATTGATCAGACTTCCGCTTCCTGGAGCTGGGCACTACCAAATCAAGCAGGTCTTTTCGGATGGAAACGCAGATGTCAACGTGGAGGGCAGCGAGCTCATTTGTCGATTAAGTCAACCCTTTTCTGCCGTCTGTTTGCTTCTTACAGAAATGTAATCCGACGTGGAATGAAAGGAATGAGGTGATGAAATGCGTATTGATGCGCACCAGCATTTCTGGAAGATCGATCGCGGCGATTATGGCTGGATCACACCAGAACTGCCGATCCTTTACCGTGATTTTTTGCCCACCGATCTTGAACCGTCTTTGCATAAGCATCAAATCGATAAGACTATTTTGGTCCAGGCGGCCCCGACTGTGGAGGAAACTGAATTTATTCTTCAATTAAGTGAAACCGCTGATTTTATTGCTGGCGTCGTAGGCTGGCTGGATCTTGAGGCGCCGTCTTACAGGGAGCAATATGAGCGCTTTGCTCAACATCCTAAATTTATAGGATTTCGCGTGATGATACAGGACATGGAGGACCCGAACATCATATTATCACCCGCTTATATTGAAGCACTCTCTTATTTTGCGGATCGGGATGTACCGATTGATTTGCTAGTCCTTTCTCACCAATTGCCGCAGCTTGTTCAATTGCTGGAGCGGGTTCCGCATCTTCGAGGAGTTGTGGATCATATGGCGAAGCCGCTCATCGCTTCAGGGGAAATCGAGCCGTGGAGAAGCCAAATGGCTGAAATTGCGAAGCATACAAGCATCTACTGCAAGCTCTCTGGTATGGTGACGGAGGCGAACCGAGAATTCTGGAAGAAAGAAGATTTTACCGCATATGTCAATGAAGTTCTCGATTTATTCGGCCCAGAACGTATCATGTTCGGCAGCGATTGGCCGGTCTGTCTCCTGGCAGCGACCTATGATGAGGTGGTGGACTTGTTCCGGTATACCGTGCGGGATCGGCTGACACCGGAAGAGACTGAAGCGGTCTTTGGCGGCAACGCTGCGAAATTTTACAAGTTGTTATCCATGGGAGGGTGACGCGATGCAATACCGGAAGTTGGGAAAGACTGGGTTGGACGTATCGGCGTTAAGTTTTGGAGCTTCTTCGCTTGGGGGAGTATTTCGAGACATTCAGAAGGAGGAGGGGATCCGCACAGTTCATACCGCTATCGATATGGGAATCAACTTGATTGACGTTTCTCCCTATTACGGCTTGACTCAAGCGGAAACGGTGCTGGGGGAAGCGCTGAGATCGGTTCCTCGGGACCGTTATGTGTTGTCCACCAAAGCAGGGCGTTATGGACAAGACGAGTTTGATTTTTCGGCGAATCGGGTGATTCAAAGTGCGGAGGAAAGCATGCGGCGCCTTGGGACGGACTATCTCGACATCCTGTTGCTGCATGACATCGAATTTGGTTCGGTGAAGCAAGTGCTGGAGGAAGGGATTCCCGCACTCGAACAGCTGAAGCAATCCGGGAAAATTCGCTTCTTTGGCGTATCAGGGCTGCCGTTGAATATATTTAATATGGTGTTGTCCCATACGACGCTGGACGTGATTTTATCGTACTGTCATTATTCCTTGAACGACTCTACGTTGCTAGAACTGCTTCCGCTGCTGGAACAGCAAGACGTTGGTTTGATCAATGCTTCGCCGTTATCTATGGGATTGCTGAGCAATCGGGAGGTGCCGGAATGGCATCCTGCGAGCGAGGAGATCAAAGCGGTATGCCGACGTGCTGCTGAGTTTTGCCGAAGCCAAGGTACGGATATCGCCAAGCTGGCCATTCAGTATTCGACGGCCAATGAACGCATCACGACGACGCTGGTCAGTACGGCAAATCCGGAAAATATTCGCAACAACATTATGTGGACAGAAGAACCCCTGGATGAATCCTTGCTGAAGGAAGTTCTGGAGATCCTGAAGCCAATTGACGGTAAAACTTGGTCAAGCGGGAGCCCGGAATGGGGCGGAGCGCCTGCACATCAGAACGGGGGGCGAACTTCATGAAGGGGATCATCTGCGAAAATATCGGACGGTTCGTTTTTCGAGAAGACCTGCCGGAGCCGGAAATCGGGGAAGGGGAGGCGATTGTGAAGATCCGTAGAGTGGGGATTTGCGGAACCGATCTGCATGCGTACCGGGGGAATCAGCCTTATTTTACGTATCCGCGGATACTAGGGCATGAGTTGTCAGGAACGATTGAGCACATTGGGGAGAATCGGGAAGGTTTTCGAGCCGGAGATCAGGTAAGTGTAATTCCGTATCTTCATTGCGGTCAATGTCGTGCTTGTCGCAGCGGCAAAACGAACTGCTGCCAACAAATGAAGGTGCTTGGCGTTCATCTTGACGGCGGAATGCGGGAAAGAGTGGCAGTCCCGATATCACATCTGATTCGAACGGAAGGACTAACGCTGGATCAGTCCGCGATGTTGGAACCGCTTGCAATTGGGGCTCACGCCGTCAGACGTTCAGGATTAAAGGCAGGCGATGAAGTGCTGGTCATCGGTGCCGGTCCGATCGGGTTGGGCGTTATGGCCATGGCTGGTTATGCCGGTGCGAAGGTGATTGCGATGGATGTGAACGAAGAACGTCTTGAGTTTTGCAAGGTGTGGGCAAAAGCTGAACATACCGTAAATGCGCTGCAGGCACCAAAGGAATGGTTAGCTAACCATACGGACGGCAATTTTCCAGCCTTTGTGATCGATGCCACCGGGAATGCTTCGTCCATGGAGAGCGCCTTTGGACTTGTCGGCCATGGTGGAACCTTAACATTTGTCGGATTGGTAAAAAACACGATCACCTTCAACGATTCCGATTTTCACGCGCGCGAAATGACCGTACAGGGCAGTCGAAACGCGACGAGAGAGGACTTTGTGCGCGTGCTTGCGGCGGTGTCAGAAGGCAGCATTGACATCGGCTCTTATATCACCCACCGTTGTGCATTTGAAGAGATGATCGATCATTTCGAGAAATGGCTCCAGCCTGAATCCGGGGTGATTAAAGCACTGGTGGAGCTGGAATAACCGAATGAAGCACTTTCGCACATTCTGCGGACAGGAGGAAGAGCATGACGAGCATGGCTAGTACGGAACAGAAGCACCGATTGTGGTACGGTAAGCCCGCCTCAGAATGGAACGAGGCTTTACCTATCGGCAACGGCAGACTAGGTGCAATGATTTTTGGAGGTATAGCGGAGGAGAAGCTGCAGCTTAACGAGGATTCCGTATGGTACGGTGGGCCTCGCAATCGAAATAATGAGGATGCTTTGCCTCATTTGCCTGAAGTTCGCAGGTTGATTCTGGAAGGGCAACTTCAGAAGGCTGAAGAACTGGCGGCGATGACGATGGCCGGAACGCCGGAAGCGCAGCGACACTATTTGCCGCTTGGGGATTTACTCCTTTCTTTCGGTCATCATGGGGAGCATGCCGAGGACTATGTACGGGAGCTGGATTTGGAGCACGGGGTAGCCCGGGTCAGCTATCGAATTGGCGGGGTGCGATATACCCGTGAGATGTTTGCCAGTTATCCGGATCAGGCGATCATCATTCGGGTGTCCGCGGACAAGGAGGCGGCTGTATCACTCAAAGCCCGATTTAATCGCCGGGAATGGCGATATTTGGAGCAGACAGCCAAATGGGAGAAAAACGGGTTAGTGATGCGAGGGGAGTGCGGTGGTAAAGGAGGCAGCTCTTTTTGCGCTGTATTGAAGGCGCTTCCCGAAGGTGGGACTTGCCGGACTTTGGGAGAATATTTGTTAGTGGAAGGGGCCGACGCGATCACTCTGCTGCTCGCGGCGGGTACAACGTTCCGCCAGCCCGATCCGGAGCTTTCCTGCAAACAACAGTTGACTGAACTGAGTCGGTTCACTTATCCGGAGTTGCGAGTCCGGCATATCGCAAATTATCAGGAACTGTATGGGCGAGTAAATTTGGAGCTTCCGGAGAGCCCGGAACTTCAAGCACTGCCTACCGATGAGAGGCTGGACCGTCTCCGGAAGGGGGGAGAGGACCATGGACTGATCGCTACCTATTTCCAATTTGGACGTTATCTGCTGATCTCCTCCAGTCGGCCCGGATCATTGCCAGCTAACCTTCAGGGCATCTGGAACGACAGCTTCACCCCGCCTTGGGACAGCAAGTTCACGATTAATATCAACACCCAAATGAACTACTGGCTGGCTGAAAATTGCAACTTGGCTGAATGTCATGAACCGCTGTTCGATTTGATTGAACGGATGAGAGAGCCCGGACGGGTGACAGCCCGCACGATGTATGGCTGTAGCGGATTCACGGCGCATCACAATACAGATATTTGGGCTGACACCGCTCCGCAGGACACGTACCTTCCAGCTTCTTTCTGGCCAATGGGCGCCGCATGGTTGTGCCTGCATTTATGGGAGCATTACCGGTTCAGCCAGGATGCCTCCTTTCTGGAGCGTTCCTATGAGACGATGAAGGAAGCGGCACTGTTTCTGCTCGATTATTTGATCGAGGACGAAGAAGGGCGCCTGATCACCTGTCCTTCGGTCTCGCCGGAGAACAGCTATAAGCTGCCGAACGGGGAAACGGGCGTGCTCTGCTCCGGGGCTTCAATGGACTTTCAGATTATTGAAGCGCTGTTTGAAGCTTGCATCCGCAGTTCGGAAATCCTTGGACGGGACGAGGCGTTTCGCGAGGAACTTGTTACTACACTGAAGCGGCTGCCTGAGCCGCAAATTGGCAAATATGGACAAATTCAAGAGTGGATGGAGGATTACGAGGAACTGGAGCCAGGGCATCGTCATATTTCCCATCTATTCGCCCTTTATCCGGGTGAAGGCTTTAGCGTGGATCGGACACCGGAACTTGCTGCGGCTGCAAGAAAAACGCTGGAACGCAGATTAGCTCATGGCGGAGGACACACGGGTTGGAGTCGGGCGTGGATCATTAACTTCTGGGCCAGACTGCGAGATGGCTCGAAGGCCTTTGAAAATGTAAAAGAGTTGCTTAAACACTCCACTTTACCTAATCTGTTCGACAATCATCCTCCGTTTCAGATTGATGGGAACTTCGGTGGAACCGCAGGGATTGCCGAGATGCTGTTGCAAAGTCATGAAGGAGTTATTCAGTTATTACCTGCGTTGCCTGAGGCTTGGAATGAGGGGAAGGTAAGCGGACTTCGGGCCCGGGGAGGATTTACAGTTGATTTCACTTGGGCAGCGGGCAAAGTGACGGAAGCACAGGTCACGTGTTCTGTAACAGGGACATGTCGTTTGGTTGCCCCTGGTCTTGAACCTGTGACATTTGCAGGGGAGGCAGGGCGAACTTACGTATTTCGGCAATAAGGCGAAGGGCGAATAAGGTGATGCTCCGGCGGGTGGATAACGAGCTGCCGGAGCATCAACATCCATGAGGGGGATATATGGGATATGATGTTATTCCACATAAAACACTTCCGCGCTTGGATGCTCACCATAGTTCCCGAAGCCCTTGCCGAATAACGTCAAACCGCCTGGATAACGGGCGTCCGGCTCCACGGATAGACGCAGCGTCCATTGCTTCTGCCGAATGTCAATGTCGTGAAGGGTGACGTCGGACATCTTCAAGCCGTCCATATACGTCCCGTCCAACGTAATTCGTAGACGTTTCAGCAGGCCATATTGATTCGCCTGTCTTGGCCACCACTCAGGGGTATATTTTCCAGGCAGCTCTCCGTAATCGCCAGGGCTCGTCCAGATGCCCAAAACCTTGCCATTCAAGGTAAACGTAATATCCGAAGGATAATCGTCCTTGGTTCCGGGAGCTTCGGACGCGATTTCCATCGTAAAGACCAGCTCCTCGGGCTTCTGGGAAGACAGCAAGTAATTAGGGGTTTTGTATTCGATATACCCCGTGCCAAACCAGAGAATCGCAGCATGAATCCGCTCCGGGTCCCAGAAATACCGAGGATCGTCAAAGCTGCCGATGATTTTGTCAGTTGTTGCAATGCCGCAGGTTGGCTCGATGTGAAAATCGGAGTAATGGCCAACCGGGATTTCAACCCGGTGGCTTTTGCGCTCGACTGCCGTTTGGGCAGGAAACTGAATTTCTGCGCCGGAGACAGCGAGTGAACAAATCTTCTGCAAACCGCTCTTGCCAGGCGCCATATGGGTGGCGACGAGACCGCATTCTGACAGCTTGCGCACATGCATGGTCATAATCGCGCTGGATAGCCCTACGGCTGCGGCTAACTCCTTAATGTTCATCGGGCGGTTGGCTAACAGACGCAGAATATGCAGACGAACTGGACTTGCCAGTGCCTCATACACGGGCAGCGATTGTTCAGATAAATCAAGCTTCAAGATGCCTTCACCTCACCCGAATTTTAGTTAATCATTATATTAACGAGAAATGTATTGTTTGACAAGCATCTTCCATGTAGTTGTAAAATTTGGTAGAATAATTGACGGGGTTATGGTCGTTTGCCTATAATATTAAGTGAGTAGTTATTTAATTAATATTTATATTAACTAAGGAGTGAAATGACAGATGCCACTGCATGGAGTGTTAAATGCCGATTCCGGCAAAGGAACGATTAATCGCAATATTTACGGTCATTTCTCTGAGCATTTAGGTCGCTGTATTTACGAGGGATTTTGGGTTGGAGAGGATTCCCCGATTCCAAATACCAATGGCATTCGCAACGATGTTGTGAAAGCGCTTAAACAAATTCGAATTCCGGTGCTGCGCTGGCCGGGCGGCTGTTTTGCCGATGAATATCATTGGAAAGACGGCATCGGGCCGAAGGAAGCCCGTAAGCGGATGGTCAATACCCATTGGGGCGGCGTGGTGGAAAATAACCATTTCGGGACCCACGAGTTTATGGAGCTTTGCCGGCAGCTGGGCTGCGAGCCTTACATTAACGGCAACCTGGGCAGCGGAACCGTTCAGGAAATGTCGGAGTGGGTGGAATATCTGACTTTTGACGGCGTATCGCCGATGGCTGAGCTGCGGGCGCAAAACGGACGCAAGGAGCCTTGGAAGGTGACCTACTTCGGTGTTGGCAATGAGAACTGGGGCTGCGGCGGCAACATGCGCCCGGAATATTATGCTGACGAGTATCGCCGGTATCAGACGTACGTCCGTAACTATGGGGATAATCGAATTCACCGGATCGCCTGTGGTCCAAATTCGGACGACTATAATTGGATGGATGTGTTGATGCGGGAAGCCGGACGCTTTATGGACTCCATCACGCTGCACTACTATACGCTGCCCAACGATAATTGGCAGGATAAAGGGGCGGCGACCGGGTTCGACGAGTCTGCCTGGTTTGCCACGTTGCGAAAAGCCCTTCGCATGGATGAGCTCATCACTCGCCACCGCACGATCATGGATAAATACGATCCGGAGGGCCGAGTCGGTTTGATTGTGGATGAATGGGGAACCTGGTACAACGTGGAGCCGGGGACCAATCCTGGATTTTTGTATCAGCAAAATACGATGCGCGATGCGCTTGTCGCCGGACTTACACTGAACATCTTCCACAAACATAACGAGCGCGTACGGATGGCGAACATCGCTCAAACCGTCAACGTGCTTCAGGCCGTCATCCTCACGGAAGGCGAGAAAATGATCTTGACGCCAACGTACCATGTGTTCGATATGTATAAGGTTCACCAGGACGCTGAGCTGCTGGATCTGTCACTGGAAACAGGCAGCTACAAGCTGGAAGACAACGAGATTCCGGCGGTGACAGCTACCGCATCGCGGGATGCAGAAGGCAAAATCCATCTCAGCTTCTGTAACCTGCAGCCTCATGCGAATACACAGGTAACGATCGACATCCGGGGCTTGGCCGGCAACAGCTTGGCGGTGACTGGCACCACATTAACCGGCGATTCGATTGACGCCCATAATACGTTTGCGCAGCCGGAAGTTGTGAAGCCGCAGCCGTTTGAAGCATTTAAACTGGATGGCGGTAAGCTGACGGTTGATTTGCCGGCGAAATCGGTGACGACGCTGGATTTGGCTGCGAGGGGATAACGTTACATGGCGGATACCTCATGCAAAGCGTGCCGGGACGATTACCGGGTGACGGAGGAGCAGATCCAACGTTTGCTGAAAACGACGGCGTTTGCGCCCGAACGCAGGGTGAGTGAGGAGCAGTATCAGGACAGACTTCGCGCATGCGAAGCGTGTCCGAAGCTGATGGACGGGATGACTTGCACAGTCTGCGGTTGTATCATTCCGGTAATCGCCTGGCTCAAGGAACGGCATTGTCCGCTGCCGGGCGGAGGATTGTGGGCGAGCATTGAGGCGTAATAGGAAAGGCTTCGACTTTATGGCAGCAGGGTGATTCCTTGCTTGTGCATAAAGGCGGAGCCTTTTTTTTAGAACTATTTCGCTTCCTCCAACAATTCCTTTGTATTGTTGCGCACGTTCCCGACGGCAGACGAGACCGGGTACGCTCGCATTTTCGCGGCATCGTAAGGTTGCAGCAGCTTTAGCAGCGAGCCCGTATCCGTGTTGTCCCGGGCCAGCCATTCGGCTTCATGCGCAGGTTGCAGGATCACGGGCATCCGGTTGTGGATCTCGGCCATCAGGGAGTTGGGCTCCGTGGTGATGATCGTACAGGTCGCCAGCTTGTTGCCTTGCGGATCGGTCCAAATGTCATACAGACCGGCGAAGGCGAAGGGGCTGCCGTCTTTCATGACGATCCGATACGGCTGCTTGCCTCCGGCCCGCTGCTGCCATTCGTAGAATCCGTCGGCAGGGATGAGGCAGCGCCGGGTCGTCAGCAGCTTTCGAAACGCCGGTTTGTCTGGAAGCGACTCAGCGCGGGCGTTGATCATGCTGGCACCGATCTTGTCCTCCTTCGCCCAGGAAGGCACCAGGCCCCAGCGCAGCTCACCCAGCCGGTTGCCCTGCTTGCCTTCAATAATGGCGGGGATGAACTGCATCGGGGCTACATTATAGTTTGGGGCGAATTTCGCCAGCCGATTTTCCATGATGAGATACCGGACAATCAGCTCGTCCAGAGGAAGTGTAATCGTAAAGCGGCCGCACATAAGGAGACCTCCATCGTAAGATCTAATTGTGCTATTCAAGTTCTTCGGACTCGTTTCGTAAGACGTATTTGGATGTAATCATTGTAATCGATTTGCCTGCGGGCCTGCCAGTCACACTTGAAGTACGCTGCTCATTGCTAAAGTCGCTTATTTCGTTCACCTAAATGCAAAAGTGCAGTTCATTTTCCTCAAAAGCGGGTTTTCAGGCGACTTAAATGTAAAAGTACAGTTCATTTTGGCGTATTTGAGCAATTTCCGGGTGTTTAGCAAGTTTTTGACTGCACTTTTACAGCTTAAGGAGGTCAAAATGCGCATTTTGGCTAAGTTTAACTGCACTTTTACATCTCAAAGAGATCCTAGCACGATTGGACTGAAATGAACTGCATTTTTACGTCTCAAGGTGACCTTAAGCACGATTGGACTGAATTGAGCTGCACTTTTACATCTCAAGGTGACCAACAGGCGCGATATGGCTAAAGTTCAAAATGCACTTTTACATCTCGCAAACTTCTTTCTGCTATATCTCACAATTCAGACGCAACTTTTCCAACTTCTGCTTCGTTTATCCAGTGTTATCAAGTTCGAAGAAAAGAAATACAACCCACACCAGAAAGGATCTTGAACCATGAAACAACGCAAACGCAGTACATTGGTGAACTTAACGCTTGCTGCTGTCCTTCTCTCTGCTCCTTTGGCCGTGTCGTTCCCGGCTCAGCCGACGGAAGCTGCAACGAAAGCCAAATATACGGTATCTCCTCAGAATTTCAGCATTGGCGGAGCCCAGACCACGATCAAAACCATCAATCTGGACGGCACCACGTATATCGCCCTGAGGGATTTGAGCAATGGCCTTGGACTGGGCATCGGCTTCGACAAAGCCACCCAGGCAGCGAAGGTGGCCGGCAAGAATCGGTTACTGGAGATCAACTTAAAGGATTCTTCTTTTAAGCTAAACGATCAGCTCCTATGGGGACCGCAGCTTGTAGTTCAAGATAATACGACCTTTTTGCCGCTGCGTTTTATTCTTGAACAAATGGGATATGTAGTTGGTTATGATTCCGCTACGAAGTTAATTGCCCTTCAAGGCATTCAAGAGAACGAGGTGAAGATTAGCGCGAAGGCGATTGCAGCAGAGGGGAACGGGAAGGCGCTGCGGGTGTACTATCCGGTTCTTTCCGGACTAGCTGACAGCGGTGTTCAAGAGAAAATCAATGCCTTCCTTAAAAAAGAGGCGGATCAGCATGTTGCTGCGGCGGCGAAGGAAGTTGGTCTTGCTGTAAAAGAAAATGACCAAACGCTCGACCCGAACTCGAGCGCATCGAATCATCAGCTCAGCGTGGATGGCCGCTTTACGGTGACTTATAACGAGAAAGGCCGTCTGAGCCTTTATGTCGATTACTATGTGGACTTTGGCGGGGCACATGGTGTGACCTCCCGTGTACCGTACACCTTTGATCTCTCGACCGGCAATGTGCTGACCTTGAAAGAAGTCGCAAACAACACGAATTATGTATCGATCATAAACAGCAAGATTAAGGAGCAAATCAAAGAACGCAAGCTGGAACTAATTACCCCGTTTGAAACGATTGAAGCGGATCGCGACTTTTTCCTGAACCGGAACGGGGTGGTTGTTTACTTTACGCAATATGAATATACGCCTTATGCGGCGGGAATGCCGGAATTTGTTATTCCTTATGCAGCCTTTCAATAATTACTTCAGTTGAAGCAGGTTTTAGTTCAGCCTCGGGTCGATGCCTTTATCGATTCGGGGCTGTCGTGTTTAACCGGAAGGAACTTCCGCCTATGCTAAAGAATATGTATTTTTAGTAAAACGACGACAAGCGGGGAGATCATCCATGGAACAAGTGGGTTTGGTGTTAGGCGGCGGGGCCGTACGGGGACTCGCTCATCTGGGCGTGTTGAAGGCATTCGAACGGCATGGAATCCCGGTGGACGCGATCGTTGGCACGAGCATGGGCGGTGCGATCGGAGGCCTGTATGCGGCAGGCATTCCAGCAGAGGACATCGAGGATTTGTTATATCACACACCCAAATACCGGCTGATGGATCTAGGCATTCGCCAACGCGGGTTAATCGGCGGGAACAAAATCTACCAAACCGTGAACGATCTTTTGCGACAACATGGGAAGGATGGGCTAAAGATCGAGGATTTCCCCATTCGATTTAAGGCGGTTGCTGTGGATTTGATGCAAGGCAAGCAGGTGATTATGGATAAGGGCGATTTAGGGACGGCGCTGCGGGCAACGACGGCTTTTCCTGGGGTGTTTGCACCGTTGGTACGGGGGGAACAAGTGCTGGTTGATGGCGGGGTGCTGAACAACTTGCCCGTACAGGAGCTGAAGCGAAAAGACGTAGGGCTGATTATTGCGGTGGATGTGACGCGCGAACATGAGAAGAAGCCGCCCCGCAATATGATTGAAGTCGTGTATCGCTCCTATAGCTTGATGACCGCAGAGCGGAAGCATACCAGCCTGCGGCTGGCGGATATCGTCATTCGACCGGATGTGGGGCATGTGTCTGCGTTTGATTTCTCCAAAATGGCCGATTGCATCAAGGCAGGGGAGGAAGCGGCCGAGGGCATGATGGATGAGCTCAAGGCAGAGGTAAAGCGAGTAAAGCCGGACTTCACTTGAAGATGATTGGATTTGACAGAGGATCATAGAACGAAAATGGGGGATTTAATGCGCTGCATCACGGTACGACAGCCATGGGCAACATTGATTGCGATTGGGGCTAAACGGTTGGAAACGAGAAGCTGGAGAACGAATTACCGCGGGGAGCTTGGCATCCACGCTGGCAAGCAAGTGGATCGGGAGGCTTGTGAGACAGAGCCGATTCGATCTCTCTTAGCGGAGCACGGATATCGATCTGTTGATCAATTGCCGATGGGTGCAATCGTAGCGGTTTGTCAGTTGAATGACTGCCTCCCTGTCGTGCAAAACGACGGGCGAACCGCATGGTTGGAGGCAGGGGAGCGACGCTTGGAAGCCGCAGGGCAAGAATACCGATTTGGCGATTATGCGCTGGGACGATACGCTTGGGAACTAACGGAATTACGCCGGCTCAGAGAGCCGATTCCTGCCCTGGGCAAACAAGGCTTATGGAACCGTTAATACGTTATACTTTCAGATCTAAGTGCTTGCCAAGCGTCGGATGCTGGCTTTGTGACATCATTTGTACGAGATTTTGACCTTGAATTTCAGCCTGGTCCTTAGCCATACTTAACACACGGATGCTTACGGCTTGGGAAAGCGCGCTTTGGCTCATGGCCGTAGACAATGCTGCAATATCCATTTTGTCACCTCCTGGGAATTATATCGGTAAACGGACTTCAATTGATAATGAATTTTAAGCTGATCTTCAGGTTTCTGTAATGTTCCTTTAAGATACGGGTGCTATTCTTTAGATACTCCCTCTTCTTTAATTGATATAGATATGAAGAAGCCACCCCGTACCAGGGGTGGCTTCTTCCGTTATAGAAAACTAACGGAACGAGGAGACCTTATTTCTATTCCTATCAGGGTAAATATAGATGTAACGGAACCAGATGACCTTAGTTGAGCTATAGGCAGCGAAATCGCAGGCATGAGCACCAAATAGAAGAACCATTACTTCAAGTCTTCGATCGAGTTGATGTCCATGTAGGTTGGAACGACCAGGCCGGTTTTGACGCCGGTCATGTTCGCGCCGAGATCCTCGACTTGTTCGCCGTATTTATCCCAATAATCCGCATGGGTGAGCGGGAGCCAAGCGGCTGCAGTTGCATCAACGTCACCGCTGGCGACACCAGTCCACATTGGACCTGCCTCGACTTGGAGGGACTCGACGTCATAACCCAGCTTGGTTTCGAGGACATACTCGAGCAGGTTGGTGCTGGCGATTTCCGAATCCCAAGCGACGTAACTCAACTTGAATTTGTCGCCGTCCACCGGTGTCAATCCTTCGGTCCAGCTATCCACGCGGTCGGCATGGCTGTCTGCCCAGGCTTTGGCCGCTTCCGCCGGATCCTGACCTTCTTGGATCGCCGTCATGATCTCGCCCATTTCATCGGAAGTCCACTCGAAGCGATCGAGGAACTCATAGGCAGTCGGATGGTCTTCCTTCAAACCTTTCCGTGCCAGCGTGTGAATTTCTTCAGCTTCCCCGTAGACCTTCTGCGGATCCTCCAAATATTTCAGATCGTATTTGGCGAACATCCAGTGAGGGGTCCAGCCGGTAACGATGATTGGTTTTTCGGATTTTACCGCTTTGTCCAGCATCGCTGTCATGGCAGCGCCGGAGCCTTCAATCAGCTTCCAGCCATCAAGGCCGTAAATTTCAATCGCTTGGCTTGTCGCCTTCATAATTCCGGCACCAGGGTCAATCCCGATGATTTCGTAGTTGACAGACTCACCGACGGCAGCGGCATTTCCTCCACCATTTGCCGAAGCCTCCGGTGTGTTGTTCGCACTGCCGGCTGTGGTATTGTTCGCTTGCCCGCAGGCAGACAGCGCCAACATGCCCACTAATCCTGCCAGTACCATGAACTTCCTTGTCTTCTTCATTTTCATCTCAATCTCCCCTTTGTGTTTTGGATTTAAACAGGTTTTGCGTAAAACGGTCGAGCACGATGGCCAGGACAACCACGGCCAACCCGGCTTCAAAGCCTTGCCCGATCTTAAGCTGGGTAACCGCCCGATAAACGGTGGCCCCAATGCCTTGCGCCCCGATCATGGAGGCGATGACGACCATCGACAACGACAACATGATCGTCTGGTTCACTCCGGCCATCAACGTGGGCATAGCGAGCGGCAACTCGACCTTAAACAGCTTCTGCCAAGCCGTGGATCCAAAGGCATTCGCCGCTTCTGTCAACTCGCCGTTCACTTGCTTGATTCCAAGATAGGTAAGCCGAATCGTCGGCGGGATCGCGAAGATTACCGAGGCGATAACCCCAGGGACAACCCCGAGGCTAAAGAAGGTTACCGCTGGCAGCAGATAAACGAACGCCGGCATCGTCTGCATAAAATCCAACAACGGTGAGATGATCCGATGGACCATTTTGCTATAGGCGCACCAGATCCCGATCGGAATGCCAAACAGAATCGAGATCAAGCCGGAAGTGATCACCAGGCCTAAGGTGTTCATGGTCTCGGTCCAATAGCCAAGGTTGTCGATTAGCAGGAACCCGATCACGGTGAACAAGGCCAACTGCCATTTTCCGATGAAATAAGCGATGATTCCAACGATAGCAATAAACAGCAGCGGATGCGGCAGCAGGAACAATCCGGCGAAAAAGTTAACGATCGTTTCAATCGTTGTGGACAATCCGTCGAAAAATCCTCCAAGCGTCCGCTCCATGGCATCCACCAGCGATTCAATCCATTCGGCCAGCGGCAATTTCGGGATGAATTCCATCTGGGCTCACCTCCTCCTTCAGTTCATGATGTTCTCCGGCGAGGGCACCCAGCACGGCACCGCGTACGATAACGCCAAGCAAACGATCCTGTTCGTCAACGACGGCCAGCGGTACCTTGGAAGAGCTTGTAACTTCAAATAGGTCACTTAGCACGGTATCCGGAGCCACGCGAGGGGCGTCTGAAATCAGAATTTCTTCCAGGCCAATCCCGGACTTAGCAGCACGGGAGGCGTCTTCGGCTGTAATGACGCCGAGCAGGCGTTTGCCCCGGCCGATGACGAACAGGTTGGAGATGCCTCGTTCACGCATCAGTTCAAGCGCGACGCGGGGCCCTTTATCCAACGTAACGGTTTCCGGTCGACGCATGACGCGGGCTGCGGTCAGCACCTTGGACAGGTCGACGTCCTCAATGAAACGTTCCACATATCGGTTAGCCGGGTTCATCAGCATTTCTTCCGGCGTGCCAATTTGGACGAGCGCGCCATCCTTCATCAGGGCGATCCGGTCACCAAGACGCAGGGCCTCATCCAAATCATGCGTAATGAAGACGATCGTCTTCTTCATCTTCTCCTGCAGCTCAAGCAGCTCATCTTGCATGTCACGACGAATGAGCGGGTCGAGCGCACTGAACGCTTCGTCCATCAACAGGATTTCCGGGTTATTGGCCAACGCCCGGGCCAGGCCAACCCGCTGCTGCATACCGCCGCTCAGCTGATCCGGCATCTTCTGTTCCCAGCCTTGTAAGCCGACGAGCTCGAGGGCCTGCATCGCTTTGTCGCGGCGTTCTTTTTTGGCAACTTTCTGAATTTCCAGTCCGTATTCCACATTTTGCAGGACCGTGCGATGCGGGAATAAAGCAAACTTCTGGAACACCATGCTGATCGATTTACGCCGTACTTCGCGCAGTTCAGCTTTGTTCATTTTGCGGAGATCCCGTCCATGCAGCAGAATTTCCCCCGCAGTAGGTTCGATCAAACGATTCAACATCCGAACCAGTGTCGATTTACCGCTCCCCGACAAACCCATAATGACGAAAATTTCACCTTCATGGATGTCCAAGCTGACTTGGCCAACGCCGACAGTTACGCCTTTTTCCTTGAGCAGACGTTCTTTGGTATAGCCCTGCTTCAGCAATGGAATGGCCTGCTCAGCGTGGGGACCAAATAACTTGCTAACATCTCGGACTTGTAATATTGGTTGATTCATAGATTCACTCCTTTTCTATAGCTTGAAGTTCCCCCTTCGATCTCGGCTTCGCTTAGAAAAATGCCCAGCGAGGCAATATCGCATCAATCCGTGAGGTAAGTGTAACAAATGGAATGAAAATTACGCAAAGATGAAAACCGCACGTAAGGAACGTACAGAAAAAACTGAACATAACGAATCAACAGATAACTCCGATATCCTCCCAAATGCTCCCTAAGCTGCTTCTTTACTTTTGGGGTTGACTTTCTTAAGATAGAATAAGCGTTGAGCCGCAAAGAGCTTAAGCTGTGCGGGCGATGCGTTACAGCGGAGGTTGTTTTTGCATATGAATAGGAGGTTGCAAGCATGAGCTTGGACCAGCTCACCGATGAGCAACAGGCTTTATTAATGAAGGTACGCAAACGCGTAATTGAGGCGATCGGCCGAAACATGGACTTGTACGGGATCTCTTTGTCTACAGGGCACTTGTACGGGCTGCTGTTCTTTGCCGACAAGCCGATGACTTTGGACGAGATGGGCAAGGAAATGAAAATGAGCAAAACCAGCATGAGTACGGGCGTCCGCACGTTGCTGGATCTCAAAATGGTCAATAAAGTGTGGGAGAAAGGCTCCCGCAAGGACTTATATGAAGTGGAATATGACTGGTACCAGACGTTTACGGACTTCTTCGCGATTAAATGGAGAAAAGCGGTGGAGAGCAATATCCTGGTGCTGCGTCGGTCCATTGATGAATTAACGAAGGTGATGGCGGTGGAGGAGGACGAGCCGCTTCGCAACGTATTGGAAGAAGACATCCGTAAGATGAAAGAATCTGTGAAATATTACGAATGGCTGGACCGTCTGATCGACGCGATGGAAAGCGGAGAGATCTATAAGCTGGTCCCCAAGGAAACCGAATCCTGATAAAAAATATAACGCTTATTCCCAAGCACGTTGGCATTTGCGCAGCGTGGGGAATAAGCGTTTTTTTTTTTGCGTATCAGTAGACTCCGATGTCATCCAGCATCAGCTTGGCAGCGCCGCCGTTCAGATAGAAGGTCAGGCGCTGGATCCCCGTGTTTGGATCGAAGCTGGGGTTGGTAGCCGCAAAGTCTGCTAGGTCGAGACGATATGTCTGGTAGACCGCTTCGGTTGGATGCTTGTATTTGCCGCCTGACAGGTGGCGCTCCAGCCAGGGATGGATCGTAAATGAAGTGACAGGCAGCGGCTCGATCTCCATAAACCTCTTGAGCGGCAGGCGGACAGAGGTGTCGTTGCCGTCGGTCAGCTCCACCTCAACCTTGACGGAACCCGAAGCTAGAGCGGCATCCGGGGTTTGCTCATCCTCCAGCTCGAAGCTGCGGTCGGTGAGTGAAAAGGCGAGCTCCTTCGGCGGGCCGCCAGTTGGAAGGGGAGCACCTTGTTCCCAGCTTAACGTATAAGCGGACGGGGCGTTGCTGCTAGACTTACGCTCCAGCACGATTCCCCGGGACGGCTTGGTGCCGTTTTGCCGGTTCTTCGCCTCTTCTTCCTTCCAGGTGAGGTTGCTCCCCGATGCTTTCCCGCCCCCGGGAAGACTTAACCGGTTGAAATCTTCATCGTAGCGGGCCCAAGCAGTAAACGTGCTGCTCTCGAAACGATTGTAATACACCGTGTCCGGGAGCCAGGCTAATCCAGTGCGGTAATCCTGCAGCAGCGGAAGATAGCGGCTGGGTCCTGAATCGGTAGTTGTAGCCGAAGCGGGGCCGGAAGCGTTACTCCCCGTTGCCGTACCGTGCAGCGTTTCCTCGAAGAAAGCCGAGATGTACACCTTCGCGATGCTCCGCTGTTCGGAAGGAGACAGCATCCCGTTTCGGCTGAGCAGAATGCCCTTCGGATAACTGACGTCCCGACCGCCCCAGCTACTGTTGAACTGGCTATGGTTGGCGTCCCCGATGTACAGCGAAGCTTTGAACCGATTCGTTCCCGGTGAAAAACTCGTACGCATGTACTGCCGGTCGCCGTCAAAGTCGCTGACATCGCCATCCCGCGCGCCTTGCAATGTCAAATAGCTGACATCCTTAAGCTGGGTGTATTTTCCGTCTACCTTTTTGTCCGTGGGGGCGATCGCTGCCACCGCTTGAATCTGGACGTCCTCTAAGCTCGATATCAGTTCCGCGTCGTCCGCGAACCAATCTTTGTAATCCGCAGCCATCGCCACCGCTTGCCCGCCCCGGGAATGGCCCGCCAGTCCGATGCGGGTGAAGTCGATTTTGTGGTATAACGGGTTACCAGGTTCGTCGGCAAAAACACCAATCTGCTGCAAATGCTTCAGCAAAATCCAGGCTCGAACCTTCATATCGTTATCGGGAATCCCCGTCCATACGGAGTAATTCAAGAAGTTCTCATCGACGGATACGACGATAAACCCTCGGCTGGCCAACAATTCTCCCAGATAAGCGTATCCGTCATCGGAGAAATCCTCCATGAGGTGATTCCCGTGAACGATCAGCACGAGCGGGTACCGAGTTTGGCTATCGGCAGCGCTGTTCCCTAGGTTGGTGTGGTCCTGTTCCTCTGCTGCGACAGGCATCCAGACTCTCCCGTTCAGCGGAAGTGCTCGCTGATTAAATCCCCAATAGGCGGTCCGGTAGACGGACCACTTCTTAATGTAGACGGAGGCATCCACCGTTCCGGAGGTGATGTCGACCGCTTCTCCGTATTCGGGCTGCCAAGCGTCGTTCCCGCTGCCGTAGGTGAAGGTCGACACCTCATAAGGCCCGGGTTCAGCGGGGCTGTCTAGCAGCTCGGCCAAGCTTGGCACGGTCGCTGAACTGGCGGCGGCGTCGCTGCTTGCGACGTCGCGCGCCTTGTCACCATCGGCTTCGCCGGCTTCCCAGATCCCGGCGCTTTGCACGCCTTGATAGGCCGGCACGGCGGAGCCGCTCCCGGGACTCGCCGCGAACGGCCAGATCGCGGCGATGGCCGCCAGCAGCGCCGCCATGAGGGCAGCTGCGGCTTTATGGCGCCGCCGCAGCCTCCGGCTGGCGAGCGTTCCTGCCAACAGCCCGGCGGAGATGCCCGCCAGGCTGATCACCGCGGCGATGACCAACGCCGCGGGCAGCGCAACTTCGTTAGAGTAGAAAATAACGAAGCTCGCGGCAAAATCAAACAAGACCGCCCCTGTAAACAGGCGGGGGATCGGCAGGCCGATCAAAGCCAGCAGCAGCGCGGTGATGTGGGCGGTCAGGTACAGGCCCAGCGTTCCTGCGAGCAGGAACAGCAGCAGATCGACCGGACTCCCCAGCCCGGTCGGCATCCCGAGCGCCAGTAGGCCAAACGCGAACATGCCGGCCCCCCAGGGGCCGGCAATGGCGAATCGCCAAAAGGCGGTATCGTATCGGTAAGCGTTCCGGATACGGCGAGCGATCCGGTAACGCAGCGTCGGCTTGCTCAGTAAAAGTTCAGTAACCACCTGAATTTCCATGGCTTCCCCCAAAATCTCGTAGTCTCTCCTCTTCCTTTATTGTAACATGGGCCAAGGACCGGGAGAAACAGGGGAAAACAGGGGCCGAATTAGCAAGTTCAGCTTGCTCAGATGCTCGATGCCCTACCGAACCAAGCCGCTATTGATGACCCGCTACACCACTTTTGCAGGATTATCCCGTTCCATCAGTGAAGTCTGAGTGATCTTCAGGAAGTCCGAAAGACGCGTTAGGCTAGTGATGTTCGCAGGTCATCAGTTCGAACAGACCCATTTGGCCGAGCAGAAGTCTACAAAACCAAGCTGATTCGGCTGAC
>NZ_BILV01000030.1 GCF_004000745.1 Paenibacillus barengoltzii NBRC 101215
AAATGTGCTTGTCCATTCCTGCGATCTCTTACGACCAGTTAATCGCACATCATCGGAACCATCCGTCCATTGCAACCGCAGCTTAATCCATCTTGCAACTTAATCTCTCGACGCAACAGGCATCGGGAGAATCCGTAATTCAGCATGCAGATTTGCACTCGAATCTATATCTGATTAATCATTTCTAAATATTTACTTTAATATACATTATTCATATATATTATGATCTATATCGAAATCTACTTTTAGATCCATATTTTCATATCCAAAAAATATCAATATCTATGTCTACTCCTTTTCTATATATCTACTCCTTTTAAACTTTAACTTTGGGGTATCTTACTCTTCTTTGCTTTTTCTTTTTTAATTTTACGTAGGTTACTCCTTCTCTTTATTCACCACCTGATGCAACGGGATAATCCTTCAAAAGGGGGGATCGGATAGACCACCTCTTCCTCCTCCCCCGCAGCAAGAAATAACCGCTCACCCAGCTGCTTTAGCCAGGGAACGGTTATTTACACCAACTATACGCTATCTCTATTCTTCATCCTTAAATATCGGCTGGATGGTTAGCTCAAAATCGAACGACTTCTCGGTAAAACGGTAAGGCTCTGCGAGCTGCGGGCCACAGGAGCCGGAGCCGGTGCCGCTCATTTGGTAATCGAGCGTGACAATCGTTTCGGGGCGGCGCTTGAGTTCATACGTATGCTGCGCTGCCGTCAGGTCCTCGGCGGTGTAGTGCAACGCCTGGAACGAGAACGGTTGGGCTGCCGTGAACTTTAATCCCATGCCCTGAACGGTGGAGGCGATCGCCCATTCCGTACCGTAGCGGGAACCCGTTTCCTGCGGCATCACATAGTTCTCGAACATATCGTCCACCGACAGCAAGTATTTGCCTTTGCGTACGCTTGCCCGTTTGTCGATGTAGCTCTCATGCGGACCGTAGCCATAATATTCAATCTCTTCGGTCCCCTTCGGCATCGTCAGCTCGAGGCCAAAGCGCGGTAAGAACGGAAGATTCTCGCGTACTTCGGCGTGAACCTTCAGCTGAATCTCGCCCGAGACCCCAACTGCCCATACAGCATTACCGCGTACGAACGGTTCGAAGATATAACTGGCGAGCGAGAAGTCAACGTGGATTTCGACCGAAGCGTCCGGCTTTTGCTCCCAGTGACTCCGATATACCTTCATTGCAGCATGATCAAGACCCGCCGCTTCCCATTCCTTGCGGATGTTCATATCGTTATCCATCGGAGCCCGCCAGATGTTAAACCGAGCCAGACTCGCAAGCAACGGCACACCGTGCTTCGATACCTGTTGCGGCATCCCTTTTTTCAGATCAAAGACGTGCTCGAAATCAAACCCACGTACCGTAAGCATGCCGTCTTGTTCATCTATCGTCATAAAGCCGGCGTATTCCTCGCTTTGCAGCTTCTCGTGGGCCAACGCTGAAGTCGCACCCGGCAATTCAAATTGATAGAAGGCGATTTCGTATCCTTCCTCCGCCCATGGTGTGTCCAGCTGTTGCCGGACCGAGCAGGTTAAGGTGAGCGGCCCCGTCCCCTCCTCCTGTGCCACCGTCAGATCATAGGGAAGAGAGATGATCTCGGTCTCACCTGGTGCAGCGGTTAGCAAGCCTGACCGCCCTTGCTGCAGCACGTCTCCTTCCTGCTCCAGCTTCCAGCTGACCGCCAGGTGTGACAGGTTGCTGAAATCATAACGGTTCAGTACGCGGAAGCGGCCTTGAGCGACATCCTCTGCCTCGATCAGCACCGGTGCAATGACTTGCTTTAATTCCAGCAGACCGGTATGTGGCCGACGATCTGGGAAAACCAGGCCGTCGATGCAGAAATTCCCGTCGTTTGGCTGATCGCCGAAATCGCCGCCGTACGCATAATAACGTTGCCCATCCGGCGTCTCCGCAGCAATCCCGTGATCGCACCATTCCCAGACACAACCGCCCATCAGCTTCGGATAGCGATAAATTACGTTCCAGTAATCCTGCAAATCGCCTGGTCCGTTACCCATCGCATGGCTATATTCGCAAAGGAATAGCGGTTTGGTGCTGTTCTCATCGAGGGCATACCGCTCGATCTCCTTCACTGAAGGGTACATGCGGCTGTCCAAATCCAGGCAGGACGTGTCCGAATTGCTGTAATACCGAGGATCCGCTCCTTCGTAATGAACTAAACGTGAGGCGTCCCGCGCTTTTGTCCATTCCGCCATGGCGATATGGTTATCCCCGTATCCGGATTCATTGCCCATGGACCAGATGATGACGGAGGCGTGGTTTTTGTCCCGCTCGACCATGCGAACCGCCCGTTCCACGAACGCTTCTTTCCAATCCGGATTGTTCGACAACTTATGGAAAGCTCCTGCTTCGAGCTCACCGGTTCTGGTCACACCATGGCACTCCAGATCCGCTTCATCAATGATGTAAAACCCGAATTCATCACATAGATCAAGAAACTTCGGGTCATTCGGATAATGCGAGGTCCGGATTGTGTTAATGTTATGCCGCTTCATGAGCTTCAGGTCTGCAATCATATGGTTCACCGGAATGGTCTGCCCCAGCTCCGGATGGGAATCGTGGCGGTTCACTCCCTTCAGCTTCACAGCGCGGCCGTTGATGCGGAAGATGCCATCTGTGATCTCCACCTTTTTGAAGCCAACCCGAAAACGCAGCACTTCTTGGCCCGCGGTCAGAATCAGCTCATACAACCGGGGTTGCTCAGCGTTCCACAATTGAGGCTGCGGCACGTCCAGCTCCATTGCTCCTTTGCCGTCGATTTGCGCCTCCTTTTGTCCAATCAGCTTGCCCGCAGGATCTCGCAACTCCGCTTGAATCGTCAGGCTCCCCGTCGTTTCAATCTCCGACCGCAGCTTGCCTTCGGATAGATCGTCCGATAACAGCGGTTGATTAAACACATCACGGATGTGCGTATTATCCCGGGACAGCAAATAAACGTCGCGATAAATCCCTGAGAAGCGCCAGACATCCTGGTCCTCCAAATAGGTACCGTCGCACCATTTCAACACCAGCACGGCGAGACGGTTGCGTCCTGCCGCGACAAACGGCGTAAGATCAAACTCCGCCGGAATTCGGCTGCCTTGGCTGTAACCCACAAAACGGCCGTTCACCCACAGGTAAAAGCAGGCGTTCACACCTTCAAATACGATCCGCGTCTGCTTCTTCGTCCATGCTTCGGGTAGATTGAAATCCCTTACATAAGTTCCCGCAGGATTGTCATCCGGCACAAACGGCGGATCGTAGGGAATCGGATAGTTGACGTTCGTATAATGCAGTTGGTCATACCCATTCGTTTGCCAGCAAGAAGGCACGATTAGATCGTCCCAACCGCTCACATCCGTTTCCGTCTCATAGAAATGACTGTCTACTTCGCGAACGCTGCGATAATAGCGGAATTTCCAGTTTCCGTTTAATGTTTGAACATGCGGTGAGCGTCCGCGTTTTCCCGTTCGGGCTGTCATGGCGCTCTCATACGGAATATAGGAGGCGCGGGCCGGCAGCCGGCCGATGTGCAGACACGATAAATTTTCCCATTCACGGTTCAATTCCACCTATTTCACACTCCCCAAACGATTTGCTCTCATTATAGGGTTGAGATATAATCGGGCGGAAGCCACAAATCGGACAAACCACCAGACAAAATGGACAAAATGGAGGAACTCCCCATGGACCTGCTTCCGCTCAGAAGTAATTTAACCCCCTTACACAACGAGCTTCTGCCGCTATCCGTTTATACGGTGGGTACGGAAATTCAGCCGCCGCTCACCAGAATGAAGGGATATTCGGCACATCAGCTGTTCTTAACGATCTCTGGTACAGGGCAGTTTCGCCGGCTTTACGTTAACAAGAACAAATGGGACATTCTGCGCCCCGGCCAATTGCTCTACATCCCCGCCGGCTGTGCTCATGAATATATGCCCTACGGGGAGGGGCCTTGGTTTGTCGGGTATGTCACGTTGCTGGAAAACTTTGGCGAGGTGCTAAACCGATGGGGCTTTGGGGATGCCCCGCGGTTACTGCAGCTCTCAGACATTTCATTATTTACGGATCGCCTGCTTGCCATCTGGCAGCTGTCCGGTAACGAACATGACCCTTGGCGAACGACCGAGTTATTGTACTCGTTATTTCTAGCCATCCTCAAGGATACATCGGGACAAACGAGCCTAAAGTCGGATTCAGCCGTCCCATGGGTGCCGCCCGCTGCTCCCCCCGCCTCCTACCGAGCATCGGTTGTGGATGTTGCGGTTCGCTTTCTGCATGACCACTTAAATCGGCCGATTACCATCGCCGGACTGGCAGGTCACGTCGGCTACTCACAAAAGCAACTGACCCGGCTCTTCCGGCAAGCGATGGGGTTAACACCGCTGCAATACCTTCATCAGATACGGCTAAAAACAGCCCGGCATCTGCTCCTTGATCATCCCGACATGACGATTCGCCAAGCTGCGGCGTATGTCGGCCTGGAGCCGGTTTATTTCGCTCGGCTGTACAAGCGTGAGTTCGGCCGGCTGCCGTCGGAGGAGCTTCGCGGACGGGAAAGCAGCTGATGGTCGTAGGCTGATGACTGCTCCGAGCGCGACTCTTCCTATGGTGCGGAATGCAGCAAATACTGAGCGATGAATTCCGGCCACGCCGCACGCATTTCCGCGGACTCCATATGGCCGCCGCCGGTGATAACGGTTTGCCAATGGTTTGCCTTCCCGGCGGCGGCGTAGGCTTCACGTAAGCCTTGATCAAGCCGCTGCACCCCTTCAAACGGGCATAACCGGTCGTTGCGGCCAACCAAGCTGAGGCGGGGGCGGGGAACGATGAGCTTTTGAATATCGAGGGTCGTAAAACGCTTCAGCAGCCCAGGTACATAGTAATAAAACCCGTGATGTTCCAGACCGCGCCGCGCAATCAACGTTTCTGCATCAACCTGTCCGCAAAGGTCAATGACGACGCTTACCCGTTCATCAAGCGCCGCCAGCCACCACGCCATCAGCCCTCCCATAGACATACCGATCGTCCCGATACGCGTCGAATCAACGTCCTCCCGGGTGCACAGATAATCGATCAGCCGGTAATTATCGTAAATCATCATGCCCCATAACGATCGTCCGGTCCACAGCATTTCTTTAACCAGCTCGCCTTCACTCCTGCCGCTGCGTTCATGGAAGCCCCACATATCGATGCTGCATACCGCACAACCTAAGCCGGTCAGCACTTTGGCAAAAGACGGCTCTTGTAGATAACCGCTGCTGCGAATCAACTCCTGGCGACCGTTCCCATAATTTCCGCCGTGGGAGTGATTAAACACAACCAGCGGGTAAGGACCTTCCTCCTCCTGCGGCTTAGCGAAAAAGGCCGGTACCGCCTCCAGCCCGTTTAAATCCAGCAGCAGAGTCTCCAGCACGTAGCCGTCAAACTCCTCCCGCTTTAATAACCGGGCGGAAACCGGCCTTCCAAAGGAAGGCAACTCCCCAAGCGTCTCCCATAGCTTTGATCGCTGCTCCTTCACGTGCATATCCGTTCATCCTCTCTGTTACAATTTACCGATAATTATAGCGCTTACAATCAATTTGGAGCAAATTTTATTTTCACGTGTGCATTGCTTGTTTTTCTTGACTTTTTTAGATATTGGGGAATAGAATGAAAACGTGAAAAACAATGTGAATTCCTGCGGAAGTTGAGGATCTATGATTACGATTAAAGACATTGCCCGCGTGGCTGGTGTATCCCACACCACGGTATCCCGTGCATTAAACGGAAGCCCGCTGATTAAGCCGGAGACGCGGGCGAAAATTGAAAAAATCGCCGCCGAGATGAATTATGTTCCGAATGTCAGCGCCAAAAGTCTGGTGATGAAAAGGACGTACACGATCGGATTGTTCTTCTCCAGCATCGATCAAGGAACGTCCGCCAGCTTCCTCGTAGATGCGATCAAGGGCATTCATCATGCGCTGGATGAAAACTACAGTCTTACTGTGCACGGGATTGACGGCATCCGTCATTTGGAAGGCATTTCGCCGCACCGCTTCGACGGCATCCTGGTCATGAGCCAAAGTGACGCCGACAATGCGTTTATTTACCATGTGAAGCAGGCGGGCATCCCGCTTGTTGTCTTAAACCGCTATCTGGATGATCCCGGCATCGTGAACGTTGTTGCCAATGACCGGGAAGGTGTGCGGGAGGCGATCAACTATGCAATCGATCAAGGCCACCGGCGGCTGGCCATCATGGAAGGCAAAGCAGGCTTTCGGTCTGCGACAGAACGGAAGCAAGGCTTCCTGGAAAGCTTGCTCGCCCACGGTCTTGCCCTCCCTGCTGAATATCAAGTTGCCGGCGATTACAGCATCGATAGTGGGTACCTGATGATGAACGTGCTGCTGGATCTGAAGGAGCCGCCAACGTTGGTATTTTGCGCGAACGACGATATGGCGATCGGGGCGATGAACGCCTGCTTCGCCCGGGGGGTGAACGTGCCGAATCAGGTGTCGCTGATCGGGTTCGACGATATTGTGTTCGCTGGATACACCAACCCCGCCTTGACGACTATCCGTAAGCCGGTCGCCGATATCAGCGAACTGGGAACCCGCAAGCTGATCGAGCTAATGCAGCCTGCAGGTCCAGGGGCATCGGATCAGGAGCAACCAACTGAACCATCCAGCGAGACCTTGTTCGTCCCAACGACATTGGTGATTCGACAGTCTGTGGCCAAGATCTCCTGATCTAAACTGGAACAGTGAATCATGCTTACTGACTGTTAGTCATTACATTATAGGGTCGACTTCGACCCGCAATTAGCAAGCTTATTGGGTTAGTCCTGGCCCTGTTCGGCAAGCCAGGCAACTCACCCTACTCCTTAATGTTCACGTGTGCAAACAAGTGTGGTATCTCTTTATCTCCTCAGCATCTATACCAAGGAGGCGAAAAATATGGACACCCCGCAATATCCGCTCTTATCCCGAACCTTATTTCCCGATTTGCCTGCCTACCCGGAACGGATGATCCAGTTCGGCGAAGGAAACTTCCTGCGTGCCTTTACTGCCTGGCAGGTGCAGCAGATGAACAAGCAAGGCCGGTTTCAAGGTAACATCGTGATGATTAAGCCGCAGGGCAGCCCGGTATCTGAGCATTATGCGAAGCAGGATCATCTTTACACGGTACTCATTAACGGGATCGCCGACCAGCAAGTCATCAATGAACATGAGATCATTCACTCTGTCAGCCGATTGATCAGTCCGTACACCGAGTACGAACAATTTCTCGCCTTGGCGGAGCAAGATTCACTGGAATTCATCACCTCGAACACGACCGAGGCCGGCATCGCCTACAAGCCGGAGGATCGTCTCACGGACGCACCGCAGCAGAGCTTTCCCGGTAAGCTGACCGCCCTCCTCTACCGTCGCTATCAGCTGGGCAAAGCAGGATTTACGATCATCCCCTGCGAGCTGATTGACCGCAATGGCGAGAAGCTGCGCGAGATCGTCCTGCGCTACGCCGCTGAATGGGATCTTGGCGATGGGTTCATCCAATGGCTTGAACAGGAGAACACCTTTTGCTGCAGCCTCGTAGACCGGATCGTTCCCGGATATCCGCAGCAGCAAGCAGAGCAACTGGCGCAAGAGCTCGGTTATCAAGACCATTTGATGGTAACCGCCGAGCCTTACCTGCTGTGGGTGATTGAAGGCCCAGCCTGGCTGCCTGAACGGCTGCCATTAACCGAAGCGGGGTTAAACGTCATCTTTACCGAAGACCTGCGTCCGTACCGCGAGCAGAAGGTTCATCTGTTAAACGGCCCCCACACGGCCATGGCCGCGTTGGGCTTGCTTGCCGGGCTAACAACGGTCGAAGATGTGATGAACGACGAGGATCTCTCTGTGTTCGTCAAGGAACTGATGGAGCAGGAGATCGTTCCGATGCTTGATCTGCCTAGAGCCGGACTGCTGTCTTATGCCGAGGCTGTTCGCGAGCGCTTCATGAACCCGTTTATCCGCCACGAGCTGGCTTCGATTTCGCTAAACAGCATCGCCAAGTTCCAAACCCGGCTGCTGCCTGTGCTCCTGCGCTACCAGCGGGAACGGGGCGAGCTGCCAAAGCGAATCACGCTGGCCTTCGCCGCCTTGCTGGTTGGTTATCGGGGGGATCGGCTTGCGCGAAAGGACAGTCCGGAGGTGCTGACCCTTTTTGATCAAGCTTGGTCACAACCCGTTGAAGCGATCCCGGTCCTGTTACGGGAAACGAAGCTGTGGGGGCAGGATTTATCCAGCGTTCCCGAACTGGCGAGAACCCTGGAGCAATATGTGCGGAAGCTGGACGCTTTTGGCGCCCGAGCGACATTACAATGGTTGGGAGGCGGCAGCTTATGCGACGATTAATGAAAATGAACCCGCGTGACAATGTAGCGGTAGCGTTACGGCCAATCACAGCCGGTGAAGAGCTCCAGGTTAACGAAGAGTCTGTTCGTGCATTGCAGGACATTCCTCAAGGCCATAAAATCGCACTCACCGCCATCCCCGCCGGTTCGTCCGTTACAAAATACGGCTACCCAATTGGCCATGCGGTCACCGCGATCGCTCCTGGCGAGTGGGTGCATACGCATAACATCAGAACCAACCTCGCCGGCGAGGAGCAATACACGTATCAACCGAACCTGCACCCCGTCATTTATCCGAAGCGTTCCTTGACCTTTCAAGGATACCGGCGGGCCAATGGAAAAACCGGCATACGCAACGATCTGTACATCGTGCCCACGGTCGGCTGCGTGAACGGAATCGCGGAGCAAATGATCCGCGCCTTTAAAGCGGAGCACCCGGATCTTGGTCCCTTCGATAACATTACCGTGCTGAGTCACCCCTATGGCTGCTCGCAGCTTGGGGAAGACCATCTCATGACGCGCAGCATTCTCGCTGATGCCGTGCTTCACCCCAATGCAGGCGGCGTTCTCGTCTTTGGTCTAGGCTGCGAAAATAACGTCATTTCCGAGTTCCGGGAGCGGCTGGGCCATTACGATGAGCAACGCGTCAAATTTCTGGTGGCCCAGGAGGTCGAGGATGAGCTGGAGGCCGGTCTGGCACTGCTGGAGGAGCTGGTTGAAGCGGCGCGCAACGATCGCAGAGAGCCTGTGCCGCTCAGCGAGCTGAACGTTGGGCTCAAGTGCGGCGGATCGGACGGCTTCTCCGGCATTACGGCCAACCCGCTGCTTGGCGCTTTTTCCGATTTTCTCATCTCCCAGGGCGGCTCTACAATTCTAACCGAGGTCCCCGAAATGTTTGGAGCTGAACAGATGCTGATGGCCCGCGCGGAAAGTCCAGAGGTGTTCGAGCAAATTGTTGCACTTATCAACGATTTTAAGCAATATTTCTTATCCTACGGTGAACCGGTCTACGAAAACCCCTCGCCCGGCAATAAGGCCGGCGGAATCAGTACACTGGAGGACAAATCGCTGGGCTGCACGCAAAAGGCCGGGACCGCCCCGGTGGTCGACGTCCTGAAATACGGTGAGAAGCTGCGCAAGAAAGGCCTCAGCCTGCTGCAGGCACCAGGGAACGACCTGGTTGCCTCCTCTGCGCTCGCCGCCGCCGACTGCCAGCTCGTTCTCTTTACGACTGGCCGCGGGACACCGTTTGGCAGCTTCGTTCCCACCGTCAAGGTGGCTACGAACAACGAGCTGTTCGCCAAGAAGAAGCACTGGATGGACTTCAACGCCGGCATCTTGTTGGATACGCCGATGGAAGAAGTGCTGGAGCAGTTTATTCAATACGTCATTGCAGTAGCCAGCGGTCAACCGACTCGGAACGAGCAGAACGAGGTCCGCGAACTGGCAATTTTCAAAACGGGAGTCACCTTATAAACGGATCGCGCCCAAATCACACCAAAAAGCCATTGCCCGGACGATAACGTCCAGGCAATGGCTTAGCTTTTCTAAGATGGCGATACCGTCTCTTCATGGTGGCGACGATGCCGCGCTTGACGGACGGTAAACAGCAGAAGAACCAAGGAGCCGAACACCAACGCGAGACAAAGGACGAACACCATCCGATATCCGTCTACGCCGGCCAGGAGGGCTCCGCCTGCCGCTGTGCCAAACATCATGCCCAGGTTCCGCGACAACGCGAGTAAACTGCTGATTAACCCCAAGTGGCTTGGATCCACGCGGCCCATCACCAGGCTCGTATTTGGCGAAGTGATCATCCCCATGGATGCCCCCAGCAAGACAATCAAGGTAATGAGCAGAAACATCGGATAGGAGGAGGAAAGAAATCCTAAAGCCAATAACGTTCCCGACATCGCGAGCAATCCCGCCGTCAACAACGGCAAGGAACCGTGCTTGTCCGATAAACTGCCGAATAACGGGGAAGCGACGATCAAAGCCAGCGGATACCCCATCATGATCAATCCGGCCATTGCCGGCGGGGCGTCTAACTCGTGGCGAAGATAAACCGGCAATACAAGTTGCGACGAAAATGCGGCCATATACGTAACGATGGTGATCCATAGCCCGGTATTTGTCGCAGCATCGCTGAGCAGCTTGAGATCGATGAAGGGGGAGCCGCTGGTGGAAAGACTCCACATTACAAATCCAGCGGCACAACCCGCAAACAAGAGCAACAACACGACCACAGCCAGGGATCCCCATCCCCATTCCGAGCCTAGATGAATCGCTGTGACCAGGCCGGTTAACGAAATCCCAAACAACAGCGCTCCAGTTACATCGATGTGCCCTTGCTCCTCCGGCTGATCCTTCGGAATAAACCGCTGGGCCATGATCCATGCTGCCAAGGCAGTGACGGCCAGCAACCAGAAGCACGCCTCCCAAGAGATCCATTGAATCAGCACCCCTCCGAGACTGGGGCCAATCATCGAACCGGCGGCCACGAAGGTGCTGATCATCCCTAGGGCTCTCCCCCTCTTTTCGGGAGGAAACAGAGAAACGATCAGCGCCATGTTGGTCGCCTGATACATCGAGGCGCCAACGCCTTGTACGATCCGGAAGGCAATCAGCCAGCCCAGAGACGGGGCAAGCGCGCAGCCAAGCGCTCCTAACGCAAAGCCGAGGTAACCCAGATTATGCACGGACCGCCGCCCCCGGATATCCCCGAGTTTCCCCATCACCGGCAGGAGGACGGAAATGACCAGCAAATAAGCCGTAACCACCCATTGCGCAGAGGCAAGGCCGATCTGATAATCTCTAGCGATATCCACCAGCGCGATGTTGAACATGCCGGCGGAACAGTTCGATAAGAAGGCTCCCGTACAAATAATATATTGAACCAGTGTACGGGTTTTGCCGTTCATGCCCATACCTGCACCTGCTTTACACTTGTGTCATCGTCATCGGGTTCACGGTCGTTTTCCCGGCCCGTTCCCACAAGGAAATCACTTCGCGGGTGTCCGTGACTTCACCGAAATATCCTTCAATATTTTTTATCGTCATTTCATGAGCCTGGGTTGAATAAGAGGCGCAGGCATCGCGAAGCAGCACGATGTGATAGTCCAGCATAAAACCGTCCCGAGCCGTCGATTCCACGCACACATTGGTGCTGACACCGGTCATGATCAACGTTTCGATCTTCTGGCTCCGCAGGATGGAATCGAGTCGAGTATTCACAAAAGCGCTGTAACGGTGTTTGTTCACGACGACCTCACCCGGCTCGGGCGCAACTTCGTAGAAATCCGCGCCCCAGCTGCCCTTCCGACATACCGCCATCGATCGTCCGTTCGATCGTCCCCTCCAAGCTTCGGAATCGGTCGCTTCTTCATGAAAGGTCTGGATAAAAATCACTGGCACCTCAAACACTCTGGCTGCTGCCAACAGGCGATGTAAATTGGGCATCATATCGGCTACGGCACCTATGTCATTCCCCGCTTGAGCTAAAGCCCCCTCCGGGTGACAGTAATCATTCTGTACATCGACCACCACGATGGCTGTCCGGCTGTTCATTAGCTTCTGTTCTAAATTCACTTTGCTTCACCTTCCCTTTCCTTACTTGGATGAATTAACGAACTGCATATCTACCAATTGATCATAGGAATAATCGCCCGTATAAATCCCGGTTTTGATCAGCACATCCATGTCTTGTTTCACAGCGGCTTCCGTAATGAACCCATCCCTGCTCCATAGATTGTCCGCATAGGCGCGGTCAAGGGAGGCCTGAATCGCATCATCGGATAACGTAGGGAACTCAGCTTTCATGTTTTTCATCGCCAGTTCTTTGTCCTCTTGTACTGCCTTCAGCGCCTCGATAATTGCGTCGGTGAACAACTGCACCGTTTCCGGATCTTTCTCGATCGTCGATTTCTTAACACTAAGCACAGAGTAAGAGAAATCGCCGAAGTCATGGAACTTATAAAATGGTTCGCCCCAGACATCCTTAGAAATCCCGTCGCTAATTTGCGGCTCCGCGCCATTGCCGATATCCGCCGCTCCTTGCTGCACCATCGTCACGACAGTGGAGGCATCCGCCGGCTCCAGCAGCGTGACATCTTTCTCTGGATCCAGCCCCAAGTAGATGAGCAAATAACGGATCAGCAAATTGGGAGTACCGCCATGACGTCCGGCATTGATCTTCTTCCCTTTAAAGAACTCTTTCAAATCCGCCTCTGAATTCCCGGCCGGAGCCAGCCCTTTTTTGGCCACCAAGTAGACGTTGGCTCGGTTCACGACGTTGACGATTGACACGATGGGATCGGAGTTCTTCTTGTTCGCCAGTGCGTTGGACTCCGTTCCGCCGATGACGCCCCATGCATCTCCACTAACCACCGCGGTGACATGTGCTCCGCCAGCTGCCTGAATCACCTCCACATCCAGTCCCCGCTTCTTGAAGTAACCTTCCCGTTGAGCCAAATAGAGAGGTAGATATCCGGTGGAATGAACGGGTTCGGCGATAACGATTTTTTTGAGTTCCGTGCTCCCCTCCGCTGCTTCCGCGGTGGACTCGCTTTTTCCTCCGCATCCCGCAAGTAAGCTGGCCGTCAAAGCCAATCCCAATAATAACGGTAACAGTCTGCTCTTCTTCATCCAACTTCCCCCTCATGAACATTTTCTGATTCCGGATGACTGACAAGGTCCTCTTTATTTAACGCCGAACCCTTTGGACAACCCTCTTTCCAACAGCACGACGCCCCAATACATGGCCATAGAGAGCACCGACAACACCACCACGCCAACCCATACGAGATTGATGTCAAGAATCGTCCCCGCATACATGATCATGCGTCCAACACCTTGGCTGGAGGCAATAAATTCGCCGACGATGGCCCCGGCAAGCGCAAGGGCAATGTTGATGCGCAAACTGCTGATGATCCAGGGCATCGACCACGGAATGACGACTTTGGTAAAGACCTGCCAGCGTTTGGCCCCCAGCGAATACATCAACTTCTCCATATCTGGGTCTACGCTTTTCACCCCGCTGTAGGCGGACAAAGCAGATACCACAACCGTCATGGAAAAAGCCAGCGCCACCTTGGAGAAGAAGCCGATTCCCAGCAAAATGACGAGGACAGGCGCCAGAGCCAGCTTGGGCATTGCATTTAAAATGATTAAGTAAGGTTCGCTAATGCCGGCATAGCTGCGTGACCACCAGAAGGACAGGCCTAGCAAAGCTCCGCATAACGTGCCAAACACAAAGCCCAGTACGGTTGAGCCTGATGTATAGGCGATATCGCCTAACAGGCCGCCCTCCGCCACTTGCAGCCAAGTCGTTTGCCATATCGCGCTTGGGCTGCTCCAATAATAAGAATCCAACCAGCCGATTCTGCGAGCTTTCTTCCGCTCCGCCGCCTCTTCGTCATAAATCAGCGGTGCGGATTTTGTAGCGAACGGGGTTTTTAGCTTTTTTTCAGCTGCCGGCACCACCGCATCCGTGGACAGAGAATGAATCACAAAAGTCGATTTCCGCACAGTTTCTTCCACACTTCATCCCTCCTAGATCGTTTTTTTATCCCAACGGTCAAAGCGCGAGTTCTTCCTCGGCATGTCCCGCTGATAACTGGTCAAGCAAGAGATGTTTCAATTCCATAAAATCCGGAGACGTCATATCCTCCGTTTTACGCGGGCGCTCCATCGTGACCGTAATTTTCGTTTTGACCCGGCCCGGCCGCGACGAGAAGACATAAATATCGTCCGACAAGTAAATCGCTTCATCGATGTCATGGGTGACGAACAGCACCGTTTTTCCAAAGTCGGTCCAAATTTGCAACAGCCAATTTTGCATCGTAAGCCGGGTCTGGGCATCCAGCGCGCCAAACGGCTCGTCCAGCAAGATGATGTCGCGATCGTAAAGCAGCGTTCTCAGCAGCGCAGCCCGTTGTCGCATGCCTCCCGACAATTCCTTGGGATAATGCTTGTCAAAGCCTTTGAGTCCATACTTCTCCATCAGGGGCAACGCTCGATCCACCGCTTCCTTTCTAGGGACGCCGCGAATTTCCATCCCCAGAATGATGTTGTCCAGAATCGTCCGCCACGGCAGCAGCATATCCTTTTGCAGCATGTAACCAACATATCCCGTCTTTCCCACGATGTTCTCCCCGTCCGCAAGCACCTCTCCGGTAGAGGGGGGAATGAGTCCGGCAATGATGTTGAACAAGGTCGACTTGCCGCAGCCGCTTGGGCCAATGATGCTGACGAACCTTCCCGCTTCAATCTTCAGGCTCGTTTCTTGCATGGCCGGGATATCTCGGCCGTTCCGGCGAAACCATTTACTGACTCCGTTAATCTCGATTTTGGGCTGCATGCTCCAACGCCTCCACTCCTTGAAATTTTCGTGTGTAGATATAAAAAAATCGCCAGTTAAAACCCATAGCGCCCCCTAACAAATAGCGCTGCGAGTCCAAACTGACGATTAGCCGGCTCTTTCGATTAGCGAAGTTCCGACAACTCCTTCAGATAATCCTCCACGTCGCGATCCAAGACAACGATCGTACCGGAAAATTCGGTCTCTGCATCGTAATCTTTGAGTATGGCGACGATATTCAGTTGAAATTGACGTTCGAGGGCTGCCTTAATCTCCCGCTTGAACACTTGAAATAACAAGTAATCCAGCTGCCTTGTGGACTGAGGATAAGCCTCATCCAATAGCTTTAAGACCGGCACTCGCCCGTTCAAAGAAATAATCACAATTTTGTTGCCGACGAAATCGACCTTTTGCTGTTTTACACCCACGTTAAAGATTTGCTTATTGATCGCGTTGTAAATCCTCAAAATGTCCTGCTTCCATTCGCCAGCAGTCAAGTTGGCCATACCTCACACCCTCCTTCATGTCAGGTATTCTATCATAACTCTGGGGTGTGATTAATGAAACTCTCATTCTTGTGATTTATTATAGGCGTTTAAAAGGGATTGTCAATACGTTTACGTCAAAAAAAATAACATCCATCCACTTGGATGTGATGTTATTTTACATGAAGGCTATATTTAAATGTATGGCATAGGATGAAATGTGTCAAATTACCCGGTGAGCAAAGCCAACCTGTCAATTTGCTGGTACAACCGCTCCGCTTCGTCTGCCAAGCTGGGTTGATTCAGCCGAATTGACATCGCAAGCAGCCGGTCAGCTTTCTGCTTGAGCTGCTTAATCTCCATCATGACCGCTTCTTGATCCATCCCCGGAAAACGTTTCACGAGCGTTACTCCTTTCACCACATTTTCAAAAAACATCCATATCCCCTTTCTCCAATTTACTCCAATTTGCAGTAGTGGCCATTTCACAGAGTTTTGAAATAGGGGGTATTTTTTCGCAAACTTGATCTGAATCAAGTAGAAAGAAGAAGCTCGATGCTAACATAGGAGACAAGGATCAGGAGTCCCGGCGATCAAGCCGGAGTATTCCAGCCAAAGGATCCGGTCCACCAGGCCGGAATAAGGAGGATATCAGGAAAATGGAAAAATTATCAATAGCTCAACTTCAGGACTTCCAAGCGGATAAATTCACCAAACGGATAGCCTACAAAAAAGGGGAAAGCGTCGTGTTTGTGCTAAACTTTATGCCGGGCCAAGAGCTGCCAACCCACACCCATCCGAATACAGACGTGTTTATTCTCGCCTTGCAAGGTCACGGGACGATTACGGTGGATGGAGCAACCTCTCCGCTCAATCAAGGTGAAGTCCTGCATTTGGAAGGAGCGGAAGCCTTCTCCTACCGGAATGACGGAACCAAGCCCGCCAGCTTGTACGTTTTCTTAACCAAAGTTCCTGCACCAGAGTACGCACAGAACATTTAAGATACGAATTCTAATCGCAAAAAAACAGACCGAAGGCTGAATCTCCCCTCCGCCCCGGTCTGTTTTTTATTACTTCTTGATCAAGTCTCCCAGCGAAACGGCAGTTCCCTTGGAGACATTGCCAGAAGCATCAACGGCTTGGAATTGGACCGTATAGTTTTTGGGATTGTTTACGTTCGGCAACACCGCGGTCTGGACACCGCGCGCCACCTCCAATGTATTGCCGATTAGCTTCTTGTTTTTGAGCAAACGAATCTGCACCTTCACAGCATCCACATCGTACGGACCGTCCCAAGTTAACCGAATCTGTCCATTTTCTCGAACCGCACGTACATGCTCAACCTCTCCTGGAGGAGTGTGGTCCCGAGGCGGCTCAGGTGTAACAGGCGGTGCCGTAAATACGTCCGGGTCACCAAACGTAAATTTATCCAGGTTAAACAACCAATCCGATCCCTTAAAGAGCAGGAACACGATATGCTTGCCGCGAACCGAAGCCGTGAGTTCCGCCGAGAACACCTTAAACTCCTGCCAGCCGCCGGTCCCTGTGACCTGCACCTCCGCAATTACAGGGCCGCTTGGGCTGTCCAGCCGCACCTCAATCGTCCCACCGGCGGTATCGCTCGCCGCATTGACATGGAATTGCCCCGCTGCGCCGCCTTCGCCAAAATCAATGTAGTTGTACATGGCATAAGGCTGGTTCGGGCCGTACATTCCAGCGAGATACGTCTGTCCTCCGCCCTGCTCTGTGCCAAACCCTGAGCCAAGGGTATAACTCTCCGCTTCGATTTTGCCGTAAGCGTCTTGAGCCCGGCCTTTGACGGTCGTGAAGCTGAACCAGTCGAGATTACATGGATAATCGCTGCCGTCTGTGCCACGGAACACCAGATAGACGTCATGGATGCCCCTCGCAGCCGAATCATCGATCGTGGACATTACGTCGATCCACGTTGACCAATCGCCTGCCGCCGGAATCTCAAGGGCGGCGATGGTCGGCCCGTTCAAGCTGTCCAGCTTCACCTCGATCGTTCCTCCGCGGTTTCCACTTGCCACATGCGCCGTGATCCCGGCCGCACCGCTGCCGAAATCGATGCCTTCATACCGAACGTACGCGCCGTTCGTGATCCCCTCCAGGAAGCCGTATTCGCTGTTTCGGCTCACCCCGTTTCCGTCATCGAAATCGCCGGCCTTCCGCTTCGCATAGGCATCGGTTTTCGTCGGATCGGTCTCCGTAAACCGGAACCAGTTCAAATTAAACAGATAATCATCATTTGCTTTGACAAAAGTGAGATAGACATCATGCTTGCCAGTCACGGCCACCGGCTGACCTTGTTCATCCTTGAGCACGGCCACCGCATCGATAAACTGGTTCCAGCTGCCTGTGCCCTCAACCCGAACGGTACCGATTTTAGGTCCGTTCTCCTTATCCAGCCGGATTTCGATGCTTCCGCCAGACGTGGCGCTGGCAGCCCTAGCAATGAAGCCAACGGCTCCCTTCGACCCGAAGTCGACATTTTTGTAGACAGCGGTATGTCCGTGCTGGATCCCGCCCAGCTGCAACGTGCCTTCTGCACTGCCCTCGAGCACGAAGCCTTGGCCGATGTTGTATTTTTCCGCCTCGATCCGTTGATTGGCCGGCTTCACCGGATATACCGGAACTGTCACCGGCTTTGGCTGCACGACCGTCACAGCCTGAACGGCGCTGGAGGCTGACCAGGACTCATAGGTGCCGGACAACAGCTGTCCGATCCAGTTGCCGTCGACGAGCCCCTCTGCGTTCCGATGGCTCCAGGCCATCGCCGCATTAAAAGCGAGCCAATCGTCGAACTTCCGCTCGAACTCCCGATGCGCCTTGGACTTACTGCCGTCCACTGCTTTTTGCAGGTAAGCCAAATTGCGCAGCAAAATCGTTTTGCCGCCCTTCAGATCTCCATGCGGTCCCTCGTAACCGAGCAGTCCGTTCGGTTCTGTCTGATGAGCCATCGTAAATTGGGCAGCCTTGATCGCATCCTCCAGATACACCTTGTCGCCTGTTACACGATGCAGTCCGACAGCTGCGCCAATAAACGTTCCTTGATTATAATGCGTTGCATCCGGTACAGGTCCTTGGTCCATCTCGATCCGGTCGAATACCTTGCCGTTTCCGTCCGTCAGCATCGTTTTGCCCCATCGATATATCCGGGTTGCCGCCTCCAAATAGTGCGGGTCATCCGTGATTTCATACAGGAACACTGCCGCTTCGGCCGCCGGGAAGTTGATACAAGCATTTTTCGTGACATGCTCGCTGTTCAACCACCAGATGCCGCCGCCAGCAAACTCATCATCCCATTGGGTGTCGTAGACGAAATCGAAGTAATACTTCGCTTTATTCAGATACCGGACTTCCCCGGTGATTTGATACGCTCTGGCACTGGCCATCGCCCACCACATAATGTCATCGTTAAACGGATTGTTCGTCCAATCCTCGCCATACTTCAGGACCGCTCCATCGAAAATATCGTCGATCTGGGCCCGCAGCTGCGCCTTTAACTCCCGATCCGATGTACGAAGGTAAGCGTCCATGACCATTTCCCACAGCTCGGCTTCCACCCAGAAGCCCTGGTAGTTAGAGCCGCGATTGGAGTCGGCCCAGAACAATTTAGCCTGCGGATCCCAGAACTTGGCGTTAAATGCCCGGATCGCCGCATCCGCATCCTTGGAAGTCCAACTGGCCGCGTGGGCCTCCGAAGCGTTTGCTCCGGTAAGCAGCGAAATCGAGAGTGCCATCGTTAACGTGAGTGCAAGTAATTTCGATAACGTTCCATTCCCCGGATTCCGTTTCACGGCAAAACCTCCATTTTCGGAATGTTTTCTTACCCGAAAGCTAGCGCATGGCAATTTCCAAACCACATAAACTGAGCACAAATTCGACAAACATGGCATTAGACCAAGAGAACCATTCCCGCGTATACTCCGATGGATTATCCTTGTGGAACCCTTCATGTACCAAATTCGTTCCCGCATCGGTCCGCTCGAACATATCCAGAATCTCCAGCTTTTCCGCTTCTTCCAGCGCAGTGATCCCTTGAATGGATAAGGCGATGTGCCAAATGTAGTCCGGCGGCGTGTGCGGGCTGCCGATGCCTTTAGCATACGTTCCTTCATAGTAATAGGGGTTGCGGCGGCTCAGAATCATCCGACGCGTGTTGAGATAGATCGGATCGTCTTTGCTGCAGTAATCGAGATAAGGCAGCGACAGCAGGCTCGGCACGTTGGCATCATCCATCAGATTCACGCCGCCCAGGCCGTCTACCTCGTACGCATACACCTTCCCAAACTCCGCATCCTCAATAATGGCGTATTTTTCGATCCCTTGCCGAATGTCGTCCCGCAGCGCACGCACCTCACCCGCGAAAGCGTCATCCCCGTAAAACTTCTCATTGATCTCCAACAAATACCCCAGCACCACAATGGCAAAAAGGTTTGACGGAACGAGATACCCGTATTTGCAGGCATCGTCACTCGGGCGGAAGCCCGACCAGGTCATCCCCGTGTAGCCAACCGGTCCTGGAAGCCGATCGGTTTCCCCGCTGTTTTCCCGGACGAACGTGTATGTTGACAGTTCCTCATGCCGCTGCTCGGTCCGCCACGTTTGCAGAATCAGTTCCGCCGCTTGCTTAAATTCCGGCGTGAAGTGGCGAGTTTCTCCGGTATTTTTCCAATAAAGGTAGGCGAGCTGCAGGGGATAACATAACGAATCCACCTCATATTTCCGTTCCCAAATCCATCCGGACATCTCGGTCAAATCTGTCTGATGACCGCGGAAATTCTCAAATTCGTTAAACGCGTTAGCATAGGGATCGCGCAGGATCGATTGGTATTGCGTTCTCAGCACGCCCTCGATAATCTCGCGCAAGCCAGCATCCTGCGCCGCCGGGATGAGATACGGCCGAAGCTGATTCACGGAATCGCGCAGCCACATGGCCGGGATATCGCCGGTCAGCATAAACACCGTGCCGTCATCGTGGCGATGGATGGTGGTCTCCAGCGTATTTTCATAACACCGTTTGAACATCTCGACGATTTTCGGGCGATGCTTCATTTTGGTCTCCACCAAGGCAATAATGTCGGATTGAGTTAGTTGCTCAGTCATGGTTAATCTCCTCCGTGTTGTCTCGTAGTCGTTGTGCTTGTGATGCAGGTTGTGCTCGTTGTGCTCGTTATGGTCACATACGTTCGCTTTCGGTGGTTCGGTTGTACATGTTCCTCACTTGCGCGCCTCCAGCCGGGCCGCCGCTTCCAGCAGCATCAATCCGCTCAACTGGACGCTGAGCTGAACCGGCAAGGTCGGCTGCTCCTTCCAGGAAGGGGCGCAGAGCATCGGGCTCTCAAATAGCCCGCTGGATCGAAGTGTCTCCGCATTGGCAAAAATAACCTCCCGCACGTGCGGACACGCTGGATCGACCTCCAGAAGTCGGTCGAGATAGCGAATGAGGATCCCTTTGAATAACCCGGTATCGTCGATGCCTTCCTCCGGAAGCAACCAAGTGCCGGGCTCGCACAGCTCCTCGAAGCAGGCGGCCGCAGTACGCCGGGCATCCTCTAGGTAGGCTGATTCGCCGGTATAGAAGTATAATTCAACTCCCGCGCCAATGAAGACGCCTTGGCAATACGTGAATCGCCAGTCTTTATCAATCGCACCGTCCCCCGTACGGTTCATGCCATCCCAAACAAAGCCCGTTGCGGGGTCAACCAGATTGGCTTTATTCCAATCGTAAATTCGTTTCGCCCAAGCGAGATCTTCGAGCCGACCGAATATGCCATAAAGCCGGGCAGCAAGAATTGCTGCGGGGGCGTTGGCCGGGGTGTTTTTGTAATCCAACTGATCCTTCTTCCATGCCATCCCGCCGCCGCAATACTCATTCCAAGCCGTTTGGATGTCCGCCCATAACTCTTGAACCTTCTCCTCATAGCACGCCTCACCGGTCGCCCGGTAAGCCCGCAGCAGGGCCAGTGCCGTCCATTCCATGTCGTCATAATAATTGTGCGTGAACGTCCCGCCGTTATAACGCTCCAGACTGCGGCAGAACTGACGCATCCGATCCGGCAGCGCCGGGTCGCCGGTCCGCTCATAGGCGTCCACCAGCACATCGAGGACATGGGCTTGCCACCAGTAGTAGAAATTTTCGCCGACCCGTCCCGCCGAACGCGGATACCACTGGTCCAGGATGCCGGTCTGCTCATTCCCGTAACAGGCGAACAGATCGCGGTGCATGCGTTCCGCCAGTTGGGCCCAACCTAGCTCACAGCGGTCCATCACGGCGTCTCCCCTTGGGGGGCAGCCTCCGAAGTTTGCCTTGGGGCTGATTGATCCTGAGCCGCCTTCGGCTTAAGCGCTGCTGCCGCCTCCATCAGCATCACGCCGCTCAGCTGCGAGCTGAGGGATACGGCTATATCTGGCTTAGGAGCCTGGCTCCAATCCGTGCCAAACCGCGGTTGCTGCGGATCGGCGGCCAGGTGGCTCCAGGTACGTTCCGCCTGAAGGGCGACGTACTCGGCAACCTCAGGATGGTCTGGAGCCGCTTGTGCCAACTGCACCAAGTAGCGGATCAGGATGCCTTTGAACAGTCCGGCATCGCCATCCCCTTCCTCCGGCAGTAGACCGGTCTTTCTGGAGGTGAACTCCTGGAGGACGACGCGGAACGTGCGAAGCGCCGCCTCCAAGTAAGCCGCATCACCGCTTACCCGGTACATCTCCACCGAAGCTCCAATAAAGACGCCCTGGCAATACGTAAACCGCCAATCCTTATCGATGGTGCCATCCCCGGTACGGTTCATCCCATCCCACACCAGGCCGGTGACCGGGTCGATCAGGTTCGCCGCCTGCCACTCGTAGATCCGTTGTGCCCAAGCCCAATCGTTTGGATCGCCAAACGCTTGGTACAACCGGGCTGCCAGAATCACGGCGGGAGCATTGGCTGGGGTGTTTTTATAGTCGAGCTGTGATTTCTGCCAAGCGATCCCGCCGCCCATGTGCTCGTTCCAGCCGGTTTGAATGTCCTGCCACAGCAGTTGGACGGCCTCCTTGTAACGCGGTTCACCTGTGGTCTGATAGGCGCGCAGCCAAGCGAGCGCCATCCACTCCATATCGTCGTACAGCTCATTGGGCCAAGCGCCTCCGTTACGCTGAAGCAGACCATCATACAGCTGCTCCAGCCGCTGAACATACCGCCGCTCCCCTGTGCGCCGCAGTCCGTCAACTAGTACATCCACCGCATGCGCCATCCACCAATAATGGAAAATCTCATTGCAGGTTCCATTTTCGCAGGGCGTTTGAATATTGTACATCCGAATTTTTTCGTTCCAGAATAATGCATCCAATGCCGTCTGAGCCAGGTCGGCCCGTTGCTGCCGGATTTCCGTCTCTTTCATGGTCGTCGTCATATGAGCTCTCCCCTCTGTCCTATCCCTTGATTCCACTAAACGCGATCCCCTGAATAAAATACCGCTGCAGCAGCAGGAACAGCACCAGGATCGGCAGAATGGCCACCAGCGCCCCCGCCATCATCGGCCCATAATCCGTCTGATAGTTGTACGAAAAAGCCTGCAGCCCCATCTGAATCGTCGCCTTCGCCGGATCGTTCAGGACGATCATCGGCCAGAGGAAGCCGTTCCAACCGGCCTGGAACGTAAAGATTCCGAGCGTCGCCAGCGCCGGCTTGGTCAGCGGCAAGTAAATGCGCCAGAAGATTTTGAATTCGCCGCAGCCTTCGATCCGCGCCATCTCCATCATGTCATTGGGCAGGGTCAGAAAGAACTGCCGCATGAAAAAGACCGCAAACGTCCCGGAAGCCCCCGGCAAAATAATGCCCCAAAACGAGTTCATCAGCCCGTACCCTCCGCTGCCGAACAGGTCATTGCCGCCTGCCAGCGGGATATGGCGCAGCACGTAGACGCTGGGGATCATTGTCACGATCCCCGGCACCATCATGGAGACCAGCAGAATGCGAAAGAATGGCTGGTTCATCCGGAATTTCAGCTTGGCAAACGCATAACCGCTCAGCGAACCGAAGAACAAGTTACATAACACCCCGGCCGCCGCAAGAATAAAGGAATTCCAGAAATAAAGACCAAAAGGCACGGTCGTAAACGCGTTGTAATAATGCTCGAATGTCAGGTTCGTCGTAAACCATTTAATCGGCAAAGTGAACATGTCTTCATCATGTTTAAATGAGGTCAGCACGCTCCAATAAAAGGGCAAAAACATGATGACCGCAATGATACCGCCAACCGTATAAAACAACACATTCGCGATTCGGTTCTGCGTGGATACACCGATTTGCGGACCTCGTGTACGGACGCCTGGTTTTATCGTCTCTGGATTTGTCATACGATCGGCTCCTCCGCTTTGGTGATTTTCATGCTGATGATGGAAAATACGAGAATCGCCATCGCCAGCACAAACGCCTGCGCTGAGGCATACCCCATCTGCAATTGGTTAAAGCCCTGCTGATAGATCAGGTAGACCGGAGTTTTCGTGACGTTCGCCGGTCCGCCCTGCGTCAAGACAAACGCCTGGTCGAACAACTGCAAGGCGCCGATGATGGACATGACGCTGACGAGGAACGTCGTCGGACGAAGCTGCGGCCAAGTGATGTAGCGGAAGCAAGCGAACCGCGACGCCCCGTCCAGCCGGGCGGATTCGTACAGATAGTCCGGCACGCCTTGAAGGCCGGCTAAATAGATGATCATATTGGAGCCAACCGACTGCCAAAGCGTCATGACGATGATCGATAACATCGCTGTCTCCGTCTGCGACACCCAGGCCGGGCCGGTGATGCCAAAATAAGCAAGCAGCCCGTTGATCAACCCGTATTCGGGATGCAGCATCCAGATCCATACCGTGGCCGCGGCGACGGCCGAGGTCAAGGTCGGCAGGTAGTAAAACGTGCGGAACAGCTTGACCCCGCGTATCTTTTTGTTCAGCAGCATCGCAAACAGCAAGGAAATCAATAAGTTCAGCGGTACAAAAACAATCGCATAATAGAACACGTTGATGAAAGTCTGCCAAAGCAGCGCATCGTCGATCAGGCGGCGGTAATTGTCCAATCCTACCCAATCGTTGCTGCTCAGCACGTCATAGTTGGTGAAGCTGAGGTACAGGGCCATCACGACGGGGATGACCATGAATACGGCAAATAGCAGCATGGTTGGTGTTATGAACAGATAGGCCATTCGAGCCTGATGCCGTCCAAGCTTATTGATGGATGCCATTCTTCGCTCCCCTTTCAGAGGCCGATTTTTACTTCACGACAGCATTTTCCTCTAGCAGTTTGTCGCCTTGCTCTTGGGCTTTTTTCAGCGTATCGTCGATCGATTGCTTGTTCTGGAGCAGCAGTTGAAGGTTCGGAATAAGCGCGTTCTCTTCCATGACAGAATATCCCGGATGGGTCGGCCGCGTTTTGGCAAATTCCAACGTCTCCGTAAACGGCTTCCACAATGGATCTTCAGTAAAGAATGCATCCTCCAGCGCCGGTTTAAAGCCCGGCATGTTCAAGCTCGTTTTTGCCCACAGCAAGGCGTTGTCCTTGTTCGCTGTCCACCATTTGATGAACTCCCACGCCTCATCCGGATGCTTGGAGCCTTGCGGGATGACAAGCCCGAAGCCGCCCATCACGCTGCCTTTGTCCCCATTCGGACCGGCTGGCGGCGGTACGATGCCGTAATCCAGATCCTTACCATATTTGTTGTACGTGCTCATCATCCAAGGTCCGGTGTACAGCATCGCTACTTTCCCTGTAACAAACGCGTCGGTACCTTCGCCAAGCCCTTGTTCGAAGCCGACTTTATAGACTTTGTCCTCGTTCAGCAAGCGCTGCCAAAACTCCAGAACTTGTTTGCCCTTCTCGTTGTTGAAGTTGGTTTTGCCGTCTTCGCTGAGCATTTGCCCGCCGGCTTGCTGTAAATACATGTTAAACAACCCCGGATCGGCCATGGAGAACCCTGCAGTTTCAAGCTTGCTGCCATTCCATTTCGTCAGCGTCTTGGCCGCTTGCTCCAATTCATCCCACGTCGTTGGTGCCTCCAGCCCTGCATCCGCAAACATCTTCTTGTTGTAGAACAACGCGCGGGCATCTACCGTTAACGGCAGGCCGTACAGTTTCCCGTTATTGGTCAGCTCCTTCAAGGACTCCTCGTAAAAATCTTCCTTGTTCACTCCATCGCGCTCCATATAGTCGTCGATGGGACGAAGCACGTTTTTTGGAGCGTACAATGAGGTTCTCCAGCGGTCCCAGAACAAAATATCCGGCGAACCGCCGCTCGTCGCAGCCGTGAGGAATTTCGTGACCATATCCTGCTGAAGCACGTATTTGACTTCGATCTTGTCTTGCGACTTGTTGAAGGCGTCAACCATCGTCTCGAACTGCTTCTGCCCTTCGCCGCCCCAGTCGCCCCAGAACGTCAGCTTCACTTTCTCGGTTTTGCTGCTTCCGGTGTCACCACCGCCGCCGCTGTTCCCTGCGCCGCCGTTACTTGCGCTGCCGCCGTTACCAGCACTTCCGCCGTTACCTCCCCCTCCGCAAGCAGCCAGCATCGCACCGAACAGAACGGTCACCAGCATTACCATCATCCACTTTTTCATTTGTAAACCTCCCCTTTTCATTTCGAATAACATAGCAATTAAAGCGTTTTCAATAAGGATAGTATATTGGTATCATATCATTATGTCAATAAGGAAAAATATCGATGTTAGTTGGTATATAAAGATATGCCAAATGACCCCCTTCAACATTTGGAGAGTACAAAAATGGCTTTCCTGTAGAAATGTCATTAATGGGGAAGGGCCTTGATCGAGAAAGTCCGTAATTAAAAAGGTCCGTAAACGGAAGACAACATCCTGCCTTAAATGACCGCACCACCAAAAGTGGCGCCTAAATGTAAAAGTACAGTTGATTTTAGAGAAAGCGTCGCTTTGGGACCCTTCAACTGTAAAAGTACAGTTAAAATCCGCCTAATTCTCCCTTTTCCACTAAATCACCTTAAACTAACTGCACTTTTATATTCCAAGGCCGGTAAAAACGAAAAAATGCCGAAGTTGAACTGCACTTTTGCAGTTGAGCTTCGGCATGTATGAGTTGAGGCGGGGCAACTTGAATCCACCGTAGGGTATTTGCGATCCACCCAGCGGGTAAGCCTTCTAGCACTTCGCCTAGGGGGGTGTCCTTATGCTACTGTAGTTCCCCCAGAGGGGGTGACACTAACACTACTGCTTGCGTCCCCACCCAGAGGGTGAGCCTAACACTACTCGCGCTCCACCTTGGAAGTGCGCCTTAAGCTACTAGGCCCCCCCCTAGGAGGTAAGCCTTAAGCTACTAGGCTCCACCCTAGGAGGTAAGCCTTACGCTACTCACCCAGGGAGCAAGCCCTGCGCTACTTACGCTCCCACTCCTCCCTTGCGGGTCCGGTGGACTCCCCGGGGACGAGCACGGCGGGCAGCTTGATTTTGTTGGCTGCCGGGCGGTTCTCCATCAGGGCCAGCACGTTTTCCACAGCCAGCTTGCCCATATCTTCTTCGCTCTGCCGCATATGGGTGAAGGCGTAGCCCTCCCCAATGCGGAACTGCGGACTGTCGAAGCAGATGATCGACACGTCCTCAGGAATGCGCAGGCCGAGCCGGGTCACTGCGGCTTTCGCCAGCAGCGCGATGTTGTACTCGATGGCGAAGAAGGCCGTAATCGAAGGATGGGCCTCGAGATGGCGCATAATTTTTTGAATATCCCGTTCAATGTTGTCATCGTAAAAAGAGTCCGGCAACGTCGACGTCAAATCGCTGATCCAGAGCTCCCGCTCAACAGCGATCCCGCGGCCGGCATGCGCCTGCACGAACCCTTCGATCCGTTCCTCGACGGCCGACGTATCGATCGGCGGCGGGGATAACAGCGAAATGCGGGCGTGCCCGAGGTCAAACAGGTGCTCCGTCGCTTCCTGCGCCGCTTTCACATTGTCGGTAATAATAGAAGCTGCCGCTACGCCCTTCAGCTCCCGGTCGATCAGTACCAGCGGGAAGCGTTCGATCACCAGCTTGAGAATCTCCGCGTTGAAATACTCCCCCTGTGCCGGAAAGACGATCAATCCGTCGACGCCAAGCTGCAGCAGCTTGCGGATCGTTGCTTCCTCGTTCTCCTGAACTCCAAACGTCCGCTTCAGAACGAGAAAACAATCCTGCTCCCGCGCAGCATCCTCCATCCCATAGATCAACCGCGTGCCGTAGCTGCCGGCAAAATCCGTCAGTACCACGCCGATCAGCTTCCCGGCAGCCTCCCTGTCCGTTCTGTTCCCGCTATAGATTCCGTCCATTCGGCCTTGTACCTGTTCTTCCGCGCCTGCGCCCTCAGCTTCGGGGTCCGTCACGAACGAGCCGCGTCCCGGCTTCCGCACGATAATTCCCTCGGCAGCCAGCATTTCTAAAGCTCGCTTGCTCGTAATCCGGCTGACTTGATATTCCTCAGCCAGCTCCTTCTCCGATGGAATCCGGTCTCCCGGTTTATAGCTCTGATCCAGAATTTTCTGTTTGACATCATCAAAAATCTTCTCGTACATCGGCTTTGACGAGGTGGTTTCACTCATGACGTTCCTCCCACGTTCCCTCACACAAGGACATGATATATATTATAATATATCATGATATATAGCTAATGTCGAACTATGTTTGAAAAAGTTTGCCGCCGCCCCTCCGCCCAAGCTTCAGCTAAGAGCGAGCCAAGGCCTCCAAGCCCAGCGCGAGAGCGCCGCAAAGCCCAGCTCGATTTCCTAATCCCGGCGGGACAATATACTCATCCATCTCGTCCAAAATGGCTGGTGCGTTCACATATCCGGCCAGGTTCTTCTGAACTTCTTTGCGGATTAACGGGAACAGCTGCGATTGCTGCATGACGCCGCCGCCCATGATGATCTTCTGCGGCGAGAGCATGAGGATGGACCCGGTCACCGCCTGCGCTAAATAATAGGCTTCGATCGCCCAGGCAGGATGGTCCGGTGTCAGCTCTTGCCCTTTGACCTTCCAGCGCGCTTCAAGACTAGGCCCCGCAGCCATACCTTCCAGACAGTCCCCATGATATGGACATAGACCGGGGAAATCGTCCTCCGGATGCCGCCGCGGCAGAACATGTCCGCCTTCCGGATGAATCAGTCCATGGACAAGCTTGCCTTCGGTCAGGACTCCAACACCGATCCCGGTCCCCACCGTATAATACACACAGCTGTCCAAGCCCTGAGCAGCCCCCCATTTTACCTCACCCAACGCGGCAGCGTTTACGTCCGTATCCCAACCATAGGGAACATCAAAAGCCGCTTTTAACTTGCCAAGCACATCATATCCGTTCCACCCCGGCTTCGGCGTTGTCGTGACATGCCCGTAAGTGGCGCTGTGTGGATTCAAATCCAGCGGACCAAACGAGCCGACGCCAATCGCTTCAACATGTTTATCGCGAAAATAAGCAATCACCCGTTCTAACGTTGGCTCCGGCAGCTCGGTTGGGAAGCTGACCTCGTCCTCGATGGCTCCGTGCTCATTTCCGACACCGCAAACAAACTTCGTTCCTCCGGCCTCAATCGCTCCGATACGCATCAAATCTCCTCCTTTGTTATGATCGGAATATGCTATAATCATAGAAATTCATTCACTAAACAGCTGTATTCTTGGAATCATTTTATCGGTGAAGGAGCATGATCATGTTACCTTTCCTTCAATACAAATCCATGCACAGCTCTCCTGCAGCACCCAGGAAGTATCTGTCCCGTACAAATCGGAAAATCGGCTTATGTACTCTGACCGTTCTGCTGCTAATCACCTGCGTGAATGGGGCCGGCGCAAAGCCTACCGCTGCGGCATCCCAACCAACCAAGCCTACCGATTCGTCGTCGGTTCCCTTCCAAACTGCGAACAACACCAAAAATGCGGAAGTCACCAAGAAGTATCAACTCCCGAAGGGGAAAGGCTTCGTGTACCTCGACGAAGTGATTCCAAATGCCGTATACGATCTCCGCTATTATACCGGCGATAACTTTATCGGGGAGCGAATTGACGGGTACAACGGCCCGTTTGCTATTCTAACCCTGCGGGCAGCCCGCGCTTTAAAAAAAGTCAACGACGACTTAGAAAGCCAGGGCTACCGTCTGAAAATCATCGATGCCTATCGGCCGCAGAAGGCAGTGAACCACTTCGCCCGTTGGTCCAAGGACCCGCAGGATACCAGGATGAAGGAACGTTTCTATCCCGACGTAGATAAGAAAAACCTATTTAAGCAAGGCTACTTGTCCTCCAAATCCGGCCATTCCCGCGGCAGCACCGTGGACCTGACCATGGTCTACAAAAAGACTGGCGAAGAGGTGGATATGGGCAGCCGGGTTGATTTTCTGGGCCCGATTTCCGCGCATGGCGCGAAAGGGTTAACCAAAGCCCAGCGCGCAGCCCGCTATATTCTCAAGACCGCCATGGTGAAGCAAGGCTTCCAGCCCTATTCGAAAGAATGGTGGCACTATACGCTAAAAGATGAACCTTACCCCTCGACCTATTTTGATTTTGACGTGGAATAGACCTTAAGGCGTTTGGTTAGCCTACCACTTCAACCGGTAAATCCCCTTGTTCTCCAAGCCCCGGATCAACGGGGTCCACGCTTCGGATTCCGGGGTCGTAGCCAGCGCGTCCTCTACCATCTGCAGCTTGGCATCCAGCGCATCGATATGGTGGAGGGCAACCGCCTCCGGCGTTTGCGGCTGAACCGGGCTGCCCCATTCCCCCAAGTTGTGGTGGGACAACACCAAATGCTGGAGGGCAAGTACCTTCGGCGAATCCAGCGCGATGCCCAGGCGAATGGCCGCTTCGGTCACCCACTGCGACGCCATCGAAATATGTCCCAGCAGCTTGCCCGGTGTACTATACTCGGACACGATCCCGAGTTCAGCTACCATCTCCTCCGGCTTGGCGATATCGTGCAAAATGATCCCCGCCTTCAGCAGATCCGGGTTCAAGAACGCGCGCTGCGCGCATAGGAAATCGCCGATTTCCAACATCCGTACCATATGGTAGGCCAAGCCGCCGAAATACGCGTGATGATGTGTTTTGGCCGCAGGATAATGGGCCAGCTTCTCCTCCACCTTGCCGACACAAAAGCGGACGATCGCCTGAATATCCGGATCGGCAATATCGTGAATGACGGCCTGAATCGTATGAATCAGCGCTTCCGACGAAATTGGCGCAGAGCGGATAAAATCGGTAAGATTCACACCGTCTTCCGGCTTGGCCAATCGCATCTGGATGATTTTCACCTGCAGCTTCTCCCGGTAAGTTTGCACGACTCCCCGTACCTTGACCAGCCCCATTGGGAAAAATGTCTCCTTGTCCGTTGACGAGGCATCCCATAATTTTGCCGGGATTTCCCCGGTCGAATCACACAACACGATATCTAAATAATCTTTGGGCGGATTCGCGTTCGTCTGCTTGATCTCCAGCTCCTTCAGCAAATAAAAGCCAATGAATTCATCCTGGTTTCGTAATTGATTAATTTGCGTCACCCATAATTCCTCCAAACCCATGATAGACCCATTATACTATGGGACAGCCAAAACCTCAGCGCCTTTTCATGCTCGCCTAGCGTCCTTCTATAGATAAAAAAAGAACGCCTCCCCGTGAATCTCACGGAGCCAGCGTCCTTTTTCAATTCAACAAATTATCTTCCGGCGTTCTCCAGCGCGTCCTTGACGGCCTCAATCACTTGTGCCGATACGGCTTTTACGCCTTCGGTTTCACCAAACGCTGCCGGGCGATACCCGTATTTATGCAGGGAACCTGCGGCGGTTGGCGTCTCGATTTCTGCCTTGACGGCTTTCTCGTCAGCGGTTAATTGGTCTTCAGTCTTGATTTTGGCGTTCTCATCCAAATAGAAGACTTCCATTTTGAACGGAATGTTGTTTTGCACCGTCACCATCACGTATACGGATTTGTCCTTATTAATCCCGGCGAAAATCCCGTTGATATAAGCTGTTTTGTAAGTCTCGCTGATTTCCGCTTTCTTATAAGCATTTTCAACGGCTGCTTTCAGTGCGTTACTGCTGCTGGTAGCCCCAGTGACAGCATCCACTTGAGCTGCTTGCTCTCTCGTTCCGGCATACAACAGATCGCGGGTCAGGATCGGGATCGCTCTAACGACTTCAGCGTAAGCCGAAGCGCCGCGGTCCACCATGTTCACGCCTACACGATACAGCTTCAGGCCAACGATCACGCCATTGCGCAGCGTGACATCGGCACGGTTCGTTCCTTTGTCGTAAGCGTCACCGTAGGTCGTGTATGTTCCGTCTTTGTAGTTGCCTTGCGTTTTCGACGCGTTATTCAACAGGTCAGCGAACGCTGCTCTCGCCGCGAGGGACAAGTTTTCTTCCCCTACGATTGGCGTCATGTTCGCGCCTTTTTGCGTCAAGCCTTCGGTTAACTGAGCGACAACGGTTTGTTGCTCATCCGTCAGCTTATCGGAGGCGATCAATTTACCGTCTTCGCCAAACAGGAACACTTTTACGTTCGAAACTTGATCCGCCTTGATGTCCGCCAGAACCAGCATTCTCGACTGGTTATCCACACCGGCAAACGTTCCTTCAAAATATTTCGCTTTCCCCGGAACCTTCAACGCTTTCTCAAAAGCACGTTCTACAGCAAGGTTCCAGCTATGGCTGCTCTCGGTGGCGCCGGCAATCGCATCAACGTCATCCTTGTAGTTCTCGATGTACGAGCCGTTCGCGAGCAATTTTGCCGTCATCGGTGCATTCGCTTTGACTACTTCAGCATAGGCTGTGTCGCCGCGGTCGATCAGGTTGGAGCCCAATCTGTACAGCTTCACATCCACCAGCTTGCCGTTGCGGATGTAAATGTCCGCTCTCTCCACCCCTTTATCACGGGCAGAACCATAGGCGGAGTAGAAACCATCGATGTATTTCGAATCATTTTTGACTTTGGCATTTTGCTCCGCATCCCAATACGCTTTTACCGCGGCTTTGAAGTCAGCTTCCTGACCTTTTGCACCCACGGCACTGGTCCCTTTCGCCAGCAGTTCCGCTGCGATCGCTTTCACCAATTTCGCTTGTTCGCTGGTCATATTCGCTTCTTCGATGGCATTGCCGCTCGCGTCAAGCGGATACACTTTCACCGCTGTACGTTTCGTTGCGTCGAAGGTTACAAACACCATGTATTTGCCTTCCGGATCGACACCCATATGCTCGCCGGCAAAATAAGTGACATCCTTTGGCTTCTCCTTCAAGGCTCTTTGGAAGGCACGGTCAACGGACAGCTTCCAGCCCTCACTCGAACGGGTCGCTCCGGACACAATGTCCACTTTAGCAGCCTGCTCTTGCGTTTTGCCAAGCAGATCCGCTTTCATCGTTTCGTAAGCGTTCCAGAGACCGCTGTAGTTGTTGCGAACGTCTCGGTCGATCAGCTTAGGGCTGGTTCTGAGCAGCTCAACCGCAGCGATTTTTCCGTCCTTGATCGTGACTTTGGCCCCTTCGGTCCCTTTGGAATAAGCGTTGCCGTAGGCTACATATACGCCGTCAACATACTTACTTTCCGCAGGTTTGACAGACGGAGTTGTTGTTTTGGCCGGAGTTGTCTGTTTCGTTGTTGTCTTTGCAGGAGTTGTTGTCGTTTTTGTAGTTGTTTTCGTGGTTGTTTTGGTTGTCGTCGACTTACTTGGCGTTGTCGATTTGCTTGGCGTTGTCGTCTTGCTTGGTGTCGTTGTCTTACTTGGTGTTGTGGTTTTGCTAGGTGTTGATTCTTTGGCAGGCGTTTCCGATTCCGATGCAGCAGACACCACGTCAATGCTGGTCAGCTTGAAACCGGAGGTACCAACCATAAGCGACAATGACGATAACACCAACGTCGCGCTTACTGTAAGGCTAATCAGCTTTTTCAAATGCAATCCTCTCCCTTGTGATTTTCACCGAGTTACGTAATGTTACATAACCTGCTCGCCGTTCATGGCATGTTCGTTTTGAATTTCAACTGTGCTTAGATCACATCACAATCAAAGTGCTACTCTAAGCAATCGCGCCCCTCCCTCTTGCACGATGTCTATCCTTTGAACCGGACCGCCCATGAAATAATGTGAAGAAATTCACATAACCTGTGAAAAAAATTAGATGGAGCGGTTCCCATTAAATACTAGGTAATTTGACGCAAAAACGCTGTACACAAAATCACATAGCCTGAAAGATATGTCACTTTGTTTCGGCTAAACTGATAAAAATAGCCGCCGGGGGATTCCCGACGGCTGCCATACCGCAAGTGTTTGGAAGACGTTACTGCGTGTTGCCAATCGCCATCCACGTCATGATTCCGTAGTTGACGCTGGTGTCCTTCAGCTTGGATATCGTGATGGTTGCCGAGCCCGGCGTTTGCTCTTTCATCGAAGCATAGTACGCAGGGTGATTGGTCATCGCAACGACAACGTAATTCGATGAACCAAACGGCGATTCAAAGTTGATTGTCACCGCTGCCTCTTCCTCTTGAGGCTTCAACAGGAACGGAACCATGCCAAATTGCAGCTCCGCCGGCTGGCCTGCCAGCGACGTTACCGGAGCAAACCCAAGCTGCTTCACTCCAACGGAACCTGGCTGCAAGTGGCGAGTCCCCACCACCTCATCCGCTAAGTTGGCGCTGTTGACCGCATTTGCCGCCAAATGGACGTTTTCAACGGACGCTGGCAGCAAATGTTCGGCTCCAACCGCGCCTGCAGCCAAAGCCCCGGCATCCACAGCCCCCGATTGCAGATGTTCACGACCGATGGAAGAGGGCTGGATGTCTTCACCGCTAATCCCTTCCTCAGGCAGCAAACCATGTTGCTGAATTTCGGTGGACAGATGCCATATATTGACGGATTCGAGCGCGATATGGTGGGCATTTACCGACGCATCACTTAAATGCCGGGACTCCACGCTTTCCGCAGCCAGATTCACACTTTGCACGGCGTCCTCGGTCAGGTGATGGCTTTGGACGGACGCCTCCGCCAGTTGATCGCTCTGCACCGCACCTTTCTGCAGATGGCGTGCCCCGACAACGGCTTCGCCCAGATGGTGCTCCGACACAACCCCACCTGCTAAATGCTCGCCTTGCACTGCGCCATGAGCCAAGTGACGACTTTGAACCGTTCCTTCTGCCAAGTGTACGCTTTGCACCGCACCGGCTTGCAGATGATCGCTGCGCACCGCTTGCACGCCCAACGCACCAGGGCCAACCGCTCCGGGTTGCAAATGAGCGCTGGTAATCGACGACGGTTGCAGGTCCTTCCCGCCGATGCCTTCCGCAGGCAAGAGACCATGCCGCTGCAGCTCCGTCGATAAATGCGAGATATTTACAGCTTCAGGAGCAAGATGCCTGCTGTCGACCACAGCTTCTCCAAGGTGTCGAGACTCCACGCTGCCTTCAGCCAAATGCCCGCCTTGCACTGCGCCTTCAGCAAGGTTCCGGCTTTGGACGGCCCCATCTGCCAGATGATGGTTCAACACGGCACCTGCCTTCAGATGTCCGCTGCCCACCGACTGCTCGCCCAAGGCAATGGCATTCACCGCACCCGCTTGCAGATGTCGGCTCGTAATCGATGCGGCCTGTAAGTCCTCGCCGCTGATTCCCCCTGCCGGCAACAGCCCCTGTTGCTGCAGTTCGGCAGACAAGTGCCCGTAATTCACGGCTTCGGGAGCGAGATGCAAGCTTTCCACCACCGCTTCCCCAAGGTGTTGGGACTCCACGCTGCCTTCAGCCAAATGCTCGCTTTGCACCGCACCTGCAGTCAGGTTCCGGCTTTGCACCGACGCCTCTGCCAGATGGCGATTCAACACGGCGCCGCTCTGCAAGTGACCGCTGTTCACCGCCTGCTCACCGAGAGCTGTGGCATTCACCGCACCGGCTTGCAGATGACGGCTCGTAATTGCCCCGGCCTGCAAGTCATCCCCGTTAATCCCTTCGGGCGGCAGCAGACCTTGCAGTTGCAGCTCTGCGGATAAATGCTCGTAATTCACGGCTTCTAGGGCGAGATGAGCGCCTTCCACCACAGCCTCCCCAAGGTGCCGAGACTCCACGCTGCCCTCGGCTAAATGCTCGCCTTGCACCGCGCCTTCAGCCAAATGTTCACTTTGAACGGACGCCTCCGCCAGATGGCTGCTTTGCACCGCTCCCTCCTGCAGATGCGAGCTGCCAACCGCTTGCTCACCCAGCGCTTCGGAGCCCACCGCACCCGCCTGCAGATGCTGGCTGGTAATCGCTCCTGGCTGCAGTGCCTCCCCATCGATCCCGGCGACAGGCAGCAGCCCGCTTTGACGCAAGGCAGGGGTCATATGGGCAGCGCTGATCGATTCCGGAGCGATGTGGTAAGATCCAATCACCGAGATGCCGAGGTGGCGATCCGTTACACTGCCTTTGGCCAAATGCTCGCTTTGGATCGCCCCTTCAGCCAAATGCCGGCTGTGAACAGACGCTTCCGCCAGGTGACCGCTTTGCACCGCACCTTCCTGTAGGTGTGCGCTGCCAACCGCCTGCTCACCCAGCGCATCCGTATCCACCGCACCGGCTTGCAGGTGCAAGCTGGTGATGGATCCCGCCTGCAAATCCTTGCCGCGGATACCCGCCTCGGGAAGCAATCCGCTCTGCCGCAACTCGGCAGACAGATGACCGGCTTCGATGGCTTCGGCGGCAAGATGGCGGGAGCCCACGGCTGCGTCACTTATGTGGCGTCCCGACACACTGTTTTCTGCCAAATGCTTGCTCTGTACCACCCCAGCGGCCAAGTGAACTGTACCTACCGCGCCTGCGGACAGCGCCTCCGATCCGACGGCCCCGGGGGCTAGATGCCCGGCGTCCACGGCTTGCGCCGCCAGTTTTGGGCCGGTAACACTGCCGTTCGCCAGCTTCGCCGCCGTGACTGCCAGATCTCCCAACTTATCTGTGGTCACACTTTCCGGTGAGAGCTTCAGGCTGGTGACCGCATGATCCTGAAGATGCGGTGAGAAAATGACGCCAACCCCCAGGTGCTCTTCCCGAATCGCACCGGGTGCGATCTGACTGCGGGTGATGGAGCCTATTGCCAAATGCCGGGTCTGCACAATGCCCGATCCCAAATGGTCAGCTGTGATTTGCTGCGCACCGATGGCGGATTCCGTCACCGCGCCCGGAGCGATCACCCGGCTCGTCACACTGTCTTTTGCCAGTTTGTCAGCCGTTACGCTGCCGGATTGCAAGTGATTCGTCGCCACCGCTTCATCCGCCAGATGCTCCGAGGTCACCTCGGCGGATGCCAGCTTCTGCCGCGTGACCGCCGCATCGGCCAAATGCCATTCCTGCACCGCTTCCGAGCCCAGGTGATCGCTTTGCACCGCCCCTTCTGTCAGGTGCTGGCTCGTAACTGCTCCCCGAGCAAGCTGCTGCGATTGCACGGCCCCTTTGGCTAAGTGCCGGGTCAATACGGCTTCGTCCGCGATTTTTCCCGGCAACACACTTTGATCGGCGATCTTGGACGAAGTCACCGCCTGCTCGATGATATGGGAAGTGCCCACAGACTGGTCGGCCAGCTTCGTGGAGGGAATCGACTTATCGGCGAGATGCCGCGCCTCGATCACTTGGTCAGCGAGATGCTCCTGACCGATACTACCCGGCTGTACATGCTCGCTGCCCACCGCTCCTGACGCAAGATGGTGGGATTCAATCACCATTTCACCTAAATGAGCTGAAGTCACGCTCCCTTCCTGGAGCTGCTCCGCGCCGACACTCGACCAAGCCAGCAGTTCCCGATCGATCATCCCGGGAGCCAAATGCCGCGAAGTTATGCTGTGATCAGCCAGATGACGGCTCTCCACCGCCCCTTCCGCCAGCTTCTCCCCCGTTACGGAGTGGTCGCGCAGCTTCGACGTTGTCACAGCGGCCTCTCCCAGTTTAGAGGTGTCGACTGCTCCGTTCGCCAAATGCTGCGCATTTACAGCACCGCTGCGGATTTTATCTCCCGTAACAGATTGGTCCTGCAAAAGTTCGGACGTTACGATCCATTCCGCCAGATGCCGGCTCTCCACTGCCCCTTCGGCCAGCTTCTCTCCGGTGATCACCCGATCCGCCAGCTTCTCTGGGGTGATGCTGCCATCAACCAGCTTCTCCCCGCTGATCGAGTGATCCCGGATCGCTCGGCCTTCGATCGAACCATCCACCAGATGGCTGCCGTTCACAGAAGAAGGAGCGATTTTCGAAGAAGTGACCGCCCGATCCGCCAGCTTAATGGTCTCCACGGCATAATCGGCGATCCAAGCGGTATCAATCGTTCCTCGCATGATCCGTGATGCATCGATCGTATACGGCGCAATTTTCTCCCCAGTAACAGCCTCATCGATGATATCGTCGGTATAAATAATCCCTTGCTCTTGATGCGGGGCTGCTTTTTCACTGAGCAGTTCCTGCAGCGCCTGGTTCCCGCTATCGCTGCTTCCATGTTCCGTAACTGCCGCAGACCCTGCCGCAGACTCTATCGCAGCTGATGCTGGCGTGTTCGCCTCTTTCTCTTGTTCCGGCAGCGCGGGCAGTACGGGAGCTGGGCTTTCATGAAGCTCAACCTTCTTGTCTCGGGATCGCAACGATGCCTTTCGTTCCTCAAGCAGCTTAAGCTCGTTGATATTCGGGTTATCTACGTAATAGAGCGATTTCTTTGATCTGCTTGATTTTGATGATTTATGTCTCTTCAAGAGCCGCCCTCTCCTTTGCCAAAATAGTAATCTTTGGTATCATATGCGGGGGTTTAGGCTCTTGTCACAGCTTTTCGGCCTGATGCCGCCGCATGCCGCCTCCTGAAAAAGATGAAATGGTTTCCTCGTTTTCTACCGTTTTTAGCAGAACGTCCGCACGTTACAATATCCTTACGCGACAAACCTCGGAACGCACGTCGAAACACGCCGAAGTTCGCTGAAGTTCACGGAACATCCCTTAAGCCTAAGTCCTGGAGGCAACTAGACATGAAAACCGATCTCGCCATAAACACCGCTCAAAAAGCATCCGTCAACCTCACCCCGGCTGCCGCAGGCACGTCGAATGAGCCTGACGCCAGCGCCCGATCGACGGATAGTCCCGCGACTGCACCCAATCTCGGGTATCGCCGCTCGTTTGCAATTATTTTGACCAGCGTTGTGCTGTTAAGCTTCGGCGGGAAGCTCTATGAAATCATCCTGCCGCTGATGATGTATGACATCACTCATTCCTCTGTGGCGATGAGCAGTATGAAAACCGCAGAGCTGTTGCCCAACTTCTTCTTCGCCATCTTCATCGGCGTCTTGGTTGACCGCGTCAACAAAAAGCGCTGGGTCCTCTGGATGATCGGACTGCAAGCGATTTTGCTGCTTGCCTTTGCCGTCTTATTCCGCAGCGGGATCCATCTGATGCCGGTCTATTACGCCATCGGCTTCCTGTTGATGACGCTGAACTATGGATATTTTAATGCCGAGGTCAGCCTGATCAAACTGAGTGTCCCGGCTCGGGAACTGACAAGCGCCAATGCCAAGCTGAGCTTCGCCGAAACGTTTGTTGGCATTATGGGGCCGGCGTTGTCTGGTCTGATCCTGATGTTATCCGACATTTCTGATGGCTTGCTTATCACGTCGTTCTGTTACCTGATATGTATGGGGTTATTTACTAGACTAAAATTGGCGGAGCAAAAAGAAACCCCGCGGCAATCCCGATTCACCGCGGAGTTTCTGGAAGGCTGGCGCGCTTTTTGCGCGAACAAGCCGCTTGTCTTGATGACCGTGTTCGTCGTCTTTCTAAACTGTACGCACACCGTGATTAGTACGACATCGATCTACTATGCCAAGGATGATTTGGGGTTATCGTCGTCCCTGCTGGCCGTAGTACTCTCGGCGTCAGGGGCCGGAGGTCTTGCCGGAAGCTTGCTGCTCAGCCGGTTAAGACAATCCTGGGGGCTGGGCAAAGTGTTTGCTGCATCCATCTTGCTGAATGTTATCGCTTATCTCCTTCTATTTATCACCGAAGGCCTCGTGATGTTCGCCGTTGCTCTTTTCTTATCCGGATTTGCCGCAACCCTGTACAGCGTGTCGGTGTACGCCTTCCGCCAAGAGCAGACGCCGGCCCCGCTGATGGGACGGATCGCCGGAATTACCGGGACCTGCTTCCGGATCGGCATGCCTATCGCCGTCTACGCCTCTGGCTGGGTTATCGCCTGGTGGGGTACAAGCGTTATCTTTATCGCCTGCGCGATATGGAATCTGACCGTCCTGGTCTTTTATGTGCGAACCCGGTTGTGGAACGTTCAGTAGACGATTTAGCGCTCGCGCACCCACACCATCATTTCCCCTTCGCCGCGGTTCGCCCAGGCATAATACGGGATAAACTTCAGCGTTGCCGGTTGCTCTGCCAGACGCGGCGACGCGCTGTACAATCCGCCGTCCCAGTCCGACCCGGTGATGCGAACCGCCTCCGTCTGCACGGTAACGATGCCGCCCACAAGATCGGCTTCGTATGCCGCGTGAAGTTCGGCCTCCCGCGGCAACACCAGCTCATGCAGGTTCGCCCCGTTGTCAGCCTGCTCCAGGCAATAGACGAGCGGACCGCGCTGCAGCGCCACCTTGCCGGCGTTGCCGCGTACGAGAGGATGGCTGTACATCCGCGTCACCGGCATCGCCAGCTTCAGCTCCACCACATCCCCTGCACACCATTGCCGTGCCAGCCGAATGTAGCCGTCCTGAAGCACAGCTCCCTCCAGTTTCACTTCTACTCCATTCACGTGAAGGCTCGCTTCTGGGCACCAATCCGGCAGCCGTAACGCCAGTGTAAAACGGCCTTCTCCCTCTGGCTGCACCTCAAACCGCACCTTTCCATCCCAAGGATAATCGGTCGTTTGCGTCAGCTTCACCTTGCCGCCGCTCGTTGGCAATTCAGCTTCCCCGCCGATATAGAGATGCGCATATACCGTATCGCCTTGCACTGTATAGATGTATTCGCCAAGTGAGGCTAGCAGCCGGGCGATATTTGGCGGACAGCAAGCGCAGCCGAACCATTCCTGACGAACCGTTTTGATATGGTCAAACTTATGGTTCGCGCCTCCGCAAGCTTTCGGATCCACCTCCAGCGGATTCACATAGAAGAAATGCCTGCCGTCCCTTGCCATTCCAGCGACAACCGTATTGTATAAAGCCCGCTCCATCACATTGGCATATCTCGAATCCGGCGAAATTCGCAGCATCCGTTGGGCGAAGAAGATCAGCCCGATAGAAGCGCAAGTCTCCGAATATACCGTGTCATTCGGCAGGTCGTAATCAAATGAAAATGCTTCGCCCTGCGGCATGGAGCCTACCCCGCCGGTAATATACATCTGTTTGTCGACGATGTTGTCCCACAGCTTGCGGCAGGCAGCCAGCATCGACTCGTCACCGGTCAGCGCTGCAACGTCGGCCATCCCAGTCAACATATACAGCAGCCGAACCGCATGCCCCACCGCAGTCTCCTGCTCTCGTACCGGCAGATGTGCCTGATGGTAAGCGAGATTCACATGATCGGCATGTCCCGCCCAGTGCGTTTGACCTCCCCGCCGCTTGAGCTCCTCTTCGAAGAAGAAAGGCTTCTGTCCCCGTTGCTCCAGGAAAAATTGGCTTAGTCGCAAATATCGCTCTTCTCCGGTCACCTCGTACAGCTTAACGAGCGCCAACTCGATTTCCTGATGGCCGTCGTACCCGGGCAGCTTGCCGGGTTCCGCACCAAACACGCTGTCGATATAATCCGCAAACTTGATGACGATGTCGAGCAGGTTTCTTTTGCCCGTGGCCCGATAATAGGCGACTCCCGCTTCAATCAAATGTCCTGCGCAATACAGCTCATGGCATTCCGTCAGATTCGTCCAGCGCTTGTCCGGCTCCTTCAGGATATAATACGTGTTCAAATACCCGTCTTCCCGTTGTGCCAAGGCCATCGTATCAATTAACCCGTCGGCGATCGCTGCCAGCTCCGGATTTGGATCCGCTTCCAAAATATAAGCAGCGGCTTCCAGCCATTTCGCCAAATCGCTGTCCTGGAATACCAGCCCGTAATATTCTCCCTGAGCCTGCCCTGCGGCAATTTGGAAATTGCGTACAGCGCCGCTAGGTTCAGCACCTTCCACCCGATCATTTAATGCTTCCCATTGATAAGGAACAACCACATCCTTCACCAAACGGATATAGTAACTCCAAAATTCGTCTCGAATGTTCACCCGATTCAGCGCAACCCGCTCGGAACGCGGCATTTGCCCGGCTAACTTCATCGCAAGGCCTCCTCCTTTTTTTCAAAAAATCATACTGACAAATCTCATTTTATCTCATATATTTAGAACGAAATACGAATCCTATCAACCTCAAAGTTATAATATTTCACACTCAAAATGGAGGAGAGTTCCTTGCCGAAACCAACGGACCTGGTACAGCTGACGGCGCCGCCTTTGCCTTATTTTTTGGAATGTGGACATACCGTCTATCAGCCCGGAGACGAGCATCCCAACCGACGGAATATCGGGATCTTTGATTGGATCGTCGTGGAATCCGGCACGTTATACCTCGGGGAGTCGGGGCAATCCTGGAGCTTAGGGGCCGGCCAATCGCTGCTGCTGTTGCCCGATCGGCATCATTACGCGGTGAAGCCCTGCGAGGAGATAACATCGTTTTATTGGCTGCATTTTCATACGGTCTGTGCTTGGCAGCAACTCCCGGCAGAGGAAGCGGATCATCGTTATCCGGACGCGGATGAGCATTACAGCCGTTTCCTGGCTGCACCGTACTCTCTGCATCTGCCGAAAGCGTGGGACCTTCCTTCACCGGACCAGACGTTCCGCTTGTTCCGACAGCTGTTGGGAGGCCTCGGGGAACGTCAATCCCGGGCGTTTTGGAACCGGCAGCAGCGGTTCGAGGAATTGCTTCGCTCAATGGACCTCCGGCAGTTGGAATCGCATGCCTCGCCGGTAGTAACCGTTGCGGAGAAGGCCGAGGCCTACATCAAGAGCAACTTCCGTTCGGAGCTTAACAGCGGGCAGATGGCCGATGCCTTGCATTACCACTATAACTACATCACGCGCTGCATGAAGCAGGTATATGGCATGACGCCCAACGATTACTTGCTGCATTACCGGCTAGAGCAAGCCAAGCTGCTGCTGCTGACCACAGAGTGGCCGATTGCGGACATTGCTTCTTACGTTGGCTTCAACAGCACGCCCTACTTCTCGAACCGGTTTGCGTTCAAAAACGGCTGCTCTCCCCGCGAGTTCCGCAAGCGATATATGTCTTAAGAAAACGTCATTCTTTCTGATATCTTAAAAAACAAAAAAACCGCCCATTGCATAAAGCCCAGCGCGGACGGTTTCATTCATAATTAATTTGTTGCCACAACGGTGTTGATCGATGCGAACGCATGCGGACCAAAGCCTTCCGATGCCTCGCCAACCGGTTGATTCAGCAGAAAGGCAAATCCCTGCCCGTTGATGTTCTTGACGATATACTGCTGGGTCAGCCCCTTGCCTTGGGCGATCAGGAACAGCTCCGCATCACGCATCGTATCGTAGATCTGATCGCCGCTGCGCTGCTCCACGTTACCGATTTTCGACATCTCCCTCTTGGCTGCTTTGGCCAGTTCCTCGATGTTGTAATCGGCAGGCAGCTTGGAAATGATCACATGATAATCCGGGTCGTAATTCATCATGAGCTTGTTGGTTTTGGCATCAAAGGAGAAGATGTCGAACATATAAAATGCGTAGCCGTCGCCCTTTTGCAAAGTGGCCGCTTTCGTCTCTTTCATGCCTTCCAGCTCAAGCTCAATCGATTTCTCCGCCGGCAGATCCGATGTTGCACCGGAGTCCGTAGCCTCTTTGGCAGGAGCCGTTTCCAGCTTCATTAAGACGAGTTGCTTCAGCGCAGCATCGCCTTCCACTGCCCGCTCCACATACTCGAATGACACCGGCGTGCCTTGCACCAGACTCTGAGCCGACGCGCTTATAGTTTCATCCATTTGAAAAGCCGTTGGCGTCCCCTCCACCTCAATCTCCGCAGAGTGGTTGTCAATCAAACCAACAAACGTTCCCGTCCCCTGCTTCGTTTCGGCTGCGACGTCATCGGGTGAGTTGTTGCCTGTCTCCGTCTGGTTCTCATTCGTTTCACCGCCAGCATTCATTCCAGGCTCAGCACTGTTCCCGGCACAAGCGGTCAACGAAATCACAAGCAGGATCATTCCCAGCCAGCCGGCGGTCTTCTTCCATCTATGTTTCTTTAAGCTCATGTTTGTCATGATAAGCACCCCCACATACACAGACGGCTTAACTCTTTAAAAGGTTGCCACCGCAAAGCAATTTACGCGAACGCTTCGCAAAAGCGCAAAAAAGAGGCAGCCTCCTTAAGACGGAGAGCTTGCCTCTTCCTAATTCCTTACTGTTCCTCAACTTCTTTGCCCTCGCGAGCGGCCAATAAGAACAGGACGATCAGCACGAAGGCAACCAGTGCCATGAACGGAATCGTAATAAATCCGAGCCAGCCTTGCCCAAGATAATCGACGTTGCAAGGAACGCCAATTTTGCAGGGAAGCAGCTTGGCTAACGCCGGGATTTTTTGCTCACTGTAATGATAAATGGAGATCATGCCGCCAATGATGCTGAGCGGGAGCACATACGGAATGATGTGCCGATCGTTCTTATACGCAGCAATCCCCAGCAAAATGACCTGCGGGTACATGAAGATCCGCTGGAACCAGCACAGCCGGCACGGCTCATAATGCAGCACTTCGCTTAGATACAAGCTGCCCGCCGTCGCGACCATCGCAACCAGCCAGGCGAGGTAGATGCCGTAGTCCCTCAAAAACCCCCGCATCGTCCTCATTCCTCCTCTTTACTCCTTTTTCAACCTCGGTTGACTAGAAGGTCTTACTCTCCGGCCAGTTCGTTGTCGATGGTCTTCTTCAGCGTCTCATAATCGCCAAGGTTGCCGGCATACTCGATCCCATTGATGAAGAACGTCGGTGTGCTGTCTACACCCAGCTTGTCTCCTCGAGCCAAATGCGCTGACACCTCGTCCTGATACGTGGCCTCTGCGATATCTTTCTGCAACAGGTCGTAATCGATGGGTAACTCCAGCTCCTTAGCCAGGTTGACCAAAAATTCAGGCGAAGCCCAACCGCTGTTCTCCTCCCCCTGGCGTTCAAAAATCGCATCGAAATATGTCCAGAATGCCTCATTGCTTTGATGATACACCGATTGAGCGGCCAGCGCGGCCGTAAACGAATCGGAACCGATAAACGGCAAATTCATGAAATAAAAAGCAACTTTACCTTGATCTATATAATCCTTCGCCAACTCTGGCTTAATCAGTTCATTAACATGTTTACAAGACGGACATTGATAATCCCCAAACTCCACAATCTTAACAGGGGCATCAGCTTGTCCCAACACAGGCAGCGCAGCATAATCAAATTCGACGGGCTTCGGTTTCGGCTGAATCGTCAAGACAACGATGATCAGAATCAGAAGCAACCCCACGGTCGAAAACCAGATCAGACGTCTCCTCTTTAATTGCTGTTGCTGCTTTTGTTGTTCGGCTTTGCGCTTGGCCAAAGCGTTCTTTGTTGTTTTCGGCGGCATGCGATCCCTTCTTTCCATATAATAGTTCATTTTCAATATACGTTTTATCCTGCAACCATTCTAGTTACAAAAGCAAGATTCGTCAAGTTGAGCCTAGAACTTCGCTGGAACTTTCCCATAATAAAAGGCTGCCCTAACGCCCAAGGCATTAGTAGCAGCCCTTCAAAGAAACTCCTATCCAGCGATCGTCTTAGATTATTCTTTCGCTTCGTCCGCGCCTACCGTTCCTTCAGGTTCGCCGTCAGCCGAGGCTTCCTTCGCCAAATCCGCATCAGCCACCCGTGGCAGCACGATGGAAGCTAGCAATTCCTCTGGCTGAGCATGCATCGTCACGCCTTCCGGCAGCTTCACATCTCCGGCCATCAGCTTGTCCCCTGCATCCAGCGAAGAAATATCGACCTCCAAGGATGCCGGCAAAACATCCGGTAAACCCTCCACTTCCAGCTCCGTCTCCTGAATCTGCAATACACCGCCTACCTTCGCTCCCGCAGCCGTACCTGTGTAATGCAGCGGTATTTTTACGCGAATCGGTTTGTTTTTGGACACTTGTTGAAAATCGACATGCAAAATCTTCCCTTGCTGTTGCTGAACATCTTTAATCAGCGCCGGGACGGTTGGCCCCCCTTCGACATTCAGATCAAAAAACTCCGATCTGCCTGTCCGTACAACCTTCAACAGCTCCTTCTCGTCCACATAAACTGCAAGGTTCTCGGTTTCCGCTCCATACACAACCGCAGGAACACGTCCATGTTGTCTCAGCTTGCGCAGCGTGGAACGATGGAAATCCGTTCTTGGCGTAGCATTTAGTTGAAACGTGTGATGGTTCGTACTCATCTTGCAACAACCTCCTTGAAATTGTGCCTATTGCATCACTGACATGATTGCCATGGCATAAGCTCCATAAACGTATAGTGCCCATTTTTACCACCACTAAACTTCTCAATGTTCTATGCTCTTCTGGCCTCTTTTGCACCATTATCCCTTTGCTTCAGAATTAGAGTTCGATCAAAGGCTGATCCTCCTAGTTCCGAGCTATGCGGTGTTCCCTACACCCCCTGATGCAACGGGATAATCATCGAAAAGAGGGCCAGACACCCCCAACAGTCCGCAAAAGAGCATCACATGAATCGCCTCGCCAAAGGAAAAAACCGGCGCCTTAACGGCACCGGTTCAAGAGGAAACCCTATTATTTATCAATTGGAAAAGATTATGCTTCGATCGAGCGAACCAGCTCTACGACCTGTTCAGCCGTCTGCATTTGCAGTGCCTTCGCTGCCAGCTGCTCCATATCTGCTTTGGACAGCTTGGAGATTTGCGAACGAGCCGGCAGGATCGAAGTTGCGCTCATGCTGAATTCATCCAGTCCAAGCCCCAGCAACAACGGAATTGCCGTTGCATCGCCAGCCATCTCGCCGCACATTCCAGCCCATTTGCCTTCTTTGTGCGCTGCATCGATGACCATTTTGACCAAGCGTAAAATCGATGGGTTATATGGCTGATACAAGTAAGATACACGTTCGTTCATGCGATCGGCTGCCATCGTATATTGAATAAGGTCGTTGGTACCAATACTGAAGAAGTCCACTTCTTTGGCGAACTGATCGGCCAAGACCGCAGTCGAAGGAATCTCCACCATAATGCCGAGTTGAATCTCGTCGGAGACTTGAACGCCTTCGGCTTGCAGCTTCTCCTTCTCTTCCAGGAGCAGCGCCTTCGCCGCGCGGAACTCATCCAACGTTGCGATCATTGGGAACATGATGCGCAGGGTACCGTATACGCTGGCGCGAAGCAAAGCGCGCAGCTGCGTGCGGAACAAATCCTTCTGCTCCAGACACAGGCGAATCGCACGGAAGCCCAGGAACGGGTTCATTTCCTTCGGCAGATTCAAATAAGGCAGTTCTTTGTCGCCGCCGATATCCAACGTGCGGACAACGACCGGTTTTCCTTCCATTTTTTCCAGCACGGTCTTGTAGGCGTTGAATTGAACATCCTCCGAAGGCAGCTCTGTGCGTCCCATGTACAGGAATTCTGTCCGGTACAAGCCCACTCCTTCACCGCCGTTCTCCAGCACGCCCGTCACGTCGTTAGGCGTACCGATGTTCGCAGCCAATTCCACGTGAACGCCGTCCTTCGACGTCGTCTGCACCTCGCGCAGCTTCTTCCATTCTTCAATCTGCACCAGGTACTTATCGCGTTTGGCTTTGTACTCGTTCAGAACATCCTCGGTCGGATTAATGATGACACTGCCGTCCAATCCGTCCACGATCACCAGATCGCCGCTGTTTACCTTATCCAGCACCTCTTTGGTACCAACAACCGCCGGGATTTCCAGCGAGCGGGCCATGATTGCCGAGTGCGACGTCCGTCCGCCAATATTCGTTGTAAAGCCTTTAACGTAATTGCGATTCAACTGTGCCGTATCCGACGGCGTCAAGTCTTCCGCAATCACGATGACTTCCTCGTTGATGTCAGCCGGGTTGACGTAGTTCAGTCCGAGCAAATGCGTAAGCACACGCTTGGTAACGTCTCGCATATCTGCTGCGCGTTCCTTGAGGTAGGCGCTTTTCATATTTTCAAACATCGAGATGAATTCATTAGCGGTTTCATTCAGAGCATACTCCGCACTCACGTTCTCAGCCGTGATTTTATCGCGAACCGGCGTCAACAGCTCAGGGTCGTTCAAAATCAACAAATGGGATTCAAAAATCTCCGCTTTCTTCTCACCAAGCTCTTGAAGCGTGCGCTCTTTGATCGCTTCGAGCTCCTGTTGAGATTTGGCCAGAGCTTCGTCCAGGCGCGCCAATTCCGCAGCGGAATCGGAAGCATCCCGACGATGAATCGTATAGTCGGGATGTTCCAACTTGAAAGCTTTGGCGATGGCCACGCCAGCCGAAGCGGCAATGCCTTCAATCTTAAGCATTCACTTCTCCAAGCCCTTCGTTAACCATCACTTCGGTGAGCGCTTGAAGTGCTGCTTCTGCTTCTTCGCCTTCAACGATCAGCTTGAGCGAATCGCCTTGTTCCAGACCCAAGGACAGTACGCCGAGGATCGATTTCAGCGTTACTTTCTTGCCGCCGGCTTCAGCGAAGGATTCGGCCCCCTTGAATTTGTTAGCAGTGTTCACCAGAGCCGTTGCCGGGCGTGCATGAATTCCGTCTTCATCCGTAATTTTGAACATTCTTTCCATGATTAATCCTCTCGCTTTCTGAATTATAATTTTAGAAAAAATATATAATACGCTCCTTACCCTATTGTAAGGGAACGTGAGAACCAATGCCAAATGCACCGCCGCGATCAAACGACAGCGCATTGGAGCTTTACTTAATAGTGACGATGTCGGCTTCGCCTTTGGACAGCTTGCCGGTTTTGTTCAGCTTCACGGACGCGCCTTCCGGCAAGTTCGAGAAGACGATTGGCGAAATAATGGATGGAGCATGCTCTTTCACATAATCCAGATCGACTTCCAGAATCGGTTGTCCAGCAGCGACCAGATCCCCTTCCTTCACCAGTACATTGAAGCCTTGACCCTTCAGTTTAACGGTATTTACGCCGATGTGAACCAGCACTTCTTTCCCGCCGTCCGACATGATGCCGATGGCATGCTTGCTTGGGAAGACGTTAAACACTTTCCCAAAAACCGGGGAACCAATCACGCCGTCGTGCGGAAGCACGGCGAATCCGTCTCCGGTCATTCTTTCGGAGAACACGGGATCCGGTACATTGGAAATATCCATCAGCTCACCATTTACCGGCATGACGATGTCTTCGTTGATAATCGCATCGCCGTCTTGGGCTGCTTGTTGTTCCACTTCAGCAGGTTTAACCTCTTCAGTCTTGACCGCTTCCGATTTCGCCGCAGGCCGCGGCGTCTTGCCGCTCATAATATCGGCAATTTGCGACTTGATCGTGTCGGAACGTGTCCCGAAGATCGCTTGGATATTGTTACCTACTTCAAGCACACCCGATGCGCCCAGTTTCTTGAGCTGATCCTTGCTGACATTTGCTTTATCCTTCACTTCCACCCGCAGCCGAGTGATGCAGGCATCCAAGTGAACGATGTTCTCTTGACCGCCCAGCGCGGACAAGATGTTATGCGGCAAATCGTCTTGCGAAGTTGCTCCACCAGCTCCCGCGCCTTCCTCATCGGTAACTTGATCTTCGCGGCCCGGCGTTTTCAAGTTAAACTTGCGAATCACGTAACGGAAACCGAAGTAGTAAATGACCGCCAGAATCAGACCAACGATGATGACGTTCCACCAAGGTGTCCGGTTTGGAATCACCCCGAAAATCAGGAAGTCGATCAAACCGCCGGAGAAGGTCATCCCGATCTTCGTCCCCAGGATATGCATCGTCATAAAAGACAAACCTGCAAAGATCGTATGAACGGCAAACAACGCCGGTGCAACGAACAGGAACGAGAACTCCAGCGGTTCCGTAATCCCCGTCAAGAAGGAAGTTAATGCTGCCGAGCCCATAATCCCGGCCACATATTTCTTATGCTCTGGACGAGCTTCGTGATAAATTGCCAGCGCAGCGGCAGGCAAACCAAACATCATGAACGGGAATTTACCGGTCATAAATGTACCGGCTGTAAACGGTACGCCATCGCGCAGTTGTGCCATGAAGATCGATTGGTCCCCGCGCACAAGCTGACCTGCGCTATTGATGTATTCGCCAAATTCGAACCAGAACGGCGAATAGAAGATATGGTGCAGACCAAACGGAATTAACGCCCGTTCGACTACCCCGAAGATAAACGCGGACAACGTCCGGTTTTGCTCCAGCATAAAGTGGGAAGCCGTGTTCAATCCGGTTTGAATCGGCGGCCAAATGATAACCATCAGCAACCCAAGCAGAACCGAAGTAGCCGCTGTCATAATCGGCACAAACCGTTTCCCCGCGAAGAAGCCAAGGTAAGACGGAAGCTCGATCCGGAAGAACCGGTTATACATTGCGGCAGCTAGGATACCCACGATAATACCGCCGAATACCCCCGTTGCCAACGTTGGGATCCCCAGTACATTGGCATAGGCTGGATCGGTTCCGATCATCGACGGTACTACTCCAATAACCGTTCCCATCGTCACGTTCATGACGAGGTACCCGATAATGGCAGCCAGACCGGCAACCCCCTCGCCGCCAGCCAGACCCACGGCGACGCCTACTGCAAACAGCAAGGCCAGGTTCGTAAAGACGATTTGGCCGGCGTTCATCATGACTGTAGCTACAGCATGAACTCCATGGTTATCCAAAGCTGGAACCAAGTTTAAGAACTCGGGGCTGACCAGCATATTGCCGATCCCGAGCAGCAAGCCTGCCGCCGGAAGAAGAGCTACCGGAAGCATCAGCGCTTTACCTACCCGTTGTAATACCCCAAACAAACGCTTAAACATAAATACCCTCCTGTAATTACTATGGTGGACTAACAAAAACAGGCATGAGCCAATATAGGTCTTTGGTGTTGTACCGTGATCGCTTACGGATATAATGCCCCGTAACCGTCCAATACAATCCAAAAAAACCTCTATCAACTCATGCCTGATCGAATCAGTCACACATTGTGATTATGAAGTTGTTGTTTTAATGCACTAGGAATTATAGCAGACCTTCTTTTTTCGCGCAAGCAAGCTATTGAAGATTTGCCGGCGCCACCCGGTGTAAATGCATGGTTAAATAACTAACCTCTGCCTTATAAACCGGCTGTTTCAGGCGCTGTTCCATAACTTTTGTCAATTTATAGGCAAGCGAATACAAAACAGGATATTCCTCTTTCAGTAGCCGTTCCAGCTTGTGGACTTCCCCCACTTGTTCGCCCCGCCGTATCCGTTCGATCGCAAATCGCAAATGGGTGAGCAGACGCGAATAGTCCAGCGAGTTGCGAAGGATGGAGAAGCGAAGCTCCTTCTCAATGATGCCTACCAAATCGGCGATCAACTGGGCATGTCCTCGGACCTCGCTGATATGACGGTTGGTGATGGCGCTGTTAATATGAAGCGCCACAAAGCCGATTTCGTCTTCACCAAGATCAATCCCCAGCCTGTCCTTAATCAAACGTATGGCGTATTCCGCTAATTCATATTCCAATGGATAAATTTCCTTTGTTTCGAACAAAAATGGATTATGAAACGCGATGTCCTGCTCCGCCCGCTTAATCGCAAACGCCAAGTGATCTGTCAGCGCGATATGAATATGCTCATTCAGTTCGGTTTGGGTTTTTGAGGAAATATACATAATAATTTCGCCGATGATCTCGATCAGTTGCTCATCCACTTGGTGCACGAGTTGCTTGTATTGCTCCTGCTCTTGCTGGTTCGTAAGGATGAACATCTTCTCGACGGCTTCCAGCGAAATGGAATCTCCCGTTTTTCGGTTAAATCCGATGCCTTTGCCGATGACAACGACCTCGCCATGCTCCGGATGATTCGCGATGATGACATTGTTATTCAACACTTTGGCCACGCGCAGGCTGTTCACAACAGTAGCACCTCTTTTCCTATATTCCGAAAACGGTTAAGCCCATTATAATGGATTTTTGGGGCGCCGTCAGCCGATTCCCAGGCATTTCAAAGGCGTCCTCACTCTCATGAGGAGCGGGACGCCGAGTTTCTTCATATCCTAGGACAAGATACACGGATGGAGGGCAGTTGTCAAGCCAACTTAGGCCCTACTTTTGGTCTGGGTCCGCCGCCTTTGAGGCCGCAGTTTCCAGTACAACCGAATCTGGAACTTTTGCGCCTGCTGCAGACTTGACGGAAGCCGTCTCGAGCTCCGGTTTTGCAGCGACAACTTTGCCTTTGGTCAGACTTTGGATTAACCGATCGAGCTCGATTCCGGAGACACTCTTCAGCATATCAGGCGCTGTAGCCATCAGCTCGGTCACGTAATTGCTGACGCGAGCAGCTCCCTCGCCCTTGCCCGTATCGACCACGGTCAGCTTGTCGATGGAGGACAGTGGTGCAGCGATCTTGCTTGCCAGCTCCGGCAGCATTTTCGTTACGATATCGAGTATTGCCGCCTCGCCGAATTTCTGGAACGCTTCGGCCAGCTTCTCCTTCGCTTCGGCCTCTGCCAAGCCGCGCAGACGAATGATTTCGGCCTCTGCCGTCCCTTTCGCCCGTTCGGCATCCGCAATCGCCAGACCTTCTAACCGCTTCTGTTCAGCAGATGCTTTAGCTTGCTTTTCAATCGAGTATTGCAACGCATCGGCTTCCCGCATCTTCCGGGCTTTTTCTGCTTCTGCTGCTTGCTCGACGGCATAGCGGTCCGCCTCAGCCTTTTTCTTAACTTCGGCTTCAAGTTGCTTCTGACGGACGATGATTTCTTTCTCCTGCAGATCGATTTCCCGTTCCTTCCGTACCAGCTCAACCTTCATCTGCTCTTCGACCATCACTTGCTTCGCCCGAGCTTCCTGAATGTTATAAGCTTGGTCGGCTTCGGCTTTGGCGGTATCCTGCTCTTTCTTAAAGGACGCCACCTTCAGCTCCTTCTCCTTCTCTGCCTCGGCAATGTTCGTATCGCGGACCAGTTCAGCCTTCTGCCCAGCTTCCTCCGCCAACGCCTTCTGGATTCGTGCATCCCGTTGAGCTTCGGCCTCGGCAATGTCGGCATCCCGCTTAACTGCAGCGATCCGCGGTTTCCCCAGCGCCTCCAGGTAACCGTGCTTATCTCGAACGTCCTTGATCGTGAACGAGACGATCTGCAGCCCCATTTTCTTCAGATCACGGGCTGCAACGCTTTGCACTTCCTGAGCGAACTTATCGCGGTTACGATACACTTCCTCAACGGTCATCGAACCCAAGATGGAGCGTAAATGACCTTCCAGCACTTCCTGTGCCTCGCCCTTCAGCGACTCAATCGGCTTGCCCATAAATTGTTCCGCTGCTGTTGCGACGTCTTCAACCGAGCTGCCTACCTTAATAATGGCCACGCCGTCCGCAGATACCGGGACCCCCTGCTCGGTGTAGACCTCCGGTGTCATCACGTCAAGCTTATGAGACAGCAACGATAGAAACTCGGCTTTCTGAAAGATCGGCCAGATAAACGCCCCGCCGCCGCGCACAATCTTGATTTTGCGGCCGGATTGGTCGTCGGAAATGTTTTTGTTCCCTAGAAAAGACCCCGTCACGATCATTGCTTCATCGGGACCCACCGTTTTGTATCTTGCCCAAAATGCCAGCCCAAGCACGATGATGACTGCAATCACGATCCCAGGGATGAGTAGGAAATCAGCAACACCTTCGAACAATGACATCAGCTCCCTCTTCTTTAATTGGTACTACATCGGGTGGGGGTAAAGCTCGGAAACCTGGACGGTCCCGTCCTTCGCCGTCTCGATCACGACAACGGCGGTTCCGGCGGGAATCTCCTTCCGATCCCAGCTGGAAGCGATATGCAGCGAATTGCCGCCTGCCTGTTTCACCATCACTTCGCCAAATCCTTGTGCTGGAATAGGCACCGTGACTTCACCAATTTTACCGGGCAGCTCCGATTCGGAGAATCCCGTGGAATTCTCGCTGTTCTCCATCGGCTTCACATAGACGAAATAGACGAGAACAGACAGCAGGACGGCAATCACAATGGCTAACATCACTACAGCAGCTGTGCCAAGCCCGGAATATCGGTCCAGCAAAATGCCGGCTCCGCCAAAGGACGTGATCGCCGAGGCCGTGATGATCGGCTTGAGAAAATCGGCGGACAAGAAATCAAAGATGCCATCCAGCCAGCTTCCAATCAAGTCACCAAGCACAGCGCTGATAACGGCAAACAAAGCACCGCCGATAAAACAACCCCAAAACAGCGCTTCCATCCCGTTCCTCCCTTTACCCAAAATATTGTTGAACTCTACAATTAAATACGTAAATTGGTGAACTATGTTTCAAAAAAAGAAAAACCGGCCCACGACGCAAATCGGAAGACCGGTTATGTGGAGTAACTATTTCGGAAAAGGCGATTACAGCGACATCCGATAAATTTCGAGCACGTCCTGTTTATCCAGCACGGCAAAGTTACCAAATGGACCAAAGCGGACCGCCTTATCGGCCATCACTTCCAACTGGCTGTCGTCAATGTCGTAATCCGCCAAGCGGCTTGGTGCGCCAATGGAGTTCCAAAAGGAACGCAACGCTTCAATCCCCTCAAGCGCCACTGCCTCATCACTCTTGCCCGCAGGGTCAACATGGAAGACGTTGACCGCCAGACGCTTAAAGCGGGTAACATCGTGCTTTAAGTTATATTTCATCCAGTTCGGGAACAGGATCGCCAGACCGCCGCCATGCGGAATATCGTAAACCGCCGACACGGCATGCTCAATGTTGTGAGTCGCCCAATCTCCCGACAAACCCATGTTCAGCACGCCGTTCAGCGCAAGCGTACCGCACAGCAGGATCGTCTCCCGAAGGTCGTAGTTTTCCAAATCCTGTACCAGCTTCGGTGCCGTTTCAATCACGGTCCGCAGCAGCCCTTCACAGAACTCATCCTGCAGCAACGTGTTTGGCGTCGGATGGAAGTAATGCTCGAATACATGAGACATGATATCCACCATGCCATATACCGTTTGATCTTTCGGCAACGTCACCGTAAACTGCGGATCAAGGATGGAGAATGCCGGATAAGCCAGCTTGCTGCCCCAGCCCAGCTTTTCCTTGGTCACTTCGTTGGAGATCACGGAGTTCCCGTTCATTTCGGAGCCGGTTGCAGCCATGGTCAGCACCGTACCAAGCGGCAGAGCATCCTTCGGCACAGCTTTGCGCTCTGCGAAATCCCACATATCCCCATCGTATTTCGCTCCGACGGCAATCGCCTTCGCACAGTCAAGCACGCTGCCGCCGCCAACCGCAAGCACCAGCTCGATGCCGTTGGATTTGCACAGCTCGACTCCACGATGCACCGTCGAAAGACGCGGGTTCGGTTCAACGCCTGCAAGCTCCGTTACTTCGGCGCCAATTTCGCGCAGAAGGGACGTTACTTGATCATACAGCCCGCTGCGTTTAATACTGCCGCCGCCGTAGACTAGCAGCACTTTTTTGCCGTAAGCCGGTACCTCGTTCCGAAGCGCCTCCAACTGGCCTTTACCGAAGATCAGCCTCGTAGGATTATGAAATACGAAATTGTCCATCCCGTAACTCCTCCTTAAATTTAGGTTATATCAATGTAGTGTTTCTACTAAGCAATCGTGTTATTACTAACCTCTTCGAACTCCCAAACTATTATACTTCTAACTGTAACAACAAGCCAAACAGAAAAAGAAAGGATCACCCAAACCTTTACAGCTTGGAATGACCCTTCTCCTTTGTTCCGATCCATGCCTTAACGTTTGCGGTACCCGATCGATTCCACAAAGCGTTCGAACGCCTCATGGCCTTCCGGCGTCGCTTTGAATACGCCGGCATGTCCAAGGATCTCCGCAAACTTCTTGCCCACCTCATCACGCAGCAGCGCTTCGGCCTCTTTACGCCCCAGCGACATGCCCACGCGTGCCACCAGTTCCTTCACCCAGTCCGCATGCACGGCCAAGCGGGCATTCGGTTCCGATACGGTTTGCTGATACAGCGCCTGATCACCGCTCAGAATGTCAGCAACCGCCGCCAGCTCTTCCTTCAACCGGCCCGGCAGGATGGCAACACCCATGACTTCAATCAGGCCGATGTTCTCCTTCTTGATATGATGCATCTCGCGGTGCGGATGGAAGATGCCTTCGGGATGCTGCTCATTCGTCCGGTTATTGCGCAGGACGATGTCCGCTTCATACCCGCCGTCCGCGCTGCGGCGGACAATCGGCGTCACCGTGTTATGCGGCACGGATTCCCCCTCCTGCTTGGAGAATGCGAGGACGCCAACAGACGGGTCGCTGTAGTGCTTCCATTTCTCGTACAGATGATCTACCGCTTCCAACACGGCTTCCCGGTTCTGACCGTTTACCCGCAGCACCGACATTGGCCACTTCACCCTGCCGACGGTAACACCGGCGAAGTCCGGATGCGCATAGACGACTTCGACTGGTGCTTTTTCCAATGGGAATGTGTGGCGTCCCCCCTGGAAATGATCATGCGTCAGAATCGACCCGCCGACGATCGGCAGATCCGCGTTGGAACCGATGAAGTAATGCGGGAACAACGTCGTGAATTCCAGCAACCGCTTAAACGTATCGCGGGTCAGCTTCATCGGAACATGATCGTGGTGGAACACGATGCAATGCTCATTGTAATAGACGTAAGGCGAGTATTGGAAAAACCACAGCTCTCCGTTTAACGTCAGCGGAATGACTCGCAAGTTCTGGCGGGCGGGATGATTCAGCCGTCCAGCATACCCCACGTTCTCGCGGCACAGCTGACATTTTGGATATACCGGAGGGGGCAGCAGCTTCGCCATCGCGATTTCCTTCGGATTTTTCTCCGGTTTGGACAGATTGATCGTGATTTCCATGTCTCCAAACGGTGTGGGCTGCTCCCAATAGATGTTCTGGCGCACCCGGTCCATCCGAATGTAATTGCTGGCTACCGACAGTTTGTAGAAGGCGTCGGTCGCGGCGGCAATTCCCTGCTCGCTTTCCGTTTTGCGGAAGGCAGCGATCGTTTCCGACGGGCGCGGCATGAGCAGGCCCATGATTTTCGCATCCAGCAAATCGCGGTACGTAGCAGTGTTTTCCGGTATCAAACCGATGGCAAGCCCGTAATCGATTAGAATCTCAAGCGGTTCCTGGGGTCCAGTCAGCGCCTCTGTCGCCACTTCACCGGCGTACGGCTCATCGAAGGCGAACAACTCTAGGAGACGATTACGCGAATAGTCCACGTCCCACCAATCGATCAAGCCTTGTTCGAGCGCATAATTCACCAGCCGTTCAATCGCATGAAGCGCGTCTTGACGACTTTTCTCTTCGACTCCCATCCATAACACCCCTTAGTCGTTATAGCCGTTCGGATGGCTGTTATGCCATTGCCATGCACTTTCAATGATGCTGGACAACTTGTTGCGGGTCGGATTCCAGCCCAGCACGCGGCGGGCTTTGTCCGAGGAAGCAATGAGCACCGCCGGATCGCCAGCACGGCGCGGACTGATGACAACCGGGAAGTCACGGCCGGTGACCTGCTTCACGGTTTCGATAACTTCCTTCACCGAGAAACCTTGCCCGTTGCCAAGGTTAAATACATCGCTCTCCCCGCCGCTAAGCAAATGATCCACCGCGCGCAGATGGGCATCGGCCAAGTCGCTGACGTGGATATAGTCACGGATGCAGGTACCGTCCCCCGTGTTGTAGTCATCACCAAACACCTGAATGGATGGACGTTGTCCCAATGCCGCTTGAATGATCAATGGGATCAGATGGCTTTCCGGGCGATGGTCCTCGCCGATTTTGCCGCTCTCATGGGCACCAGCGGCGTTGAAGTAACGCAAGGACACGTATTTGATCCCCAGCACCTGATCGAACCAAGCCATCATCCGTTCCATCGTCAGCTTGGTTTCCCCATAGACATTCGTTGGCCGGGTTGGATCCCTCTCTTCAATTGGCACCTTTTCAGGTTCACCATAGGTTGCCGCCGTGGAAGAGAACACGATTTTACGTACATTCGCCTGATCCATCGCATCCAGCAAACAAAGCGTCCCGTACACGTTATTGTCAAAATATTTCACCGGATCCCTCATACTCTCCCCAACCAGAGAGTTCGCGGCAAAATGAATAACCGCTTCAATCTCGTTCTCGGCGAACAACTTGGCCAGCAACGGCTTATCACGCAGATCTCCTTCGTACAGCTTACCGCCGAGCAACGCCTCGCGATGTCCAGTCTGCAGGTTGTCGATCACCACAACCTCTCTGCCTTGCTCCAGCAACGCTGCTACCGTATGCGAACCGATATAACCGGCTCCTCCCGTTACCAATATCGCCATGCGGATTACTCCCCTTTCATCTCATGCACGCCGTCGCCTACGCCGCACACGTAAAATTCGCCTTCCAGCCCGGTCCGCTCTTGATAAGCCCGGCCAACCTCGGACACGAACTTTTCTACCGAATCTTCATGTACCAGCGATACCGTGCAGCCGCCAAATCCGGCACCGGTCATCCGAGCACCCAAGGTGCCTTCAATCTTACGGGCTTCCTCTACCATCACGTCCAGCTCCAGGCAGCTCACCTCGTACAAATCCCGCAGCGAATCATGCGAGGCATTCATCAGCTCGCCAAAAGCCTTCAGATCGTTGGCGCTCAGCGCATCCACCGATTTCAACACGCGCGCGTTCTCTTCCACCACGTGTTTGGCCCGTTTGTACAGCACTTCGTTCGTAAAATCTCCCCGCCACTGCTCCAACTGCTCCGGTTTCAGATGGGCCAGGAACTGCAAGCCCGGCTCACGCTTCTGCAAAATCTCCAGCGCTGCATCGCATTCGGACCGCCGTTCATTGTATTTCGAGTCAACCAGCCCGCGGCGTTTCTTCGTATTGCCGATGACCAGCTTATACGCACCTGTCCGGAACGGAACCAGCTTGTATTCCAAGGTGTCACACATCAGCAGGATCGCATGGTCCTTCGCCCCGTTCGCCACTGCAAATTGGTCCATAATGCCGCTGTTTACGCCGACGTATTGATTCTCAGCCCGCTGCGACAACCGAGCGATTTCCACCTTATCGAGCTCTTTCCCTTCCATGCTCACGAGTGCCAAAGCCGTAACCACTTCAATCGAGGCGGAGGAGGACAGGCCTGAACCGTTCGGAATTTCGCCATGGAACAAGAGATCATACCCGCTGGTAAGCGAGATCCCCAGCTTTTTCAGCTCCACGTAAACGCCGATCGGATAGTCGATCCATTCTCCGGTTTTGCTTGTGCCCAGCTCTTCCAATGCCAGCTCTGCCGTGTACGGAAGGTTACTGGAAGCAAAAGCGACTTTGCCGTCGGAGCGCTTGCGGACCGCCAGCGTCGTCCCAAATTCTAATGCAGCCGGGAAGACATACCCCCCGTTGTAGTCAATATGCTCACCGATCAAGTTCACCCGTCCCGGGGCGTTAAATACGCGAATCGGCTCAGTGCTTTCCCCGTATTTGGATATAAACAATTGTTCCATTTCCTGCTTTTTCATCAACGTACACCCCATCGTCATGGAATCTTTAATCCTTGTATCCAGTATAATGAAATCGCTTTGCGTTGATAATGCAACTTTGCGAGATCAATATAGATAAATGTGACTTTTCGGAGTAAAATGGGAGCGAAGTCTTATGGGGCGTTACCCGTCCCTTTATCCAAAGGAGACCCTCCCATGCTTAAAGAAACCTACAGCGCGGCCGCCAACCCGGATTTGATCGAGACCGATGAGCTGCATGTTCTGTTCGCCGGCGAAAGTCAAACTCTCCCCGATCACCGATTGGGCCCGAAAATTTATGATTATTACCTCCTGCACTTCGTAGAGCAAGGCAAGGGCACGTTCCGAACCGAATCCGCTTCCTATGAGCTGAGTAAAGGGAATGGCTTCCTGATTCTCCCCGATCAGCTCGTCAGTTATGCTTCCGATGTGACCGAGCCTTGGCGTTACCGTTGGATCGCCTTCACCGGTGTGAAGGCGGCTGAACTCGTGAAACGAGCTGGCTTCACACCGCAGCAGCCAGTGTTCCGGCAAGACGGGGACAGCCCGATCCCTGCCTTGCTCAGCAGCGTGTTACAAGCTTTCCAAGCGAAAAAAAACAGCTCCCATCTGCTATCGCTGGGGCTGCTGCACCAAATTATGGCCGAAGCCCAAGAGACGCTTGGCATGGCCTCGGCGCTGCCGTCAGGTGAATCGGGTGTTCAGCGAATCGTGAAGCAAATGATTCATTATATGGCCAGCCAATACGCGCATCCGGTCTCCATCGAGCAGATGTGCGCATCCTTGGGCTATAATCGAGCTTATCTATCACGGATATTCAAAAAAGAAACGGGCTTCACCCCCGTCACCTACCTGTTGAAGCTGAGAATTGATAAGTCCCGTCAGCTGCTGCGCGAACGTCCCGAGCTGTCGATTGAACAGATCGCAGCTTCGGTCGGCCTTACCGATCCGCTCTACTTCTCAAGGCAGTTCCGCCGGTTCCATAACGAGTCGCCAAGCGAGTATCGCCGTACGGTTACGCGGAATCCCGCGAAGGAGTGAAGGCTCGTCGCTTAACTCGCCGCTTAACTCGCGAGCCCTGTCTCACTCCGATAGGCCCAGCTTCCGGGCAACGGCCCCCAGCACCTCGCCAATCGGCTCGGTGATCAAGAGGTCAGCCCGGTTATCATACGCAGTGGACGAGGCGTTGATCAGCACCGTCCGTTCGCCGCGGAAATAGGTGACCAGGTGCGCTGCGGGCTGCACGGTCAGCGAGGTCCCGCCGATCACCAGCAAATCGGCACTGGCAATCGCCGTTACTGTGTCCTGGATGACCTGATCATTCAGACTCTCTCCATACAGCACCACATCCGGCTTGATGATACCGCCGCAGTTGCAGTACGGCACGACGTCTTCGCTGTCCATGACATCCTTTAACATATAGGTACGGCCGCACTCCATGCAGGTATTGCGGTGCACCGATCCGTGCAGCTCCAGTACGCGTCGGCTGCCCGCCTGTTGATGGAGCCCGTCGATATTTTGCGTCACCACGGCGCTTAGCTTCCCTGCTCGCTCCAGCTCCGCCAAGCAGCGGTGTGCGGCGTTGGGCTGAGCTTCCGGATGGAGCATTTTCGTCTTATAGAAATCGAAAAATACGTCCGGATGCCGATCGAAGAACCTCCGGCTCAAAATCTCCTCCGGTGGATAAGGCGACGCATTCTCCATCTGATAAATGCCGGCTGCCGAACGAAAGTCAGGAATTCCGCTTTCGGTGGATACTCCAGCCCCTCCGAAGAAGACGATGTTTGAACTCTCCTCCATCCATGCTGCCAACGTGTCGATCTCTTTGCTCATCCGCTTTGAACCTCCTATGGATGTATCGTCAACTCACGATAATTGGATATTATGACGTCCGCGTCCCGTAAATAAACCACTGCATCCTGGGCTTCTTCGCCATACTCCTCCGCCACGCCGATATTCATCACGACGCCAGCACGCTTCCCCATTTGCATATCGGCGTTACTGTCGCCAATAACCACCGCTTCACCGGGCGAAAGCCCCAGCTCACGGCAGGCGAGCAGCGCCATGTCCGGCCCAGGCTTGCCTCGGGCGACGCGATCTCGGCCGACCACACTGGTAAAGGCATCTCGGATGCCAAGCCATTCCAGATGCTCGAGCGCCTCCGAGGTCGAGTCGGAGGTGACCACCGCCAGCTTGACTCCCGCCTCTCGGCAACTCTGGACAAAGTCGCGCAGCCCGGGCAACGGCACCGCTTCCCGCCGCCGCTTAAGCTCCGCCATGGCCGCACTATTTAATTCGCGAACCGCCGTGATCGCTTCATTCCAGGGCAGGCCTGCGGCATACAACGTCGAGGCCAGCAGCGCGATAATCTCTTCTTCCGTCCCCATGGCAACCGGACCAGTTTTGTCGTAACCGATCACCCGGTTCCGCTCATCCGTTTGAAGGCCAAGCAGCGTGGATTTGTTGAACCCGCCCTGAGAGCCCAACTCGGCCAGCTTCCGCTCCATCAGATCGGTTAACACCGCGGCCCAGCTGCCCCATAGCCCCATAAAATTCAACAGCGTTCCATCTTTATCGAATAAAATGGCCTTGCAAGCAGCTTGTTGCCCGCGTACTTCGATCGTGGCCATCCTCGCTCCCCCTTCCGCAACATTGTCCTTATTATACCATTTTCACAGATGTGGGCTGCGTCGACTCTAACAATACATCTCTTTCATTCCTATGATTTAATAGGGATCTTTTGGTGTTTTCTTAAAATTTTAGATAAATCCGTTTCAACATGGAAATCCGTGGTAAATAAAACATACGTACTCCAAAATAAAATCCAAGGAGGGATTCGATGGCACGAAGCCAAAGCAAGATGACCCGGGAAGAAGCCGGACGTCTGGGAGGACTGGCCACGGCCAAAAACCACGGCAAAGCCTTTTATAAGCAAATCGGGCAAAAAGGCGGCGAAGCGACCTCGAAAACCCACAACCGCGAATTTTATCAGGAAATCGGTCAAAAGGGCGGCGAGGCGACATCCCAGAAGCACGATAAAGGCTTTTACCGGGAAATCGGCCGTAAAGGCGGGATCGCTCGCAGCAAACCTGGAATTCAAGCGTAAGTCATAAGAAATCTCCGGACCCCCCGGAGATTCTCTTTGTTTTCATAGAACCGATCCGCTCCTGTCCCATGCTTTTTCCTGTGATCGATAACTAGAAAATCATAACCACTTGTGATAGACTTTAGAGAAAACCTTTAGCGGTGTAAAGCTCCAAAACTATAATGAATTATGGGGGGATCGGAGATCATGCCAGCCAAGAAAATGCGTTCTGATATGATCAAAAAAGGCTTCGACCGTGCGCCGCACCGCAGCTTGCTGCGTGCTGCAGGCGTGAAGGAAGAAGATTTCGGCAAACCGTTTATCGCGGTCTGCAACTCTTATATCGATATCGTGCCTGGGCACGTGCACTTACAAGAGTTCGGTAAAATCGTGAAGGAGGCAATCCGCGAAGCGGGCGGCGTTCCGTTTGAATTCAATACCATTGGCGTAGACGACGGGATCGCGATGGGGCACATCGGGATGCGTTATTCCCTGCCAAGCCGGGAAATCATCGCCGACTCGCTTGAAACCGTGGTTTCGGCTCACTGGTTCGATGGAATGGTCTGCATTCCGAACTGCGACAAAATTACGCCAGGGATGATGATGGGTGCTTTGCGTGTGAATATCCCGACGGTCTTCGTCAGCGGCGGCCCAATGAAAGCCGGCGTCGACAGCAAAGGACGCAGATTGTCCTTGACTTCCGTCTTTGAAGGCGTGGGTGCCCACCAAGCTGGACAAATCAGCGACAAGGACTTGCTCGAACTGGAACAATACGGCTGTCCGACCTGCGGTTCGTGTTCCGGCATGTTCACGGCCAACTCGATGAACTGTCTGGCCGAAGCGCTGGGCTTGGCATTGCCAGGGAACGGCACGATCCTTGCTGTAGCCGAAGAACGCCGTGATTTCGTCCGGAAGTCGGCACAACAGCTGATGAAGCTGATCGAAATGGATCTGAAACCACGTGACATCGTAACAAAAGAATCGATCGACAACGCCTTTGCGCTCGATATGGCGATGGGCGGCTCCACGAACACCGTTCTCCATACACTCGCTTTGGCTCAAGAAGCAGGGATCGATTACCCGTTGGAACGGATTAATGAAGTGGCAAACCGGGTGCCGCATATTGCGAAGCTGGCTCCGGCCTCCGATATCTTCATCGAGGACGTACATCGGGCTGGCGGCGTCAGCGCTGTGCTCAACGAGCTGTTGAAGAAGCCGGGAGCGATCTTCGGTGATCAAATCACCGTTACCGGCAAGACGCTGGCAGAGAACGTTGCCGGATGCGAAATCCTCGACCATAACGTCATCCGTCCGATCGACAATCCGCATTCCGAGAAAGGCGGTTTGGCTATTCTATATGGTAACCTGGCGCCGGAGGGCTCGGTGATCAAGGTAGGAGCTGTTGACCCTTCGGTTGGCGGATACCATAAAGGTCCGGCCATCTGCTTTGACTCGCAGGAAGAAGCGCTCGAAGGGATCGCAAACGGCAAAGTCAAAGAAGGTTGCGTTGTTGTCATCCGTTATGAAGGACCTAAGGGTGGTCCAGGTATGCCGGAAATGCTGGCTCCAACATCGCAGATCGTCGGCATGGGTCTGGGCGCGAAGGTTGGTCTGATTACCGACGGACGCTTCTCCGGCGCTTCCCGCGGGATCAGTATCGGTCATATCTCACCAGAGGCTGCTGAAGGCGGTCCAATCGCTTTCGTGGAAGACGGCGACATCATCGAGCTTGACTTGAATAACCGCAAAATCGAGCTGCATGTCAGCGATGAAGAGCTTGCACGTCGCAAAGCAAATTGGAAAGGCTTTGAGCCAAAGGTGAAAACCGGTTATTTGGCCCGTTACTCCAAACTGGTCACCAACGCCAGCTCCGGCGGCGTAATGAAAATTTAACGAGCCTAACTCAAAAGGCCGTACCCGAATCATATTCGATTCGGATACGGCCTTTTTTTCTTACTAAAATAATTGATCAGAACGATTAACGCGTAGGCAAGGATACGCTAAGCAAAGACTCCTCTTCCACGGCTTCCGGCTTCTCATCAACCGTATGATTGCTGCGATGCGAGCCGTTCTCGGCGAATCGTTCCAACAGCACATCCATCGGCATCACGATCATCTTCGGTACCAGCTCTTGAGGTTGCTCTTTTAATCTCGAGGTACCGGCAGGGTGAATAACACTCATTAATAATTTCAAATAGATCTTCGTCGAGCTGGCAAACCAGCCCTTCGGCAAATCTGTAATGATAAACCCAAATTGCTCCGGCCCCCGGTTAATCATGCTGACCCCATATAGCGCCTTAACTTCTTTTAGCTCAGGATGCTCAATCACATATTTCGCAAAGAGAGGTAACGTCTTCTCCACTTTACGAATCATTTGAATCGCCAAATGCACGCTTGTTCTGGCGCGAGTTCCATACTCGAACAATTTTTTGTTGTCAAAATGAAGCTCCATCACCTGATCCCCGGATTGTAAGGTCTTCCCATTGTTCATTTCCACCGGCTCTCCGTGATAGGACCGGACTCGAAAATGAAGGAATGGATCCTCCGGTTCGGGAGTTTTCAATTGAAAAAGGATGTGGAAGATCTTCTCCCATACGAGCCATAAGGCTACGATACATCGCTTGAACCAGGTAATCTTCACTGGCGTTCTCCCCTTCGGTGTTGCAGTTTCAACCTGTTTGCCTTGAAGCTTGGCCTCTTCCGTCACCTGAATTAGTTCATCAATGCGGATGCTTCGCAATCCGCGGCGATCCGCTTCCTTCAACACCCGCTCGAGCGCGATCAGCATTTCCGCCGGCGCTCCGGTGTTCGCTCCTAGGGTAGCACCACAGTCGTGCAGGAGAAAGACCTCGCCGCCTCGCAGCTTCTTCAACATCCGCTCCGTTAATCGGTCAGCGCCGACCTTGACCCGCCAATCGCCGAACATTGCCGACCACAACACGATCTGCGTTTTGCCGCGGTTCGCAAAATCAAACAAGTTGACAATGCCCCACGGCGGACGATAATAATGAGAATTGAAGCCCGTCACGTCATAGATAATCTGATTCGTCTTCTGAATCTGCTTCTTAACAGCTGACGGCCCCATAAGCCAATTGGTCTTGTGCACATAATTGTGCGATCCGATCAAATGACCTTCCTCGTACATCCGTTTAATCAATTCGGGGTGTTTCTCCGCATTGGAACCAACGAGGAAAAACGTTGCTTTCGCTCCGTGGCGCTTGAGCAAATCAAGCAACTGTGGAGTATATTTCGGATCAGGACCATCGTCGAATGTCAGCGCGAACGCCTTCTCGCTGATCCCGCGCTTGAATACGCGAAAACCGAAAATCCGAGTGATCAATCCGGGTATAAAAGCGTACAGCGTAGAGATATAAAGTAACCATAGCAGCAAAGTCTCCATATGCTTTCCCCACTTTTCTATGATCAATGACTTTGGCATGCTCCGTGAAAAGCATAGCATCTACACTATTTTATCACAGACATCTTCAGATTAGGCGCATTTTTTTGGGGAAAGCATAGGAAATCGGTCAACCTTCCGCAGCCAGAATATCCATCGTTCGCCGGAACATTTCAGCGGCCAGATGCTTGGATCCTTCGGGCCGGTTTTGAACGAGGACGGCGACGGCATACTTGGGTTGATGGATCGGTCCGTAACCGATAAACCATTGATGATTCAACTGCTTCTGATTCTTCACAACCTCGGCAGTTCCAGATTTTCCAGCCAACGGCCAGTTGGCTTGCTGCACGGTTCGCCCCGTGCCGTCTGTGACTACCAACCTCATCATGGACAACAGTCGTTGGGCCGTTTGCGGCGTAATTTGTCCAGCAGAGGAGGGCGAAGCTTGTACCGGTAATGCGGAGAGCAGCGAACCGTCCTTATAACGGATCTCGCTGACTAAGCGGGGCGCCATCACCTGCCCGCCGTGGAGCAATGTAACTACCAAATTGGCTGCTTGCAACGGGGATACCAGCACGTCCCGTTGGCCAATTGCAGTCTGCGCCCGCACCCCGCCATCCGCCGCAGCCAGATTGCTAAACACCGCACCGGCTTCTTCCTGATCCAACGGTCGCAAGGAATCTCCGCCAAGGAAGGACGGGTCATGCCAGCTCACGGAACGCCCTAGCCCAAGCTTGGCGGCTGTCCGGGCGATTGCCTCCGCGCTCAGCCGTTCGCCCAGGGTGGCAAACACCACGTTACACGAGTGGGCAAAGCCTTCTTCCAACGTAAGATCTCCATGTCCACCTTCCTTCCAGCATGACAAGCCGTATTTTCCGTAATGCCCGCTGCAGTGGAACACCTCCCCAGGTACCGTCACTTTCTCTTCCAGCGCAGCCGCCGCAATGACCGTCTTAAAAATCGAACCCGGCACACTGGACTTAACCGCCTTATTACTCCAGTTGTCTGCTGATGGATTCACGTGGTGCGGATCGTAGAAAGGCAGGGATACCATCGAGACGATATCAGCGGTTTTGGCGTCCAGCACGACCACTGCTCCATCCGTCACGTTCATCTCCTTCGCTAACCCCTCGATCTTTTGCTGGAGGGTGTCATCCACTGTCGTTTGGATTTGCAGCGGATAATACCGGCTAGACTCCGCATTTACCCGCGTCCCCATCCCTGCCAAGGGATCCTTTCGGCCATCAACCGTGTAGGCCGCTCTGACACCGCCAATTCCACGGAGCAAGTTGTCCAGCGTCTTCTCTAACCCCGAAGCTCCAACCTGCAGCGTTAACGCGAAGTTCGGTTGGTGCTTTTCTTCTCGCAGCTTACGAATCACATCCGGCCGTTGCGTCACGAAGCCAAGCCACTGATTCCCTCGTTCCCCCGGCCCGTAGCGCGTCATATACGGCAGCACCTCCAGCCCTTCGAGACGAGGCAAAGTCCGGGCTGTTTCTTCATTGAGCCGAAGTGGCTCTCCAGGCTCACCCCCAGGTTTGGGCCAAACGTAGGGCCGCTCCAGCTGTTCCCACTTTTTTTGGAGTTCGGGAATCGTTGTCCCCAAGGCGGCCGCGAGACCGGTAAGCTGATCAGCTGCGGGTAACTGGCGTATAGGGAACAATATCGGAGTCCAACCGATTTCCCCTGTCAGCATCTTTCCGTTACGATCCAAAATATGACCTCGCCCCGGATCCAACTCAATACTTTCTTCGCGTTGCCGAACTGCAAGTTCGTTGATCGTCTTACCGCTTACGGTCACTGCCTTAAACGCTGAAGCCACTTGAATCCAAGCGATTCGCAGCGCAAATAGGGCCAACACTGCCGCAAAAGACAGTAATAGATAAAAGATCCGTTTTTTGCGCAATAACGACATCGTTCGCCCTCCATTCTGTTCCCATTATTTCCTGGGAAAAGTCGGGCTAAACTAGATAGGCTGTTGCGGCCAATAGAAACC
>NZ_BILV01000031.1 GCF_004000745.1 Paenibacillus barengoltzii NBRC 101215
CCGGCGGGCGCCGCGGGGCGGCACGGGGGCGCTGCCGCGCCGCCGCCAAAAGCCGAGGGTCCCGACGTCGGGACCCTCAGACCGAACCGCAACGGCATGATCCGCCTGCGCGGGCGTACCGACAAAGGTCGGCGCTGGCAGCAGGAGATCGACTATGACCTGGCGGTCACGCTCGTGCGTGAGCATATGGCCGTCGTCGTGAACCCGTTCACCATCCGCCGTTTGTACACGAACAAGGCGTTTCGCCATTATATTTTGACGCGGGATCATTACACCTGCTTCTTCTGTGGAGAGTACGGCGATACAATCGACCATTTGCTGCCCAGAGCCAAGGGCGGTCACACAACACCAGTAAACTGCGTCTGCGCCTGCAATCTGTGCAACCAAAGCAAAGCCGATCGCTGGCTGGACGAGTTCATGCAGGACGACGCGTAATCAAAGTAAGTTCTCGTTTCCACCATCAATAGTCAATAGTCGAAACAGAGCCGAAATCCACAATGATGTGACCACGTGCTGTGATTCTATCTGAAAAATCGAGTACAATTGGGCTACCTTGAGCGATTTTAACTAAATGGATATGAAATTTCATATCCATTCGCGCTTTCTGAACGGTTTTGCCCAAAATCTATGCGAAAAACCGAGTACATTTCGGTTTTTCGCATAGATTTTGGGCAAATTATATATGAAAAATCAAACACATTTCTGACCACGTAACTTTATGCGCTTCGCCACCAGAGATGATTTCCGAGTAAAGCCCCCTGTTGGGCACATTGCCTACTTGCCCCTTCTCTATACCTCATCCAATCCACAAACCCTCTCCCATCCAACCACCGTTCACCTGAGCGAGGGGGATAATGATGCAAACGACAGTCCATGACACACTAATCCCATCCCCCACTTCCAACCCGCTTGACCACTCTTCCACACCACCCGCCACCTGAACAAACGGGATAATGCCGAAAAAGACCTCCAAATGGAGGCTCCACCATTCCCGCACCTAATTTAAATCCACTTGCACCCAATCTAAATCCACTTACTCTCTCCCATCCAACCACCATTCATCTGAGCGAGAGGGATAATGATGCAAAAGGGGACAAAAAAAGGGAGGGTGTGCCCCTCCCCAATACTCATTGACTATATCTCGACATGTACCTCTTATGCCTCTAGGTTCGTCCTGACGGCATAGTCTGTTGAACGATCGCCTGGGACGTAGTCCGGCAGTTCTTTGCCGTGCAGCAGCCACAGTTCGTGCAAGGCGCGGGTACAGCCGACGTACAGCAGTTTAGCATCTTTGGAACTGTAATGCGCCTTGTCCACGTCCGTCACGATCACCGCATCAAACTCCAGGCCCTTCGACAGGTACACCGGCAGCACTGAGATGCCCCCGTTGTATTGCGTCAGTTCCCCGGTGATCAGGTTAACTTCCAACTCACCTTGGCTTAATGCAGCATGCAGCTCCTCTGCTTCCCGCATCGTCCGGGTTAACACCGCCGCCGTGCGGAACGATCCGCCCAGCACCTTGTCCAATGCCTTGCGAATCAATGGCAGCCGCCGCTCGCCCTCCGCTTCGACCAGCCGCACCGGCTCCCCGCTGCGGAATACCGGAACCGCCAGCAATTCCGTACCTACGCCGCGTTCTAGGATATCGTTGGCGAATTGGATAATTTCCATCGTGGACCGGTAACTACGCGTTAACGCGAAATAAGCGGTTTCCTCCGGTCGGAACAGCACTTGCATCTCTTCCCAACTGCGCACACCTTTGTAGTAGTGGATCCCTTGGGACAAATCTCCGAGAATCGTAAAGGAATGCCCCTTCACAAAACGGTCCAGCACATACACCTGAAACGGCGTAAAATCCTGCGCCTCGTCAATCACCACATGGTCGAAGGTCAGATTGCCGTCAATTTCGTGAATTAAAGTATATAAATACAATAGGGCGGCCAAGTCCTCTTCCTTGACGATGTTTTTCTTTAAGCGCGCCTGCGTCTCCTTCCAGATACTCGGCGGTATCCGGTCTGAGACATCGGCCATGCCTTCCGTGCTGCCGCTTTTTCGTATGCCAAACATCTCCCGGTAGAGGTTAAGCGGCGTCAGCTCCGGCCATTTTTTTGCATAGCTTTTTTCCCGCAGCTGGGCTTTTTTCTTTCGTTCCTTTAGGGCCGCAGCCGATGGCGCCTTCTTCAGCTCCATCTCGATCCAACGATGGATCCGCGCCAGTACCCGCTCCTTGCGTCGGGCCACCGGGTAGTGGCGATATTCGCCTTCGAACCAGGCCAAGATCTTCTTACGCGGCAGCCGTGCACCTTCCCACGGTTCGAAATCGCCCTCAGGCACGCAGGCTGACTCAAGAGTGCTTGCCGACGCATCGATGATCTCTTTAAACGTCATCGACCCCTTGAAGCGTCCTGGCAGCTCTGTATCCTGCCACGTTTCCGCCTCTGCCTCTCCGCCGTCAAACCAGCGGGACAACGCCTCCGAGCCATCGCTTGGGACCTCGTCCAATCCCAGCACTTTCGCTGCCCAATCGCTGAACGTGCTTTGTTGGATATCCCCCACCCCAAGCTCAGGCAGCACTTCGGATATATAATCGATAAACATAAGGTTAGGCGCAAAAATAACTAAACGTTCCGCCTTAATCTGTTCCTTATATTGATACAGCAAAAAAGCCAGCCGATGCAGCGCCACGGTCGTTTTCCCGCTGCCGGCTACGCCTTGAATAATCAGCGCCGTATTTTTCGCCGCCCGGATGATTCGGTCCTGTTCGGCCTGAATTGTCGAGACGATGTCCCGCAGGCGGTTGTCCTTGTTCTCTCCAAGCCGGTACACCAGGAACTCATCGGATACGGCCGGACCGTCGCTGTCGCGGTTATATGTGTCCACCACCCGGTCGAGAATCCCCTTGCGGATCACAATGTTGCGCTTCAAGTACACCAAGCCTTCAATCAAGCCCTCAGGCGCTTCATACGAAGCATCGTCCCCGCCGGTAAATGAGTAGAACAAACTAGCGACCGGCGCGCGCCAATCGATGACAATCGGATCTTTACCATCCGGGTCGCCTACACCGACCTTGCCGATGTATAGCGGCTTTCTTCTTCCTCTGCGCTCCTCAAAATCAAGTCGTCCAAAATACGGCTCTCGAATCGATTGCTCCAGCTGTTTCCGCTGGGTTTCCCGATTCTCCTCGAGAAGCTGTTCGGTAAAATCATGTCCGGTGTACACCGGAATCGAACGCAACCGTTGCAGCTGCCGATCGATCTCTTCCAAGGTGCGGTCCAGCCGCGCCTTCTCTTCTTGATAGGCACTTTGAAAATCATTCATTTCAGTTACCTCCTAAGGTTATTGTGTACTCCAGACTCAAAAGGAGTTCTATTATACCACTACCTCAGGCGAAAAGGCGAACTTTCTCAAAAAAATAAGACGCTGGGAGACTTGTTTATCAAGTCTCATCCAGCGTCTTAGCTCCGGATTTACACACTAACGCCGCCGCGCTCTAGCAGTTCACGCACTGCTGCGCTGACCATAATTAGGCCGACCACCGGCGGCACAAACGAGTTGCTGGCCGGCGGCTGCTTGGCCTTACGGATTTTAGCGCCAGCAGGCGCAATTTTCTCCGTAACGTCCTTGCGCGGGCGGACAGGCGGTTCAGTCGAGAAAACGACCTTAACGCCCTTCTTGATCCCGTCTTCCCGCAGCTTCGTGCGAATGACGCGAGCCATGGGGTCCATATGGGTTTTCGAAATATCCGTGACCTGGAATTTCGTCGGGTCCATTTTGTTGGCCGCCCCCATGCTTGACAAGATCGGGATGCCCCGCTGCAAGCATTGCTTGATCAGGTGAATTTTGTACGTAATGGTATCCGAAGCGTCAAGTACATAATCAATATCGTACTTGAATAGTTCTTCGTAAGTCTCTTCCGTGTAGAACATATTCAGCGCGATCGCATCGCACTCCGGGTTAATCAGCTTGATCCGGTCGCGCATGAGATCGGCCTTCTTCTGGCCGATCGTCGTCGTCAGCGCATGAATTTGCCGGTTAATGTTGGTGATATCGACGACATCCTTGTCGATCATAATAATCCGGCCGATTCCGGTTCTGGCCAGCCCTTCGACGGCCATCGCGCCTACGCCGCCGACACCAAGCACGGCAACCGTGCTGTTCTTGAGAATATCCAGACCCTCTGCCCCGATGGCGAGTTCTGTCCGCGAAAATTGATGAAGCATGGTCAGTGTACCTCCGTTAGGTTGACATCTTAACCGATTATTTCTTTACTTCTGCCAGTTTGGGAGCCAGCTTGATGTGCAGCTGATCCAGCTGCGATCCGTCGACTTCCGAAGGCGAGTTCATCAGTAAGTCCGTAGCGCTCGCTGTTTTTGGGAAGGCAATGGTCTCACGCAGGTTGGAACGGCCAGCCAGCAGCATGACCAGACGATCGAAGCCGAAGGCGATCCCGCCGTGTGGCGGCGTACCGTATTCGAACGCATCCATCAAATAGCCGAATTTATCTTGAGCTTCTTCCGGCGACAAGCCGATCGCTTTGAACATCTTCTCTTGCACGTCGCGTTTGTAAATCCGCATCGAACCGCCGCCCACTTCATAACCGTTCAGCACGAGATCGTACGCTTGCGCGAGGATTTTGCCCGGATCGGTGTCAAACAGCGGCAGATCCTCGTCGCGCGGACGGGTGAATGGATGGTGCTCAGCGACGTAGCGTTTTTGCTCTTCATCCCAGCCAAGCAGCGGGAAGTCTACAACCCATGCAAATTTATACACGCTGTCGTCAATCAGACCAAGATCGCGGCCGATTTTCAGACGCAATGCGCCGAGGACGTCGGCAACAACCTTTTTGTTATCGGCGGAGAACAGGAGCAGGTCGCCTTCTTCGGCACCGGTGCGTTCCTTGATCGCTTCGATCTCTTGTTCCGTAAAGAACTTCACAATCGGACCGCGGAACTCGCCTTCCTTCACTTGAATCCAGGCCAGACCTTTGGCTCCGTAACGGGCTGCATACGGTCCAAGATCGTCGATGTCCTTACGACTCCAAGTCCCGCAGCCTTTAGCGTTCAGTACTTTGACTTCCCCGCCCTTTTCAATGACAGAAGAAAATACTTTAACGCCGCTATTGGCCACAAGATCGCTGACGTTCACCAGTTCTAAACCGAAACGGAGGTCCGGTTTGTCCGAACCGTACTTATCCATCGCGTCAGCATAGCTAATGCGTTGGAATGGCGTTGGAATGTCAATGCCTTTCGTTTCTTTGAACAGGCGTACGATCAGCTTCTCCATCATCTCGAGCAGCTCGTCGCGCGAGAGGAACGAAGTCTCGATGTCGACCTGGGTAAACTCCGGTTGACGGTCAGCGCGCAAATCCTCATCGCGGAAGCAGCGGGCGATTTGATAGTAACGCTCGATACCGCTGACCATGAGCAGCTGCTTGTACAGCTGAGGCGATTGCGGCAGGGCGAAAAATTCACCTGGATGCACGCGGCTTGGCACAAGATAATCGCGTGCCCCTTCCGGCGAGCTCTTGGTCAAGATCGGGGTTTCTACCTCGATAAAACCTTCACCGTCAAGGAAATCGCGGAATACCTTCGCCGCTTTAGAGCGCAACCACAACGTTTGCTGCATTTCCGGACGGCGTAGGTCGAGATAACGATATTTCAAGCGCAGCGATTCATCCACTTCGATGCCGTCTTCAATGAAGAACGGCGGCGTCTTCGCTGCGTTCAACACATCGATTTCAGTAATTTGTACTTCGATATCGCCGGTTGGCAAATTCGGATTGACCGTTTCAGGATCACGGGCTACCACTTTCCCGGTAACGGCCAGCACGTATTCGCTGCGCACGCGGTCGGCAATTTTCAGCGCTTCACCGGAATAAGCCGGGTTAAACACGATTTGCACAATACCGCTGCGGTCGCGCAGATCGATGAACAGCACGCCCCCCAAGTCACGGCGGGTCTGTACCCAGCCGTTTAATGTAACGGTTTCTCCGATGTTCGCGGTGCTCAGCGTACCGCAATGATGCGTTCGTTTCATCGTAACTCCCCTTTTCTTCGCGTTATGTTTTTTATTTGTTTAGGTTATTGCAACTCATTTACCAATTCGCTTAACTTCACCGTGCGCTGCTCACCGCTGTCCATCGACTTTAGCGCAATTTCCCCGCGCTGCAGTTCATCGTCACCGAGAATGGCCGTGTAGCGTGCCTGCATCCGGTCGGCGGACTTCATCTGCGCCTTCATCTTCCGGCCCAGATAATCGCGTTCCGCAGAGAATCCTGCTTGCCGCAGCTTAAACAGCTGAGTCGTAATCTCCTTCTCCGCTGCTTCGCCAAGGGCGATCAGATACACGTCCAGCGGCTTGACGGCGCCGAGCTCGATCTCTTGCTTTTCCAAAATCAGCGCAATCCGTTCAAGCCCCATCCCGAAGCCGATGCCCGGTTGGTCAGGACCGCCCACTTCCGCCACCAGCCCGTTATACCGGCCGCCGCCGCCAATCGTGTCGATGGCGCCGATGCCTTGGGCTTTATACTCAAAAGCGGTGTGCGTATAGTAGTCCAAGCCGCGAACAAGGCGAGGATTGATTTCATAATCAATCTCCATCGCGCTCAGCAGTTCCTGAACCTTCGCAAAATGCGTAGTGCATTCCTCATCCAAACTATCCAGAATTGACGGAGCCCCATCAAATTTGTCCTGGTCCGTCTTACAGTCCAACACACGCAGCGGATTACGTTCAATCCGAGCTTGGCAGTCTTTGCACAAGCTGTCCTTCATCGGCAGCAGGAACGCCAGCAGCTTCTCGCGGTAAGCCGCGCGGCTGGACGGATTGCCAACGGAGTTAATCTCCACCTTCACCCCTTGAAGACCCAGCTCCCGGCAAAACTGATATCCCAGTGCCACAACCTCGGCATCGATCGCCGGATCGATTGCTCCAAACGCCTCCACCCCAAACTGATGGAACTGGCGTTGACGTCCTGCTTGCGGGCGCTCATAGCGAAACATCGGCCCGATGTAATACAGCTTGCTGACGTCCGGTTCGCCGTACATCTTGTTCTCCACATAGGAACGAACAACCCCAGCCGTCCCTTCTGGACGCAGCGTCATGCTGCGATCCCCTTTATCCAGGAACGTATACATTTCCTTCTCGACGATATCCGTCGTCTCCCCAACGCCCCGTTCAAACAGCGAGGTTTGTTCAAAGATCGGGGTCCGAATTTCCCGGTAATTAAAACGCCGGCACAAGTCTCTGGCCTTCTCCTCAATAAACTGCCATTTCTCGACGGTTCCTGGCAAAATATCCTGCGTGCCCGTCGGTTTCTGAAAAGCCATATTGTTCATCCTCCATCTCAGACTCGTAAGCCAATATAAAAAATCTCCCGTTCCTGTTTGATTCAAACAGGGACGAGAGATCGTTACGCAATCACCCGTGGTGCCACCCACATTCCGAATGTCGACGCTTCAAAGCTGCTCTTATTCAGCCTCCCAGCATCTCAATTCGCTTCAAGCGGTTATCGCCCGCCTACGCCGCACGTCTACTCTCGAAGGGAAGCCATTAGCCACCTTTGATTTCGCCGCCGGTTCTCGGGGAAGTCTTTCGTCTAATCATCATCAGAATCCTTCCAGCCTGCTTCACCACACGCCTAACGAATACGATTGATCCGTCTGCTGCAACGAAGTCGGGGATTCCTCTCTGTGGGTGTGGGGTTAAACTACTTTGTCCCGTCATCGAATACCTATTCGTTTTCATTCACGCCATAGACGTGACGTCAACTGTTATTTTTAGATTGTATGAAACCACCGCACTAAAGTCAAGCCCGAGACGCGAAAAATGTCTACACAAAGAAAAAAACCTGTCACCAACGGGGTGCAGGTCCAAAAGGTATTATATTAAAAAGGGGGTCATGCCGTTATTATAAACAAGCAATGTTAAGGGAACATGTATCTAATATTACAGTTATATTACAAGACCCCTTATCCCCGGCTATTCCGTTACAACATAGCCCCCATGCTCGCGTAATTTCCGCACGACCGTCTCATAATCGCTGTCCTTCACTTTTGCACTAAGAACATATTTCCAACCCTGCGGCTCGTCACCCGTTGTGATGGGAGGTTTCGATGTGATCAGTTGCTCTCCGTCTCCCATCGCTTGGCTGCGTTCACCATCTAACGTATCGCCGGTACCGTCTTCTCCCAAAGCTACCACGGGCAGCACGCTCTGCACGCCGCGTACCATACCGGGTACAGGGACAACTCCCGGGTTGTTTGCACCTGATGCGCTGATCACCCCGTTATTTAGAGGCAATAACGTAACTTGAAACTCATCGTCTTCGCCCCATTCATTCGACACATTTCCTGCTTCAACCGCATTCGTGTTGTAAGCCCGCAGGGTGATACGTGCACCTTCTACTTGATCTTCTGTATTAAAATAGGCCTGAATATGTCTGGCCATAACCGATTCCTCCTTCATTCTCAGCATCAACTTCCGGGTCGAGGGAGCCAGTCGGCAGAGGGCCGGGTCTCCTGCATCATCGGTTCAAATCGCTCCGGTTCGGCCAGCCGGGCCGTCATCCGGGCTTCGCTGCGGTGTCCCGCCGTCATGAGCGGAGAGGATTGCCAGTCTCTCGATTTCGCGGATTGGTGCATGTGAGCACCTCCTTTGGTCGTCAAGCTCTTTATCACAAGGTTGTACCAAAATCGGTCCGCTTATCCTATAGAACCCGAAATCTTGCGTGAAAATGGAGGAAATTTGTCCATATCGTCCCGTTCCGTTAACGCAAAAAAGGGGCAAGACGCAAAATTACTACGTCTTGCCCCGCTCTCAAATCCTTGCAGTTACCCCTCGCTACTAGGGCTGTCCACAATTAAGGTCACCGGCCCCCAATTCGTCAATTGTACGTCCATATCGGCACCAAACACGCCGGTTTCGACCGTCAACCCTTTCGCCCGAAGCAGCTCGTTAAACCGCTCGTACAGCGGTTCCGCCGTTTCCGGCCGGGCTGCTGCCATGAAGTTAGGCCGTTTCCCCTTGCGGCAATCCCCATACAACGTAAACTGGGAGACCGACAAAATCGCCCCGCCGATCTCCGTAACCGCCAGGTTCATCTTGCCTGCTTCATCTTCAAATATCCGTAAGCCGGAGATCTTCTCCGCCAAATAGGCGGCATCCTGCTCGGTATCCTCATGCGTCACGCCAACCAACAGCATGAGCCCAGGGCCAATCGCCCCGACCGTCTCTCCCGCTACGACCACGCGCGCCTCTCGGCAACGCTGCACAACCACTCTCATCTTGGTTTGAATCCTTTCCTATCGCTACTGCATAATCCGGTGGACCGTATATACATCCTTCACCCGTTTGATCTTCTCCACAACGGATTGCAGATGATCGGTATTCCGAATCAGAATCGTCATGTGCACCAAAGCCATCTTGTTCTTATCCGACCGCCCGGAGACGGCCGAAATATTCGTTTTGCTTTCCGACACGGCCTGCAGCACTTCATTTAAGAAGTTACGACGATCGTGACCGGTAATTTCGATATCGACACTGTAATTCGCCTCGATCGAATCTTCCCATTCCACGTCGATCACGCGCGCTGCCTCTTCGCCTTCACCACCGCTCGGGATATTCGGACAGTCGCTGCGATGCACGGATACGCCGCGGCCGCGGGTAATGTAACCCACGATCTCGTCGCCGGGCACCGGGTTACAGCATCTTGCAAACCGCACCAGCAGATTGTCGATCCCCTTTACAACGACGCCATTCGTTGGACGATGGCGACGTTCTTCCGGCGCTTTTACTTCTTTGACCTCTGTGGTCAATTCGATATTCCCGGCCGCTTCCTCTTGCTCTTTGCGCAGCTTTTCGGTCAGCTTCGTCACGACCTGGGAAGCCGTGATCCCGCCGAACCCAATCGCCGACAACATATCGTCGATGTCGTTGAAGGCATACTTCTTCGCCGCCTCCAACAGCTTGTCGTCGCTCATCCACAAGGACGGCTCAAGCCCGGCCCGCTTCAGCTCGCGTTCGATCGCTTCGCGTCCTTTTTCCACGTTCTCTTCGCGTTTTTCCTTCTTGAACCATTGCTTGATCTTGCTGCGAGCATGGGAGGATTGCGCGATTTTGAGCCAATCCTGACTTGGTCCATACGAGTGCTTGGACGTTAAAATCTCCACGATGTCCCCGGTTTTCAACCGATGATCCAGCGGGACGATCCGTCCGTTCACCTTGGCCCCAATCGTCCGATTCCCCACTTCCGTATGGATACGGTACGCGAAGTCCAACGGCACGGAGCCGGCCGGCAGCTCTATGACTTCCCCGGACGGTGTGAACACAAACACCAGGTCCGAGAAGAAGTCCATTTTCAGCGATTCTACGAATTCAGAAGCATCCTTGGCTTCATGTTGAAGCTCGAGGATTTCGTTAAAGAACGTAATTTTGTTCTCGAGACCACCTGTTCCTGCACCTTCTTTGTAAGCCCAGTGCGCGGCGATCCCGTATTCTGCCGTGCGATGCATTTCCCAGGTGCGGATTTGAACCTCTGTAGGTTCCCCGTTTGGCCCGACGACCGTCGTATGCAACGACTGGTACATATTCGCCTTCGGCATCGCGATATAGTCCTTAAACCGCCCTGGCATCGGCTTCCATAACGTATGGATAATGCCCAGGGTCGCATAACAATCCTTGATATTGTCCACGATGATACGGATGGCCAGCAGATCGTAAATTTCGTTAAACTGCTTGTTCTTCATCGTCATTTTCTTATACACGCTGTAAATATGCTTGGGTCGCCCCGACAAATCTGCTTGGATGCCCATTTCGTCCAGCTTCTCGGCGATGCGGGCGATGACGTTCTTGATATATTCCTCGCGCTCTGCCCGTTTCTTGCGCATCAAATTCGCGATCCGGTAATATTGCTGCGGGTTCAAGTACCGCAGGGCAATATCCTCCATTTCCCATTTGATGGCGGAGATCCCAAGCCGATTGGCGATCGGACAAAAGATTTCCAGCGTTTCATAGGCAATCCGGCGCTGACTCTCCTCGGACTGATATCTCAACGTCCGCATATTGTGCAGCCGGTCCGCCAATTTGATGACGATGACGCGGATGTCTTGTGCCATCGCAATGAACATTTTACGGTAGTTCTCGTTCTGCTGCTCTTCTTTGGATTGGAATTTGATCCGCTCCAGCTTGGTTAAGCCGTCAACGAGCAACGCACAATCACTGCCGAAATGCTCCTGTATCTCCTTTAAGGACACTGTTGTGTCTTCCACCACATCATGGAGCAGGGCCGCAATGACCGATAGCGCATCCATTTGCATGCTCACAACGATATCCGCTACGGCCAAAGGATGTAGAATATAAGGTTCTCCGGATTTGCGAACCTGTCCGTGATGGGCTTGATCCGCAAACTCGTACGCTTCCCGAATCCGCTTCAGATCCGGTTCCTTTATATAGGCAGACGCCTTTTCGAGTAATTGCTCTATGCCCATTGAGATCCTGTTGATTCCTTTCTATATGAAAATATACTGAAAAAACGCATACAAGAGCATAATTCGCCTCATTTTGATTTCCTATAATTATGCCTCTTGCGTTCCCTCACGTCAACTCCAGGTATTGTCTACGCTGCATGGACAGCACCTTAGCAGGATGAACCTGCCTTAGGAGGGGATACCGACCAATCGATGAAGGGAATATTTGGGGGAGAAAGACAAATGTCAAGTATTTTTCTGTTGAAAATTGTCGCCAATGTCATTATCCTATTAGGGATAGTTATCTTATGAACGTATCTATAGAGGAGTGAACGCGTTGCAACGTGAAATTCAAGTGAATGAGAAAGTCCCGTTCGGACCGGGCGTGCTGTTAAGCCTGCAGCACTTATTTGCCATGTTCGGAAGCACGGTGCTGGTGCCAAATCTGTTTGGTGTTGACCCCGGCATGATTCTGCTGATGAACGGCATCGGTACCCTGTTGTACATCCTGATCTGTAAAGGAAAAATCCCTGCTTATCTGGGCTCCAGCTTTGCCTTTATCGCCCCAGTTTCAGCGGTTATCCAGAATCATACGGGAAACGGTTATGCGATGGCCCTCGGCGCGTTTATCGTCACCGGTGGGATCTTCGTTCTGGTCGCGCTGCTGATCAAATACGCCGGCACGAAGTGGATTGACGTCGTATTCCCGCCGGCTGCGATGGGGGCGATCGTTGCCCTGATCGGTTTGGAACTGATTCCGGTCGCTGCCAGCATGGCTGGATGGATCTCTGATGGATCGGAGGGCTGGACGCCAGATGGGACGGCCATCACCCTGTCGCTCGTAACATTAATTGTCACGTTGCTTGGTGCCGTCTTGTTCCGCGGTTTTCCAAAAATCATCCATATCCTGATCGGGATCGTTGTAGGTTATGTACTTGCTTTAAGCATGGGTGTAGTTAACACCGCAGCGATCGAACAAGCGAAGTGGTTTACCCTGCCGACGGTCACGACCCCGCAATGGGATACCTCCGTTATCATCTCGATCGTGCCGGTTGCGCTGGTTGTCATCGTAGAGCATATCGGCCACCTGCTGGTAACTAGCAACATTGTGGGTAAGGACTTGTCCAAAGACCCGGGCTTGCACCGGTCGCTGATGGGGAACGGGATCTCCACGATTCTTTCCGGTTTTGTAGGTTCCACGCCGAACACGACTTACGGGGAGAACATCGGTGTCATGGCATTAACCCGCGTATTCTCCGTCTACGTCATCGGAGGTGCGGCGATCTTTGCCATTCTGCTCTCCTTCTCCGGGAAGTTCTCGGCAATTGTCGCGAATATTCCAGATCCGGTAATGGGCGGTGTATCCCTGCTGCTGTTTGGCGTTATCGCTGCTTCGGGCTTGCGGATCTTCGTCGAACAGAAGGTGGACTTCTCCAAGCCTACCAATATGCTGCTGACTACGGTTGTCCTGGTCATCGGCCTGAGCGGCACCCAACTGACCATGGGGAATGTCGCGCTGAAGGGGATGGCCTTGGCAACGATCGTTGGTATTCTGCTTAGTCTGTTCTTCAAGCTCATTCAAGTGCTGAAATTGAGCAACGATAACGAAGAAGCGGCCCATTAAGCTCACTCTTCTATACAAACTAGGGGCTGCTGCCATGTGATCCATGGCAGCAGCCCCTTTTTGTATGAGATCTATCCTTATTCGTATTGTACGAGGGAATAGACTTCAATTCCCGGCAGCTTCTTGCGGCCTTCCAATTCACTTAACTCAATCAGGAACGCAGTACCCACGACGTTACCTCCTAATTGGCGAACCAGATCCACCGAAGTCGAGATCGTTCCTCCTGTCGCCAGCAAGTCGTCGGCAATCAGCACGTTTTGCCCCGGTTTTACCGCATCGCTGTGCATCGCCAACCGGTCTTTGCCGTATTCCAGGTCGTATTCCACCTCAATCGTTTCGTAAGGCAGCTTCCCGCTCTTGCGGATCGGTACGAATCCAACGCCAAGCGCGTAAGCCAGCGGCGCACCTACAACGAAACCGCGGGCTTCAGGGCCGGCAATCAAATCGATCTTCAGATGAGATACCCGCTGCTTCAGTTCGTCGATCGCCTTGCGGTACATGTTCCCGTCATTCAGCAGCGTCGTAATATCCTTGAAGCTAATGCCCGGTTGCGGGAAGTCAGGAATCACCCGGATGTACTCTTTAAAATCCAAACCAATCTCCTCCTAGTTCAAATGCGTGCGAATCATTCTTAAGTTTCAAATCAAAACATTTATGAGGCTCCCTGAATATGGGTTAGCATCCATTCAGTAATTTCCGGCACCCGGCCGTACTGCAGCATCTGTTCGATTTCAGCCAGCAGTCCCAGCTCCCGGTAACGGCTTGACGTTTCCAAGGCCTGCTTGGAAGGAGACGGATGGATCCGAATCATCCCGGATGCCCGAATAATAAATCCTAGCTCCTCGAATACCCCAAGCGCCATCTCAACCATCCGCCTTGACCAACCGGTACGCTTCACTAACGCCGCTACCAGTTCTTCCTCTGGAAGCCCTTGGCTGGCCCCACGATAGATCAAGCTATACACGAGCTTGAAATGATCACGTGAAGGCGGCTCGATCCGCTCTTGAGGTGCACGCGGCGAATGCAGCATATAGATGCGCTCCAAACCGGTAAAAGCGGATACCATCCCGGTCCAGCTCTCCGGTGCATCCGGAAGCTCCAGGACAAACAAGGTCGACGCAGCGTGAAGCCCGGCGGTTTGCGCGAGCTCGTTCCCAGCACGCACGCCAACGTTCTTATCATATACCCAAATCGGGGTCTCCTTCAAATCAAGGGTATGGAAAAATGCGGAGCCTTCATTTACGACAACTGCCGACGCTCCTGAACCGCAGGCGGGCAGCTTATCCAGCTTCCGTCGAAGCTCTTCGAGCAGCTGTGAAGGATTCCGGGAGCCGCGGTAATCAAACACCTGCAGATGAGACACCGCCAAATCCTGGATCATCAGCTGCGGCTTACGCGAACCATTCCACTCGTTGACACTGGCTTCCGCAACGATATCGATGCGCGCTTCCTCTGACAGCAGCGGGGCCAATTCACCTTTGCCAAAAGCGACCGCTTCTACGGTTTTGCCGTTTTGGCCAAGTATCAGCTTCAAGTGCTTGCCTTCTTTGCCCATCTGACGGCATTCCAGCAGCTTCAGGCCGCGAAGCAGCAGCCTGGGACAGCTGTTGGCCATGCCAAATGGAGCCAATTGCTGAAGTTGCTCGATTGCTTGCAGTGTAATGTCTTTTAAGGAGCAACTCAAATCGGTCTCCAACACCGGTACGAAATGCTCCGGCGTGAGCCGCCCAGCGGCAAATGCATTCAGCCTCCGGCCAAATTCCTCCAACCGCTCTCGGCTGAGAGACATCCCTGCAGCGGATGGGTGTCCGCCAAAGTGGTCCAGCAGGTCGGCGCAATCGGTTAATGCTTCATAAATATCAAAGCCGGGAATCGAGCGGGCAGAGCCTTTACATTCGCCGGTCTCCGGATTTATTCCAAGCACGATCGTCGGGCGATAATACCGTTCTAGCAATTTAGAGGCGACGATCCCTACAACGCCTGCATTCCAGCCTTCGCCAGCCACCACGATGACATCAGGCAGCCCTTCTGACTGCTCCTGGCTTTCCAACTGCTGCAGCGCCTCCTGCACCATATCCTCCACCAGCATTTGGCGCTCCTTGTTTAGCACATCCAGCTCCTCGGCGATCGCCTCGGCTTCTTCCATGTCCTCCGCTGTCAACAAGGCAACGGCACGGTTGGCGTGGCTCATACGGCCGCTGGCATTAATCCGCGGTGCCAGTCCGAAGGCCACCGCCGTTGAAGTCACCTCCCCGCTGGACCAGCCGGAAGTTCCAAGCAATGCCGTCATGCCTGGAAATGCCGAGCGCTCCATCGAGGCCAGACCAGACTTGACGATCATCCGGTTCTCTCCGGTCAGAGGCATCAGGTCGGCAATCGTCCCCAACGCAGCCAGCTCGGTCCATGCAACAGGGGTGTCCTTCCCCAAGAGTGCTTGGGCCAGCTTGTACGCCACCCCAACCCCGGCCAATCCTTTAAACGGATACGTGCAGTATGGCAGCTTGGGGTTAATTAGAGCATACGCTTCTGGTAAAACAGCCGGCGGTTCATGATGGTCAGTGACGATGACGTCCATCCCAACCGAATTAGCATAGGCCACCTGTTCAACGGCGCTGATCCCCGTATCCACCGTTACGATCAGCGTGAAGCCCTTCTTCTGATAATGCTCCAGCACTGGAATATGTAGTCCATATCCCTCTTTCGTTCGATGCGGGATGTAGAAGTCATATGTCGCACCGAGATGCCTCATCAGGTAGATCATTAGCGTCGTTGACGACACCCCATCGGCATCATAATCCCCATAAATCAAAATCCGCTCCCCGTTCTCCACCGCTAGGCGAATACGCGGAACGGCATCTTTCATGCCGCTGAGCAGCATCGGATCGTGTTGATCCGCAAGGGTTCCTCTTAAGAAGAGCTCTGCCTTCTCAGGGCTTTCCATCTCCCGCTTTACCAGCAATGACGCCAGCAAAGGGGAAATATTCAACTGGCCGGCCAGTCGACTGGCCGCCTCTTCGTCATAGGGAAGCTGTGTCCAGCGATATTTGGCATGAAGCAATAACGTCACCTTCTTTCTTCCTGTCGGTCAGGGCCAGCTTACTGCAGCAAGTTCGGCAAATCACTATCAGCATCGGTATTGCTCTTATATGGATACCCCGCCTCGTAAGGCCCGACTTGGATTCGAACGTCAGTGACATGGGAGAAACGGTTAAGCAGCAGCATTTTGGCCCGGTTGGCGATATCGTTGGCTTCCATCACCGTAAGCTTAGGATTTACGCTAATCTTGGCGGTCACGGTCACATAATGTCCATTCTCCTGCGCTTTCAAATCGTCTACTGTAATTACGCCGTGCACCCGCTGAACCGTCTCGATGAAGGTCGACGCATCCTCTTCGCGTACCTCCGTACGAACTGGTCCATAGATGGAGCGTCTTACTAGCCGATAGACTTGAAGCATAACATGCAAAGCGACCAGAATTGCAGCAACTGGATCAAGATACGCTAGGACAGGCACCTCCCAGGCTTGCCCTGCCATCGCTCCAAACACACCCGCGAGAACAACTACAGATGAGAACAAGGCATGACGGTGTTTCTCAACGATCTGCTGCAACTCTTGATTAGACCTCCTGCGAGTCAGACGAAGCTTAACTTGAAACAAAGTTTCGCGCAAAGCCATCGATAGGAGTACAGCTGCCAAAACAAAAGTCTCCGGTGGAGTAGCGTCGCCTTCAACCATGTCAGTGATGGCCGCAATCCACAGTTGCACGGTGCCCATCAGCAAAAAAACGGAGAAGAAAATCGCCGGCAACGGCTCAGGCGTCGCAAGGTTTGTGGAAGAACCGGCCAGCCGTATACGCCTTTTGCCCGGAACAGACAATCTTGCGGCCACGCCAACTGCAACATCGTAGGCGGCATATAATGCCCCGGCCAGCAAGGCAAGGCTGCTATACAGCAGCCCAACCGTCCCCAAAAACACGGCCAGGACAAGATCCCCAGCGATCCCGGGCCATGTAGCCGGTGCTGGAACTACAGCTTGTTCTCGTGTCATAATCCCCCTCCTGATGCACGTAAAAACGGACAAGTTACGAAAGCCGCGTCAGAAGACGCGGCTTTAGCTTAATTCACAAGTGAATGGGTGCTTCAATCAGACATTTCGGCCGTTCAGGAAGCTTTAGCCGGTTTATGCTTTTGCTTACTCTTGAGCAGGAACCAGAGCGGGCTTGCGATAAAGATGGACGAATACGCCCCGAACAACAGGCCGATGACCATCGCAAGCGAGAACATCCGGATTGACTCTCCGCCCAGAAGGAAGAGGAAGAAGGCCGCTACGAACACCGTTAACGCTGTGTACAAGGAACGCATGATCGTCTGCGATACGCTCAGGTTCACCAGATTGATCAGGTCCTGACGAGTTTTCGTTTTGGCAAATCGCAGATTTTCGCGAACCCGGTCAAAGATAACGATCGTATCATTAATTGAGTAACCGATAATCGTAAGTACAGCGACGATAAAGGTCAAGTCAACCTCAAGCCGGAAGATCGAGAAGACGGCAATGACCATAAAAGCATCGTGCAGCAACGCGATGATCGCCGCAACAGCAAACCGCCATTCAAATCGGATGCTAACGTAAATAATAATCCCGATACAGGAGATCAACACGGCATAAATCGCATTGCGGGCCAGTTCCTTGGCCATTTCCGGATCCACCGTATTTACTTCAAACGAAGCCCTGTCGTCTAATTTGGAAATTTCCGCTTTCAGCTTCGCGTCATTCTCTTCGCTTAATACTTGCGTGAACCGGATATTCATCCGGTCTTGTCCTGGACTGATGCTTGCTTCATCCTCTTCGATCCCCATATTTTTCAGGATCGGGCGAACTTGATCAGCCGTCAACGGCTTGGACAGAGAGATGTCCACATTCGACCCGGCTTTGAAATCTACGCTATAGTTCAAACCGAAGAACGCCAAGCAAATGATGCCGGCAATCGTCAAAACGATTGAAAGGGTGTAGAAGTATTTACTCAGATGTATATAATCTAGGTTCTTCTTAAAGCTCACGAATGTCACGCTCCTTCACACCGAAGTACTTCGGTTTCAACAGCTTGCCGGCTTTGAGCAGCAGGTTTAGCAGGAAACGGGCGAGATAGATATTCGTGGCGATACTCAGTACGATTTCCACGATGAGCACCAAGGCAAAGCCTTTAACGGCCCCCGTACCATACGCATACATAACGGCCGCAACGATAATCGTCGTAATCTGCGAATCAAGCACAGTACGAAGGGAATGCTTGTCCCCTGCTTTGACCGCAGACATGATACTTTTGCCGGCCCGTATTTCCTCATGAATCCGTTCATTGGTAATAATGTTGGCATCCACCGCCATACCAATCCCGAGAATAATCGCCGCAATCCCTGGAAGAGTTAACGTAAAGTCTGCCCATACGAACACCAAAATGAGCAGCCAGGTATGCACAATCAGGGTAAAAGAGGCAATCAGCCCGGGCACCCGGTACATCCCAACCATAAACAGCAAAATGAAAACAGAGCCAATCAAACCAGCTTCAATCGTCTGATTCAGCGATTGCTTACCAAGCGTTGCACCAACGCTTTGCGAATATTTCTCCGTCAGCTTCAACGGGAGTGCGCCGAGGTTAATCTTATCGCGCAGCTCTTTCGCCTTCTCCAAATCGCCGCCCACGCTGATTTGAGCGGATCCGTCAGTCAAAACGGCTTGAACGATCGGATCGGAGACCAGCTCATCGTTCATGTAAATTGCCAGGGGTTGTCCCAGCAAACGTTTGGTGACTTCAGCAAATTTTTCTTTGTTCTTCACTTTAATGCTGACAACGGGTTCATTCATCTGTGTGAACTCCAGCTTGGCACCATTTTCCGCGAAATCGGTTCCGATCATTTCGATCTTGTTGTACTCGTCTGCGTTCTTTTCCGTGCCGTCCTTACTGCGGAACGTCAGCGAAGCAGGCTCCTTCATTGTCTTGCGCACCGTTTCTTCATCGGTAACGCCGGCCACCTTCAAGCGGATCCGGTTCGTGCCTTCTGTTGTAACTTCCGGCTCGCTGGTCCCCAGCTTGTTCGCCCGGTCCTCCAGGCTCTTGGCCGTTTGGATTAAGGATTCCTTCGTGACCTGACCTCCGCCTTCCAGCGGACTGGCTTCATATAGAATCTCAAAGCCGCCTTTCAGATCAAGGCCGAGACGTACGTTCTTTAATAGGTCGGGGGTTGTCCAAGCCATGATGCCAAACGAGACAACCACGACGGTTATGAATGCGATAATTCTTTTCATCCCGTACTTCTTTCCCCTTTCAAATTCTCAATATTCCTATTATAGCGATGGCCGAAAAACCAGTCAATTTATCTAAATTTGTCAATTCGATAAACGATCGGCACGAAAAAAGATCCCATTTAATCCAAACGGGATCCCCGAAAGGCAGACATCGTCATATAGTTCATAAACTGGGTTGCTTTCAGAGAAAGAATGTCATTCACCAGTTGGTACAAGGGAGGGATTCCCCCCTTCTCGTATTTATGGCTGATACATTCCCAAATGTCAGGTCCGGTCACATGCTCGTACCCGATCAGCCGAAACTCCTCGGCCTTGCTGCGGCACAAGCTTTCGATTGCCTCATTTAATTGTTGGTCCGTCATTTGTTCTTCAGCCATACTTCCAGCCTCCTTCGAAAACCCGTCTTATTACATTCTACCCTAAATCTTCGAATCCTGCTTGCTCGAGTTGTTCGGTTTTCGAATCTTGCGAAAAAGACAAGTCATGAACCGGGACAGGTCTGTCATATCCATGAAGTGAGAGGTTGTACGCCTCGCTTACGAGTTTATAAGGCAGCAGATTTCTATCGAATTCGCGTATGTAGAAGTTACCAGAGTGCTGCCGGGGGAGTGGAGTTTCGATTGAATAAGCAAACCTTTATCCAAGGTACGATGATCCTGCTTGTGGCTGGGATCGTAAACCGCCTCCTGGGCTTCATTCCGCGCATCATGTTGCCCCGTGTGATCGGGGCCGAAGGCGTAGGGCTGTATCAGCTCGGTTATCCTTTTTTTCTCGTGATCGTAACAATTATTACCGGCGGCATACCGCTTGCTGTAGCCAAGCTGGTGGCTGAAGCCGAATCCTCGGGTCAACCGGGACGTTCGGTGTCGATTTTGCGGACAAGCTTGGTATTTACGACGGCAGCCGGCTTTCTGTTTACGTTCCTCTGCTTGTTTGGTGCGCCATGGGTGACCCGCTATATTCTGACCGACGCCCGTGTCTACCACACCTTTATCGCGATGAGCCCGATGATCATCATCGTCGCGGTCTCTTCGGTCTTCCGCGGATATTTCCAAGGGAAGCAGGATATGATTCCCTCGGCGGTGTCGTCCATCATGGAAACGGTCGCCCGGATCATCGGCGTCCTCTGGTTCTCCTATCTCATGCTCCCGCTGGGCATCGCCTATGCGGCTGCAGGAGCCATGCTTGGCGTTGTTGCCGGCGAGGTCGTTGGAATGGGGGTTCTCCTCTGGCAGTATCATCGGTTGAAGCGACGGGAGCGGCAGGGAGGCTCACCTCCCGGTGATCTCGCAGGAAGCCCTGACAGTGCTGTGAGCCCGAACAAGGACACCTCTGATTTCTCCGCCTATCCGTTCCGCGCCACCTTGCGCCGAGTTCTGCGCATCGCCATTCCGGTGACCGGCAGCCGCCTGGTCGGTTCGCTCTCCTACTTGCTGGAGTCGATTACGACAGCACGCAGCCTGGCTATCGCCGGCGTAGCCGTTGGCGTCGCAACCTCCCAATATGGAGCATTGCAAGGTATGATCATCCCGCTGTTACTGTTGCCAGGAGCGTTAACTTCATCACTCGCCGTCTCGCTTGTCCCTTCGCTGGCTGAAGCGCAAGCCCGCGGTGACATGAGGACGATCCACCTGCGGCTCCATCAATCCTTACGGCTGGCGCTGGTCACCGGCGCTCCGTTCGCCGCGATTATGTTCGTGTTGGCAGACCCGATCTGCCGCCTGGTGTACAACGATGCCACGATCGGAGGTATGCTCAAAATCATGGCCCCCTTCGCCCTCCTGCTGTATATCCAAACGCCGCTGCAGGCCACGCTGCAAGCGCTGGATAAGCCGGGGCGCGCACTGATCAACACGCTGGTTGGGGCCATCATCAAAATCACCTTAATCTTCTATCTCGCTTCGAACCCAACACTAGGAATCTACGGGGCCATCATCGCCATTATTATCAACTTTATTATCGTGACGGTTATGCATGCGGTTGGTGTATCAAAATCACTGCGGTATCGCATGCCTTACCTGGATATCCTCAAGGTTGGAGCAGCAATGATCATTATGGCCGCCGCCGCAGACTATTTATATAAAAACCTCATCCTAAGCTCGCAAATGGGCTGGCAGTTCTTGATGGCGGCCTCTCTATCCGGATTGCTGTATCTAGCTCTTGCTGCCATCATGGGATTGTTTGATCTCCATGACCTGAAACGGCTCCCTATCCTAGGTAAATGGTTCCGGAAGTAACGGAGGTCATTGTTTTTCGTCCATCGCATTGATATACAGCTTTCCATTATGATCGATACTGCAAAAGAACACCTGCTTGAAATCCATTAAACCCTTCATTTGGATCTGATTTTTCAACCAAAAGCGGGTCTTCCCGATTTTACGCAAGTTCTCGTCGTTCACCTTGCCATCCATAATGAGCGGCAGCGGAAGAGCTTCATACTTGATTTTGGCAGAGAGGTCAGCATCCTTCTTCTTGGAAGGTTGCCCTCCCCCTCCTCCAGATTTTTCTTTAGGAATCACACTCAGCTGCCCGCTCGTTTCCAGCACGGCAAACTCGACATCGGCTACGCTGTCGATTTGCTGCGAACGCAGCTGCATCATTAAGTCATCTAAGTTGTAACGCTGACGTTTCATTTCTTTTCGGTTGATTTGCCCGTTTTGAATGATGACACTAGGTTCGCCGTCAAACCACAGCCTTAACTTCCGGAATCGAAGCGACAGCATGGCGATAACGATCTGAATCAATAGCAGGGTCAACATCGGTATGACTCCGTCATAGAGCGGACGCTCTATATCTTCCAAGGCAAAAACGGCGATCTCTGCGATCATAATCGAGATGACCAAATCGAAGATCGACAGCTCGCCGATTTCTCTTTTTCCCATGATCCGCATGACTCCGAATACCAAAAAATACATCAGGACGGTTCGGAAAACATGGTTTACCACATGCTCGACCACGCCAATCCCTCCTTCAGGTTACAAGTTCGCACAAAACATGGTATTGGTATTCTGACCGCCGACCTCCCGTTCCATGCGAAAGAGATCCGGTTAAAATCCGGGAGGTTTACATGAATCTTCCTCACTCAATTAGGCCAAGTTGGTCTATCCGAGTTAGCTTGACCATAAAATGTGGTAAAACGTCTGTCGAAGACATGAAAAACAGGAGGCTGACCACAATGCATTTGATCCGCCGAATTTTCGGGATGCGTATGTCCCAGCCCACCGTTGCCGGGTTGTGGTATGGATTTTTATGGATGATGATCGGCGCATTGATTCTCTCTTTATTGTTACAGGGTGAAATGGTTGAAGAGTTGGAACTGTCGATGTACACGTATCTGGTGCATGCCGTTGCCGTCTTGTTCGCGGGGATTGTCTCCGGCAAACGTGCCAAACAGAAAGGATGGTATCAAGGCGCATTAACCGGAGCATTGTATGTGCTCATCTTGCTGTTGATCAGCTTCTTGGCTCTGGATACATCACTAGGGCTCCGGGAATGGGCATATATCCTGCCTGGGTTTGTCATCGGTGCTATCGGCGGCATGATTGGCGTAAATCTTGGCCGCAAGTAACTATAGTTTTACGAACGGCCTCCATTCATGGTAAGTTGGACTTAAGTCTATCGACATCATCATGAGGAGGTCGTTCTTGCACGATGTATCATTCCATGTCCGGCATTTCATGGCTAACCGGGATTTCCGTCATCATCATCGTCTGGGTAAACACGCTTCGCTCGCCGTGGCATGCCGTTACTTCTTTTTTTGAACAATTGATTAAATCCAAACATTTGCTTTGGCTTCTGCTGCTCACGGTAGGCGTATTGCTGATCAATAAGTTTGAACTGATCCTAGAAGATCATCTTCCCTTTCATCACGATTTCACGCCGTGGGTATATCGTATGGAGGGACATTTCGTTTCAACGTTTCAAAGTCTGTTTCATTCAACGACTGTAACTGCCATCTTGGCTTTCTTTTATTTGGTCATCCTGCAGGCATTAATTCTTGCATCGCTCGGGATCTATGCTTCCGATGATCGTCTGCCGTTTCTGTATGCCACTTGTTGTACCGTGATCCTCAATTATTTGGCAGCGATCCCGTTTTATTTACTGTTCCCGGTGAATGAAGTATGGTCTTATCCTCCCTCGGGAGCTGATTTTTATATGCTGGAGGTTTTCCCCAACTTCGAACAGGTGTATCGCCCCTTGTCCGGTCTGGATAACTGCTTTCCTAGCCTGCACACCTCGGTCTCCGTCTCGATGGCAATATTGGCGATTCGTTCAGGAAACCGGCGCTGGGGCTGGTTTGCTTCTCTTTGTTCCTTGATTATCGTGTTATCTATCTTTTATATGGGGATTCATTGGTTCACAGATATGCTTGGGGGGCTGGTACTGGCTGTTTTGGCTTCCACCCTCGGCCTTGTTTGGGGCAACCGTTTAGCGAATTCCACGCGATTTGGCAACCTTAAGCCGCATCAGTCCATCACTAAAACGTCTATCGACGTACATTCCAAGTAAAACTGACCGCGGTTAGCGACCATAAAAAAAAGAGCCTGCAACAGGCTCTTTCTTATTGTGTTTGTCTGCTTATGAGATTAACCTTCCGACTCTTTAATGGTGTGGCTGATCGCGCTGCGATCAAACGTCAGCTTGGTGACGTCATTCACGCGAAGCACGACCGTATCGTCAGTCAGCTCCATAATCGTTCCATGCAATCCGCCAATCGTAACGATCTTATCGCCTTTCTTCAAAGCGCTCAGCATCGAGTTCCGTTGCTGTTGCTTCTTCTTCTGCGGACGAATCAATAAAAAGTAGAAAACGGCGATCATAATAACAAACGGAATGATCATGGAGATTAGCGGATTACCTCCAGATGTTTGTTGCGCGGCATACTGAAAGAACATGTGATTTCCCCCTTTCCAACATCAAACTGAAACTTTGCTTAAAATCCTTTGTCATTGCCAAACAGACCGTACTGCTCAAAAAATTCATCCCGGAAACTCAACAACCGATCTTCCATAATCGCTTGACGCACTTTACCCATCAAATTGATGAGGAAATGCAGATTATGGTATGTAGTTAATCGCAGCCCAAACGTCTCATCGGCTTTGATCAGGTGGCGGAGATACGCCCTGGAGTAATTTCGGCAGGTATAGCAGTCACACTCGGGATCCAGCGGTCCGAAATCGTTGGCATACTGAGCATTGCGTACGACTAAACGGCCTTGGCTGGTCATCGTCGTTCCGTTACGCGCAATCCGTGTCGGCAACACGCAATCGAACATGTCGATGCCGCGAATCGCTCCTTCAATTAAAGCATCCGGAGACCCGACGCCCATCAAATAACGGGGCTTGTCTGCCGGCAGCAGCGGAACGGTATATTCCAGCACCTCGTACATGAGCGGCTTAGGCTCGCCTACACTCAGTCCACCAATAGCATACCCCGGAAAATCTAGGGAAGTCAAATCACGAGCGCTTTGCTTGCGCAGGTCCTCGTACATGCCGCCTTGAACGATGGCAAACAGCCCTTGATCCTGTGGACGAGCATGGCTCTTCAAGCAGCGTTCCGCCCAGCGGGTCGTACGCTCCAGCGAATTTTTCACATATTCATAATCCGCCGGATACGGCGGGCATTCATCAAACGCCATCATAATGTCCGAGCCGAGTGCGTTTTGAATTTCCATAGCAACTTCCGGAGACAGGAATAGTTTGTCACCATTCAGGTGGGAGCGGAAATGCACGCCTTCCTCCGTGATTTTGCGCATTTCACTCAGCGAGAACACTTGAAACCCGCCGCTGTCTGTCAAAATCGCACGATCCCAATTCATAAATTTATGCAGTCCGCCTGCCTCACGAATAATCTCATGTCCCGGACGCAGGAAGAGATGGTACGTGTTACTTAAGATGATCTTCGCATCCATCTCCTTCAGTTCTTCCGGACTCATCGTTTTTACCGTTGCCTGCGTACCCACCGGCATAAAGATCGGGGTCTCGAACGAGCCGTGCGGAGTATGCACGCGCCCTAACCGGGCTCCGGACTGCTTGCAGGTTTTGATATGTTCATACGTAATTGCTGCTGCCAATCTGATCAACCGTCCTCTACTCAAATAAAAATACGTTTAGTAAATAAACATGGCGTCGCCAAAGCTGAAGAAACGGTACTTCAAGTCGATCGCTTCCTGATAAGCCTTAAGGATCCGCTCCCGTCCTGCCAGCGCACTGACCAGCATCACCAGCGTCGATTTCGGAAGATGGAAGTTCGTAAGCAACGCATCGACCAGTCCAAACTGGTATCCGGGATAAATAAAGATCCCTGTCCAGCCGCTGCTCTTGACGATCGGTCCGCCCTCACATTGCTTTGCTACCGTCTCCAGCGTTCGGGCCGAGGTGGTTCCGACGGCAATGACCCTGCCGCCTCTCGCTTTCGTTTCATTTAAGATGTCAGCCGTTTCCTGCGGCAGCACATAATATTCTTCGTGCATGACATGATCCTCAACCCGGTCCACCGACATCGGCCGGAACGTGCCTAGCCCGACGTGCAAAGTGACGAAGGCGATCGTCACCCCTTTTGCCCGCACCTGCTCCAGCAGTTCTTCGGTGAAATGCAAGCCCGCCGTTGGTGCGGCGGCCGAACCCTCATGCTTGGAATACACCGTCTGATAACGTTCGCGATCATCCAGCTTCTCCTTAATGTAAGGAGGTAACGGCATTTGCCCCAAGCGATCTAGGATTTCGTTAAAAATCCCTTCATAGGCGAACCGAAGCACGCGTTCCCCCATGTCTCCTTCGGACTCAACGGTGGCTCTCAGTTCGTCCCCGAACACGATCACCGCCCCGGTCTTTAATTTCTTACCGGGTTTGACCAAGGCTTCCCAGCGATCTTCGCCCAAATTTTTGAGCAGCAGCACTTCGGCTTTGGCACCGGTCCCTTCTTTTGTTCCAAACAACCGGGCAGGAATCACCCGCGTATCATTCAGCACCAGCGTATCGCCTGGCTGCAAGTAATCCAATATATCGGAAAACTTGTGATGCCGGATTTCACCGGTCTGTTTATTTAGCGTCAGCAAGCGCGAAGCGGTGCGATCAGCTAGTGGGGTCTGAGCGATGAGCTCCTCTGGAAGCTCGAAGTCATATAGATCTACATTCATCGGTATATTCTCATTCCTTAACGATAGACACGTTTTGATAGTAGTGTTGCAAGATTTGCCGGTAATCATACCCAGCGTCGGCCAATCCTTTGGCTCCCCATTGGGAAAGTCCCAAGCCATGGCCGTTGCCGCGTCCCACGAAGACGAATTGATTTGGCGTGTCCACCACGCGGGCGGTTCGATCGCCGCTCATCACCACCAGCTTGCCGCTCGCTGTCGTCTTGCCCGATGCCGACTGAATCGTCGTTGTGGACGTCGCGGTGCCGGTACCTGTCGTTCCTCCTGCACCTTGTACAGTATAACGTCCTGTTTGCACGATATCAAACAAAGTGCTGGGCAAGCCATTCAGAGCAGAGCGATACGTGTCCGCATATTTGACGTTCAATGGCTGTCCGTTGGCTGTAACTTGGGTCACGCGTCCGGATGGGCCCCGTTGGCTGACCTCCAGATTGGATATCGAGGAAGGGACGTCGGAGGTCGTTTTCCCCTTTAGAGACTTCACCAGTTCATCGGAGGTATATGGTCCGCGAATCCATGCATAGGAGCTGGATTCAGGCACCTTATCCAATACGATGGCTTGGTCGCCTGGATTCAGCTTCGCTAGGGGCTCTACATCCGATTGAATGAGCGGCAGCTTCCGGACCAGTACATTGCTGGTCGTCACCGTCAGCTTCTGCAACCCTGCCGGATTCGTCCCGTTGACGACGGTATTATCTTCACGGACATATCCTGTGATCCCGTTTGACAGCAGCACATGATACCACGATTTTAATGAGGCTTGTGCCGATTCATCTCCATCGCTGGGTACGCTGGCGTAGATCGGGTTCACATTCCCCCAAACCTCAACCGAATCTGCGGTCACCCCGCCGCTGTTGGATGCAAAGATGCCTTCGACAATTTGTCCGTTTGACGATACCAGCACTTCTCCCGCAGTAGCATCTACCGCTTGAACGATGCTGGCGACCTCTTTCTCTGTCCCGTTGTAGACCTGGCTTAGTGTCGTATCCACCAGTCCAGCTACTTTAAACTTATTAAGCCCTGCATTATACAGCGCATAGCTGCGCGCCGCAACCGCTTGAGCCTTCAACGCTTCCTGCGGCCAAGACGATGGTACTTCGCCGGCGACAACGGAATACAGATATTGCTCTAACGGCACCTCGTTGACAAGCGCCAGTTGACCGTTCACTTTACTAATCTCAAAATCCCCGCGGTAGCTGCGTCCCGAACGCTCCACCACCTGGATCGGCGAATTGCCGTTATCCCGAACTGTCAATTTGGCGCCTTCTCCGCTTAACTCATAATGGTCCACACTGACTGGACCCTCCAAATTCAACGTCACGTCCCGATGCAGGAGTAATGCAGGGACATGCTCATTCACCGGCGCTAAAGAAAGCCCCGGATACAGTCCGGACAGCTCGGTTTGGAGTGCGGACTGTTCAGAAGCACTTAACGCGCCCCCAACCCATACCGCATACTGTCCCGAGCCGGTCATTGCCACAACGGCCTCTGCATGCTGTGCGGACAGCGTTTGGCGAAGATTCTCGGCCTCCGTCTGGCTTGCAAACGAACCGGCGGAGACGTAGAGTGGTCCACGTGCTTCGGCTTTAGCACCTTTTAACGATGCGGCTAAAGATTGGCTGATCCGATCCGCTGCTTTTTGCGCTTCTGCCGCACTGACGTAAGGGCCTGTATACACGCGGTAGATTGTGCTTCCCGCTTGATTTACCGCATAAGCCACCGGCCGATCAGATGTAGCCTGCAGCTTCTTAACCGCAGCAGCGACCGTTGCCCAATCCGCAGATTCCAACGCTTTCACCTTATAACCGCTGACGCTAAATCTCGTTGTAGCTCCCGCTCCCAACTGGAGCCAAGACTCCGGCCCTGTACTGCCTGCCAGGATGACCTCTGCCGCAGCTGCCGTTTTTAAAGTAACGGCCGGAGTAGTCGATTTATAGGTGCTGCCCAAGTCCAGGTACATAGCTACGCGGACAAGGGATGTATCTGAATCATCAGCTGCTGCCGGCAACTGAAAAGCCCCAGCTAACAGCAAGCCCGCAATCATGCCTTTTCCCCATCGGGCTAACGAAAATGACCGCTTCGTTCGTGTTGTACGTTTCAACCTTGCTTCTCTCCCTTCATGGTGCCTTCGAGCCAAATTCACTGAGGTCTTAAGGTGTCTCCGGCATCGGCAGACCTAAATGCTGATACGCTGCCGGCGTAACCACCCGTCCGCGCGGCGTCCGCTGCAGAAATCCAATCTGCAGCAGGTAAGGCTCATATACATCCTCGATCGTCTGACTCTCCTCGCCGATGGTCGCAGCGATCGTGTCCAGGCCGACAGGCCCGCCGCGGAAGCTCGTAATCATTGCCCGCAGCATTTTATGGTCGATCAAATCCAGCCCCATAGGGTCAACCTGCAGCATTTTCAGCGCTTCTTTGGCAATTTCTGTGGTAATCATGCCATCGCCCCGCACCTGCGCATAGTCGCGCACGCGCTTCAACAAGCGATTTGCAATCCGCGGCGTTCCCCGCGAACGAAGGGCGATTTCCGTCGCCGCATCCCCAATCATTTCGATGCCGAAAATATCCGCGCCTCGCGATACGATATAGCTAAGCTCATCGATGTTATAGAACTCGAGCCGGCTGACGACGCCAAAGCGGTCGCGCAACGGCGCCGACAAGAGCCCTGCCCGCGTCGTTGCGCCTACAAGCGTAAAGGGCGGCAAGTCCAGTCGAACCGACCGCGCACTTGGCCCCTTGCCGATCATAATATCCAGCGCAAAATCCTCCATCGCTGGATACAGCACTTCCTCCACCGTCCGATGCAGCCGGTGAATCTCGTCGATAAACAAGACGTCGCCTTCCTGCAGATTGGTCAGCAGCGCAGCCAAATCCCCCGGCCGTTCAATCGCAGGCCCAGAGGTCGTACGCAGGTTCACACCTAGCTCGTTGGCAATGATATTCGCCAGCGTTGTTTTGCCGAGCCCCGGTGGTCCATAGAGCAGCACGTGATCCAGCGCTTCCTTGCGCATTTTCGCTGCTTCAATGTATATTTTTAAGTTTTCCTTGATCTGGTTCTGTCCGATATACTCCGCCAAATAACGCGGCCGCAGGCTTAACTCCACCGCCTGATCTTCCATCATTAAATTCGCGGAGATGATCCGGTCCTCCATCATGCGCTACGCTCCCCTTCCTGTCCTCATCCTCAGCCGGCGTACAGCAGCTTGAGCGCCTTCTTCATGACGGAATCCACCGCCTCGTCCGGCCCGACATCGTCCTTCAGGCGATGCCATACCTTGTCCAACTCTGCTTCGGTATACCCCAGCGCTTTTAGGCCTTCGCGGGCCTCCGGCCATCCCGGATTACCGCCATCTCCCAAGATCTCGCCGGCATCCGCAGGCACTGGATCAAACAACGTGCCGCCAACGCCCTCCAACTTGTCCTTCAGATCCAAAATCATCCGCTGCGCCGTCTTCTTCCCAATCCCCGGCAGCTTGGTCAAGAAGGAGATGTTCTCCTGGTGAATTGCCGCCACAACATGATCCGGATTTCCACCGCTCAAAATCCCCAGCGCGACACGCGGGCCGATCCCGGATACCTCAATCAGCTTGCGGAACAGCTTCTGCTCCTCACGAGTGGGGAATCCAAACAACAGAATCGCATCTTCACGCACATGGTGATGGGTGTAGATCGTCACCGTCTCTTGTCCTTTGGCTGCAAAAGCATAAGGATTCGGACAAAATACCCGGTACCCTACCCCTTGTACATCCAAGACGACGTACTCTGTTTCCAAATGGGCAATCTGGCCCCGTAAAAAATCAATCATGAACGCAATACCTCGTTTATTTTAGATTTTAAAGTATACGAATGTGCATGGCAGATTGCCACGGATAATGCATCCGCCACGTCGTCGGGCTTCGGAATCGCCTGGAGCTTCAGGAACATGCGCGTCATCTCCTGCACCTGGCGTTTCTCCGCTTTCCCGTAACCGACGATTGCCTGCTTCACCTGCATCGGGGTGTATTCCGCAATCGGAAGCCCCTTCTGCGCCGCAGCAAGCACCAACACGCCCCTCGCTTGACTGACCGACATCGCCGTCGTCACGTTCCGATTGAAAAACAGCTTCTCGAACGCCACCGCATCCGGCTTATATTTGTCAATCAACTGAACCATCGCCTCATAAACATGCATAAGCCGTTCTTCCTCCGGCGTATGGGCTTCAGTTTGAATGCAGCCATACTGCACCGGCGTAACCTTATTACCTTGTTTATCAATAAATCCGAACCCGACAATCGCAATGCCAGGGTCAATTCCAAGTATCCGCAAGGCTCATCTCTCCCTATCGTTGCTATAACTCCCCCATGATCCTCGGATGGAGCCCTGTCCTACATAAAGCGAACATATGTATTCACTTTATTATAGCAAAAGATCGGTCAAGATTGAGGAAAAACTTATTTGCAGGTGAAAAAAGTGTAATTCATGCAGGCAAAATAAAAAGAGGGATGTCCCTCCGTTATCTACGATAACTTATGGGAACTCCCTCTTCTGGTTGATCCAATCCATCTTTCGGTGAACGAAAGCGTGCAACGAGCTGCTTTATGGCTGTTCCTCCTGCTGCATCACTCTCTCCGACGGCTCAATTGCAAAATCGCTGAAGGTGGACAATACACTATTGTATTCCTCCACATCCTGAATACGAATTCCTTGCCGCAGCTGCTGGATGACTTCTGCCGGCAAGGCGCTCTCCATCATTTCCACGTCAATCTGAAAAAAAGTACGAACCGCCTTCTCCTTCTTCGGTGGACCGTCAAATAACGTCAAGTTGCCATCCTTGTCCAAGCCGATGTATCCTTGCGTTTTGCAGTCTTCGGAAAGACCGTCGATCCTCTCTTCGATCCATACGTCGCCCCCGGCGCCAAGTCTGCCTTTCCATGTCGGGTGATCCTTCATCAACTCAGCGATTTCATTTGGGGTCATAATGCCGAGAACACTGCTTTCTTCTCCACAGGTATATATTTTCGTCAGATGGACGATTCTCGATTTCCCCTCTTCCAGCTCCGATAACCATTCGTTATCGGCATCCGGAGCAGCTTCTTGCCACATGCCAAGGGTTTCGATCGCCATCGGTTCACGAGCCATCAACTTCTCCATTTGATCGGATAATGGAAGCCCCATCCAGGCCATAACCGCAATCAGAGCCAAGGCGCTGGCGGTCCATATGGCGCGTCTCCATCTTCTCCATCGCTTTTTCAGATGTTTTTTGATTTGGAAGATATTCACGGTTATCCCCTTCTATCGGACTTTTGTCTCTATTTTGACCGATAGTGGAAGCCTTTATTCAGTTCTCAAAAACAACGGCTGCCTTTCGTAAGCATCAAAAAAGCAGCCATCCATTAAGATGACTGCTCCATAGATCGGGACGACACGATTCGAACATGCGACCCCCTGGTCCCAAACCAGGTGCTCTACCAAGCTGAGCTACGTCCCGTTATCAAGTGATTTACCGATTTCTAAAAAATCGGGCCACTCTTTCTATTATAGCGACTTCGACATACAAGTCAAGCATTAATATTCGATTTTATTCGTTATTATCTATTCCCCTTCAGACGTACAGTCACTTCTTGCGAGTCGGATGGAACCGATACCTTATAAGCGTTATTCGGGTGGTATATAATAAAGACCATCATCACCCAATTGTAATAAGTAGTCGGTATCAGCTGCTGTAATCAAAACTTCATTCCCATTGTCCCTTATTTCTTTATAATAGATGTGTCCATCGTGATAATATAATACTTCACTTGCTTCATCATATTGAAAATTGTCAGTCAACCTTTCTTTATTAATCAAAGAACTCCAGTCTAGGGTTTGTCCATCCTCGATCTCAATCTTAAATACGTGGATACCTGTTATATTCGTAATTCTATAATCAGTGGCATAAACATAATAAAGGTGTTCGTCCCGCCTTTTTATATCTTCAATCCGCATACTCCCTCGACTGTCGATGATCTCGACCAGATCGTTATAGACCACAATGTGAAAACTTTCCCTACCACTGGAGCCGTAAAACTCCGGATTTTCAATGTACTGAATTACTTTTAAGGAATCAGCTTCAAAAAATGAAAAGAATTTTGATATTTCTTCTATCTCTTTAATAGAAAACTGTGGATTTTCCCTTAATCTATCGGCTAGTGTGTTCATGATCTTTGTTTTCTCTGAATCCTCTACTTCTCCTCTATCCCACCTGTTGAATAATGCTTGAAGATCTTCTTGTCCTCGCTTTTGATCAGAGTTGATATAATAAAGTACGCCTATTAAAATCAGACAACTTACAATAACAATTAAATTTTTTTTCATTTATTATAAAAAATCCTCTCGCATGTGTTTTTTCTTTATTCATATTCAATCATACCAACTATTCCACCAGCCTTCAAAGACTTTCAGGAATAAATAGTTTCCGCCACCTATTGTCGGTAATAAAGAATAGTCAATTACATGTGGAGTATACGTATACAATACCCATGCTGGAAAAGTGTCCACCTGTATTTTCCCAGCATAAGTCACACCACCAGATGTTTTTGATACACCGCCATTAACAGTCAAAAACACATCTAGCTTGGAATCATGCAGCCACTTATCATACATCCACGCACTGGCAAGTTCGACCTGCTTATCAAAACCGGTGTACGTGGTAATATCTCCACTATCCGTCGCTCCATAGCCCATAGCGTAATGAAATGCTCTTCTATTAACGTTAGTATCTGTACTGGTAACTAGACTGCTTTCTTTCTGTAGGGTAACCAGTATCACTCGAGGATTAATACCCGCATTCTTTGCTGCATCACTAATAACCTTTGAAGGTTTTACTGTTCTACCAGTATCATAAGCATTACCACTAGAATTGATAGCATAAATCTTAATGCTATTCCTCAAAACAGAATTTTTACTTGTAAGGAAACTCTGAATTTCACTTTCAGTCATTGCGTCGTCATTGTTATAAAGAAAATCACTTGAGGATAATAGTGAATTCATCCTTTTGCCGGCAACATAATAATCGACAATTGCAAAAGGAGTAACAGAACTATTCTCAAGCCTATTAACAGTGGAACTGTCAACTAGCCCTTGGGAATATTGTTTAGCTATTTCATCTTTCAAAGTTGCTTCTGCATTGCTGAATTTTCCAAGATTTATTTGATACAGCTCTTTCTCCCGAAAGTAAGATGTCTGCAGTTGATTGTTATAAAAAATATTCTCGACAACTTGTCCATTCTTGGAATAGTCGTAAACTGTTTTATACCCTGCTGTGTCAGTAACTTGAATAATTCTATCATTGTCCCATTGAATATCGTAAATTCGTCCGTCAGAATGGATTTCATTTTTAATTCGGCCGCTTTCATCATAAATCATAATGTTCTCATCAATAAGATTGGCCTTATTTTGCTTCAAATTCTTTGGTAGGGAGTCATAAACAGCAGAAATTTCATCTAATGTTCTTTTTGAAAGATTCGTTTCCGCTGCATAAACACCTGAATTAAGACTAAGTAATAATAAAGATGCCAAAAGACTAAATACAGTTAATGCTTTCATCTTTTTTGAGATCACTGTTTTTCACCTCTTTAAAAGTTTTTCATTCCAATTAAAAAACAGCACATCTAACCCTACAAGAAATTCTCAATCTTTCTATTTAGACTAAATCCCTCCTCCTCTCTAAAAGCCCACTCTATCAACTATGTACAAAACATTTTTTATCTTATAATAGTATCTAGGCTGTTTGCTTTGAACATAGCAAAGAGCGTACAGAGTTGATTTCCATCGCTCCTCCAAAAGCAGTATGGAAATCGACTCTTATTTATTGCAGCAAGATACCAGATATCAGATACACCCCTTCTGGTATTCTTGATACAATCAGTCATTATTGAACATCAATATCTGCTTCATTAATCAAACCATTCAATACATAAACACTTCGACTTACACCTTTCCTACGCTCATTCTAAACAATGCTTGTTTGAAGCGGAAATTCTGCGTTGTCCGCCTCCGGCACGCACATTAAAGCTAACATCTTACAACATCGACGCAAGACAGAAACTGCAAATTAAATGTCGAAGAAGAGAGGGGATAACTGGGTTGGCTGCACTATTGTAAAAGAAGTAAAGTGGTACTCATGATGGAGGGATTACCATTAATCTTGAGGTAAATATTGTAATTTTATACATATTATATAGTGTATTCAACTTGATTTCAATATTTTTTGTCAAGCATTATTACATCAATAGGAAATATATCCTTTTAAATCCCAACTCCTTCTTATTACTCGCTGGATTCCTTCCTTTTCATTCCCTCCTTCTTAAAACTAAAGATAGTCTTATTTATAATTTCCTGCTACAACTTCTGGTTCCTGGCTATCTCCGCCGATTACTGAAGAAACCAAATTTCTTTTCATTTGTATATTCAAAAGTAAACGGCTTAACCATGTAACTTTTGTATCGTTTCCTCCTGAGCTCTTCGGTGTCATTTGGTATTGTAATTATTAAACTTAAGATCATCTCACGTTGTAACAAAAAAAGCAGATTTGTTAAATCACGATCCGTGATTTAACAAATCTGCTTGTTTGATGCCGGTGAAGGGACTCGAACCCCCACGGTTTCCCTCACGATTTTGAGATTGGCGCTATGGAAGGAGGGAACCACTCATTCGCCAATCGCCGAGATTCCGCATAGGACAAGGGAAGTCGGACATGGATTATTTTCCCACCGACCCAAAACGTCCCTTGTTTTCCGACAGGGTTGTATGCGCTCGCTAAACCCACAGATTGACGCGGCTAAAGGCCGTCAGGCGCGCCAATCTTTTCACCGCACCAAACTCCCAATCCAAATTCTGGGAGTGATATGCAATGTTGCAAGGAAAAAATTTTGATGAAACTATTGTAGCGTACGACGCAGTTTCGGCAAAAAACCAATACACCGAAGCCGTCCGGCTGTTCTTGATGGACTGCCAGTTTCGCAATCTCTCCAAGTTTACCATAGACGGTTACCACGTCTATCTCAAATCGTTGCAACGCGATCTTGAAGATTGGTGCCTTTCCCTGGATACTTTGACCCCTAAAGACCTCTCCGTCCGCATGATTAACAAAATGCTCGAACAGCAATATAAGCCCAATACGATCAACGGAAAGATTCGCACGCTTCAGCAGTTTTTCAAATTTTTATTCGAGGATGGATTACTGACGACTAACATTGCCGAAGGGTTAAAGCCCCTCAAGAACAAACGGCAAGTCGTTCATACTTTTTCCGAAGAGCAAGTCAAACGAATCCTAGCCTCCCCCGATCAAACTACATTTACCGGATTACGGGACTATGCCATTATGCTTCTTTTCCTTGAAACCGGCATACGCGTCATCGAAATGAGCCGTTTGAAAATCTCAGATGTGAATTTTGAGGAAAATACGGTGCACATTCAAATGGGGAAAGGCCGTAAATTCCGATTGGTGCCATTTCAAGCCACATGTGCGGAGATCCTCAAACGATATATTGTGGAACGGGGAGATCAGCCCTTCGACGACATCTGGATTACAGTATTCAATATGCCCATGGCGAGAAATTCCTTCATTAAAATGGTGAAGGAGTATTTTCATCGAGCAGGCATTACTGGCGTGGAAGGAGCCTGCCATGTGTTTAGACACACGATGGCGAAATTGTTTTTGATGAATGGCGGCGACATCTTTACTTTGCAATACCTCCTCGGCCACGCCAACCTCGAAATGACTCGATACTACGTCGAGTTGTTCAGCACCGATATTCATAAACAGCACGAAAAGTACAGCCCGATTGAGAACCTCGCGGTCGAAGGCAGCTTCAATGAAAGCGAGGTGCAGTAAACATGGAGATGCCAGTAAAACGTCGTAAAAATACACTTACCTCCGCTGCTACTCAGGTAGTTGCCCCAATATCGGCAGCTACACCGAGCAAACCCCAAATCGGTTTTCCCAAACTGCTGCAATCATTTGTGTTTGAATGCCGAGCCAAAAATTTATCCGATCGAACTATCGAGTTTTATGAAGAAAATATGATCATGATGCAGAAGACATTCGAAGAACAAAACCAGGACTTTGACATCCTCACCATGACCAACCGGGACATCAAGCATCATTATATCGGATATATGCTTGGCAAAGGACTGGCCAGCAATACGGTAAACGGGCGCATCAAAACCTGCAAAGCGTTTTTCAAGTTTTTATATGAGGAAGGCTATATCAAGCACAAACTGGCTGATGAACTACGGCTAATCAAAGCGGAAAAGAAAATGATCCAAACCTTTACCAAAGAGCAATTGCTTGCCTTGCTCAACCAACCCAATCGCCAAACCTTTACGGGATTTCGGGATTATACGATCATGATGGTTATGCTGGAAACGGGGATGCGGATCGGAGAATTGCTGAACTTGAAGGTCGGCGATCTTTTCTTAAAAGAAATGGAGATCCGGATTGTTCGGGGCAAAGGCGGAAAAGCGCGGCGCGTCCCCATTCAAAAAACGTGCATTAAAGTGTTGAAACAATACTTAGCCGAACGCGGTAATGTAGAGACGGACTGGCTCTTCGTGAATGTAGAGGGCACAGCCCTTCGTACACGAACCATACAGGAAAACATTCAGGAGTATGGGAAGTTAGCCGGCATATCGGGCGTTCGGGTATCGCCTCATACATTCAGACATACAATGGCGAAGTTTTACATCCTGAACGGCGGCGACGTTTTTACCCTACAACAGATTCTCGGCCACAGCACACTGGACATGGTCCGCTATTATGTAGAGCTTTTTAGCAAGGATATTCGGGAACAGCATCAGAAATATAGTCCGGTGGAGAATATGAGTCGACTCCGGATCGGTGGATAATATACAATAAGAAAATAAACAAAGGGCTGCATTAGGCGGCCCTTTGCTACTTTTCAAGACAATTTTGAGGAATACCCAAACTGTTCTTTTGAAAATACTGTAACTACTTATTATTTCATCTCAATGTAAACCAGAGTCGAAGTCCTACCTTCTAAAAGGATACAACCCATTTAATTGTTTTTCTTTCTCTTCTAAGTATTGTTCTGCCCAATCAACACCATCGCTGATTGCCTTTTTTATATTTCCTGTAGCATATGTAAAACTCTTGATATTAAGGAAGCTTACCTCGTAATCGCCTTGCATCCAGGTGTCTCCCTTTCCCTCTTCTCTAATCCAAATCCCAACAAAGCGATTTATAGCACAAATATGGGCTTCATCAATATGTCCAGATGGCTCTGATTTTTCAATAACAATAAATCTTGATGCGGCAGCATACGCTAACATTTTTTCCTCATTTGTAAGATGACCGATGTCGGGCTGATCTTTAATTAAATAAGGTGAATATCCTAGTTGTTTTAGTTCATTACAAATTGCGACCAATTTTGCCCATGCTTCTGGTGTATTGTCTTTCCCCAAAACTAGGACCATTGATTTCTTCCAATTATCAAGCCAATCCGAAAAAGATTTATTTTGTTTGGCTTCTTCAACTTTTCCATAAAATTCCTGTAATGCCTGCTCTAAACCATGATCAGACAAAGGTTCTTTTATTCCTAAGTCACCAAATTCTTGATACATCCTTGGGCGAATATATGAAGGTGACTCAAGATATACAAATAATCTATTGAATAACGATCGTTGAGTGAGCATTTCAACAAAAGCACTACATAACTGTTGCTTGGTCATCCCCCTACCAACATAATCTTCTTTTTCTAAATTTAACAAGCGCCCCAATGCATAAATTTCTTCTTCAGAGAATGATCGTTTCAAGAAATCTATTAAGCGTTGTTGATTCACCAGATTGTTTTCAAAATGTGAATTCAAAGAGTTTTCCCTCGTCTCCATTATTATTGAGCTCCAATCTAATGTAAGGATCAGTTGCTAGTTCTTCTGGCATCAAGATAGTTGTAATGATATATTGGAATTCAGGTTCCAAACCTTCATCAGTGAATGATTTTTCTAAGGTATCTTTCACATAAGTAAAAATCCTGTTATAAACAGCTGGATCAATGTCATTTATGTTAGGAGAGTCATGAACAAGTAATCTGGGATGGGGTGTATCAACCTTTAGTGCCAATTTTAATAATGCCAGGTCATAAGCAATCACTGCCAAAGTAATTGCTGCCGCGCCTGTATCTTTGCCCTCACCCAAATTAAGATATCTAATTTCAACTTCGAAATTTTTCGCCCTCTCACTTAGTTGAAATGAACCAATTCGGTTCTCAAAATATAAATAGGAAACAACTTCATGAAAGTACTTCTTCAAATTATCAATATTATCTTCCATTTGTTGTTGAACTCGGTTTCTGTTTGATTTTGCAATCGCAAGTTGATCCTTTGCTAAACCATGTTTCCTTTTGTATTCTTCATGATCTCGAAAATACTCTAAGTCTTGTCTTAATCCAGTTAGTTTCTCATTAAGTTCTTTTTGTTCCTTTTCAATTAGGTCGATTTTCGAAAGTATTTCACTTGCATCTTCTGAAATTTCCAAATTCAATTCATCTATTTTGCTGTCAATTTCAGACATCCTAAGTTGAAGCTCTTCTAATATATGATTTAACTCATTAATAGATTGAACCAAATCTTGTCTTTCGTTGGACAAAATAATTTGCATAGTCTCCAAAGCCTTATTAGAATCCTCTTGATCCTCTGCGCTTCGGGGACATTTAAAGGACGAGTCATTTGTAATAGTTACCAAACAAACAGGGCATTTCTCATACTCATAAGGATCTAATAGTTGGTGTGCATGATGAGCCGTTTCTAAATTTTCTTTTTCCGTTTGAACTTCATTAAGCGTGGCCTGAAAACTGTTAATTCTCATTTTTATTATGTTTTCTTCTTTAGAAAGATTTAATTTCTGCTGAAGAAACTCTTGCTTTTGCGTGATTCGTTCATCATCTCTTTGTTGAAGTAGGACTAATTGTTGTTTGAGGCCAGCTATTTCATCATTTTTTTCTTTGATCTGCTCTAATATTGTTGCTGCTTCCGATCTAATCAATTCTTCAGCTTGATTAACCTTATGATGTACATACTTTTTTATGATATCAAAAGCCTTCTTAGCTTCTTTTTCTGCTGCCTCAGCATCACTTACTTGTTTGTTTGCATCTAAGGTTTCAGAGGTAGTTAATCCAGAAAGAAATTGTTGCAGTTTACGTTTTTCATCAGCTTTAGTATAATAATTCCCCGCTTTATCTATAGTTTCAAAACCACCAACTTGATCCCTGAATAAAATCTGCATAATGTCACGAAACGTTATAAATCTTTCCCCTTCAAAAATGTTTGCTTTAGAAAAAATTGTTTCCTCCAAAAAATTTCTATAATTTTCAATTGGATATCTTTCGCCTGTGAGCTGTATTCCATTTAGTAAATCACTTATGCGCCAATCTTTATACAAAATACAAATATCACCTTTAACAAGATTTCGTTGAACGGTATATTTTTCATCTTTAATTCTAAATTCCATCAATAAATCATGTGATTCGAGTGTTTTTTTTCCAAACGCTTTATCTCGATTTAAAAAGCTGCTTTTCCCCAATCCATAATTTAGCAAATGACAAAAAGTTGTTTTTCCAACACTATTTCGTATTCCCGGTTGGCTATCTTGTCCTTCTCTAGAGGTTTCTTCCATTAAAGTTGCACGAATCACATTTAATCCCGCCCTGAATGTGACATCTGTTTTTCCTCTGGGCGGATTTATTGCGACACGGTTGATGAAGAGAAAGTTCCCCATTGTTCTTCTCCTACTATTCGTGATATTTGCTTATTAAGTAATTCAATGTTCATTCCCATCACCAAGCGACTCGCATAATCAGCTTTGTGTTGAATCCGCATAATGGTTTCGCTGCCTGATGAGATTTCTTTCTTGGAAATTAGTTGAACAAATTCATTTTCAATTTGAATAAGACCTTTTGCAAACAATTCTTTTATACCCCTAATAAAACGTATATCGTATTTTTGGTTAATATACGGTACCAGCATAGCATCTAAATTTCCAAGCTCCCATTCGGGGACTTTATTTAGAAAATCAACTTCTTCTTCCTTGCTTAAAAACTTGGAGAGTACCTTAGAGAAGCGTACAAGGTATAGTGCGCAAGCCAATTGGTTCATGGAGCATTTCGGCATGTAATTTAGTATTATAATTAATATCAATCCATTGACTGAACTACTCTCTTCAATATCATATGTAGCCAACTCTTGCTCAATATTTCGCTTAAAAATAATCTTTCACCTTCATTCATTAAAAATGTAACAATCGTATGTTGTGTCGAAAATAACTCCCGTTATCTGCTCAAGGCATTCATCGTAGTATTCCCGAATTTGAGGCGGCAGTTGCGCATATAAATGTTCAAGTAAACGCTCAAATCTAAAATCTGCTGTATACTGACTCACTGGGTAATTATCGCAAATGCGAAAATATAAAAACATGACCTTTTTTTTAAGATTATTATATTTGCGATATCCTAATTTTTTTGCCAAGCGTTGAAGCACTGAAATCTCTGTTCGACTTCTCATCGCATGTTCTTGCCTATCCTTAGAAAACTTTGCTTTGTTTTCAAGCTTGTCTTTGAACTCAGTCATATCTGCACTGTCAATATCCGCAGTATATTGTTCCAATTCAGCATCATCCATCTGCTCAAGCGCTTGCAGTAACGAAGTAAACACCTTACCGAATTGATTGGCTAGATCTGTATCGATTGGTCGGATCCCTGAGCTTTTATTTCCATTTTGGTGGATCGATACCTCGAACTCCTCAATTAACTTTGAAGTAACCCCTTTTTGTACGGATCGATCTACTATTGCACTTAGAGCTTGAAACGTAGTTGATCGCTGCGGATAAACATCATTGGGATGCTCTTCAAGTACGACACGACAAACTCTCTCAATCTGTTCAGGTGTAGGATTCATTTTATGAATTTTATCAATAATCAATTGTTTTTCCGGCTCGCTTGGACTAAGCATTGCCACAGCTATCACCTACCTATTCTATAAAAATGAGCCGATTGATTTACTTTCTAAGTACTTTGATGTACATTCGACATCTTTTCATATTTTCCCTCTTCAAATCAAATACTTGCCTTATGATATATTTCTACATTTTTTCCATTTCCCCTGCCTAACTCGACAACATAAATAGTACTCGGGGCCTATTTATTGGATTAAACCGAGTCGTGTCCAAAACGTAATAAAACTTGCGGTCTACGTATTACTGCTACTATTCAACCTGTTATTGAATTGTTAGGGTGTTCGATGATACCATAATGGTAAATATTGGTTTGCTTATTGGAGGGATGCAATTTTGGGTATCAAAATTACAGGAATCAGTGCCCCATTTGGAGGTTTATCGTGGGAAATCACTGAAAGTGAACGACAGGGAATTGAAAAGTTATTTTATTTTCTGGAGGCAAAGAGACTTCTTACAAATCCTATTGAAATGGAAATGCCGGAACATTGCGCTACCTCAACGATAGAAATTAAAAATTTTATCGTTGTTTTACTCGGTGACCGTGCATTCTCAGACGCAACTAAGACTATTTTGAGAAGTATGACCGATGCTTGCAACACATTTTCAGATGAACTTAACGCAAAAAAACGGCCTCACATTATCTATAAAAATGATCAAGGAGATTGGGTGGACAGCAACTACTCACAAATTTACAAAAACTTTAGAAGTACTATACGCTTAGGTATCCAAGAATTAGAAATACGCTTTAGACTTAAATTTGAAAAAGCAATTCCCGAGGAGTATTGAAATTTAGTATGAAGGAGAGTTCAACTCCTTCTCCTTCATACTTTAACATTTTAGATTTTCGTTGTCTTTCAGACTTCGTCCACCGGCAGCTCCAGCACATCCACCTTGCCATCCGCCAATCCAAGTTGTGAATGAAAAATATAGACCCGAAAAACGATACCTCAAGTCCCTTTACCCCCATACGCGTATTTTATTTCCTCCGTCCCAAATTCCGCATCGGAGATGCTTTCATATGCTGCAGCTTCTTTTCCGGCTTCCACAGGTTCACATATACTTTGACCATGTCCTGTGTGGTGTGGCCGAGGATTTCTTGCAAGCTGTAAGGATCGCCGCCATTGAGGATATACATTTTGGCAAAGGAATGACGCAATGTATGAGGACTGACTCTGACCCCTTGGATTTTTGCCTGCTCCCCATATTTTTTCAGCGTTTCCTGGAAAGTTCTCCCGCTTAAGCGAGTGCCGTCTACCGTAACAAATAAAGCAGGCTCCGGCAGTTCCCCGCGTATTTTCAAATATTTCAGCAATACTTTGCGCACTTCATCGCAAAACGGGACGTCACGCGGCCGTTTGCTTTTGCCCAATACACCGATCAAATAGCTTTGTTTGAGATCGATTTGAATGAGATCTAATCTAACCACTTCGCCTAAGCGGAGGCCCGTGTCCAACATCAGATAGAGCATGCAATAATCCCGGTATCCGGTAAACATCGTCAGATCCGGTTGTGCCAGTAAAGTAACGACTTGTTCTTCCGTAAATGAATAGATGATCGGCTTTTGTCCGCTTCGGACTTTTAACAAGTCGGCCGGGTTTTGCTGAATCCACCCTTCCTGGTGTAAAAAAGCAAAAAATCGCTTGATCGTCTTGATTCGATTGTTAATCGTATTCAACGCATAATTTTTCACATCCACCATATACGCCACGAAATGGTTTCGAAGGAAATCAACCGTCAATCCCTCCACCTGTGGTTCGATTCCTTGCTCTACCATGATTTTGCGATAGCTGTCCAAGTTTTCCTGTTCAAATTCCACTGTCCGCTCCGCTTCCGTTTCCGTACGCTTAGCCGCGATGAAAAGTTCAACCGCCTCATCCCACGACAATGTGGTTTCTGTCCCTTTTTCGAATTTCATCTCCGTTATCGCATTTCGGCGTCGTTTCGGCTTGGCAAACGGACTTTTACTTTGCAACATGGGAACGACGTTACTGCTCATCCGGCTCACCCCACTATTTCTTTTAAATTGGAGAACTCTTTTTTTGTACATCCACGACCTTAAAAGCCTCTTCGTTTCTACATATCCCGTAATTCTCTTTGAGAAGCCGCACCGCCCGTTGCCGCGCCATCTGTTCTGCCGAGAATACACCATCCGAATAGATTGAAATTTTAAGACGATATCCTTTGGTTTCCAATAAACATTCATATTGTTGATTCATTCTGCACCTCACCCCAACGTTTACTTCCCGTTCTTAATTTATTTGTACGGCAAGACAAACAATGATCGTGACCTTGGTATATGCGAACAAAAATCTCAGGGTCAATTTGGATCGTTTTTCCGCATTTCGAACAAGTAAACTTAATTCTATCCACACCTGCCACCTCGATTTTGCTAGAGTAAAGGGCTGGCTCGCCAGCCCCTCCTCATCAAACCGTACGTGAGGTTTTCCCTCATACGGCTTTCCGATGTTCGTCATTCATGGGCATGCAGATTACAATAGCGTTTGTAGTCCATGTATTTGGGCAATATACTTCACCTCAGATATTGAACTCTTCCAATTCCTGCGTTGTCTCTTCTTCGCGTACCACCGGGTGAATCGCTGCAGAATATACCAATCCAGTTTCGCTAATCTCTTTTGGCTGTAGTTCGTGTAGTAATAATTTCTCCATCCCTGAATCCTTGGATTAAGCCATTCCACCTGTTCCGCGAACGATTTCGAACGCATGCCGGGCGGGGCTAATCTGTCTTTGACCACGCTTCGTATACGTTCCTCTGCCTTCTTCGTTAGCCACTGTTGTGTGGTATAGTACACCTTCCCTTGAGAGGTTTCTGCTTTTGTTTTTCGGTGATGCATCCCTAAGAAGTCGAATCCTTCTTCTCCTGTCCATAAACCTACAATGCGGGTTTTCGTAGGGTGTAGGGTTAGCTCCAGACGTTCCATTATTCTGCCTATGAGTTCATAGGCATGCTCGGCGTCCTTTCTGGTTTTGCAGACCACTACAAAATCGTCTGCATACCTTGTCAGTTCTCCCAACCCGCTTCCGTGTTTCTCCCACAGCCGGTCAAAGTAGTTCAGGTAGATATTCGCCAGAAGCGGTGAAATGACGCCACCTTGCGGTGTCCCTAAATCAGAGCGTCTTACGTTTCCTTCCTCCATGACTCCCGCTTGTAGCCACTTCCGGATTAACTTCAGGATCCTCCTGTCGTTGATACGCATCTGTACCAACTTCATGAGTTTCTCTTGATTCATGTTGTCGAAGTAGCCTTGGATATCGACGTCGACTACCCAATTTCCTTTACGGTTGCAGGCTTTCCGGATTCGCTCCAACGCTCCCTTTGCACTTCGTTTCGGACGAAATCCGAAGGAGACTTCTTTAAAATCCGCTTCGAAGATGGGTTCAATGACTAGTTTGGTTGCCATCTGTAGGACTCGGTCGCGCACGGTAGGGATGCCTAGTGGTCTTGGCTTCCCATCTTTCTTCGGGATGTAGTGCCGCCGCACGGGCTGCGGATGGTAATGGCCTTCCTTTAGTTCTCGCTCGCATTCCTTGAGGAAACTTGTTTCTCCTTGTTCTTCAATATCTGCAAGCGTCACGGCATCCACTCCCGCAGCTCCCTTATTTGCTCTCACCCGTTTCCAGGCTTCGCATAGCACATCCCACCGGTAGACTTTGTCGTACAAGGCATGGAATTTACGCTTATGGTTCTCCTTGGCCGCATGACCTAGCTTTTCTTGGAGTTCTTGAACTTTTTCCTTGGGTGTCGTTAGCCGCTTGGCATTCACTCACTCGTACCTCCTCCAAAAGCATAAACAAAGTAGGACCCCTTCCCTCCCTAAGGTTATGTTGTCCTTAGGTTCTTCGGTACTATGAGCCCCTCGGACTCCCTTCCCACAGACGGTTCACTTCATCTTCTGGACTTATAGAGCGTCTCTTTACGGGTTTCTAAAAAAAAAAAAAAATCCCGTGTGGGGGAGGGTCTCCCCAGTTCACTGCATTATCTTTCAACCCATGCCGATCCCTCTACGCCGGAGGATTCTTCACTATTGTTCCAAGTTCTGCACAGTTTCCTTGGCCTTCGTCCATATGTCCGGGACTCGGCTTCCTCTTCTTCCCTTCGCAGGGCCTTTTTGTCGACGCGGCAGGATTCACTTGATGTTACGGCCTGGGTTGTTGCTCGCCCGGCCTCTGGCCGGTACTTTCGTCGATGCGCTTTTACGCACAGATTTCGCCATGCACAAGCATCCTAGCTACAAGAGTGGCTTGGCCCCTCTCTTGGTTGGACTTTCACCAACTAGATAATGCGTGCCTCTGGGCACGCGACATAGAAAAGCCGCCCCGATGGGACGGCTCAACTGTTCCGTATGACTTGTAATTGGCTTACTAGTGAAGCTAGCAAGTAATATTTTGCCTAAACCGCTTATGCTCTGGACAGCGTATTCGCCGTTACAAACAAATTCCGGGTTTTAAATTCGGTCGGGCTTTCTTCCAAAAGAATACGCCGGAGATTACCGGTTGCATTGAGCCAAAAGTGCGGCTCACTCAGTGTATATTGCTTCCGATGAACCCAAGCCGGGCATTCCACTTGATAATCGTTGCAAAGCTTATGTGTCATGGCCGCCAGGAACGGGAGCATGTGGTCTGGAAAGCCGGGATAAGCTTCCGGTTCCCTCTGTACCATGCGAATTCTTTGTTCAGGCGTAGCCCGATAAAAAGCATCGAGAAAATTACCGCAATGAATGGCGAATTGGTCGATATCTGCTGCTGCTTCCCGGGCAATGTCCCACACTGTCATGTCCATCCCTCTTTTCCGATTAATGATTTAGTAGTTCTTCCAACAGATAGGCTGTTCTCGGCAACACCCGGTGTTGAGGATAAAACTGTTCGACTACCGAAAGCGCCTGTTCTGCCGTTCGGATGTTCAAATACCGCAACAGAAAGCGGATATCGTCCACATCCTTGCTTTCATATGTTCGCGCAGCCAAGCACTTCATGGCCAGCATATATTGTGGCGAGGCAGCGAAAATGTCCAAGTGGCTCAGCCTGCGATAAAGCTGGACATCATGCCGACTCGAAACAAATCCCTTTACCGCATTGTTTAACCAATCGGCCGGCAAGCGATACTCATCGGCCACATTTTTGATGATCGCATAAAATTCGCGAGTCGGTGCGAAAATGGCATCGACGTCCTTGGTACTGTCGCGGCTTTGGAGCACTAGACACATCACCGCTCCGCCAAACAAGCAAATTTCGCCGTGTAACTGCTGTTGTTTTAGTTGTTCATTGACTTTTTCTAAATACCTTAAGATTTCTGCACTGCGCAAAACTCCATCTCTCCTTTCATTATAAAAGGGAAATCGCTTTTTCAAAAGAGACTTTGATGGCATATGGCCGTGGCCGTACGGAACGGCTGAAGCTTGCTTGTCGCATTACGCAAACGACCAAAAAAATAAAAAAAATGAAAAACCCGCCAAACGGCGGGCTTTCCGATTAAACGTATTATGAATCGATCGAAGTTTTCTTTGAATTTTGCCAATTACGCATTCAGGCATCTGAGTTGTTTGATAAGTTTCAATCCATGCTTTCGATGGGATAAGTTCAGGTAACCTTTCGTTTGAAATCGGAACAAATCAAGCAGTTCCTCTTCATTACATGAAAATACCCGCCAGAACGCTGGCGGGATAAGTGAAGAATATACGGGCTAAGTCCGTCTGTTAAACGGCGGAAGCTCTTCCATGCTTATGAACATCCCCAGTCCGTCGGAAAGACCGCAAAGGTACCACGCTTCCCGTTCAGCCGAAGCACGTTCGTTCTTATAATCTTCCCACTCGGACAGAATTTGAAATTGCTCTTTCGACAAATTCTGACAAAGTTGATCGCGGAGTTCCGCAATCCGTTTATATTCCTCTGTCTGACGATTCTGCTGTGCGAATCGGTAATCCAGAACATCCATACGCTTTTGAAATACCGCCATTAGCCAACCCGACAACGTTTCCACACCAACCTCTCCTTCCTGATCATTAGGCTGGTGTCGATCTTAACTCTGACGCGCCATGGTTGGCAAGTCGCTCTTTTAGAGATTCACTCCCGACTTTCCCGATAACGTTTTTCTTCAACCGCCCAGTCCACTTGTTTCCGATCAAAGTGTTCCACCGTCTTCTCAACTACCCGGCGTATGCGGCGATCTTGCGGCGGGCCGCCGTCCCAGCCTCGCTCGTAACAAGCTATTCTACTTCGAAATCCGGATGAGCGATCCGGATACACGTCCAACCGACTTATTCGCCCAAATGCAATCCCGTAAGTGGACGGCTCGTCAAATACTTGTGCCTCCACATAATAGCCGTCCACCTCTCCGACAAATCGTCGTCCCATCCAAACGCTTCCCTTTTCACGAAACATCGGTTTCCTCCTTGTACTAATAAGAAATAGACCTGAACCGTTTTTCCTGATCATGATTTAATCAAGACGATACGGCTTTACAATCACGTTTCGAATATCTCCTTGGGGTGAACTGAGATACGCATCGCGGCGCGCATCTTCCTTTTTCCCTTCGTAGACATAACAGGATTGAGTCCCATCCTTCCACTTAATGGTGACCTCCCATTCCTGTTTTTGCATCGCAGCACCTCCTTGTCGGTTAATGGGTACCACCCGTTCCATAATCGTCATAGGATGATAAATTGGCATGATAAAACACCGCGTCGCCATCCTTCAGTTGGAACGTCACGCCGTACGGATCGGTAAAGCTGCGCTGGAAGCCTTCCATTTGCCACTGGTTGTTGAGTGGGCCATGAATGTATTGCAGATGCGGGTTGTTCAGGTCCTTGTTACGAATCGTTTCTAGGTTGAAATTTACGATAATATATCCGTCCCGCAGGAAAATCGAAGACTTGTCGTTCAACCCGTTTTTACGTCCGTACTCAGCCAGATTGAATCCTTTCGGTACGGCATATGCCGCGGCCGGAATACTGTACTCGCCGAACCAGTGCTGTACCGAAGCATTCGCGCGCGCTGCGTTGACACCGGATGGTACGTTCATGTTGCCGACAAACGTCCGGAGCTGTGAAGGCAGCAGCATAATATCGTACCCGCCAACATAGGTTGGCTTTTGAGCGCTTTTCAGATATTGATTGATGAAGGATTGTTTCGTTCCGCTACTGCCGTTTAAAGCCCACAATGAGCCGGCTGTGTCCATCAACTCCTGCTTGGCTACATTTCGCAACCGGGTATCCAATGTGATATTGCGCCGCTCAACATCCTCGCTCGAACCAACCCGGACAAATTTTTTTGTGTCAGAGTGATAGTACAAGTCTACTTCTTGACGTTTCTTTCCTTGCCGGTCTACAAAATAGAACGTCGGCGTAATTCGAATCCCGTCGCCTGAGCCGAACATATTTCCTTTCGTCATGACTTCGAACTTTACATGATATCCCGTCTTGACGGCCACATTCTTCTTCCCTGTCTCCGGATGGCTGCCCTGCCGAACAGGCAGCGTGAACGGCTGCTTATTGCCGCGAGCCGCACCATCTATATCCTTCATCCCGACCCAATAGGCGTTCCCGGTTGGCGTTGCACTGCCTTTTTGCTTTCGGAATACGGTCTCCCATTGGAAATCAGCGATATCGGTTATGCGGAAATCATACAACCGTCCGATCACTTCTACCGGAACCACTTGAGTAGCCACATGATGCGAAAGGTCCAAATTGGCATTCATCTGCGTCGTAAATCCGGAAGGGCAGTTCTCCGCGAAGGTGCGAAACAGCACCTCATATTGGCCTTCATCGACCCAAACCGGTAAATAGAACGTCGTCTTGGTCTGGGCCACCGGAATCGATGTCCACGTTTCTTTCGGTATAAAGGTTTTCCGGTCCGCAGCATACACATCAAACGGGAACCATACCTGCTTGTCCCGCGTATATTTGGCGTAATCCCGATTGCCGTAGCCCTTGATCTCCCGGTGCTGTCCGCTTGTCGGTACGGTCACCGTAAACGGTCGATCCAAAATAAGCGCGGAACGCCCTGCCGTCGGTTTTGTTTTTTGGTTGTGCGCCTGATCATCCGAAACGGAAGCATAGTTCACCACCGGCGTATGCACGGTCACCGGGTTGATGCCTTTGATCGGAAAGCTCTTGTTTTCACCGCCGCCGATTCCTTTGATTAAGGCGTACGAAATGTTGCCCGAACTTGGCTGGTTGGCCTTGTTTGTTTTCGATGAATCAATCACATATCCCGATCCGTATAGCACATACTGCCCGATTGTCGTCGGAGCCGGAATCGCTCCGGGAGTCGGCGCTTTTTCCTCGACGACTCGATTGTCCATAATGGTCCCTCCATTAAAGACGAGTGAATCGTTCTTTACCTTGATTTTTCCGACGGCCTCCTCCGCTTCCGACTTCCAATCCTCATTCGGAACGGACGGGCGGCTGCTTCCGCCGGAAATGGTTTCTCCGGGCAGCCTCACATTTGAATAAACGGGATCGGTTATATGCGCATTCAACGAAGCGTCGTGTGCTGCGGAAACGGACGGCGGTGTATAACCAGCCGGTTGCAATGTGACCCCACCCGAAGGAAGCGCATAGTTGGTGAAGTTGGCTTTTTGAATGCTATAAACCTCAAGGCGATCAATCAGCCAGAAGCTGTATTTACGTTGCACCGTGTAATTTTTAGTAACCGTTTGGGTATCCGAACGGGATACCGTCCTCGTCGTCGGATTCCCGTTCTCATCCGGGGGACCGGATACCTGTTCCGTCCACCGCAACGTGTACGTCTTACTCACTTGAATCGGGTACGATTTTGTCCCGATCATTTCCAAGAACGTATTTCGATACAAATACGACTTCGCCAAAGCGTTGACGTACAGACTCTCCGATGTGGGTATGCCCTTAAGAACATCAAATTTTTCGGCTCCGCGCGCATCGGCCTGAATCACGGCGGACACCTCCGGATCCATCACGCTTGCTTCCTTTGAATCACCCGGGGTCGGTCTACCGTCACTTCCCGGTTTGCGTACCGTGTGGTTCGAGGTGGAATCGCTCATATTGCCGTCCACATCTTTCACGACAACCGTTATCTTTACCGTGACGCTGTTTCCGGAAGTAAACGGGATTTTGATCGGAAGCGTTTTGGTAGCCGATGTACCGGTAAGCGTTCCTGATTTATCGGCCGGTTGCGTTAGCGCCGCATTCTGAATACTGGTGATTTCATATGACTTTAAGGACTTCGGCGATTTCGCCTCAAAGATAAAATCCCCCTCGACTTCGTTAACCGACCCAGCAACCTCTGCCGGAGCTTCAATCCGAGAGGTTACGGTAACCAAGGAGGTTGACTCTCTATATTCGGCGACAATATCAGCTCCGCTAATGAATACGCTAATGTGCCGGTCAAGCAGATTGTCTTGCCCGATTTCCCGAACATATTGTTTTTTCTCGGGATTATTTTTGGAGACTACATACGATCGGACGATTTCATACGATTTCCCGTTCGATTCCAAGGTTTCGGCGAACGTATGCTCAATCTCTTCTCCAGCTAAAAACTCGCCCTTCCGGAACGTGCACGATGGGTCCGTGATGACCATCCCCGCTTCGGTTTTGCAGACGATATCAACCGGAAAGGACGGACTGTCGTAGGTTACGGGAATCCCAAAATAATTGTCCAGATCGTCGGGATGAGCCCACGGCTGCGCCTTCTTGATCGCATCTAATGTATAGTAAGGCCCTCCGATCTGAGTTCCGTTCCGGGTAACGGTCATGATCGCATAGAGATAGAGCTGGTCGTTCTGTTTAATGCCTTCGAGGCCGTTATCGGTTAACGCTTTTGTCACCTTCGCCTCAGGCACTTCGAAGAACGTGGTGACGGGAGTGCCGGGCGCAGGGTTTGGCGGGTACTGTCCCGTTTGTTCCAACCCTACGACCCTCGCCGATCCCGGGCCGGTCGGGTCACAGTGTTTTCCTTGCGAATCATACGTACACGATGGCGAACTTTCCCGGCGCACTGTCCAACCGACGGTTTTAAAACGAATTCCGGATGATGCGGTTGTACTGGTAATGTTGAACGTTATTTTTCCTTTACTAAATTGAACGTCCGGGACATCTGCATGAGTAATCAAAGGCCAGGAAGACAATAAAAAAGTGCATGCCAGCAGCATGCACAAACCGATTTTTATTCCTCTATTCATCTGTTACTCAGCCTCTCGAATAATATGGTTAAAGAACAAGCTTGCATTCGCACTGACCTTTAACGCCTTCCCCCAGTTCCCGCCAACATTGGTTACCAAGGCAATATCCGAATAGCCTTCATACCAAACTCCCTTTTTAAAAGGAATATCATTTGAAACCCACGTATCGTTCTCCAGCCTCATCTCCCCTGGGAACCACGTATCATAAATAAGTGTTTTATGTTGCTTAAATTGATTGAATTTAACCCTGAACTTGGATCGCACATGGTACCCGCCGAATCCATCCTGATAAATTATGGACGGTTCCGGATCCAAGTATCCCTCAAGAACGATCTGGTTCTTTTTCACCCAGTCCACGTATTCCTTGGCTGCCTTCAACTTTCCGGTATTGCCGTCCGATTGGACTGCGGCCAGCTTTTCGGCCCATGTATCGTCAATTGTACGATAGTCGACATTGAGCCATAACGCCCCGAATGTTTTAAGCCGCCCCATCCAGATGTCAATGTTCTCTTTCTTGAACTCCGGCCAGTTCGCATACATATCGGCCGAGACCGACCGTTCCTCGGGATCGGGGTTGGAAAAGGGATATTTCATCTCATACATTTCATTGGGCACGTCAGCCAAAATATACGGGTAATCCTGCGAATTTTTCGGCAGGTTGGTGGTGCGAATGAGCCGGCCCCATTCATCGTACTTGGCACCAGCTTCCTTCTCCTTTGTGGAAATCACAACGGTTGATGTCGCCCCATCCCAATTGACTTCTACACCCAGTACCTCGCTGACAAAGCGCAACGGGACAAAGGTTCGGCCACCGCTCATAATCGCCTTCGTATCAAAGGTCACGTCTTCGCCATTAACCGTCGCCTTGTTCTCGCCTATCGTCAGGCGGATACGCTGATCCCCCTGTTCAATCGGGACGGTCTTGGTTTGTGGTTCCCAGCCTACCTTCGCTTTCATCTTTTCGGCGACGAAGCGAACCGGAACGAGCGTCCGGTTGTTCTCATCGGAAAACGCTTGGGCATCGGGGAACCAGATTTTTTCGCCATCCATCACGACACTGACAAACGTCGGCGCTTTGAATGCCGCGCTGGAGTTGCCTGCTGCTAGGCCGAACAACGTTATAAACGCTAGGCTAATACTTACCCATTTTTTCATGTCCGGTTCACTCCTTTATTCGAGAAAAAATGTGAATATTAGGAAGAAATCGACGTTACGTCTCCATCTTATAATCCCTGTGCCAACCTGTCCACCCTTGGATAAAAATCGTTTGACCTCAATGGTTATTGCTGCATTCCAGCGGCCAATATCCGTTCCGCGCAGCCTCTTTTTCACTCGCAAACGTCTCTTCAACCGGATAAGTGTAGTCGCATGTGTCGCGGTAATACACTTTTCTGCCGTCTTTCACCGCGCCGATAATCGCCGGCTTTTTCAACACCCGGCTGCCGCCGAGCGCGTAATTGTTGTACGTTTTGCTCCCCATCGGAATCCCTTGCACAAACGCCATTACGCCGATATCGTCGATCGTGTTATTCCATTCTTCGGCACTGATCGTCGGCAGCGTAAACGTGTAGGAGATGCCGTAGCGGGAAACGTATTGATTATGCCGATTGATTCGGTATGCCAGTTCATTCTGAATGGCGTCCACGATCGTGCTGCGACGCACCTGTTCGAACAATGCCGCATCCCGCAAGAGAGGAATCGTGGTCTCCGCCTGTATTTCCGATCGAAATCCTTCCCGCCAAGTCCCGCTTCCGGCTTCGTAGGCAAGGACGTGATCGTCCAACGTAAAGGACAAACTGTTCCCTTGGCTATCGGCATAAGCATACGGCTTTTTCGCACCCCAGACCGGACGAATTTCCGTTTCTCCGGCCGCATTACGAAACTCTTCCTCCGCATATACCCAGAACCCGTTATAATCCATCACGATGATCGCGGGAATGTAACGGCGAAGAACGCCTTGTGCTACCGTATCTTCGGCAATGCCGAAGTTCATGTACAGGGTTCGGTAAAACGTATCAATCGCTTCCTCCTTGTTCACCCGTACCTGTTTGACCGATTCATAGCGTGCTTCCTGTTGTTGATCGGCAGTGATCAAAAGCGCCCGCGCCGCATCATCTACCGCTGTATCCAACGCTGCATCGTACCGCAGTTCGGTGAGCAATACCCGCCGCTGGGTGTCCGTTTCGATACGATTGATCACGAAAAACGAAAATAAGATCAGAACACCCACGACCGCCCAATTAATCATCTTCATTTCGGACAATGCCTCCATACGGAACGAAGATTTTCTCATTCGGACTGATCGCATGATTCAAAAAATCATGTAGGATAGTTCCATTCGTCCGGTTCGTGTTTTTTACGACAACGGAGAACGTATCTCCGACATGCAGCCGGTAGCGGCGTGCCGGATCGTCTTTGCCCTCCGCGCTGTTCGGAAACAGCACCTTCAAGATTTGTGCATTGTAAAATGTGTCGTAATGCACGTCGTATTCGCCACGGAACGTTTCCGGAAGCGTAGAATCGTCATAAACCGGATTGTACCGCTTTTGTCCGTGCTCCATCTGAACGTCGAAGGTATTTCCCGTCAAATGGATTGCCTGGATAAAATCGTTGTACATGACTGGGGAAATATAACCTTTGTCCCGGACCGCGTCGACAAACGATGTCGTTGCCCGCAAGACCACCAGTTCGGATACATCATCCTGCTGATCAAAAGCGGCGGAAACCGGGAAGATATATAATAGAAGAACTGCGATCAAGACGGCAAACACTTTGAGTAGACTGTTCATCCTTCACCTCGCAAAACATAGGCAATTCGCCGCAACTGCCCGTCCGGACCGCGTTCGTACGAGGGTTGATACCGGCTATCCAACCGAATGCTTGATGCTGAGATATCATCTCGCTCCATCGTCGTTGCATATAAAACGCCATTCACAACGACTTCCACCCCAGCGTCCCCGATGCGGGCAAGCGATTGCAGTACTTCCGCGCCGGATACACTGCCGTCCCCGGCTATCGGGAAAAACGTTTGGTGAACATTTCGGTCCTGCATTCGCTCTGAAACAACGGCCGCATTCAGCGCGGTCGCCCCATTTTGAAACAGGAGCAACCCGGCGGTGGCTGCCATCACAAATACAAGACATGCAAAGCTTATATCCATCATGGTTCGTACGGAGTGCCCCATGAGCCGTCCTCCTTTCCGCAAAGCGAAGCGGACATGCCTTTGCGCTTTCAGGACAAAGACATGCCGTTCGCCGGTCCGTTCTTACTGTTGCCGGAAGATGATGCCGCGGATCACGTTGCTTTTGTCCTTGATCAATTGGGCCCTAAACTTGCCGCTCGGATTCACGTAGTTGACATTGGATTCATCCATCGTGTGATCAAGCTGACCGGGTGCGGCCCCTATGACCGTTCCGTAGGTGATGCTATCCATTGACACGCCCGTATTGATGACTTTGCCGTACCATTGGCCGGCCGGATTTTTCCCGGTGATGATTTGAATACCAAACTGGTCCTCCCCGCTGAACTTGCGAATGGCATTGACGGTTTGGCTGCCGGACAGCACCGTGTTGTCGTAGACGGTAAACTGCATTTGCGACAGTTCCGTCTGAAGATTGGAAAAGTTGCTTTGTGCCGTTTTCGTCGAATCCTGCGCGGAAATAAACAGCAGAACGGCCAAGGTGATCAGTGCGACGGCAAGCAAAATGCCGGCCGCCATGACGATCGCTTTTTGAGCGTTGGACATGGAGTTCCCTCTCCTTCTACATTAAATTGATGAGAATGAAAAAAAAGCCCTTGCGGTATGCAAGAGCCGGAAACGGCCTTAGAGGCTGTTATTGAATTTTCTGAATCTGCTCGTAATAGACGGTCATCTGCGACAGACTGACATAGACGAGCGGAAAAACAAGATAACCGAAGATAAGGACCATCATCGGTGCGAAACCGATCATTTTCCCCCACCCGGCTTTTGCATCCAAGAGCCGTTCGTAATCTTGCTTACGCTGTTCCTGCAAGTAGGTTTGCTCAGATTCCAGGTCATCGAACGCGTCCCGGATCGGAATCCGTTCGACCGCCATTTGCAGTTTTTCCACCATGCGAACAAACGGCAAAAACGGGGCTTCCGCTTTCAGATTCTCCAACGCTTGTTCCGCGCCATGTTCATAATGAAGCAGGCAATGCTGAATCGGTGTCTTGAAGATGTGGGCAAAGCGCTCCATCCATTCGAGCATGTGCTCTACCGACATTCGGTCCATTTCGGACAGCATGGCGATCACCGACTGGAGTTGGTCCACTTCATGTTTCATTTCCATCTGCCGCATTCGCCGGCGAAACTGTAGAACGCCGACCGGAGCGGAGTAGCCGACCCAGCCCCCAAACAACGCCAGCATCACCTCCCACCATTTCAAGTATTCTTGGTTCATAGCTTCCATTTTGGACAGAATGCGCTGCGCGGCAACGAACAGCTCCGCTTCTTCCCACTGTAACTGCGGGTCGCTGCGCAAAGCGGCACGCACAGCTTCCGGAAGTCCGGTTTTCACCCCCTTCACTTCCGTCATGATCCGGCGATCCAGCACCGACTTCTCCCGGCTTTCCGCTTCTTCCCGGGCGGACAAGCGGCCAAACATCATATCCGGTTTGACCGGTGCATATAACAGTTGGTGTTTGGTGACTGCATGCAACGTGACAAAAAGCCCGAGTGTCAGCAGAAACGCGAGTATGCCGGCTGTCGCGCGCTGCACCCAAAACCATTCCAAGCGGAGCGGCGAGTTTGTTTCGGCTAGCAGCCTCTTGCAGCGCGTGGCTTCCCGCGTCTCGGGATGAGGAACGATCCGGTCGATAAGCCGACGAATCCACGGAAGTTCGTACGCTTTTTGCTCCCAAGGCTTGCGACGCCGCGGTTTGGTTTCGCCCTCCAACTCCCGCATGTTGCGAAGCAATACATAGGAAACCAGAATGACCAGTAGAAGAGCCACTTTCGTGATCCACCCGAGCTTACCGGCATAAAATTCGTCCATCATCGGAAAATAGTGGCTGGCCCAGCTTTCAATCGGCCTTGTGAACAACATCGGAAAAAGCGCAATCGCCGTCAACCCTTGCAGCAAATAGCTAAGCTTCTCCCGCCGCAAAATCTCCAGGTTCAGTTCGGTCGTCAGTTTGCCAAGCGCCTTCAAGTAGAGCGAACCGGTCTGCAGTTTCTTGTCCCCGTATTCCTTAATCAAATGCGAAATCCCAGCCAACCCTTTCAGAAAGCGATTCGGCGCCACCTCCTCGTAACGTTCCAGCCTCTCGTCCGGTTCGTGGGCGGTCAGCACCTCATAGACTTCCTGCCCGTGCAGCGCCATCTCATAGGGCGCAGTTTCCGTTGCATCGTAGACCGCTTCCTCCACCATTTCATGCCGATGGTAATGATGCCGCACATCGGCCATAAAGTGGCGAAGATGGTGAAGCAGCCGGTTTTCCGCACGATGCACAAACAGATCCGCAAGCATGCCATGTATGGCCCAAATGCCTGTGACCATCATGATCAAAGTTACCGGATCACGAACAAAGCCGATCAGCGGAATCAGAGTGAACGCCAACAGCCCCCACGCCGCTAGCGCAATCTTGATCGTCTCCAGCCGCAGCTTCCATTCATCGTACCGCTCTAGCACCATCAGCCGCCTGCGGATCGTGTTCAGGTAAGCACGAAGCAACGGAACCCGTTCGCAAGCCAAATAGATGCGTTGCAAGATGCTGTAAACCGCTTGTCGATTCGTCGGTTTGCCGGGGAGCCGCAGTTCCTCATATTCGCGGATCGAACCCGCACCCGTATTTTTGCGGGACAGCCACTGGAATAGCAGGATCGCGGCTAGAAGCAGCACGACCGCCCCGCCAAAGATAAGGGAAAGCAACTGGTTAAATTCCATACCGTTCCCCCCAGTTCTCCGTTAGAAAAGCCTCAAAGGCTATGCGATCCGCATCCGACATCTGTTCCCGCATCTCGTTTGCGTTTTGAGCGGATATAGGGTGAATCGCCACATAGGCTCCGTTTTGAAATTCAATCACATTTCGCTCCTCGTACAGCTTCCGGTCGGTGGAACGCTGAAAAAACTCAACGGCCGTTTCCATAAATGCAGCCATCTTGTCTTCTAACTTCTCACCTTGCCGAAAATGGACGGGGTACGCCTTCTCCTGATCGAGCGGTACGCATTCGGTAATGCGCTCAATGTAACGGTGGCCGTTCATATCGCGCTTCCAGTGGATATCGAAGTTAAGTACGCTGATCACTTGCTGCTCGGCGATTTTTTCGTTCTGAAATACACCGGTTTTCAGCAGCGAGTTCCGTAAAGAAAACACCAGATCGCGGAGCGTCTTGGCGTGATGGGTAAACAGCGTAAACAGCGAGGCCACCTGTGCCATCTGAATCATCCATGCCGCAACCGGGTCCGTGGCCACCTCGCCGAGAATGTTGACCGTACCATCCGTCTTTTTCTGAATATCCAGCCCTTCCTGGCCGGAAATCGTCTCGGTTTCCCGGAAGCTCAGGATATTGCGGTCCTTATAGATTTTCCGCAGGTTCAATTCGAAGTTCATCTCCTGGACCCGAATCGTGTACGTAGCGGGAATGTATCGGACCATCGCCATCAAGAGCGTCGTTTTCCCGCTGCCCTGCGCACCGGTAATTGCGGTAATTCGGGCTCCTTTAACGAGATACTGGATGAGCCGGATCGGCAGCTCAGCATTTCGATCCCGGATGAGCTGTTCCAGCGTGGCGCTTTGCACATCGAATTTGCGCACAAAAAACGCCCACGATTCGCTGAACCGGGGACGCAGTACGACGACGCGGGAGCCGTCGGCCATCTCGTTTACTTTATAGCCGTTGCTCTCCGACAATTGGCCGGGATAGTTGTACTTGTAAATATTTTGGCAGACACGCTTCAGTTCTTGCTCCGAGCCGAAGGAGAGGAAGCTAAAGTGAATGGATTTACCTTTGTAAAATACCCAAACACTGTCGTGAGATTTCGGCACTTCCCGCAATAAGGAGTCGGCCTGGAACTCCCATTCCCCTTCCCATACGGAGGGCTGCAAACCGGATACGCCTCCCGACACGCCGTCGATCTTCATATCCCGGATCTCGTCCACGACACTAAAGCCCTTGTACATTTGATAAATGCGTTGCACGACAATGCTAAGTTTGTCGTCGAAGTACAGCCGCCGCGCTTCTTTTTTGTAAATCTCGTAGATTTCATCGGCGGTAATCCGATACGATTCGGTCTGGCCATCTTCAATACCAAGTTTGGGCTGGTCCAGTTCATACTTGCGAATCAACTCCCCGAGCGCATCATACCGGTATCGTTTTTTGTACAGGTACAGCAAAACTTCGAACTGGTCCTGAGATGAAAGTTCATACGGGTCGTCGAAGGCGATCACCCGGTCGATGTTCGTTTCATTAACCCCATACTGCTGAACCAGTAAATCCGCCAAATATTGTTTGACGTACGCTTTGTCCCGGATGTCTCCGGATGTACAGCCGCGCAGCGCTTTTTTCAGTTCGGCTCGCTTACTTTTCCGGCGGCGAAACTCCTCCTCGGATAGTCCGAGGTCATGCAGGTTGCCGCTCGTCAGATCGTGTAACGTCTGCTTTACAAATGCGGTCATCGCCTCAATCGTAAAGGCTCGTTCCTGCGGCGGCTTTTCCGCTTTCTGCCCGCTCATACGAAAATAGATCAGCGCAGCGGTCAGCCCAAGCAACAAGACGATCATGATACCGTTGATCCAAACGATCATCGTTCACACCCCCTTGCCGCCGAAAAACGGTTTGTTTAACTCGGCTTGTTCGATGATCGCCTGGGCTAGCGCCCGTACGCACTGCATGAATGCATGATGGGCATGATCGCGCGGTACATTACGGTTTCTAAACAGAAAATCGATTGCCCGGCCTTCCTGCGCTGCGTCCATGAACCCTGCCTGATGTGGGACCGGATAGATCGGCATCTTCACCCGATATTTCCGTGCCATATTTTTGGCGGTTAGCGCGGAATCACGGTCGTACTGCCCCAAAACAAGCAATAGTTTTTTCCCTTTGAGCCAATCCTCCCGATGCCGAAAGAACCGTTCCAATACAAAACGGTTTTGGTTCAAACTTACGATGACAAGATCGGCGTTTTGAAGAAGCAACTGCGTCCAACCGGACCCGACACCGCTGCCACCGTCAATCAAAGTCAAGTCGTAATAGCGCTTGGCCGAATCGAGTAGCGGTGCAAGCATATCCTTCACGCCCATGATCAACGCTTTGTCCGCCTTATTCGAACCGGGCAGCAAATCAAGCCGTTCTTGGAGGAGCGGCAACGTGTAATCGCGGATCATTTCCGGCGAGAGTTTGCCGTTTTGTGCAAGCCGTGCCAAGGCATCGATGCCGGAGTCCGCTACAAAGGCAAGCAGATCTTCGGAGCTTCGCTTGATCAGCGCTTGCTCGACTGCCGCACGGCGGCTTTGCAAATGGCCGAATAACACGATTCGGGAGGAATATTCAAGTCCGAGCAGCGCCGCGACGGCGATCAGATTCGTCGTATTGCCCGTTTGACCCGGTACCGGGCTCCAGAATACGATGTTATGACCCACGAAAATCCCTCCTTGATCGTTTCCACGCGGCTTTGATCGTTCGCTCATCCAGGCCGAATATATGCTTAGCCATAGAAAAGACCGTATGTCGGTATGCTGGCGACAGTTTTCTTAATTCAATGCGGCTATGATGCTGGTGATCGATGCGAGCCGAAACATCCCGCTCATCGAACGGGATACGTAACACCGGTTCCTGCCACTCCACAGATTCCGTTGTCACATGCGAATCGATGTACGACTCCGCTATAGTCGACTGTACGAATGGATTTACCAACTTAAAAAACGGCAGCGGCCGAATGATGGATTCGTTAAGACAAAGCCGACGCATCAACTCCGCATTTTTCAACATCGCCAGCTTCTCCAAATTACTGCACCAGACCCTTTGGTCATAGGATGGCAGATCTTTTCCTTTCACAAATTCGGTATGATCCGTATCGAGCAGGAACACATCGTAATCCGCCCATTCCCCTTCCGTTTCCGTTTGTTTCAGAAAACGGTCCAATTGGCCGAACGTAAGGAACCCTGCCGCGATATCCATCCCATCAAATTCGGTAACGAAAGAAGCCTGCCGTTCATCCGGAGATGTCATAAACCCAAGTATCGATTGTGCGATCGTTGAATCGACGATAAGCACCTTTTGCCCAGCGGCAACCAGCAGTTTACCCAACACGAGCAGCAAATGGCTTTTATCCGGCGCACCGAGAAAAACAATTTTTTTCATGACAACCTCCTTCAGGATACCGGCGGCTGGTTGAAGATATCGTCCAGCTTGTCCGTGTTGGTCGGCTGTTCGTCGGAAGCGGACGGCTCCGGGAGCGGCTGGGATGTACCCTGCTGCGGATGGGAAGCCGGTTCTGTCGCTGTCGGCTCAGGAGTAGACGCGGGCTTATCGTCTGATGGTGGTAGACCGTCTTGCTCCGTTTGTTCCACCCCTGCAGCTTGCTGTTGCGCCGATTGCTCCATCGCATTGCCTTGTTGAGTAACGATCCGATCGTTTTGCAACTGCTGCTGAACGGTGACGCTACCGCTGACCACCCGTAGTTTGTCCGCATCGCTCATCGCTTTCAAATTGATATCCAGCCTACTGCGCAACTGGCGAGCGAGTTCAGTCTTGGCCTTTTCCAGTACGTTCGGGTCCCTGTCCATCAGATCAAGCACTTTCGGGTTGGCGGGGTAATTGGCGATTGCCGCTTCCTGCAGACCCGGTTCGATGTAGGGGAGTGCGTACAGCTTGGCCCCTTGCAAATACGCATCGATGATGGCGCTGGAAGCCATCAAGATTTCCGGCTCGTTTATTTCCAGCCGGACGATCATCCCCGAAAGGTCTCGAACCTTCTTTTTGGACAACACGATATAGTCCTCGCCGGTCGGAAAGTTGATTCGGACATCGACCACCTGATCCTTCTGTAAATGGGTCGGCAGTTGGATGACGTTAAACTCTTGCATCCTCAAGTCCCTTGGGATCGGCCCCTCCTCATACAACATGGAAGCAACAAGCGGCGTATTCGGCTGCAGATCGATTTTGGCGATCTTTCCGACCGCCATCTGCGGATCTTTGAAGCTATCCGAAGGTACTAGGGTATGGACGACCTCCACCGCCTGAATATCCCCGTTTCCAAGTGTTGTTCCCGCCGTGATCGGCCTTGCAGCCACCAGGATTCGCGTTTTACCTTGTTGTTCGTTTGTTTTCAATTGCTCGATTTGTTGTTCGTAATGATCCCGCATCTGTTGTTGCAGCCGTTTCTGCTCCGCTTGATGCTGGAGAACAAATATGGTGGAAACTAGGAGCAAAACAAAACTAAAACCGATCGCAATGATGACGATCGGTTTCCGGTAACGGTATAGTAAAGACATCGCCTACCTTCTCCTCTCCATTCAGCGTGGTAAAACCGCCTATTGCTTTTCGTGAAACCAGTATGCACGCGTATACAACTGAACGCCGACCCGTGTAGGGATGCCGATACTGGCTTCTCCAGCTCCCTTCCACCCATTCCGGTTCGCCGTCTCTATGGCCGTTCTATCCGCCGAACCTTTATATATCTCTTCTTGTGTACCTTCGATGAGGATATACAGACCGCCTCGACCATTGATCGGGTATATGACCCGTGTCTCTCGGACCTTCATTCGTCTCTTCACCTTCCTGATTTGAGATGTGACGTCAATCGAGGTAGCCATCCTCGTTTTTCATGAAGCGACACCGTTTCCCGTCCCATCCACCGATCTACAAGCCGGCCCACCTGTACATGATAAGGGCTGCTCGGGGAAGATAAGGTCCACTCCCCGCTTCGGACGGACCGGTAAACGGTTGGATCTTCCGGCAACTCCAGTACTATCGGCCACGGCAGCCGTTCTTTCCAATCTTGTTTGGGAGCAGGTTCCTTCAACCGGTTCCATACCAGATAGAACTCCGGTGTTGGGCGAAGGCCGGTTAGGAACGGCTTCACCCGATCCAAATTGAACAAGCTGGCCGGCTCGTCCGTCGTGACCAACATCAACTGGTCGGTCTGATCCAAGGCCAGTCGGGTCAGCCTGTCCAACGAAACAGGCAGGTCAAGCAGCACAATATTCGTTTCTTCCTTCAAAAAGCGGAGGATGGCCTGCAGCTCTTCCGGTTGCAGTAGGAATTGCCCTGGCAAGAGCGGCGCTGCGACAATGGAAAAGCCCGCCTTCGTTTGAAGAAGACAGGCCCGTCTGGCTTGCGGATCGTCGATCCGGCGTACAAGGTCGACGACCGTTTTTTTCGGCTGTATGCGCATGAAAGTGGCGACCGTGCCGTTCGGATCCAAGTCGAGAATACAAACTCGAAGCCCTTCCTTCGATAACCGAGCGGCCAAATGGAGCAAAAGAGTCGTTTTTCCCACGCCGCCTTTCGCAGCATAAACGGCAACAACCGCTGGCAAGTCAGGAGGTATTCTGGACATTTGTGACGTCAGGTCAGGTTCGTTTAGGGTTAGGTCCGGTTCCGGTTCGTTTCCAGTGTCCTCCGTTTCAAACTCGCTCTTCTTTTCCATTGGTTTATCTGGTTCTGTTTGGTTGT
>NZ_BILV01000032.1 GCF_004000745.1 Paenibacillus barengoltzii NBRC 101215
GCCGGTGCCGCCGAACCATCTCCGCCCGAGGCGGGAGAGGGTTCGGCGCGGCCGCGTGCGGACGCTGACGCGCACGCGGGTCTCCGGCGGCACCACTTGCAGCAGCGGTACCGCCGGCGGTGCCCCGGGCCCTGCCGTAAGCTTCACCCTGGCCGTGCCTTCATGGACCGCACTAGCAATCCCCGCACGCCCGTGTTGCTCGACTCCTCCTTTTCCACGTTCTTCACTTAACTCCGTCGCTTGTTCCAATTTCGGTTGAACCTTCATCATAGATACGGGCGCCGGCTTCTTCGTCGCATTCGCCCCGTCATCCCTTAAAGGCTGGCTCACGGCCGGATGACTTATGGGAAGATGGCTGCTTTCTTTTTGGCTTTGCTTGACCTCTCGACGAGGTGCCACATTGACTTTGACTGCTTGAGATCGTTCCTGCATCGATGGATTCCCCCGCCCTCATCATGCTGCCTTACTAGCGAGCTAGTAACCTAGCTTTCTGCCCTTATATCGTTTGCCCGCTATACTTATAGATATGAGTTTTGAGGGATTGCTAGAACAGTAAAAAGACCCGATTTCGCGGGTCCCTTGCAAAAGCTTCTAGATTTTATAGAAACGATCAACCTTGGTCTTCCATCTTGTTCAGAAACGGAGCCGTCTTCTTATAGGTTTCGCCCCATTCCTTCATTTGGATAATGATCGGAATTAAGGTTTTGCCAAATTCCGTTAAGGAGTACTCCACCTTCGGAGGGACCTGGTGGTACACCTCGCGATGAACGACGCCATCCTCCTCCAGTTCGCGTAGCTGCAGTGTCAGCATCCGTTGGGTAATTCCCGGGCAAATTCGGCGAAATTCGTTGAATCGAATCGGTCCGTTCATCAAATGATATAATAAGACCCCTTTCCATTTGCCTCCGATTACATCCAACGTGAACTCCACCGGGCAGGCTTCATCGTTGGGACAAAAGCCATAACCGCTCTTGCGATTGCGCATTGCTGCATCCCTCCACAATAGTATACAAATGTGTACTACATAACATTAATGTGCGTACTTCCCATTTTAGTGCATTACATTTACATTAACAATAGAAAAGGAGGAGGTATACTATGGCTAATCAAACCATGAAAGCCGTTGGATTCTATAACTATTTGCCCATCGAGCACCCGGAGAGCTTGTTGGATGTCGAGATCGACAGACCTGTTCCAACCGGTAGAGATTTGCTGGTCAAGGTTCACGCCATCTCCGTCAATCCAGTTGACACGAAAGTGCGAAAACCCAAAAGTAAAGTGGAGTCTTCCCCCCGAGTGATTGGTTGGGACGTTGCAGGCATCGTTGAAGAAGTGGGGCCAGATGTGACCTTGTTTAAGCCGGGGGACGCCGTGTATTATGCCGGCAGCATCACCCGTCCCGGAGGGAACAGCGAATTCCACCTGGTTGACGAACGAATCGTTGGTCGTAAACCAACTTCGCTGGATTTCGCCGAGGCTGCCGCTCTCCCATTGACCGCAATTACCGCTTGGGAAGCGTTGTATGATCGCTTAGGCGTCTCCAAAGACGCCAACCAGAATGCCGGGAAAACGATTCTAATCATCGGCGCTGCCGGAGGCGTGGGCTCTATCGCCACGCAACTTGCCAAGCATGCCGGACTTACGGTGATCGGCACAGCATCCCGTCCTGAATCGGTCAAATGGGTAAAAGAGCTGGGGGCGGATGACGTCATCAATCACTATGACCCGTTTGTTCCTCAACTTCAAGCGCTGGGAGTTCAACATGTCGACTATATCTTTTGCTTGAACACCACCGAAAAACACTGGAAGAACATGGTCGATGCGATCGCTCCTCAAGGCAAAATCTGCTCGATCGTCGAAACGGATGAGCCGGTCAACATCTCCCTGTTGCAGCAGAAAAGCGTCACCTTCGTGTATGAACTGATGTTCACTCGCCCGATGTTCCAAACGGAAGATATGATTGAGCAGCATCATCTGCTGAACGCTTTGGCTGATTTGATCGATCAAGGTGTGATTCGTTCGACCGTGGCAGAGAAGCTCTCTCCCATCAACGCCGCCAATCTCCGCAAAGCCCATGCGCTACTCGAATCCGGAAGAACGATCGGCAAAGTGGTCCTAGAGCATTTCAACTAAAGAAAAAGAAAAACCATGCCTCGGGCATGGTTTTTCATACTTCTATAAACTTCAACTTAAGCCCAAGAGGGCTGAATTTTCAAAACTGGGATTTCCTCTTTGGCGCTAGCTGATACTTTCTCGGTTTCCGGTGCGGTCTCTTCGACCGAAATCCGCCAAATGTCCGCACCCAAGCCGGACAGCTTCTCGGCCAAATCCACGTATCCCCGGTCGATATGATGGGTACCGCTGACTTCCGTCGTCCCGTCCGCTACCAGTCCAGCTAAGATCAGTGCCGCTCCGGCACGAAGGTCGGTGGCGCATACCTTGGCTCCGCTGAGTTTGTTGCTCCCGGAGAGAATTGCACTGCGTCCTTCCACCTTAATGTCGGCATTCATTAAACGGAACTGATCGACATGCATAAAGCGGTTTTCGAATACCGTTTCGGTAATGACACTTGCTCCTTCGGTTACGAGCAGCAAGGCCATCATTTGCGCTTGCATATCCGTTGGGAAGCCCGGATACGGTAATGTTTTCACATCCACTGCTTTCAGCGGTTTGTCTGCAATCACACGCACGCCGTTCTCCTGAACTTCTATGGTGACGCCCATTTCCTCCAATTTGGAAATCACCGGTCCCAAGTGATCCGCAATTGCCCCTTCAACAAAGACGTTCCCGCCAGTGATTGCCGCAGCGACCATAAACGTTCCTGCCTCGATCCGGTCAGGGATCACCGTATGCTCGCATCCACGCAACCGTTCGACGCCTTCAATCCGAATCATGCCCGTTCCGGCTCCGCGGACAACGGCTCCCATACTGTTCAAATAATTGGCCAGATCAACGATTTCCGGCTCTTTCGCTGCATTTTCAATAATGGTTGTGCCTTCCGCCAAGGTTGCCGCCATCATAATGTTCTCCGTTGCGCCTACACTGGCAACGTCCAAATAAATCTTAGCCCCGCGGAGGCGGCCGTTCGACTTGGCTTCGATAAACCCGTGGCCGATGGTGATTTCTGCACCCATCGCTTCGAAGCCTTTCAGATGCTGGTCAATCGGTCTGGTCCCGATCGCACAGCCACCCGGGAGGGAAATCCGGGTGAATCCCATTCTTGTTAACAATGGACCCATGACAAGAAAAGACGCCCGCATCTTTCGCACCCATTCATAAGGCGCCTCGCAAGAAGTGATTTGCCGCGCATCGACGGTAATGACCTCTCGGTCATACTTAACAGCTGCTCCTAGCGACTCCAACACTTTATTAATGGTCATTACATCGTCAAGAGGGGGTGCATCGCGAATGACGCTGACTCCTTCTTCACCCAGTAAAGACGCTGCAATGATCGGTAGCACTGAATTTTTAGCACCGCTGACTTTTACGTTCCCGGCCAAAACATTGCCACCGCGGACGATAAATTTGCTCATCATGGTTCCCTCCGCGCGTTCATTTTCACTTTTTTCCCGATTTGGAAAAAGATTTACCTGGTTCAATCCCTAAATTTCATCATATCACCGGTCATTTAAGGCACACAAGGCTCCAATCTTGTCGAAAAAGCGAGTTTTGGCACAGAAATCGCTTCTTGCCCCGATTATGGACATGTTCTCGAGTTGTAGTCCTTATTCACCATTGTTGACACAATGAAATGATGTTATTCGACAATTTCCTTCCTGATCTGTCTGTAGACGAACTCCGCAAACACTAAGCTAAACACTCATACGAATGCTTAAAGTTAAGCTCAAAACATATACTTCAGCATTTGGGTATATTGCCAATAATCCATAATAAAAGCAGCTACGAATCGGCCTAGTACAATGGCGAGCAGCAGATGCAGCAGCTTGCCTTGCGGGCTCTTGGGGTGGCGAATGAATAGATCCAGCTTCAAATTCTGCAGGGCCAGCCACGACAGCACCACGCACGCCAAGGAGACGAGGATCGCTGTCAAGCCGTTTACCCCCACTGAAGACGCTACCTGATCGACGGGATTCATAATAAATCCTCCATCACGTTTATATTTATGCAGCAAGTACCTAAACGGTTAATTCTTCCCCATTAGACGCTGTCACATTGATCATAGTTGCGTTAGGTTCGTATTTATATATCGGTTTCGATCCTGTAAAAATATAGACCTTATATATCATACTTGGCATCGCCGCAATAATCCAGCTTTTCTTTGTCATGCAAAGGCTTCCAACGGCATCTATTACCAAAATATCATTCTGACGTCATTCTGTAAGAAAAAACAGGCACCCCAAAGAGGTGCCCGTTATTTTGCAGTCTATTGCTGTTTGCGGTTGGTGACCACGTTAATCCGGGTGACCGCCCGCTGCAACGCGAGCTCTGCACGGCGATGATCGATACGATCCTGGTTGCTGCGATTCGCCAAACGGCGTTCCGCACGCTCACGTGCCGCGATGGCCCGCTCCAGATCGATCTCCTCCGGCAGCTCTGCGCTCTCGGCAAGTACGATCACCTTATCGCCCTGTACTTCGATAAATCCACCGTGTACGGCGATGTACGTCTCTTCCTTGCCGATTTTCGCAACCACCGGGGCAACTTGCAGCGGGGTCACGAGCGGGATATGGCCCTTCAAAACGCCAAATTCCCCTTCAACGCCGCGGACCGTCAAGCTGTCAACCTCTTTCGAGAACACCACATGCTCCGGCGTAACGATTTCCAATAAAAAGGTGCTCAAGTGTTATCCCTCCTGTTCGTGGGACAGTTCATTTCTGAAGCATCCGGATTCGGCTTCGAATTACAGCGTTTTGGCCTTTTCGACAGCTTCTTCAATCGTTCCTACGAACAGGAACGCTGCTTCCGGAAGATCGTCATGCTTGCCTTCCAAGATTTCTTTGAAGCTGCGGACCGTCTCGGCGATCGGCACATATTTCCCTTTAATTCCCGTAAACTGCTCAGCCACGTGGAATGGCTGCGACAGGAAGCGTTCGATTTTCCGGGCACGGGCAACGAGCGTTTTATCGTCGTCGGACAATTCATCCATACCGAGGATCGCGATAATATCCTGCAGTTCTTTATAACGAGCCAAGATTTGTTTTACGCCTTGGGCTACGGCATAGTGCTCTTCGCCTACGATTTCCGGCGTCAAAATCCGCGAGCTGGAAGCCAGCGGGTCTACGGCCGGGAAAATCCCTTTCTCGGAAATTTTCCGTTCCAGGTTCGTCGTTGCGTCCAAGTGAGCAAACGTTGTAGCTGGAGCCGGGTCGGTATAGTCGTCCGCAGGAACGTAAATCGCTTGAATCGAAGTAACGGAACCTTTCTTCGTCGAAGTGATCCGTTCTTGCAATTGACCCATTTCCGTTGCCAGCGTCGGCTGGTAACCTACTGCGGAAGGCATCCGTCCGAGCAACGCGGAAACCTCAGAACCCGCTTGCGTAAACCGGAAGATGTTGTCGATGAAGAGCAATACGTCGCGGCCTTCTTGGTCGCGGAAGTATTCTGCCATCGTCAGACCCGTCAAGGCTACGCGAAGACGTGCACCTGGCGGTTCGTTCATTTGACCGAAGACCATCGCCGTTTTCTCGATAACGCCGGATTCCGTCATTTCCATGTAAAGGTCGTTCCCTTCACGGGTACGTTCCCCTACACCGGCGAATACGGAGATCCCGCCATGTTCGTGAGCGATGTTGTGGATCAATTCCTGAATCGTAACGGTTTTACCTACGCCGGCACCACCGAACAAGCCGATTTTACCGCCTTTGGCGTAAGGCGCCAGCAGGTCGATAACCTTGATCCCGGTTTCCAGCATTTCCGCTTGCGTCGACAGATCTTCAAACTTCGGCGGTTCGCGGTGGATTGGGTATCTCAATTCGCTGTTGGTTTCACCCTTGTTATCAATCGGCTCACCCAGCACGTTAAATACGCGGCTTAATGTCGCCGAACCGACTGGAACCGAAATCGGTGCTCCTAAGTCGATTGCTTCCGTACCGCGCACAAGGCCGTCTGTCGAGGCCATTGCGATACAACGAACGAGGTTATCGCCCAGATGATTGGAAGCTTCCAGAACCAAAGCAGACTGGCCGTCTTGCTTCTCAATTTTAATTGCGTTATAGATTTCCGGGAGTTGACCGCGCTCAAATTCGATGTCAACAACCGGACCCATTACGCTGACAACGCGTCCTTTGTTCATCTTCGTTTCCCTCCTAAAATTGCTGCCCGGAACGATCAGCCTTGTGCGTTAGCTCCGGCCACGATCTCCGTAATTTCTTGCGTAATCGCCGCTTGACGAGCGCGGTTGTACGTCAGGGTAAGTTCATTAATCATCTTCGTCGCGTTTTTGGTCGCGCTGCCCATTGCAGTCATTTTCGCACCAAGCTCACTGGCTTTACCGTCAAGAAGCGCACCAAAGATCAACGTTTCGGCATATTTCGGAAGAAGCACTTCTAATACGCCTTCCGGCGAAGGTTCATACTCATAGCTGCTGACCGGCGCTTCGCTCTCCACCGAATCAAAGGGGAGAAGGCGCTCCACGGTTGGCAGTTGGGTAATCGCATTGATGAACCGGTTATAGCAAACGTAAATTTCGTCGAATTGTTCAGTTTCGAAGCCTTGCACCGCTGCATAGGTCAACGACTTAATATCCGCAAATCTCGGAGAGTCCGAAAGCTCAGTCACTTCATGAACAACCGGATAATTGCGGCGTTTGAAATAATCTCTGCCTTTACGGCCGATAACAAACAGTTCGTATTCCGAAGCCGAGGCGTGGCGAGAACGGATCAGATCCGTCACTTTCCGCAAAATATTCGCGTTATATCCGCCAACCAAACCGCCGTCGGACGTAATCACGATATACGCGGTCCGCTTGACCGGACGCGACACGAGCATCGGGTGACTAACGCCTTGAGAGGCAGCCGCGATGCTGGATACTACCTCTTTCAGCTTCTCTGAGTATGGCCGAGCCGCTTGCGCTCTCTCCTGCGCTTTACGCAGTTTCGCCGAGGCTACCATTTCCATCGCTTTGGTGATTTGCCGGGTGTTCTGAACGCTTTTAATCTGACGCTTGATTTCGCGCATCCCTTTTGCCATGATTTCACCACCTTAAAGTTTTGGCGAAGCCAAAACTAACTTCGTAAGCATGAGCCTAACTTTGGCAGAGCCAAAGTTACTTCGTAAGCATGAGCCTAACTTTGGCCTGACCAAAGTATTTTTTACACATAGGCGTAAACCGGCATTGCGCTTAGCCAAGGCCGGTTTGCCGCAAGAACATTCTTATGCCGTAGTCGCGAAACCGCGTTTGAATTGCTCGATTACTTCTTTCAGCTTCGTTTCGTTCTCTGGCGTCAGATCCTTGGTGTCGCGGATCGACTGCAGAACATCGTCATGCTGATTTTGGACAAAAGACAGGAATTCCGCTTCGAAGCGGCGCACGTCAGCCAGCGGGATATCATCCAGATACCCTTTGACTGCGGTATACAAGCTGATGACTTGTAGTTCAACCGCCAACGGTTGGTTAACGCCTTGCTTCAGGATTTCCATCATACGCGAACCACGGGTCAACCGAGCTTGCGTCGATTTGTCCAGATCAGAACCGAACTGGGAGAACGCTTGAAGCTCGCGGTATTGGGCCAGGTCCAGACGCAACGTACTGGCAACCTTCTTCATTGCCTTGATTTGCGCGGAACCGCCAACCCGGGATACGGAGATACCCACGTTAACCGCTGGACGTTGACCGGAGTAGAACAGGTCGGACTCCAGGAAGATCTGACCGTCGGTAATGGAAATAACGTTTGTTGGAATGTACGCCGATACGTCGGAAGCTTGCGTTTCGATAAACGGAAGCGCCGTGATCGAACCGCCGCCAAGCTCGTCGCTCAGTTTGGCTGCACGTTCCAGCAGACGGGAGTGCAGGTAGAAGACGTCACCCGGATACGCTTCGCGGCCCGGAGGACGGCGGAGCAGCAAGGAAAGTTCGCGGTAAGCTGCTGCTTGTTTCGACAAATCGTCATAGATAATCAGGACATGCTCGCCTTTGTACATGAAGTACTCGGCCATCGCTACGCCAGCATAAGGGGCAATGTACAGAAGCGGTGCCGGTTCCGAAGCAGAAGCCGATACCACGATTGTATAATCGAGTGCACCATGGCGACGAAGCGTTTCAACAACGCTAACAACCGTTGATTGCTTCTGACCGATGGCAACGTAAATACATTTCACACCGTTGCCCTTTTGGTTGATGATCGTGTCGATAGCAATCGCCGTTTTACCGGTTTGACGGTCACCGATGATAAGCTCCCGTTGACCACGGCCGATCGGAACCATCGAGTCGATTGCTTTAATCCCCGTCTGCATTGGTTCATGAACCGATTTCCGGTCGATAACGCCAGGAGCGTTATTTTCGACTGGACGGAATTCCGTTGTTTCAATCGGTCCTTTCCCGTCGATCGGTTGACCGAGCGGGTTCACAACGCGGCCCAGCATCGCTTCGCCTACGGGAACCTGCATGATTTGTCCCGTCCGTTTCACTTGATCGCCTTCACGGATTTCGCTGTAAGGGCCGAGGATAACGACACCCACATTGCTCTCTTCCAGGTTCAGAGCAAGACCAAAAATGCCATTTTCAAACTCGAGCAGCTCGTTTGCCATCGCGTTCTCAAGTCCGTGAACACGGGCGATACCGTCACCAACTTGAATAACGGTGCCGACTTCAGCTACTTCGATTTCCGATTTATATTGTTCGATCTGACTTTTAATCAGTGTACTGATCTCTTCAGGTCTGATACTCAAGTGTTTCACCCCTATCTACAGTGCTTGTCTTCGAAAAGACTTTTCAAGCCGTTCCAATTTCCCGGCCAAGCTTCCATCGTACAACGTGTCGCCAATTCGTACTTTCATTCCGCCAAGCAACGATTTGTCGATCACGTTCTCGACGCGAATCTTCTTATTTAAGAGGGCGCCGAACTCCGCAGCAACCTGCTGCTTCTCCTCTTCGCTAAGCGGGTAAGTCGTTGTCACCAACGCATTGGCAAGTCCAAGCGCTTCGCTGGAAATGCTCACGTAAGCGTCTACCAGCTCCGGCAAGAGTCCGATTCTTCCGCGTTCTACCAGAAGCTTCACCGTCGAAACTACAGGTTTGGACAGTTTGCCTTCAATCGCATTGGAGATGGCTTCCCATTTCGCCGATTCCGTAATCTTCGGTGAGGCAAGAAAATGCTCAATATCCCCTGCCTGGAAAGCTGCCGCCAGTGCTTTCAACTCTTCTTCAACTTCCAGCGTCCGGCTTTCCGCCGCAGCGATCTCATACAATGCTTTGGCATACCGTTTTGCAGCTACGGTCTCGCGGCTCATGAGCGGCCACCGACCTCTTTAAGGTACTTGTCAACCAGTTCGCCTTGAACGCTGTCTTCGCTGACTTCTTTCTCGATCAGCTTGGATGCGATCTTCACCGACACAGCGCCCACTTCGCTGCGAAGTTGTTCCACCGCGCGGTTCTTCTCGTTCTGAATGTCGCGTACCGCTTCTTCTTTCAAGCGGGCCGCCTCGTTCTTGGCTTCCTCCAGCATTTGAGCGGCTTGCTTGCTGCTCGTCTGCTTGGATTGTTCAATAATTTCATACGCCTCTTTGCGTGCTTGCTGAAGGGCAGCTTTTTGCTCCTCCACATAAGCATTTGCCTGTTCACGTGTTTGCGCCGCTTCACTCAGCTGTTGCTGAACGAGTTCACGACGCTTCTCCATCACGGAAAACAGCGGACCAAATGCGTATTTGTTCAACAAGAAGTATAAAATCCCGATCGCAATCAATGCGAGGACGGTGTTTTCCCATACGAATTCCAAACTCAAGTCACTCCTTTCCGAAGCCTATCCGCATATCGCGTATCGCCCGCCCTGGGCTAAAAAGAAGGCGAGGACGTCTGTGGCCTTCCCCGCCATTTCTTTTCTAAAAATCTTATTAAGCCTGACCAAAGAACATAAATGCCAGGACCACGCCGATGATCGGAAGTACCTCGATCAAACCTACGCCGATAAACATCGTTGTTTGCAGAGTGGACTTCGCTTCAGGTTGACGAGCGATCCCTTCAACTGTTTTGCTGATAACCATACCGTTACCCAGCGCTGCGCCAAATGCGCCCAAACCTGCTACGATAGCTGCTGCTAATAATGCCATTGCTCCCATTTTGTATATCCTCCTTAAGTAAAATCAATTTTTATAGTTCAGTCAGGTTGAAGTCGTTCTCCAATCCGTAACTTGAAACTTAGACTAGCTTATGCGGGCTTCCAACACTGCCCGGTTAATGCTCTTCGTGACTTTCCAGGTTTTGCGAGATATAAACCATCATCAAGATGACAAAGACGAAAGCCTGGATAGCACCTACGAAAATACTGAATCCATCCCATACCATCAAGAGCGGAACGGAGAAGATCGCACCAACCACGCTTGCTTTGGCCAACGTCATAATGGTGGAGATCAGTACCTCGCCTGCGAAGATATTCGCGTAAAGACGAACGCCATGCGTTACCAGCTTCGAGAGCTGCTCAATCAAGTTAATTGGTAGAAACAAAGGATAGGGCTGAACGTAATGCTTAAAATAATTTCTCGTGTTTCTCACCATCCCCAAACCGTGGGACAATGTGAAGACGAGCAAGGCCAGACCCATCGTTACGCTGAGATCAGCTGTCGGCGATTTCCACCATGCCACCTCGGCGTGAGCTTCCTCACCCGGATGCTTCTCGTGCTCTTCCGCGAGCACCTTCGTAACCGAAGTGATTTCCTGACCGAAAATTTTCGCTTTCGCCGGATCATCATACTCCGTTACGACCCCAAACAGAAGCCCTAGCATGTTGGCGACAAAGATAAACATAATCATCGTCATGGCCAGGGAGAGAAAAGGTCTTCCCTTCTTCAGATCCATGGTGCTGGAGATCAAGTTCTGAACGAACTCAGCCGCCCACTCCATGAAATTCTGAAGCTTGCCGGGATTCTCTACGGATAGATTCCGAGTCGCTAGACGCGCGATGACGAACACGATGGTGCAGGTCACCACCAGCATCAAGATGATGGACAAGTCCAAATGCAGACCGCCCAACTCTATGACCGGAGCTTCATGCATGTTTTCTCACCCCCATTCCAAGTTGAAATGCTATCAAGCTTTAAGGCTTACGAGAAAAACGAATACCTATAAAAAGAAGAAAAAATTGCGCAAAAACCAGACTGCCGGCAACCGCATACACGTTAAAATACTGCGGATATTTCATTGCGGCAAAAACCGCTAGAACCGCCAGTGCTGCACGGGTTAGAAACCCCATGTTCAACCGCTTCGAACCACCGTTAACCGCGGCATCTAGCACTTGCCGGACTTTGCGGCCTAAGTAAACCGCGTTAATCCAGCTGACCGCTGAGCCGAGCGCGATGCCGAGCATAATGCTTTGATACTGCGGCAATAAAGCGCCTCCCAGAAAACACAGGGCCAAGAAACCTAGGGTTCCGGCTGTTAGAGCGCGGTTGTATTTCGAGAGCTCATCCATCTTTTCCTCCCACAACCGACTTAATTAGAGCGACAATGCCGACAATACCCGCTGCAATGCCGATCAGAACCCCAAGGCCAATGCCCAGTCCATTCTTGAACCACAGCTTATCCAACCAGGCGCCAAGGAAGTAACCTCCCACAGCGCACACGGCAAAGTTCGTTCCTAAAGCGGTTACCACAGCGACAGCCTTCCATACGCTGTTGTTGTTTTTATCAGGTTTAATCGGGTCTTTCATCTCAAATCACCCTAATAATCCCAATTTATTTTACTAATTGTGAAGAGTTATTGTCAATTGAGGTTTTTTAGTGATTTAAAGCCATGAAATGCTAAATTTGCCCTTGCAATCCTGAATAAAACGCATACAGCGTACAGTAATACTGTATACTTTTTTGGGCTCGCGATCAAAACAAATTTTCGCTAGTTTGTGAACTTTCTGTGAAATTCCTCCGGACGATCCTTCAAAAATCCAAAATGGTGACAAATCGCATTGACAATTCTTTGAGATGCTTGTCCATCGCCGTACGGATTCGCTGCCCGGCTCATCGATTCGTATAGCTTTTGATCGCTAAGCAACGCCTTTGTCCGTTCATAAACCATCTCCTCATTTGTGCCGACTAACTCCAGCGTCCCCGCTTCGATCCCTTCGGGCCGCTCCGTCGTATCACGAAGCACTAGCACCGGAACACCAAAGGATGGTGCCTCTTCCTGCAAACCGCCCGAATCCGTAAGTATCAAATGCGTATGAGGGTAGAAGTTGTGCAGATCCACCACATCTAATGGATCAATAAGTTTAATACGGGGATGATCGCCCAACGTTGCATAAGCCGGCTCCCTGACCGCAGGGCTTGGGTGAACCGGGTACACGATGGCTATATCCTCAAACTCATCGGCAATTCTTCTTACGGCGCGGAAGATATTCAGATGCGGTTCGCCTTGCGACTCGCGGCGGTGCGCCGTCATGAGAATAAGCCGCTTTCCAGCGGCCCAGTCCAGCACAGAATTTGTGTAATTCGGCTGTACTGTATATTGAAACACATCTGTCACCGTGTTGCCTGTGACATATATAGCTGACCCCGGTTTATTTTCCTTACGTAAATTTCCAGCTGACCATTCCGTCGGAGCAAAATGAAGATCAGCTAAAACGCCGGTCAACTGCCGGTTCATCTCTTCTGGATAAGGGGAGAGCTTGTTCCACGTCCGCAATCCGGCCTCGACATGCCCCACCTTGATCTGTTGCAGGAAAGCAGCATAACTTGCCAAGAAAGTCGTTAACGTATCACCGTGCACAAGCACAATGTCGGGTTTGGCCTCCTTCAGGACGCCCTCCAATCCTTGCAGCACACGAATCGTAATTTCGTTCAGCGTCTGGTTGGGCTTCATGACGTCCAGATCATAGTCCGGAACGATCTTAAAGACGTCCAGCACCTGATCAAGCATTTCACGGTGCTGGGCCGTTACACACACCACCGATTCGATTTTGTCGGGATGCTTCTGCAGCTCCAGAATCAGCGGCGCCATTTTAATCGCTTCGGGTCGAACGCCGAAGATCGTCATTACTTTAATCTTGCTCACCCTACTCAATTCCTTCCATATAGAGGTAATCAAAATAAGTTGTTGTCGTCTGCCTGTCTCGCAGCAACTAACTGTAAAAGCTACCGTTAATTTTGGGATATCCGGCATAAGTGCCTCGATTAGCTGTAAAAGCTACCGTTAATTTCGGCGCAATCCCGCATTTTCGCTGAGATCGGCCAAATTAGAGACAGGATTTACTGTTATTTCTCTTCATTGCGCAAATAATAGAAAATTAACGGTACAATTTGCCGTTAAACCGGCCCTATGCCCTACGCCTTCGCCCCAACCATCTCCTAAGACGTTGGAGGCTTGATTCAGGCGTTTGGCTTACTTCGTGCCGTACAACCGATCACCGGCATCGCCCAAGCCCGGAATGATATAGCCATGTTCGTTCAGATGGCTGTCCAATGCCGCGACATAAATGTCAACGTCCGGATGCACGTCATGCACCGCCTTGACCCCTTCCGGCGCGGCAATCAGGTTCATCATTTTGATCTGCGTGCAGCCGCGATTCTTCAACGCGGTAATCGCCGCAATAGCGGATCCCCCAGTAGCCAGCATCGGATCGATCACAATCAGCTCGCGCTCCTGAACATCCGTAGGAAGCTTGATGTAATACTCAACTGGCTGCAGCGTATCCGGATCACGGAACAAGCCGACATGTCCCACCTTCGCCGCAGGAAGCAGCTTCAACACTCCGTCCAGCATGCCCAGCCCGGCGCGGAGAATCGGAATCAGCCCCAGCATCCGCCCAGAGATGACCTTCGACTCGGCCTCAGCAACCGGCGTCTGCACTTTGATTGACTCGAGCGGAATGTCCCGCGTAATTTCATAAGCCATCAACGTCGCTACTTCATCTACCAGTTCACGAAAATCCTTAGTGTTCGTGCGCATGTCGCGGATAAAAGTCAGTTTGTGTTGAATCAAAGGGTGATCACATACCACCAGTTTTCTCATATTTCGTTCTTCCCTCCGGTTTTATTGCTAAGTCTTTACTTGCTTGTTCGTTCCCATTCTTCGAACGTCCACAAATCTTGTCTATTATATCACTCCAAGATGGCATTTTCACCCTCACGCCAACTTGTCAGAAAGCCGTCATAAAAACGTCACTCATCCTTTAAAAGATCCGTCGGGGCCGAAAAACACCGCACTCTCTCGCAGATCGTCTTGACAATGTGGAAAAGCCCTCGTTAATATGGATATATTAAGTCCATAATTAACAGAGGAGAGGAACTGCCATTCAGTATTCCAAAAGTACCGATTATGCGCTGCATGCTCTCATTCACTTGGCAAGCGTGGATCGTGGCCAGAACATTGGAATCAAACCATTGTCCGCTGCGCTTGGCGTTTCGGAGAGCTATCTTTCTAAAATTATGTCCAAGTTGCGGCAAGACGGCATCGTCCGGGCTGTTCCAGGTGTAAACGGCGGCTATGAACTGGCGAAGCCTGCAGATCAAATAACGTTTCTTGAAGTAATACAGGCAATCGAAGGCCGCCAGCACCTGTTCGAATGTTCCAACATATCATCCCAACAGCATCAGTTGCTTGCTGAACAAGATCAGGAGGAACGCGGACAATCCAACCTGAATCCTAACCGGAACGTCTGTCTCGTTAAACAGGTCATGGACGGTGCTGAACGTCAGCTCAATCAATACCTACAGGAGCATACGATACAGACGGTGGTGGATGCGGCAGTCGCAGCTGGGAGGTTCCCCGTCCACAAGAAGTGATTTAACGCTTCTTGTATTTTAATTATGGATATAATAGATCCATGGAGGTGTATTAAAGTATGCTTGATGCTGTCATTATCGGCGGCGGCCCTGCCGGCCTGAGTGCCGCCCTGATGCTGGGAAGGGCCCGAAAACACGCAGTGGTCCTCGATGAAGGACGCCCCCGCAACGCGGTGACCCGTGAGGCCCACGGATTCCTGACGCGCGACGGAATTCCCCCCGGGGAACTGCGGCGGTTAGCCAAGGAACAAATCTCACGTTATCCTGGCATCACTTTTATGGAAGATATAGCCCATCTCGTTACCGGCTCGAATGGCAATTTTCAAATCACGACCTCCCGAGGCGCAACCCTTCACAGTAAGAAGTTGCTGTTTGCCGTTGGCATGAAGGATCGTCCCTTGAATATTCCGGGGCTGGCTGAGGTTTATGGAAAAAGCGCCTTCGTTTGCCCTTATTGCGACGGCTGGGAACTACGCGACGAGCCTTGGGTAATCATATCAACCGGAGCAGATGCCATGCACTTCATCCCGCTGATTTCCGGCTGGACGGATCGCTTTACCTTGTGCACGAATGGTCCCGACGGATTGACCGAAGCGGATCGCGAGGATTTACGACGCCATGGAGTCCCTCTATATGACACTCCCATCCGTTCCATTGAATCGGAAGAAGGGATCGTGCAGCAGGTTGTTCTCGAGGACGGTACAGCCATTGCATGCAGGGGGATTTTTTTTAGACCGGATCTAAAGATCGGATCGGACCTCCCTGAAGCCTTAGGATGTGAGATGACCGAAGCGGGAACGATTGTCGTCGATGAATTCGGAAGAACTACCGTGCCAGGGGTATTTAGCGCTGGAGACGCAATTACGATGCGCCATCAAGCGATTGCAGCAGCTTCTTCCGGAGCCATGGCTGCTGCGGCACTTAACAATGAATTAAATATGGAGGCTTGGAGGGAAAACGGTTAAGCTTCGTCCAAGATGAGGAAAAATTCATGAAACGCCAAATAACCGGGAGCGAAGTGCTCCCGGTTTTGCTCTAGATAAATTCAAATTAATATTGAAGATTTGGATACAGCGGGTACCGATCCGTTAATGCCGACACCTGTTTACGCGCTTTATCCAACACCGCTTCGTCCTTCGGCGATTTCAGCACAGTAGCGATGATCTGCCCAATTTCCTTCATCGCTTCCTCATCCATGCCGCGGGAAGTCGCCGCCGGCGTACCGATGCGGATACCGCTGGTGATGAATGGGCTGGTTGGGTCGAACGGAATCGCATTTTTGTTCACCGTGATCCCGATCGAATCCAGAACTTGCTCGGCGTCTTTCCCTGTGATGTTCAGGTTGCGCGTATCCACCAGCATCAGGTGGTTATCTGTGCCGCCGGATACGATGTTAAGGCCTTCGGACATCAGCGTTTCCGCCAGGACTTTAGCGTTCTTCACTACATTTTGGGCATAAGTTTTAAAAGAAGGCTGAAGCGCTTCGCCCAAGGCCACTGCTTTCGAAGCAATCACGTGCATCAGCGGGCCGCCTTGCGTACCAGGGAATACCGCTTTGTCAATCGCGGCTGCCCAAGGCTGCTTGCACAGAATCATCCCGCCGCGTGGTCCGCGCAGCGTCTTGTGGGTGGTGGTCGTCACAAAATGAGCATGTGGAACCGGGTTTGGATGCAAGCCCGCAGCCACAAGACCGGCAATATGCGCCATGTCGACCATAAACAACGCACCTACGTCGTTGGCGATCGAAGCCAGCTTCTCGAAATCGATGATCCGCGGATATGCGCTCGCTCCAGCCACGATCAGACGTGGACGATGCTTAAAAGCGGCTTTGCGCACTTCATCGTAATCGATCAAGAACGTATCTTCTTGTACCCCATAAGCCACGAAATTATAGTACAAACCGGAAGCGTTGACCGGGCTGCCGTGGGTCAAGTGACCGCCATGCGCCAGGTTCATCCCCAACACGGTGTCGCCAGTTTTGAGGGCAGCCAGGTAAACCGCAAGGTTCGCTTGTGCTCCGGAATGCGGTTGAACGTTGGCGTGGTCAGCGCCAAACAATTCCTTGGCCCGATCGCGGGCGATATTTTCCACGATGTCTACGCGTTCGCAGCCGCCGTAATACCGTTTGCCTGGATAACCTTCAGCGTATTTGTTTGTGAGCACGGATCCCATCGCTTCCATAACCGCCTCACTGACGATGTTCTCGGAAGCGATCAGCTCAATGTTGTTACGCTGACGCTTGAGCTCCAGATTCATAGCCTCCAGTACCGCTGGATCTTGCTTTCTCAAATTTTCCATCTTCCGTTGTCCTCCTTAGAATCTAATCTATACTTAATCGCAAAGCGTGGAATCCGAATCCGGCGGCAGCGTATAAACGGCTCGTTCCCCGCCGATCAGCTTCGGACGGGTCGTCGCTGCTGTAACGCGTGCTTGCCCAACCAGGCGCAGTGAAGGACGAAAAGGCACCGCCACCCGCCGCAAATGCATGCCGATCAGCGTTTCGCCGATATCGATCCCGGCATGGGCTTCAAGCGTCTCGGCCAGGCACGGGTCCGACAAACGCCGATAGGCTGCAGCGGCCATCGAACCGCCTGCCTTCGGCACGGGAACCGCAGCAACTTCCGTCAAGGAAAATCGCTCCAGCACCGCCCGTTCAACCACCAGCGCACGATTTAAGTGCTCGCAGCATTGAAAGGCGACGTCAAAGCCGTATTTGGCCCGAACCTGTTCAATTCCCGCCCACAGCTCAGCCGCGATGTCCTCAGCTCCGCTCGTGCCAATTCGTTTGCCCGCCACTTCACTCGTGCTGGCCCCGATGACCAGCAGCTTCCCCGGACCCAGATGAGCTGCAACGGCTACTTCCTCTGCAATTGTTGCTACCAGTGCCCGCAGGGTACCGAGCTCTTCCTGTTCCATGTGATGCCAGCTCCTTTCTCCGCAAACCAAACAACATGTCACAAAGACTGTCCTTATTATATCAGAGAAAGGCGAACCGCAAACGGATGTCCGTCCGCTTCGTTCAAACCCAACCAACAAAAAAAGAGCATAACGCAACTGACGTGCGTCGTGCTCTTTGCCCAGGCGACCGGCCGTATTCTCCGATGCTCCATCGTGGTTTGATCCACTCTTGTCGCCAGTTACATCGGAGCTTAAACTTCTGCTATTAGAATAAAGCATCCGCGCAGCAAATGCAACTGGTTTAATGCCCCTCGCCGCGCTCCAGCTTGGCGATCAGCTTCTCCAGCGCTGCGCTGATCTCCGCCGCCGTTCGGTCGTAGTCTGCTCGCGAACCGCCAAACGGATCGGAAATATCGAACGCGGGCAGCCGAAGATGCAGCTCATCCAGTCGCCGCTGCTGCTCCGCAGGCCACTCCTTCCCCAGCGCTCGCGCCAGCTCCCGATCCGCCGCAAGGCGTCGGAACTCCTCCAAGGTAGCTAATATGGAGGCGTCTTCTTCAACGTATTCTTTTAATGTAAATATTTTATCGGCTGTCTCCGGAAATGAATGGATCACCTGGCGCTTATGCCCTTGCGTCAGTGTCAGAATCAGATCAGCCCACTCCGCCAGTTCGGCATAAAGAGGGGTAGATTCGAAAGTCTCTTTAATCCCCCGGTCCCGCAACACCGCTTCCGCATGACGGGAAATGGAGGCCCCTTTCATGGCGGCTACGCCAGCCGAGCGGACTTCCACGTCCAGCCCCCGGTCCCGCGCCAGCTTGCGCAGCATCCCTTCGGCCATCGGGCTGCGGCAGGTATTTCCGGTACATACAAACAAGATGCGCATGCCCTTTCACCTCCATATTCAGCGGGAAAGCTTACCCGCGTTTGGACCTTATTTTATCACGAAAGGCCTCGGTTTCAAAAGATAAACAATAGTCCAAACGCCAGCAAGATTGCTCCGCCAGCCGCCTCCCCGTAATCGCCCAGCGAACGCCCCATGCCTCGTCCCATCGCCAGTCCAAACAAGGACATGATCCCGCCAAAAAATCCAAAGGCCAGCACCGTCAGGAGCCAGTCTCCATGGAACATGCCCAGCGACACCCCGACGGAAAACGAATCGATGCTGACGCTTAACGAAAATAGCAGCGCACCTAACCAAGTCCGATGGTTGATGGACTGTACGCCGCTGCCTTTGATCGAGCTGACGATCATATGCGTCCCAAGCAGGAATAGAAGTCCGCCTGCCACATACCGTGCCAAGCTTCCCAGCAGCGCACCGACATACTGTCCCGCTGCAATTCCCAACAGAGGCATTAACACGTGAAAGAGAGCCACCATCGTCCCGATGCGGAACGCATCTTTCCGCCGGACTCCCTTCATGCCGATGCCGACACCCAGCGATAAAGCATCCATGCCCAGCGCAATCGCCATCAGCAGGATCGTCACCAGCTCTCCCAGCCGCTCATAAGCCTCTGCCATAACCGTAAGTCCCCTTTGTCCGTCTTTTGTACAACCATATGCGGACAGGTCCCGGTTCATGACTTCACGCAGCCTTCTTTGTGCATTCCTATCAAGTGAGCCCCACCATTAACGGCGAGCTCCCAACAGCAGAGGATCTCCGATCAATGGAGGAGCTCCCACCAACAATAGTGGAACTCCCCCAGCAATGTGAAATTAGCGGTAAAAGACGACGTTATTTTCTCAACACATGGGGAAAGTTGGACAAATAACGGTATTTTGTACCGCTAAACTGCCCTTTAGACGCCTGTAATTCCGAAATCCGTAAAAATAACACCATGATTTACCGCTATTTACTCAAAACATATCCTTACCTCTAATAATAACGTCACTTTTTACCGCTAAAAGCGGCAACCATCGTCGCACGTGCCTACACAGTACCAAGACACCTTAAGCTTCCCTTTAGTTCAGCAGGCGAAACGTTCATTCCACTAATCCTCCCAACCGCCGAACAAATCAATCTGATGCGGTGGAAGCTCCCGTGGCGATTGACCCAGCAGGCCCATCATATCCAAAGCGTTAGATGCTGCATCCCCGCCGGAATTGTTGTTAAAGACCATACAGATTTCCTGGGTCCCTTTGCTGAGCAGCTGGTCCAGCATGTCAACCCACTCCTGCAACTCCTCCAGCGAGTAACGGTACAACGTGCGAATCTCCCGCCAATTGGGCGCGCTGGCTTGACTCCAACCCGCAGCATTTCGTCCATGCATGCGAACGATCGTTAACTCAGGGTCAGTGGGCTCCAGCACCGTGGGTACGGAGCCTTGGCCGATCTGGGGCTCATCGCAAACGATATGGATCCAGCCCTCCTGCCGCATGAACTCCAACGTGCGTTCTCGGTTAGCGGGCGTGAACCAGCTTTGATGGCGAAACTCCAACGCCAGCGGCAAGTTGCCCATCCATTTACGGATTGCGCGCAGCTGCCGGACATGCTCCGCCGTGCAATCGAACCAAGGTGGAAATTGGAACATTACAGCTTTGAGCCGGCCCGACTCCACCACCGGGTGAATCGAATCGAGATAGGCCTGGAACATCTCTCCGGGACCGCCAAAGGGCGTTTTCCCTCGGCTATGTCCAGTCATCCCTTGGTACGCTTTGATAATAAACGTGAAATCGGACGGCGTCTCCGCCAACCAGCGGCGATAGACCTCCTCGCCCAGTACAGCATAAAACGAACTGTCCACCTCGACCACGTTAAAAAACTTCGCGTACCAAGCGAGCTTGTCTTTGGCCGGCGTTCGGGCAGGGTATAAATCGTCATGATCGCCCCAGCCGGCCAGGCCGATGCGGATCATGACCTCACCCCCTGCCCTCTTCCGAATCTCCGCCGGCCTCAATCACCCGGTGACCGGCAGCTTTCAGCAGCCGGTTCATCACCGCCGAGCCGAGTCCGTCTTCGGGGCAGGCTTCGGCGAGAATGTACGTGACGCCGCAATCGTCGAAGCGGCGGAGCGCAGCGTAGAGACGGTGCGCCGCCGTCTCCAGCTCGTCCTCGCGGCCGAGCGAGAGCGCACAGTCGGCGCGGTAGGACGGGAGGCGCTCGTCGAAGGCGAGCACGCCCGTCTTCTCCCCGCGCGCCGCGGCCGCCGCGAGCTCGGCCTGGATGCGGTCCGCCACCCGGTTGGCGGACCCGCGCACAATGTGCAACACGCCCTGCGGCGCATAGTGCGTGTACTTCATGCCCGGCGCGCGAGGCGCAGCCGCCGGGCCAGGGGCCGCTTCGCCGCCCGCCTTCGCCTTCGGCTGCAGGGCGGCGTCCAGCCGCACGCCCGCGCCAGCCACGCGGGCGAGCAGCTCCACCGTGATCCCGCCAGGGCGGAGCACGGTGACAACCCCGTCCCGGCCGGCTTCCACAACCGTCGACTCCAGGCCCACCCCAGTGGGCCCGCCGTCGACGATGCCGTCAATGCGGCCGGACAAGTCCTCGCCCACGTGGCTCGCCAACGTGGGGCTCGGGCGCCCCGACCGGTTGGCGCTGGGCGCCGCCACCGGGCATCCCGCTGCGGCAATGAGCCGCAGCGCCACGTCGTGGGCGGGCATGCGCACGCCCACGGTAGACAACCCCGCCGTCACGCGCGGCGAGACAGCGCCTTCGGCCACGGGCAGCACCAGCGTAAGCGGCCCGGGCCAAAACGCCTCCATCAGCCGCTGTGCCGTCTCGTTCACTTCCGTGACGAGTCCGTCCAGCTGGCTCACGTCGGCGATGTGCACGATGAGCGGATTGTCGGACGGACGGCCCTTGGCGGCAAAAATTGCCTCCACCGCCGCCGTATTCCGCGCATCTGCACCAAGCCCATACACCGTCTCCGTCGGAAACGCCACCGTCCCGCCGGAGGCGAGTACAGCGGCGGCCTCTTGCAGCGCCGCCGCTTCCTCCGCAGCCACATCATCCGACACTTCAGCCCCAGCTCCTGTTCCAGGCTGGATACGCCACCAACGTGTCGTTTTGGGGGTTACTTCTTTTAAAGCAGGGAGATCCCCGCGATGTTCCGTTTGATTGAAATTCATAGATTCCTGTCGGCTCATACTTGTTCATCCCAAACTGTTCAATAATATATTCTACTATTATACCCGAACCCCGCCTTGCGCATAGCCCGCAAAAAAACCGCCCGGCATCCCCGAACGGTTAAACAGTTCTCAATATATAAATCATTAAGCAAATAGACTAACAATCCAGTTCCAGAGCTTCACCAGCATATCCCACAGGAAGAAACGCACTTCTGTCTCCTGCGGTTCAACCTGAACGGCATCACCCGCACTCCCGTCAGCCGAGGCTTTTGCCGTTGCTGTGGTTACAGCCCCAGCGTCCTTTGCCAGCGCATCCCCACTCCCGGCGTCAATGAAGCATAGCGGCGGAAACAATACACACCACCAGTTTTTCCCTTTGCCTTCGCCCAGCGTCACGCGCAGCGCTTCGTAGTCGCCCGCTGGATAAACAGCGCCGCCATACATTTTGGTCGGAAACGGCACGGTGCCGAGCTCAACTTGATAATCGTAGTTTTTACCATATTGCTTAAGCGTTTGACCAACTTGTTCCTCGATGGCTGGCAGATGCTCACGGATGATCCGGCGTGCTTCCTCCAGACTCCGCGGATTGTCCAGCTGTGCAACCCAGCCGTTCATTTGCTCAACGACAGCATCGCGAACACGACGCTTGACGAGTTGATCCGCAGCTCCATCCGAGTTAGCCAAAATGCGCAGCCGAATCGATTCCTGAGGAATCTGCGAAATCACCGTTTGTGCCCCTGCCGCCGCGGCTGTATCAACCAATTGCCCTTCCCAGGACATCATCAACATCACAATCGAAAAAAAGATAAGTGCGATTTTCTGACGGGAAAAAGAACGTTTACCCATGATTCCTTGCTCCTAACCAAACCGGTATTTCAGCCGCTGATGTCTATCAGTATGTCCGGTTAAGAGACTTCTAAACCTAGAAATCTAGGAATCTAGTAAAAATTTTACCCCCGATTTTCCGATTGACGTTTGGACCGGAGCAAGGCATAACGCGACGTAGGAGCCGACGAAGCCACAGGAGGATTCTCTTCCTCCTTCTCTTGCCCATAGATCCGGATACTCATCGCCACGCCGATGCTCGCCATGTTAATTAACAGCGAAGTACCGCCATAGCTGATGAAGGGCAAAGTAATCCCTGTCAAAGGCATGAGGCCAATGAACATGCCGATATTTTCGAAAATCTGATACAACAGCATTGCCACAATCCCCACTATTAAGTAGGGCCCACTGGTTTCACGAGTCTCCAGAGAGATCAGAATGAGCCGATGAATCAGTACAAAATACAACAGCAGTAGCGCCGAGCTCCCGATAAAACCAAACTCCTCAGCGATCACCACAAAGATCGAGTCCGAGTAGGTCAGCGGTACCCGTTCCGACTGCACCGTTTCCCCTTTCATATACCCTTCTCCAGTCATGCCCCCAGAGGCAATGGCTAACTTGGCGTTTCGAGTGTGGTAGGAGGCGTCCTCAGACGCTTTCTCCGGCATGAGCCAAGGATCAATCCGGTTAATCCAGTGTTCCCGGCCGATTTCGACGAAGAAGTTGTACACTTGATCATGGTACGCTTTGTACGCCGTGATACCACCGATCACCGAGCCGGCAAAAATCACAAGCGCAATCAGCGCATGCCAATATTTAATATTCCCAATCCATAACATGCCCGCCAAAATCACGACATAGCTGAGTGCATTCCCCAAGTCGTTTTGGGCCATAACCGCAACAAACGGGATAAAAGTAAGCAAGCAGATCGGTACAACGTCCCGCCAAAAGGACAGACGAAGCTTGCGCTTGCGCAGCAACAAAAACCCGAGAAAAAGAACCAGCAGCAGCTTAAAAAACTCCGCCGGCTGAAAACTCTGATTAATGACCGGGATCGTCAACCAACCGGTTGCGTTATAGTAGGTATTACCAATAAACATAACGACGATCAACAGCCCGAAGCCAAACAGGTACAAGTAAGGCGCATATTTCACAAGCAGCCGATAGTCGACAATCGAAACTCCAAAAAAGGCAACAAACCCCAGCGCATAATAAGCAAGCATGCGAATGTGATAGCCATGATATTGGGTGTTTGACGTAGCGCTGTACAACACCGCAATACTGATGGCCATGAGCAGCAACAGGATCACGACGATGGAGTAATCGATTTTTTTCAGTTTGCTCAGCATGAACATCCTCTTTTCTTGATCTAAAAACCCCGTACCTTTACTTTAAAAGAAACCCGGCCTAACTACAAATGAGCCCTACGACTCAAATAACGAGTCACAGCGTCAAAAGGTTACCTTTTTAGACTTATTTTGCCCCATGGCGTCATTTCTCACGTCTCCCTCATCCCTTGCCCCTCTTGCCTTGCTGTACCTTCCTCCCCCTCTTCACACGATTATCCCTTTCGCTCAGAAAGAAGAAAATGACCATCTATCTCCTCCTTCCGCCACTTTTCCACTCGAACTAACTTCACTCTTTTCTCTTTTTCTCACGCGCTCCCCTCTCACCTTGCCACTCTTTGCACCATTATCCCTTTTGTTCAGATAGGGGGAGCCTTCTTACGCTTTCTTACACCATTATCTCTTTCGTTCAGATGGGAAGTGTTTGCTTACTCCTTCTTACACCATTATCCCCCTTGATCAGATGGGGGAGCTTTCTTACACCTTTTTACGCCATTATCCCTTTCGTTCAGATGGCAAGTTCTTTCCTCCCCCTTCTTACACCATTATCCCCCTTGATCAGATGAGAGGTGCCTTCCTATTCCTTCTTACACTACTATCCCTTTCGTTCAGAAAGGAGTATCCTCTTACGCCTTTACACCACTATCCCCTTCGCTCAGGCAGGAAGGATACTCATCGTCTCAACCATATCCAAATCGATCAGAAAGAAGAACTTGCTCTCGTCCCTATTTTCCAGGTTATCCCTCTCACTCAGGAATGAGGAGTCCAGGAAACTACTTCTTCATCCTTTGTTACCGTTACTCATTGTTTTCCTCAGTCTTTATTGTTACGCGTCCCCCTACGATCTGATGCAACGGGATAATCCTCAAAAAGAGGACCCGAATAGATACATTTACCATAAAACTCGAATAATACGCCAGTGCTAAGATTAAAACCAGCTCCGAAACCAATCCGGCTCTTGGGCTCTAATGTCGCCTATGTACAATTCCGGCATCTCATTGCATAATTATCCCTTTCGTCTTCTTTGTACCATTATCCCCTTCGTTCAGAGGTAGGAAACGAACCTTTCCCCCATAGGTAGTCTCTATTGTTGTTTCGAGTGTACACAGCAACTGATGCAACGGGATAATCCTTAAAAAGAGGGCAAAAGACAGACTTATTGCAAAAAAATGAGCGCCGACGCGTGCGCCGGCGCCCTAGTGGGGTCGGGATAAGAAAGGGAATGGAGGGGGAGCAGGTTATACGGGAGTGATCAAGGTGATCGTTCCCGTCGCTGCCGTCAGCGCAAAAATTCCGATCGTTTGGATGTTGCTCAGTTGAACGGAAAATGTGCTGCCTTGCGTTACAGTCTGAATAAAGTCAGGAGCGTTGTACCGGGTAATCCGGAGTTCGACGTTACCCACTGTAGCCTGAACCGTTACAATCCCGGTTGGGCCCAGCGGGTCGGCGGCCACGAAATACCCTTGGCCGACGCCGGCAGCTTGCGCGTACGGAAACGTCAGTGTAAACGCCATGTGATATCTCCTCCTTTCGGCTTGAGATACCACATTCTATGAAACTATCCTTCCAAAAATAGCGGCTTTTGGTTGAGGAGATCCACCCATTTTCATAGAATCGGCAGAAAGGGGAAGCCCCGGCGCGGCCATCGAACTTTGCAGCCGCGCGGGTTACCCTCGTGCGATTCCGAGCACGTGACGGTCGATACCGGCGAGATCGGGGACGGTCACGATCTCGTCCCAATGGCCGGCGGCGCGGAGCAGGGCCGCGACGTCGGCCGCTTGGCCTTGGCCGAGCTCGAAGCCGATGAGGCGAGGCGGCCGCGGCAGCAGCGCGAGCTGCGCCATCATGGTCCGGTAGGGCGCGAGCCCGTCCGGACCGCCATCCAGCGCGCCGCGCGGCTCATAGTCCCGCACCTCTGGCTGCAGGTGCGGGATGTCCTCCGCCGGTATATACGGCGGATTCGACACCACGATGTCCAGCGGCTCGCCGGCAAAAGGTTCAAGCAGGTCCCCCTGCTTGAACGTCACCGCGAGGCCGAGCCGCCGGACATTGTCCTGCGCCACCGTCAGGGCGTCCGGCGAGATATCGCTCGCCGCGACGCGCCATGCTGGGCGCAGGTGGGCCAGGGCTGCGGCAATCGCGCCGCTGCCCGTGCCGATGTCGGCGGCGTACGGCGCGCCGCCGGGCCACAGCGCATCGCCTTCCAACGCGATGCGCTCCACCAGCAGCTCCGTTTCTGGGCGGGGGATCAGTACCGCCGGATTGACCCGGAAGGTCAATCCGTAGAACTCCTGCTCCCCGATAATATACTGCGCTGGCTCACCCGCCGCTTTGCGGCGGATCACCGCTTCCCAGGCGTCCCGCTTGTCCGCCGGGAACGGGTCACGCAGCGCGGCCAAATACGCCGCGCCCGTCAGGCCCAGCACATGGCGGAGCAGCAGCTCCGCATTCGACTCGGGCTCCCGCACGCCCGCCGCCGCTAAAAAAGAAGAAGCCTCTTTACGGGCTTCCCATATCGTCATTGCACCGGACATCCGGTATCCTTCATTGTGCAACACGTTATTCTCCTTTTTCCATCAGTTCAGCTTGCTCGGCAATCGTCAACGCCGATACGATTTCATCCAGATCGCCGTTCATGACCTGATCCAACTTATGCAGGGTCAAGCCGATCCGGTGATCGGTCACCCGGCTTTGCGGGAAGTTGTAAGTCCGAATCCGTTCGCTGCGGTCCCCGGTACCCACTTTGCTTTTCCGTTCGCCAGCGTATTTCGCTTCCTCTTCCTGACGTTTCATATCATAGATGCGGGCACGCAATACTTGCAGCGCCTTCTCTTTATTAGAGTTCTGCGATTTGCCGTCTTGGCAAGTAGCCACGATACCGGTTGGGATATGAGTCACCCGCACGGCAGATTTGGTCGTGTTAACCGATTGACCGCCTGCACCGCTGGAGCAGAAGGTATCGACCCGGATATCTTTATCCAAAATCTCGATATCCACTTCCTCAACTTCCGGCAACACGGCAACCGTCGAGGTCGACGTATGAATCCGTCCGCCGGATTCCGTCGCTGGAATACGCTGCACGCGATGCGCGCCGCTCTCGTATTTCAGTTTACTGTATGCGCCCTTGCCGTTAATCATAAAGATAACCTCTTTGAATCCGCCTAGGTCGCTTTCATTCATATCCATCACTTCGACGCGCCAGCCTTGAGAATCGGCATACCGCGTATACATCCGGTACAAGTCGGCAGCGAACAGAGCCGCCTCGTCTCCTCCGGCCGCGCCGCGAATTTCTACGATTACGTTTTTATCGTCATTCGGGTCCTTTGGCAGCAACAAAATGCGAATTTTCTCTTCCAAAGCCTGCTGGCGCGCGGTCAGTTCCTCGATTTCCATCTTGACCATTTCGCGCATTTCATCATCCAGCTTCTCGGCCTGCATCGCTTTGGCCGCTTCCAGCTCTCCGATTACATTCTTATATTCGGTGTACGCCTCATAAGCCGGCTGTAAATCCGATTGTTCTTTGGAGTAATCCCGCAGTCGTTTCGAGTCGTTCGCTACGTCTGGATCGCAGAGCAGTTCACTTAACTTCTCGTAACGGTCAGCCAAGGATTGTAGTCGGTCCAACAAGGGATATCACCTCTCTTCATTCGATCACAAGATCCTATAAAAAACCGCTTATCCGCTGATTATTATTTCAGGGATAGACGACTTTTTATTATATCATGGAGGTCATGTTTTGGCTAGATCACCTTCGCCCAGACCTCTAACTTCCTGCTTCCAATTTCCCCTCAAAAAAAGACGCCGCAAAGGCGCCTTTTCATGAAATGGATGAAACGCCGCTTCCTAGATGTCAAGCGGGCGGCTGCCCTCCCCTAACCCATCCGCGCCGGGCTTCGTAAAGCCTGCCGGCGAGCGAAGGGCAGCGATTTGTTCGATCAGCGACTGCTCCAGCTTTGCGTTCCAATTCCGGACGATGCCAGGCAGCAAGCAAGCATCGACAATAACCCACACGGTCAGCGCCAATCCAAAGAGGATGACAGGGATAAGCAAAAACAGCGAATAGCTCGTATCGGGCGAATCCACGCTTTCAATCGCCGTCGCAATCGCAAACACAAAATAAAGTCCAATCGCCAGAACGAATAAACACAGCTGGATCACCCCGCTGGCGATGCGCTTCAAATAGAAACGATGCACGCCCAAATGACCGGCCAGCAGCATCAGATACGCCAGACCCAGCGATTTTTCGCGCTTATTCATCTCCGAATTCAAAAGCAGCAGCTCACTCGTGGTCAGATCGCTTTTGGTCCACATATTTAAATCGGAAACTCCGGAGATCTGCCGCGGTCATAGAAAATTCGGTCAATAATCCGGTTCTCCACCTCAGCGTTATGCTGTTTCACCCAAGTATGTACCAGGAAAGCATCCACGATCCACCAGATCCCGGTTACAATCAGCCCAACCACGGTCAGGGACAAGATCAACTGGGTCACGGCCGTTCCGATTTTCTTCATGTAAAAACGATGTCCTCCAACAATCCCAAGGAAATACCACAGAATGTATGCTACAAACATGTTTTTTCCCTGATTTTTCACCTCGGATTCCAGCAACAGCAATTCCCGGGTATCCAACTGGGACTTGCGGTGCAAGGCATAATCCATACTCATGACGAAACTCCCCCTAGATGTAAGAATGAATCAAACTTGAATTAAGTATACAAACTCGAATCTATGAAAACAACGCAAATTTCTCCCATATGTATATTTTCTATGATAAAGGTATACTGTGCACACTTCTCCGAACACTTTCTATTCGAAAGTAAAAAAATGCAAATAAAAAACTGCCCCAGGGTTCACATCCATGCTGCGCCCCTAAGGCAGTGTTGCTTCGCTGTTACTCGGAATGAAATTAAACGTTAAAACGGAAATGCATAATGTCGCCGTCTTGAACGACGTAATCTTTTCCTTCCAACCGCAGTTGGCCGCGTTCGCGCGCTGCATTCATCGAACCGGCAGCAACGAGGTCTTCATAAGACACAACCTCTGCACGGATAAAACCGCGTTCGAAGTCGGAGTGAATGACGCCGGCAGCTTGCGGGGCTTTCGTACCTTTGCGAATCGTCCAGGCGCGAACTTCTTGAACCCCGGCCGTGAAATACGTATACAAGCCCAGTAGACGGTATGCTGCCTGGATTAAGCGATCCAAGCCGGAAGCGTTCAGGCCCAGCTCCTCCAGGAACATCTTCTTGTCTTCGCCTTCCAGCTCCGCGATCTCCGCCTCCACCTTGGCGCTGATCGGAACGACTTCGGCACCTTCAGCCGCAGCAAATTCTTTGACCTGCTGTACGAAAGGATTGTTGTCCGCATCGCTGACGCCATCTTCGCTCACGTTAGCCGCATACAGCACCGGCTTCAACGTCAGAAGGTGCAGATCGCGCACGATCAGCTTCTCATCGTCCGTCAGCTCTACGCTGCGCGCCGGCTGATCGTTATATAACGCCTCCTTGATCCGTTCCAGAACTTCAACTTCTTGGGCGTATTGCTTGTTGCCGCCCTTCATATTTTTCTTGGCGCGTTCGATCCGTTTCTCCACGCTCTCCAGGTCGGCCAGGATCAATTCCAGGTTGATCGTTTGGATGTCGCTGATCGGGTTAATTTTGCCGTCCACATGTGTAATGTTCTCGTCCTCGAAGCAGCGAACAACGTGAACGATCGCGTCCACCTCGCGGATATGGGCCAAGAACTTGTTGCCAAGTCCCTCCCCTTTGCTCGCACCGCGGACCAACCCGGCGATATCAACAAATTCAAAAGCCGTCGGAACCGTCCGATTCGGAACCACCAGTTCCGTCAGCTTGTCGAGCCGCTCGTCCGGCACTTCCACGACGCCAACGTTTGGATCGATCGTACAAAACGGATAGTTGGCGGATTCCGCCCCCGCTTGGGTTATCGCGTTAAACAGTGTGGACTTCCCCACGTTCGGCAAACCCACAATGCCTGCTTTCAAAGCCATATCATTGACAACTCCTCATTCGTGTAATTGCTCAACTTCCTTCAACCATAGTAACGATACGCCGGGAATATTTCAAGGAGATTGGTGTATCATCTATCCAAACGGATACCAAAAGCCTTGAAGCAAGCTTTGCTTCAAACCTACCCCGGTCGCCAGCAACACGACGCATAGCAGTGCGATCAGTTTATCGCTCCCCTTCATGACGGTGCCCATGTACCAGGTTCGCTGCGGCCTGGTGCCGAACCCGCGCAGGTCCATGGCATCGGAAACCGACTCGATCCGTTGCAGCGAGGATTGCAGCAGCGGCACAACCGCCTGTGTTACATTGCGCGCCCGCTGCAACAGCGTACCGTCGCCGCGAGAGATACCCAGCCCGCGCATCTGCAGCGCATTGAGAATCGTGCGGAATTCCTTCGTCAGATCGGGAATGTAGCGAAAAGCAATGCTAACCGCATAAGCCAGTTTGTAAGGCACACCTAGCTTGTTAAGGCTGGCGGCGAAACGACTGGGATGCGTCGTAAAAATAAACAGCAGCGTGATCGGCAACAGCGTCAGATATTTCAGTGATAGCGTCAACACGTAGAACAACGTTTCTGCATTAATCGTATCATAACCCAGCGGGATGATCGGCGTGTCACTTCCGGTCAGCGTCGTTCCGAAGCGAGGCGTAATCAGCAAAATAAAAATGCTGTTAATCACAGTAAAAACCATCAGTGCCCAAAATAACAGCGCCATTTTTCGGAAGGGAACCCGAGCGAGCAGCAGCATCGTAACCCCGCCGGCCAACATGATGGCAAATACGCGCAAATCCATGAACAGGAAAGTCACGACCGTCCAGGTCAGGAGCAGGATCAGCTTGACAGCGGCGTCCATCCGATGAAAAAAAGATTCCCCAGCAACGTACAATCCGTTCGATTGGTTCATGCTCGTTTCACCTTCTTATCCGCTGCGATAAAGGCTTCCACAAAGCGCGAAGGCGAGGTAAGCCCCTGAGCCTTCGCAAAGCGGGCCAGACTCGTCTCCCGCAGGTTCGCTCTAGCGGTAAGATCTCCATCGGCGAGAATCTGCGCCACCGTATCTTCTGCGATAATTCGACCTCCTGCCATTACCGCTGCCCGATCCGCATATTCCAAGGCCAAATGCATATCGTGCGTGATAAACAGAAAAGCCATTCCCTCCGCAGCCAGCTGGGCGATAAATTCCATAAATTCGGTATAATGCCGATAATCCTGTCCCGCCGTCGGCTCGTCCAAAATCATGAGTTGCGGCTGAAGTGCCAAGATGGCTGCGATGCTCAGCCTTTTCTTCTGCCCGAAGCTCAGCGCAGAAACCGGCCAGTTGCGGTACGGGTACAACCCGCAAATCCGCAGCGCCTCATCCGCTCGCTGATCTCGTTCGCTTTCGGGCACACCGCGTGCCGCGAGGCCAATGCGAACCTCATCCCGCACGATATGCTGGGTCAGCATGTGATGCGGGTGCTGCATCACATAGCCGATCGCTTCGCCGCGTCGGCGAATCGACCAGCCGTTGATCACCTCACCCGACAGCAGGATCTCACCCCTGCTCGGCTTAAGCAAGCCGGTGATCAACCCCGACAGCGTCGATTTGCCTGCCCCGTTGCTGCCAAGCAGAGCCACCGTCTCACCAGCGCGGACGGTCAGCGAAACGTCCTCTACTGCATTCGTCCCCGGCTCATAGGCAAACGACACGCCCCGCAGCTCAAGCAGCGGCTCTCCGGCGCTGCTCCGTACAACCGGCGGAACCGAAGCGGCCCAGGTCTCAAGCCGCTCCCGCAGTTGGAGCTCACTTGCCCCCGTCCGCTCGCGATCATCCTGAATCCGGTGACCATCGCCATCATCCGTGATCTTCGCATCGTTATCCTTCATCCGTTCACTGCCGCCCTGTCCGTTCCCTCCCCCTGCACCATCCGGGATCCCAACAGGTTCTTGGAGTCGTAATGCAGCCGGGTCAGTCAAGTCGGTGAAGTTGGACAACGACAGCCCCGCATGCGAGAGCGCATCCAAGTAGAGCGGCTGGCGCAGGCCATACTGAGGGAGGATCCCTGCAGCAAGCAGCTCATCCGGCGTGCCAATCGCGGCGATCTCTCCTTCGTTCATGACAACGACGCGATCGATATGCTCCAGCAGCACATCCTCGACGCGATGCTCGATCAGAATCACCGTTTTTCCTTGGTTGCGGTGAATCTCGTCAATTAACCGCATCGCCCTGGCCCCGCTGGCAGGGTCCAAATTCGCCAGCGGCTCGTCAAACAGCAAGATATCCGCTTGCGTCGACAGTACGCCGGCCAGCGATACCTGCTGTTTCTGCCCGCCGGAGAGCTCATGCGGGCCCCGGGCTTCAAAGGCTCGCATACCCACCACATCCAGCGCCGAAAACACAGCTTCCTTCATCACATCCTGCGGAGTCGCCTCATTTTCCAGTTGGAACGCTACATCCTCGCCAACCGTCTGACCAACGAACTGGGCATCCGGATTTTGCAGGATCGTGCCGACCCGACGACTGCGCTCAAAGATCGTCATCGCCGAAGCATCCTGACCTTCCAACAGCAGCTGCCCCGAAACTTCACCGCCGTAAGAAAAGGGAATTAGCCCATTGATACAATGGGCTAACGTTGACTTGCCGGAGCCGCTGGGGCCGGCGATCCATATTTTCTCCCCGCGTGCGATCTCTAAGTGGATGTTTTTCAGCGTAGGTTCGCTTTGATTTTTGTACCGAAAACTGAAATGTCGGAAAGAGATGACTGGCTGCATTTGTTCAGTAAACTCCTATCTATCCACGCTTAAATTCGAGTTGCTGCGGTTGCGTCTCACATAAGCCAGCACCGCCGGTAATCCCAGAATGAGAAACACGGCTAGGTTGGCCAGCCCTGCGGAAACAACCTGCACCAAAATTTTATCGTTGGGTTCCCCCATCACGAGAATATCAAAATACCCGGAAAACGCCAGAGAAGCGAAAATCCCCACAATTCCATACACCACAAACCAGGCCACGTGGTTCTTCTTCATTTGCCCTTCCTGAGCGTTGAAGTCCTTCGCCAAATAAATCAGGCCCATGAACGCCGACGTAATGCCGGAGCCAAGTGCCCAACCCCACCAAACGGTGCCGCTGGTAATCAAGTCGTTAATCACATGTCCGATAAATCCGGCGATAAAACCAACCACCGGTCCAAACAATGCACCAAAAATCGCCAACAAAGCGATCGCCGGCCGAAGCTGCGTATCCGGGGCAATCGGGATGCCAATCCAGCTGGTCGCTCCATAGAGCGCAGCCCCAATCCCGATGGTCACCACCGTTCTCGTGCTCCACTTCCACAATGAAGGTTTCATATCCATCTCCCTCTCTTTAACATCAAAGCCGTGTAATGAACACAGGTTTGAAGTCGTTATGTATTTTACCGGTTGCCGGTTCTTATCGAAGAAGAGGTCAGGTTGCCGTCCACGCAGACCGGTGTTTTCTTCAATATAATCGGGATTCCGCCCGATTGCAATAAAATTCTTACTAAATTGGTTGGAATTATCGCAAGCGCACTTATTTGAGCCGGCGTCCTCTCACCATTATCCCGCTGAATCAGCCAGGGAGGAGCTACAACTTCAGGCTGCAGGGAGCGCTGATCACAGAGAGCATCAGAAGCGAATCATCCCAAGTTTCACCCCAAGACTCATCCCCAGATGATTATCTCAAGAAGCTGATCTCCAGGTTTAAACCTAGTCCCCAGTTGCAGATATCCCTACCCTACCATCCTAGCTCCCTGACAAAAAGGGATAATCCCGTAAAGCCCCCCCTAAAAGGTGCCCCATAAGGAAAAAAAGGCTCAAAGGATCAAAGGCCCAAAGTGAACACCACCGAAAGGAATTCGAATCCCCCTTCCCTGCCGAACTGAATGAAAGGGATACCTGAATTAGCGGGATAATGCCTTAAAAACGGCAAGGGGAACGGCCAACATCCCTTTCTTCAAATCAAGGATGCGGTGCGCCCCCCGCTACTCGCGGCGCACGAGCCGCGATGTGTTCTTCAGCGCCGGAATGCTCCCGGCGCCGATGCCGAACATGGCTGTGCGGAGCTCCAGCTCAACGCGCTCAAGCAGCGCGTCCAGCTGTGCCTCCGACCGCACGGCCGGTTCGAGCAGCGCTCGGCCGAACCCGGCCAGGTCCGCGCCAAGCGCCAGCGCTTTGGCCGCGTCCACGCCGGTGTTCAGGCCGCCGCTGCCAATCAGGGCGGCGTCGGGCACCGCCGCCCGCACTTCGCGGAGGCATTCGGCGGTTGGGATGCCCCAATCCGCGAATGCCTCCGCAGCCGCGCGGCGCACAGGATCGCTGCCGCGGAACTTCTCGACCTGGCTCCACGAGGTGCCGCCGGCGCCCGCGACGTCGACGAAGGCGACGCCTGCTTCACGCAGGCGTTTTGCCGTCACGCCGTCGATGCCCCAGCCGACCTCCTTGACGCCAACGGGAATCGGCAGCTCTCGGCATACCTCCTCGATCCGCCGCAGCAGCCCGCCGAAGTTCGTATCTCCCTCCGGCTGGAACACCTCCTGCAGGCTGTTCAGATGCAGCACCAGCATGTCCGCTCCGGCGATCTCCACCGCCCGCTTGCAATCGTCCGGTCCATAGCCGTAGTTGAGCTGCACCGCGCCTAAGTTGGCGATGATCGGTATGCTCGGCGCAAACCGCCGCACCGCGAACGTAGGCGCCAGCTCGTCCCGCTCCACGGCGGCCCGGACCGAGCCGACGCCCATGGCCCAACCGCGCCGCTCCGCCGCTTCCGCCAGGCGCATATTGATCTCGCCGGCCAACCGGCTGCCGCCGGTCATCGAGCTGATCAAGAACGGCGTTCGCAGCGATACGCCAAGAAACGTCGTCTTGAGGCTGATCTCGGCGAAATCCAGCTCGGGCAGGGCGTTATGGCGAAAGCGGTATTTTTCAAATCCGTTCAGGATGCCCTCCGCATTCACTTGCTCCTCCAGACAGAGCCGGATATGCTCGGTTTTGCGTTCCGATGTGGGTTCCATGCTGTACACTCTCCTTTTTCCGCATCATCTACAAGGTTCTAACCCTGTTATAACAGCGGAGATAATAGCCGGGCCGCGGATTCCGCGAGACGTACCGGGATTTTCTTCTTATTCATAAATTCGTCCTTGTCGATCAGCTTCGCCGACAGAAGATCGCGTTCGAAATTGTTGACGACCTTAGCGACACTCTCGTTTTGCACGAGGAGTGCGTTCACTTCAAAATTCAAATGGAAGCTGCGCATATCCATGTTCGCGGTTCCGACCGTGGCCACTTCCCCGTCAACGATCAGCAGCTTGGAGTGCAGGAAGCCTTTTTCGTACTCGAAAATTTTCACCCCGACCTCCAGCAAAGAAGGGAAATACGAATGGGAAGCCAAGAACGGTAACCATTTATCCGGCCTCGCCGGGAACAGGATCCGCACGTCAATCCCCGATAAGCCGGCCACGCGCAGCGCAGTCAGGATATCCTCATCCGGAATAAAATACGGCGTCGCCAGCCATACCGACTTCTTCGCCGAGGTGATCATGGCAAAGAAGATGTTTTTGAGCGTCCGACTTTCGTTGTCAGGCCCGCTTGGCACGATCTGTACCGCGCCGCTGCAGCCCTGTTCCAGTTCCGGAGACAAATAGGCGAGATCCATAATTTTCTCCCCGGTGACGTACTGCCAGTCTTGCAGAAAAATAATCTGCAGCGACCGGACCGCCTCCCCTTTCACCAGCATGTGCGTATCTCGCCAGAAGCCATACGTCTTGCTGCGGCTCAAATATTCGTCGCCGACGTTGAGACCGCCGATAAATCCAGTATTGCCGTCGATCACCACGATCTTGCGGTGGTTACGGTAATTGACTCGGCTCGATAAAGACAAAAAACGCATCGGCCCGTAGATCCCCACCTTTACTCCAGCCGCGCGCAGTTCTGCGGTAAACGATTTGGGCAAGCCAATGCTGCCTACCGCGTCAAACATAAAACGGACCTCAACCCCGGCCCGTGCCTTTTCTATAAGCGTTTTCTGAATTTCCCGTCCGATATCGTCCGCACGGTAGATATAGTATTCCATATGGATATGATGCTGGGCTTTCTTCAGCTCTCGCAGCAGGTTCGTAAATGTCTCTTCCCCGTTGGTCAACACGTACGTGCGGGTTGCCATGGAGAATGGCGTGCGAGCCAGCCGCTGGGACAGATGCAGCAAGCGCTGTTGATTGGGAGTAAACTGCGACAAATCCCGAGGCAACGGGCGAGCGCTGCGATCGATCCGCTCATAGCTAAGGCGATCTTGCTCCGCTTTTTTATCGAATTTACGCCGCTTGAAGTAATTTTGACCCAGCAGAAAATAGAGCACCAGCCCCACAACCGGCAGCAAAGCAAGTACGAGAATCCAGGCCACCGTGCTGGAAGGATTGCGGTTCTCCATAAAAATGGCAAAGCCGATCGTAATGACGGTCAGCGTTTGGAAGATACTAACGAGCGTACCCCCAAATTTACCGAAGACGCCAAATCCGAAATAATAGAAAGCAAATAATATTGCGGCGATAAGAATGATTTGAAGTCCCCGTCTCATCTTACTACTCCCTCTTTACCTATTGATGCATGTGATTATATTCTACATGAACGCTCGAATTCTTCCTACTGGTGTGTGGAAAAATGTACATACGCTCATTTGTATCCGCCTGGGCTTTATACTATAATCGAAATGACCATTAAGTCAGAATGAGAACCCGTGAGTCAGAGGAAGGGGGTTCAGTAATTATTTGTCTCATCCATCCATCGACAAGAAGAAGCTGATTTTACGTGCGGCCATGCAGCTGTTTTCGGCCAAGGGTGCATCTGCCACGTCGATGCAGGAGATCGCCGAAGCTTGCGGGATGTCCAAGGGCAGTCTCTACCTTCACTTTAAATCGAAGGAGGAACTGGAGCAGAGCTTGTTCGACTACTGTTACCAGATGCTGCTTGACCATTTGATGCAGGTGGAGCTCCAGCAAGGATTGACACCTAAAGAGAAATTGCGCCGTCAAATCATCGTCATGCTCGAACTGGTGCTTGAGCTGCGCGAATTCTTGATTATGCAGTTTCAGGATTGGCACAAAAACGGTACGCCCTACAAAGAACCTGCCTCGGTTAAAGCACACAACGCCAAGTTGTTACAGCATGGGAAGAACAAGCTGGAGGCGATCTATGGGCCGAAAATCGAACCGTACACAGGGGATCTGTTAACGATCGCTTACGGTATGGTTGGCATGTACATCCGATTGCTGTTCGAGCCCCATGTTTCGGCCTCGCCGGATCAAATGGCAAACCACTTGATGGACCTGCTTGATCTAGCAGCCGAGCATCAGTTATGCAACCGTCCTGAGCCGTTGATTTCCGAAGAGGCGTTGCGGCTGATGACCGAAGGGGCCCCAGGCAGCCTGGATTTGCAGCAACATCCGATCATCGCAGTCAAACGGCTTCGCGATCACCTTGGCGCCATCACTGACGCAGACAGGCATCAGGAGGCGCTGGAGACGCTGCAAATTTTGGAGCGTGAAATTCTGGAACTTCGTCCGCGCCGCGCGATTATCAAAGGCATGCTAGCCAATTTAGCTGCCGTCCCGGAACTGGCTGCGCATTCTGCTGAATTAAAGCAACTGCTGCAGGCATATATCCAGCATATTTAAAAGAAGTTTGTTACCTATAGAAAGAGAGGAGCAGAAACCCGTATATGAAGAGTATCATCCAGTTTTCCCTGCGTAATAAGTTCGCGATCTGGCTTCTGACCGTGATCGTGACTGCCATGGGATTGTACAGCGGTCTGACGATGAAGCAGGAGACCATTCCAAACATTAACGTACCCTACCTTAGCGTAACTGCGGTCTATCCGGGCGCTGCTCCGGAAGGCGTAGTCGAGGAGATTACCAAGCCGCTGGAGACGCGGCTGCATAATGTTGACGGCGTTAAGACCATAACCTCCACTTCGATGGAGAACGCTGCTTCGCTCATCATTGAATTTGATTACGATACGAACTTGGATAATGCCACCGCAGCGGTTCGCGAGGCATTAAACGATGTGCAGCTTCCGGAGGATGCCCAGAAGCCGCAGATCACCCGGTTTAGTCTAAACTCTATGCCGGTCGTTTCCCTTAGTTTGTCGGATAAGGAATCCGGCAGTCTCGAGGATTTGACTCGAATTACGGAGAACGACATTAAACCTGTACTCGAGGATTTGGACGGCGTTGCTTCGGTGCAAATCGCGGGTCAGTTTGTCCGTGAGGTTAGTTTGAAGTTCAACGAAGCCAAGCTGAAGGAACTGGGTCTGACGGAAGATACCGTCAAAGGAATCGTGCAAGGCTCCGCGCTTCGCGTGCCGCTGGGGTTGTTCAGTCTGGAGGAATCCGAGAAGGCGGTCGTTGTGGACGGCAACATTACCACCGTAGATGATTTGAAAAACTTAGCGATTCCGATCGTACCAAGCTCTGCTAGCGCAGCGGGCAACAGCGCGGCAGGCGCCAATGCTGCTGGGGGTATAGATGCGGCTAGTGGCGCTGGCGCAGCGGCAGGCGCGGCTAGTGGTGCAACTAGCGGTGCTGGCAACGCGGGAGCTGCTGGCGGTGCAGGTGCTGAGGGCGGTGCAGGTGCTGAGGGCGGTGCAAGTGCGACAGCCGGCCCTAACGCCGGAGGCGCTCTGGGAGCTGTTCCAACCGGCCTTCCGACGGTCAAACTTGGCGACATCGCTGACATCGAGACGGTGGGCAAAGCCGAATCCATCTCCCGGACCAACGGGGAGGAATCGATTGGTATTCAAATCGTTAAATCCAATGATGCCAACACCGTTGACGTCGTGAACGAAGTCAAGGAAGCCGCCAAAGAGCTGGGCAAGCAGTACGACCATATCAACTTTACGGTCCTGCTGGACCAAGGTCAGCCGATCACCGACTCGGTGAACACGATGCTGTCCAAAGCATTGTTTGGCGCTTTGTTTGCCGTGTTGATCATCCTGATCTTCCTGCGTAACATTCGCTCGACGATCATTTCCATTATCTCGATCCCGTTGTCCTTGCTGATCGCCATTTTGGCGTTGAAGCAGATGGATATTACACTGAATATGATGACGCTGGGTGCCATGACGGTTGCCATCGGCCGCGTCGTCGACGACTCCATCGTCGTTATCGAGAATATTTATCGGCGCTTGTCCCTGACAGGCGAGAAGCTGAAGGGCAGCAAGCTGATCATCGAAGCAACACGGGAGATGTTCATCCCGATTATGTCCTCGACGATCGTCACGATCGCCGTGTTCCTGCCGCTCGCTTTTGTCAGCGGGATGGTCGGGGAGCTGTTCCAGCCGTTTGCGCTCACGATGGTCTTCTCGCTGCTGGCATCGCTGCTGGTTGCTATCACCCTCGTACCGGCGCTGGCGCATACGCTGTTCCGCAAAGGTCTCAGCAAGAAACATGATCACGATGAGAAGCCCAAAGGCATGGCCCGCGGCTATCGCCGTATTCTGGAATGGTCGCTGTCCCATAAGCTGATCACCTTTGGACTTGCAGTAATCCTGCTGATCGGCAGCTTGTTCCTGTACCCGCTGGTCGGCGTCAGCTTCCTGCCGGAACAAGAGGATAAATATGTGATGGTTACCTACTCTCCGGAACCTGGAGCTCGACTGGAAGATGTGGAGAAGGATATGCTGCAAGTGGAGAAATACATCCTGAAGCAACCGAACGTCGATCGAATGCAATATTCCGTTGGTGGCGACAATCCGCTGGGGATGGGGTCCTCAAACTCGGCTTTGTTCTATATCGCCTACGATCCGGATACCAAACAATTTAACGATGTAAAAGAAAAGCTCATCGAAGGCCTGCGGACCGAGCTTCCGAAGGGGGAATGGAGCGATATGTCCGAGCTGATGACCGGCGGTCTGGGCGGCAGCACGTTAAGCGTGAATGTGTTTGGGGACGAGTTGGAGCAGATCAAGCCGGTATCAGATCAAATCCTCTCCCTGATTCAAGAGGATACGAAGAACTTTGAAAAGGGCGACACCAGCCTGTCCAAAACCTATGAGCAGTACACCCTGGTTGCGGATCAACAGAAGCTAAGCTCCCTCGGCTTAACGCCAGGCCAACTGGCGATGAAGCTAAGCCCGGTTCGAGAGCGTCCAGTTCTGACCGAGGTCGCCATCGAAGGCAAGAAATACAATGTGTATATTGAAGCTGACAACGAGACCTATAACAGCATTACCGATATCGAAAATGCAACGTTGACTTCGCCGCTCGGCATTCAAGTCCCCATCAAGGACGTAGCGAAGGTAGAAAAAGGCACCTCCCCGGATTCCATCATGCGGATCGACGGGAAGATGGTCGTTGAAGTCAGCGCAAAAATCACCTCCACCGACGTACAAAAGGCGTCGAACAGCTTGCAGGAGAAAATCGACAAGCTGGATCTGCCGGACGGCGTGACCGTTAAATTCGGCGGCGTGACCGAACAGATCAACGATACGTTTGGCCAACTCGGACTGGCCATGTTGGCAGCCATCGCCATCGTCTATTTTGTACTCGTCGTTACCTTTGGCGGAGGCTTGGCTCCATTTACGATTCTCTTCTCCCTGCCATTTATCGTAATCGGCGCCATGTTAGGCCTGCTGATCGGTGGAGAGACCTTAAACGTCTCGGCATTGATGGGCGTGCTCATGCTCATCGGGATCGTCGTGACCAACGCAATTGTCTTGATCGACCGCGTTATCCATAAGGAACGCGAAGGCTTGTCCACTCGCGAAGCCTTGCTTGAAGCGGGCGCTACCCGGCTTCGTCCGATCCTGATGACCGCCTTAGCAACGATCGGCGCACTGTTGCCGCTGGTCTTCGGCTGGGAGCGCAGCGCAGGGATTATCTCGCGCGGCCTTGGCATCACCGTTATCGGCGGCTTGATCAGCTCGACGCTGCTCACGCTGGTCATCGTGCCAATCGTCTACGAATTTCTGATGAAGTTCCGCCGTCGCGATCTGTCGGCCAAGGAACTGGATTAAATCAATACTCAAGACGACGTAAGGATTACTATCCTGCGTCGTCTTTTTTTGCCCATTGATGGCTGCACCTCATCGCACGGTTGGCTCTAACGCTGATGACAAACGTTATTTGAGCAATTTGGAGTCATTTAAAATTCTAACGACGATGAGCAACGCTATTGCGGTCATAACCACCGTTTTTGGCCACAACATGGGTGAATAAGCACTGTCATAAGCGTTAGAATTTCTACATGGCGTTTTTGGCCCCAATAAGACGTGTGGCAAGCGTTAGATCTCTCGTTCGTCCTCTCGTTAGCCCTCGCACAGAAAACCTGAAGAACATCAAAAAGGACCCCATCCCGCCGATCCAGCGAAGGTTGAGGTCCTTTGGCGATCTATTCCATCACCGGCTGCTGACTTTCCCGCCAAGCGCGAAGCTGTGCCAAATCTTTGACCAGAAACTCATCCAGCATCTCAGCCAGTCCGATAAAGAGCGGACTTTCCGTAGCTTGCATGAGCTCCTGGGCAAACGGCTGCGCCCATTTTAACAAATGCTCCTCCAGGAAGCGGATCTGCACGTCCGCTAGCGCCAGGCAGCTTTGCTGCAGGTTGGCCTTCGCCAGCATGCCTTCCGCGAGCACAGCCATAAACTCCAGCTCTAGTGCAATATGGTCGTCGCGCTCGCCGTTTAACATATTAAATACAATCGCATTATCCATATATAATTGGCGGACTTCGGCAATACAAGCCATCGCGCCGCCACCTTCTCGGCGACTGCGGAACAAGCTTTCACAAGACGGAATGACCGCCTCCCGCCCCGAAAACAAACGCTCGTACTCCTTCGCTTCTTGATGGCAGACACTGCGAAACTTCGCTTCAGGAATGCTCTCCAGATAGGCCATCAGCCGGCGTCCTCCCCTACTGGCCCCTGCCTTCGGGTACTGCGCGACCTTACGACGCCAATGAGCAATCAAGGACATCCGCGGCGGACGGCTTAGAAAGTCCATTAATAATTGATACACCATCCCGCGAGTTTCCAGCCACTCCACCTGCTCCTGCGTATAGACCAAAGGTTTGAACAGCATTGCCATCCAAATTCATCTCCCTCAAAACGACATCGTGGTTTAATCTTGCCCTGCCATGAGTTAAAAAAAAGATGACTCCCTTCACCATGCGGGAAATCATCTCGAAAGCATATACCGACACATGATTAAGGGGGATCACGTATCGCTCACCAATATTATACCTCTAAATGTAAGCGCTTTTATGTGATCTTTTTTACACTTTACTTCCATTGTATCGTTGTCCGACACAGAATATACTTGAACAGTGTGTGTCAACGCATTGACCCCTAGAAGAATATATATTAAATTTGAAACACCTGAAGAGAAAAGGAGGCGTACACATGGAGCAGTTGCTTGATCCTTTTGGGCGAAAACATGACTACCTGCGCATCTCCGTCACGGATCGATGCAATTTGCGCTGCGTCTATTGCATGCCCGCCGAAGGAATGGTATTTCAACCGCACGAGGAAATCATGAGCTACGAAGAAATTGCCGAGACTGTTTCGGCGCTTGCTCCGATGGGCCTCCGCAAAATTCGGCTAACCGGCGGCGAACCGCTGGTGCGCAAAGATTTAGAACAACTTGTTGCCATGCTCTCCCGCATTCCAGGCATTGAAGATATTGCACTAACGACAAACGGCATGTTTCTGGCGAAAAAAGCCGAGCTGCTGAAGCAAGCGGGATTAAACCGAGTGAACATCAGTCTCGATTCACTGCGTCAGGACCGCTTCGCGATGATTACCCGCGGCGGTGAGGTGGAGAAGGTGCTGGAAGGCATTCAGGCCGCTATTGAGGTCGGTTTTGAGCCGATTAAGCTCAACGTGGTCCTGATGAAAGGGATAAATGAGGATGAAATCCGCGATTTTATCGCATTAACGTTGGATCGGCCGCTGCATGTTCGTTTTATCGAATATATGCCGATCGGCAGTGCCAGCGACACCTGGCGTCAAACTTACCTGCCTCTGACGGCCGTAGAAGACGTATGCCGAGAAGCGGGCTGGGAAGTGGAAGGCGTCGAAGGTCCTCGCGGTAACGGCCCTGCCGAAAGCCGCCGCGTGGCGGGTGCCGCCGGAACGTTTGGGCTGATCCATCCGGTCAGCGACCATTTCTGCGACAGCTGTAACCGGCTGCGCTTGACCGCGGATGGACATATCAAAGCCTGCCTGTATTGGTCGGATGAGCTGCATGTGCGTCCCTATGCCGCAGCCGGTAACCATGAAGGCATCCGCTCCCTGTTCCTGAAGGCGCTGGGAGCCAAGCCGAAGAACCATGAAATGGCGTTGGCTTTGGAGCGCAAGCAACAAAGCCATACGCCAACCGCCCGCCGAATGTCACAGATCGGCGGTTAACCCTCTGAGCGGCCCGATTCTAACCAAGATCGGGCCAGCTCATAGTCCTCCGGCTTGTTCATATTAAACGTGCACCACTCCAAGGGGAGGCCCGAAGCATTGGCGAGGGCCTCCCCTTCGATATATTCGGTGCACAGCGTCTCGGTCCAAGCCGTCATCTTGAGGCGGCCTTCCCGCAACCGCGCTTCCAAGCCTGGAAGCACGCTGCGCCGATAGGCCGCCAGCAGCGGATGGGCCCGCTCCTGCGTGCGGGCCAAAATCGCCTCGGTCGGTGCGAAGCCGCCCGAGGCGCCTGCCGCGAGGTCGCTTGCCCGGTCAACCGCCCGGGCCGCCGCTTCCTCCGCAGCCTCTGCGCGCTCCAGCAGAGCGCGGAACAGGCCGCGATTCGCGAACGGCGTATCACAAGCGACCGCGAGGCTCCAGCGGGTTGTCGAGCTCTCCAACCCGGCATGCAGCCCAGCCAGCGGACCGGCCCCCGGATAACGGTCCGTCACGACTTCTTGGCCAAACCGTTCATAGGCCGCCCTTTCTCCCCCAGCGATCACGATTCTCGAAGCTATCGGCTCCAGCTCTCGAATCAATCGTTCCAGTACCGTCAAGCCGCCAAGTTCAAGCAGCGCTTTGTTGCTGCCCATCCGGCTGGATCTTCCGCCGGCTAAAATGATGGCGGTAATGTTCATCAGTTTTCCCCCAATGCATAAATTATGGTAAAACCAAAAAAACTTGGTTTGTATCCCCTTTCACCTGTGTGTTACATTGGGATCATAGTCACAAGCTTCCCGCTGTGACCATATGGACCCGGATAGAAAGGAATGGCTCGTTTGCAGGACAAAAGACCATATTCGTCCTTTTCGTTGTTGCCGCTAGGTCTGCTTAACTTTTTGATTTACGGAACTTTGGTCATTTTCACTGCCTTTTTTCAATTATATTTGCAGGACATCGGGATGGACAAGCTGGAGATCGGCAGCCTGATGGCCGTCGGCCCCCTCATTTCATTGGTGGCCCACCCGTTCTGGAAATCCCTGGGCGACCAAAGGCAGAATCCACGTGCCATCCTGTTAGTTATGATGCTGGGCTTACTGATCATGGGTCATCTCGTATTTAAGGTGACGACCTTTTCGATGTTGTACGTAACGATGATTTTGCTTTATTTTTTCTTAAGCCCGCTGCTCTCGCAGAACAATACCTTGACCCTTGGCTATCTTGCAGAAACGCCGGACCAATTTAGAACCTACCGCATATGGGGTTCGCTGGGTTGGACGTTCATCGCGCTGGCTGCCGGACCGATCATCGATGCCGTCGGTCATGAAGGAAGCTCGCTGCTGTTTAGTGTGACATTGATGCTGGCGATCGGAGCAACCTTGTTGTTGCCTACCATTCGTCAAGCGTCCCAAACCCCATGGCTGAAGGGCCGGGAGCTGCGCCTGGCGCTAAAGAACAAGTACCTGGTGGTGTTTGTCCTCTTTAGCCTGCTGGTAGCCATCCCGAATGCCATCAACACGATCTTTATGCCTTTGTTTATGATCGATCTCGGCGGAACGCGGCTGTCGGTCGGCGGTGCCGTGTTCTTATCCACCGTTTTTGAATATCTCGCATTTATATTGCTAGACCGCTTGTTCAAGCGAAAATTATCCTATTTACTCGCTTGCACCACGATTGTCAGCTTGTTGTTTGCGATTCGCTGGGATTTGATGTCTGAAGCAACGCTTCCGGTGCACATCATGCTTATTCAACTGCTGCACTCCGTCACGTTTGGCGGATTCTTCTACGTCGGCACCAAGCTGATCGCTCTGCTGTTGCCGCGGCCGCTGAGATCCGCGGGGCAAGCGGTGTATACCTTTGCTGCCAGCGGCCTTGCCAGCGCAATTGCAGGGTTCTGGGGCGGCTGGATGTTTCAAAATTTCGGTCCGGTCGTGATGTACCGGTCCGGCGTCGCCTTAACACTCATCGGTGCGTTGGGGTTCGCCGCCATGTGGTATCAAATCCGCCATCACGGGTATTCGCCCGCCATGGACGATCAACCGGATGTTCCTTAACGAATCGACCTTTACGAAAACGAAAGAAAACAATGCCGGATACCGTAACGCCCTCGCTCCCAAACGAGGTGACGCCGGTGGAAGGCATTGTTTTCTTTATTGCATCTCCATTGTAAAATATGAAATGCATTCCATAGCAAGATCCTTTTTTGATTACATGCGAGGAAGGAGCTGCCCGGCCATGCCGAACATCAAACAGATTGCGGAAGCCGCCGGCGTCTCGGTGACGACCGTGTCCCGGGTGCTGAACGGCCACCCCTACGTCAGTTCTGCCAAGCGGGAGGCGGTGGAGGAGGCGATTCGCCGACTCAACTATTCGCGGAACATGAACGCGGTCCATTTGATCAAAGGAATGACGCAGACCATCGGCGTGATTCTGCCGAACATCAACCATTATTATTTCGCCAGGATCATGGACGGAATCGCCAAGCTGGCGCTACATAGCAACTACCAGCTGATGCTATGCCAGACCGGCTACCGCCCGAATGAGGAACGGAAGGTACTGGAGATGCTTCGCAACAAGCGGATGGACGGATTGATCATCTGTTCGCGGGCGCTGTCCCTTCGGGATATCGAATCCTTTGCCGACTACGGTCCCATCGCATTGTGCGAGCGGGTGAGCGGCCGCAACCTCTCCTCGATTTATATCGATCATTATGCCAGCTTTCAAACCGCGATCCATTATCTCTGGAAAAAAGGGAAACGCCGCATCGCGTTTACCATCCACCGCCGGAACAGCCCCAGCAGCCGCAGCCGTCTGAAGGCTTACACCGATACCCTGGCGGCCTTGGGCGGGCAAGCCCGGGAGGATTGGGTGCTGGACGGCTATCTGGATTGGGAGGATGGTGCGGCGTTGCTGGATCGGCTGCTCGCGATGAAGGAGCGTCCGGATGCCTTGCTCATCACCGGCGACCAAGTTGCCGCCGGGTTTATCCTCTCCGCACGCCTCCGCGGGATCGAGGTGCCGGGCGATTTCGCCGTCATCGGCTTCGATAACCAGCCGATCGCCGGCTTGCTGGGGATCACGACGATCGACAATCGATTGTCGGAGATGGGAGAACGGGCGTTTTCTATCGTTCACGGGCACATCGTCGGCGGCGAGGACCAGCCCGTCTCGGAGGAGCTTCGCTTTCAGTTTATCGAGCGCAGCTCAGTGTGAAACCACCAAAAATAAGGAGCCTGCAGAGATCTGCAAGGCTCCTTTTTGCACGCAAAGTTCTGTGTGCCGCTTATAGCTTACTTAGGCCTTAGGCAATTGGAACGAGCTTTTCAGCGACACGATGCGGTTAAACACCGGTTGCCCCGGCTTCGAATATTTCGTATCGACGTTGAAATAACCGTGCCGGAAGAATTGGAATTTATCTTGCGGCTTCGCATCCTTCATGTTTGGCTCCACGAAACCATGCGCAATCGTCAGCGAGTTCGGGTTGATCAGATCAAGGAACGATTTCTCCTCGGCAGCTTCGACAGTCGGTTCTGCAGCAGCATCGACTGTCACATCATCAACCAGGCCTTCAACCGGTTCCTCTAACGCCACGTCCGCCGTCTTCTCCGCTTCCTCTTCCAGAATCAGCGGTTCGTACAACCGGAACTCGGCAGGAACCGCCTGAGTCGCCTCCACCCAGTGGATGGTGCCCTTCACTTTACGGCCGGTAAAGCCGGTGCCGCTCTTCGTTTCCGGATCATACGTGCAGTGGATTTCCACTACGTTGCCGTCCGCATCCTTAATGACATCGTTGCATTTCACGAAGTAGGCATGTTTCAGACGGACTTCGTTCCCCGGGAACAAACGGAAATATTTGCTCGGCGGATTCTCCATGAAGTCATCACGTTCGATGTAAATCTCCCGCGAGAACGGGATTTTACGGTTGCCCATGTCCGGATTTTCAGGATTGTTCTCCGCATCCAGCCATTCGATTTGCCCTTCCGGATAGTTGGTGATCACGACCTTCAGCGGGTCGAGCACCGCCATCGTGCGCGGAGCTTTCAATTTCAAATCCTCACGGATAAAATGCTCCAGCATTTTCGGATCCACGTTCCCGAAGTTTTTAGAAATCCCGGTTTCGTAGACGAACGCTTTGATCGCTTCCGGTGTATAGCCGCGGCGGCGCAGACCAGAAATCGTTGGCATCCGCGGATCGTCCCAACCGTCAACAATGCCTTCATCCACCAGCTTTTTCAGCTTCCGCTTGCTGGTTACCGTTTGCGTCAAATTCAACCGGCCAAATTCGTATTGGTGAGATACGTGCGGCATTTCCGTTTCGGCGATCGTCCAGTCATAGAACGGACGTTGATCCTCAAACTCAGTCGAGCATAAGGAATGCGTTACGCCTTCGATGGCATCCTCCAACGGATGAGCAAAGGTGTACATCGGATAAATACACCATTTATCGCCGGTGTTATGATGGGTCGCATGCACGATCCGGTAAATGACCGGGTCCCGCAGGTTGATGTTCGGCGAGGCCATATCGATCTTCGCCCGCAGCACCTTTTCCCCATCCTTGAACTCACCTTTCCGCATCCGTTCGAACAGGTCAAGGTTTTCCTCAACCGAGCGGTCGCGGTAAGGGCTGTTTTTCCCCGGCTCAGTGAGCGTCCCGCGCATCTCGCGGATTTGGTCGGCGCTCAGATCATCCACGTAGGCTTTGCCTTTCTTGATCAGCAGCACAGCACGATTGTACATCTCTTCAAAATAATCGGACGCAAAATGCAGCTCTTCCCACTCGAAGCCCAGCCATTTCACGTCTTCCTTGATCGAGTTAACGTACTCTACATCTTCTTTCACCGGGTTGGTGTCGTCAAACCGCAGGTTAGTCCGTCCGCCGAACTCATCCGCTAACGCGAAGTTGATCCAGATCGCTTTGGCGTGTCCGATATGCAGGTAACCGTTCGGTTCTGGCGGGAACCGCGTCACTACGGTTTTCACCTTGCCGGATTTCAAATCTTCCGAAATGATATTTTTAATAAAATTGGGAGGGGTTAAATTATTCTCCACGGGTATCAACCTTTCCATTCGAGTTCTTCCCCGAAATTTCTTCTTCTAAATATACCGATATCTTTAGAATAGTTCAATGCCTTAAGTACTATCAGACGCTTTGCGCTCTGCGCCGGGATCAGCACTTCAGCAGCTAAACCTTTCTCCACATTAATATATCGTCCACATACGTTCCGTTAATCAGAAATTCTTCCACAAGACGGCCCTGTTCCACGAATCCGCAGCTTTTGTAAAAAGCAATAGCCCCCGGGTTGCTGCCCAATACACGTAACGACAGCTTGCGTACGCCCCACTCAGCTGCGAACTTCAGCAAGGCATCCATCAGCACTCGCCCCACGCCCTGCCGCTGGTACTTCGGATGAATCGCAATGTTCAGCTCAAGCACATGTTGATTGCTGGGCAGCGGGGTCGGCGGCTTAAAGCCGATATAACCGCAGATCTCCTCGCCTATCCCGGCCACGATCTGACTTCCCGGCGGGCAGCTCTGCAAATATTGCTCTCTCGACTCCCATTCCATTTTTTCCGCTGGCGTATTGTTATAATCCCAAGTGACCTTGTCGATTTCCATCAATGCGGCCGCATCACGCATTTCCGATAGACGCGTCCAAATTTCACGTTGATTCATGAACTTCATCCTTTCTCCTGCTCACTCCGCCAGACCCGGCAGCTGCGGACGACTCTCCCGGTTCATAGCAGCATGTACCAAGAAGGAGAGCACCGACAGCGCTGCAATGCCCACAGCCAACCAAGCAACCGGCGTAAGTCCATTCCAGTCAAACAGCATGCCCATGGCATAAGGTCCAGCAACGCGGCCAGCCGCCCCCATCCCGCCAACCAAACCGAGGTAGAACGGCGCCGCCTTCCCGGTTCGATCCGAGATAAACGACGGGATTGCCGGAGAGATCAGCATTTCACCGAAGGTGGTGAGCACCATGGCCCCGACCATACTCGGGTACGTATGGAAGCTCAAGATTGTAGCGTAACCCAACATGTAGAAGATGGCACTTGCCGTCATTTGGGCCTGCGGGGAGCCGGCAAAGGTCCGCTTTATCCATAAAGTAAAAGGTTGTCCCACAAAAATCAATAACCCGTTCAGCGTCCAGAGAATACTGTAATTCCACTCCGGCATGCCTTGGGAGATGATATACGGCGATACGCCGTTATTCCAGATACAGTTCCCCAGCCAGAGGAAAAACGATCCCACGCCCATAAACAGGTAAACGGGATACCAGCGAAGCAGCGTCCAGACGCTTTGGCCTTCCACCGTTTTTTTGCGCTTCTGTACTTGCAGCTCGCCTTGCGTTTTTTGAACTTTGTTCAAATAAAACCAAAAAAATAAGGCAAACCCCGCCGAAGTGAGTCCATTCAAAATAAAACTGAGATCATACGAGATCTGCGCCAAAAACCCGCTGATGGCCGTCCCCAACGCCACACCAATATTGTTCGCTACATAAATGACATTAAACAGCTCCCCGCGTTGCTCGGCAAACCGAAAACCGATAAACGCTTGAATGGCCGGCATCGTCGTGGCATTAAAGAAACCAACCAGCAGCATCAGCAGCATAAACAGATGCCAGTTCCCGCTTCCGTAGGGCAGCAGAATCAGGAAGAGGGAGGTCAAAGCAAGACCGCCCACGATCAGGCGCTTGACGCCTAGGCGATGGTACAGCGCTCCGCCCAGCAGCTGACCGGCAATCCCTCCGACAGACATGACGAGAATGACCAGGCCGGCATCCGTCACAGTCCGCCCCAGTACCTTAAACACAAACATCGTGACCAAAGGCCACATCAATGAACCGCCCGCCGAACTGATCAAGCTTGCGATCAAAAATACCTTGACTTCCCGCGGATAAGCCTGCAGCCATCTCATCGTGATTCCCCCTTTTGCTGCAACAATTGTGTATATACAAAAAAAGGAGGGCCACCAGGGCCCCCACTCTTGATTCAGATGGATCGGCAAATCTTGCTTGTATTACGCCCAGATTATATTAGTATCGCCTAAAAGCGTGACTCAGGCAAGTATATTTCTAGCGGCGCTTGACATCCACCACAGTGGAGAAGAACACTGCGCCTCCGCCCATATCGGCTATCCGGTCTGGAGTTAAGGCGTTGGCGCGCGTGCGCTTCCCGTCCTCCTGCTGCCACCACAGCCCTTGGCTGACGACTGTGCCCGGCAGCATCTTGTCGGTGACGGACGCCGTAACGTCATAACTGCCGCGATCATTCCACACCGTAACTTCGTCCCCATCGGCAATCCCGCGTGCAGCGGCATCCTCCGGATGAATTTGCAGCACCGGGCCTTTCTCCAGCGCCTTCAGCTTCTCGACATTCCCAAACGTCGAGTTGAGGAAGTTGTGGTTTGGCGGAGAGATGAACATCAGCGGATACGGCGTGTCCTTGCCGGGACGGCGCTCTCCATCATAGCCTTCCACCAACGGCACATACGTTGGCAACGGCGGCAAGCCTGCCCGCTCCATTGTGGCGGAGTACAGCTCGATCTTCCGCGACGGAGTCGGCAAATGGTCGAGCCAGGTTTGCTGCGGTTCCATGTTCAGCTTCACGAACCGTTGCTCCTTCAGTTTCTCCAGCGTCACGCCTTCCAGATACGGATTATGCTTGAAATCCAAAGCCTGCCGGATCATATCCTCTTCCGTATCGCGGAACGCATCGTCGTCAAAGCCCATCGCAGCCGCCAACAGCTTAAACGTCTCGACGTTGCTTTTGCTTTCTCCCTGAGGAGCGATCACCGGCTCTTGAAGCTGAATGTAATGATGCCAATACGAACCGTACAAGTCTGTATTCTCAAAAGAAGACGTCGCCGGCAGCACAATATCGGCATATTTTGTCGTATCTGTCAAAAAGAGATCATGCACCACGGTGAACAGGTCTTCTCGGAGAAGACCTTGCTCCACCTTCCCTGTATCCGGGGCAACCACCGCCGGATTGGAGCAATAAACGTACAAAGCGCGGATCGGCGGATCCAGGGTCAACAAGACGTCGCCCAGCTGGTTCATGCTGACCGTACGCGCGCCCGGGTTGGGCCGCAGATCAGGACGCTCAAGCGCCGTCGCGTTCATTTTGCCGTAAGCGCCGTTGGACTTGAAGGCGCCGCCGCCCGGCACTAGCCATTGGCCGGTTAACGCCGGCAGGCAGCTAATCGTGCGGACCGTCATCCCGCCATTGTCGTGATGCTGCAGGCCGTTGCCAATATGAATGTAGGCGGGCGAAGTTTCGCCGTACAGAACGGCCAGCTTAATGATCGACTCGGCCGGTACGCCGGTGATCGCCGCCACATGCTCCGGCGTGTACTGCTTCACGTGCTCACGCAGCTCGGCATGACCAACCGTATAGCGTTCCAAGAACGCTTCGTTCACCAGGCCGCGTTCGAACAGCACGTGCATCATACCGAGCGCCAGGGCTGCATCCGTACCCGGATACAGCGGAATGAACCAGTCGGCCCGCTGTCCTGTCCGGTTGCGGTGCACGTCGATGACGACGAGCTGGGCGCCTTGTTTGCGGGCTTTCTCGATCAGGGCAATCTGGTGCATATTCGTGCTGACGAGATTGCCGCCCCACACGATGATCAGCTTCGCCTTGACCGTCTCCTCCGGGCTCGTCCCGCCGCCGAATCCCATCGTATATCTCCATCCCGCATTACCCGCGGAATTGCAAATGCCTTGTTGCAGCCGCGTCGCGCCCAAACGATTAAAGAACCGCCGATCCATTCCATCAACGCTCAAGATCCCCATATTGGCGTAAAAACTATACGGCAGGATCGACTCTGACCCATACTCCCGGATCAATCCCTTATAACGATCCGCGATCTCTTGGATCGCTTCATCCCAGGTGATGCGTTCAAACTTCCCTTCCCCTTTGCGTCCAACGCGTTTCAGGGGATACAGCACTCGTTCGGGATGGTAGACCCGCTCCGCCATATTGCGGACCTTATTGCAGATCGCGCCTTGCGTAATCGGGTGATCGGGATTGCCCGTCACCTTGACGATTTTCCCATTCTCTTTATGAAGCAGTAAGCCGCATGTATCGGGACAATCCAGCGGACACACCGCAGGAAACACCCCGTTAGGTTCATGGATCATGTTCCACCCCTCCTGTCTGTAGCCTATTGTAAGAATAAACCACCCCGGCGTAAAGCCCAAGCGGGAATTTCCTTATGGCGGGAGTATGTTGCGCGCACCTCATTTCACGATTATCCCTTTCGCTCAGGTTTCTGAGTTTGATTAGAAATCTATTTGGGGGCAGCATCCAAACTTGATTGGGTAACCCTCTTTCGTGTGGTATCCCTTTGGTACAGTATTTATTTTAATCAGGTATTCCCTTTGTTCAGATAATCATTCTTTATGAAGTGAAGGGTAGCTATTCATAGGAAGGTCGTATGATTAGAGTTAATGAGATGAATGTAAATGGAGGAAGGATGAGAACCCCCAGCCTATCGTCGATTGGCTAATGGGGGAGAGCGAATTAGCTATAAATCGAGGCACTGTTTTTTCTCCTAACGAATCTCTTAACGAATTTTTCTGATTCATCGGGATAATGGTGTAAAGGGGGGCTTCAACAAACAGCAAACCCAGTCAAGGGTCAAACACGCTAAACAAGCCAAGAGCAATTTAAGAAGCCAAGCCAGTCCAAGTCAATCCAAGCAAGGCCAAGCCGGCCAATTAATCCTAGCCGAGCTGAGCCGGGCCGTGCTCAACCCAGCCCAACCTAAACCAAACTGAAGCCCATTCGGATTATCCGTGATGCTTCGCCGCCTCAGAGGACGCAGCCAACCCGGCAGCCGTTGCATCCTTGGACCCTTTATCCTTCAGAAAAGCTGCCCAATACGCCGAAGCCACGAAGATAGCCCCACCGGTTAAATTCCCCAGCCATACCGGTACAAAGTTACTCAAATATTCGCCCCAAGAGTAATATCCTTCAAAAATTGCCGCTGGAATCAGGAACATATTCGCAACAACGTGCTGGAAGCCAATCGCAACAAAGGCCATGGTTGGGAACCAAATGCCTAAGATTTTACCGCTCATATTATCTGCGCCATAGGAGAGCCATACCGCCAAAGCAACCAACCAGTTGCAACCGATCCCGGACACGAATGCTTGCAGGAATCTGTCGTCCAGCTTATGACCAGCCATATCGACCAGCTTCTCAAGATAAGGCCCGCTGGCCGTCAAACCAACCACGTGTCCAAAAAAGTAAGCGACAAACAAAGCGCCTACGAAATTGCTTAACGTGATGAGGACGAGATTTTTGCACAGATCTCCAGTGGAAATTCGCCCCGCCATCCGTGCCAACGGCACCGCCATCATATTACCGGTCAACAACTCCCCGCCCGCCAGCAGCACTAGAATCAAGCCGATAGGGAATACCGCAGCCCCGATAAAATTAGCGATACTGCCCCATTCCGCCGGAGCGCTGCTGATCACGCGAATATCAAGAAGGAAGCCAAGCGCGATAAACGCCCCTCCCAAAAAACCAAGAATCAATACGGTAAGCAGTGGATAATATGCTTTTTTGACGCCATATTCTACGGATACTTCGGCAATTTGTGCAGGTTTAGAATAAGCCATGATCCTGTCTCCTTTTATATGTCATTTCTAAACGACACTTCACAGGTCATTCGTCGTTTGAAGTCGTGTTCATTGTAGCGTGTGAATGGACCTTGAAAAAATAACATAGATCACGTTAGCGTTTTCACAAATTAGGGATTTCCCTAATGATCACAAAATCACAAAAGACCCCTTCCAGAGCAATCCCGGAAAGGGTCTTTAACCTGCACGTGAGCGCGTAATTATTTGGATGGTGCGGCGATCCCGCCCAAGATTAACTGCCATACCGCATCAAAATCTGCGTCAATCCGCTCATTCGTCCATTGGCGGAAGTGTGCGGGATGATGGAAATGCAGGAACGCTAGGAAGATGGCTCTTGATGCTTCCTTCGGCTCCAACGCTTTAAACTCTCCCGCACGGATGCCGCCCTCAAAAATTGTGTGAATCTGTCCGATCAAGTGATCAATATGAGCTTCGATGATCTCCGCGGCTGCTTCAGTTACAGCGGCATACATGGCAAACATCTCTGGGTCTTCGCTGGCATAGGTTCGCTTGCAGCCAATTAACGTCTTCAGCCACAGCTTCAAGCGCTCCGTATAACTTCCGTCTGTGCCGTTCGCAATATCTGCTAGAGGGGCGGCAATGCTTCGCGTTAACCAACGTTCCGTCACCGCTTCGCGAAGCGCGGCCTTGCTGGAAAAATGCCGGTACAACGTGCCATGACTTACTTGCAGCGCACGCGCCACATCCAGCACGGAGGTTTTATCCGGTCCGAAGCGCCTTAGCACCTGCTCTGCGGTATCCATAATTTGTTCTTTGCTTAAAGGCAGCTCGTTGCTCATTTCACCCGTCCTCCTCCCCGTTTTTTCCCCACTATATCAAAATCGCATCCAAATGACAATGATACGATTCTGTCAATTGTGAACAGCTATCATCAGATGAAACCGCCGTTAACGCGAAGGGTTTGCCCGGTAACCCAACCGGATTCCGGCCCTGCCAGGAACAGGACGACGCTCGTAATATCCTCTGGCTCCGCCAACCGTCCGAAGGCATTGGTGTTGCCGACGGCTTTGATTTGCTCCGGTGTTTTTCCGACAGTAAACAGTTCTGTATTCACCGGTCCTGGGCCAACCGCATTGATCGTAATGCCCAGCGGTCCAAGCTCCTTCGCCAGCTGCCGTGTGATCTGCTCTACAGCTCCCTTGCTGGCTGCATAAGAGCTGTAAGTAGGGAACATTTGACCGGTGACGGATGTCGAGAAGTTGATAATACGGCCCCCTGCCTCCATATAATCCACAGCTTTCTGAATCGCGAAAAAGGTTCCCTTCACGTTAATCGCAAATTGCCGGTCGAAATCCTCTTCCGTGATATCTTTCAGCGGCTTCGTAACCATGACCCCCGCGTTATTGATCAGAATATCGAGACGTCCAAAGGTTTCCTTCGTCTTCTGGAACAGCTTCTCCAATTCAGCCAGCTTGCTGACATCCGCTTGAATCGCGACAGCCTCCACGCCCTCAGCTTGAATCCCCTTCACTACGGCCTCTGCTTTCTCAGGGCTGCTGGCGTAGTTTACAACGACTTTGGCCCCGCGGCGTGCCAATTCCTCTGCGATCGTTTTCCCCATCCCTCTAGATGCACCTGTTACCAAAGCGACTTTTCCATTCAACAATTGTTCGGTCATTTTAATTTCCTCCTAAATGATAGTGTGATGAAATTTGAACAGATTTATTAGTTTTGAGCGTTTTGTGCGGTTTTGACATGCAACAACTCTCCAAAGCCCAGGCGGTTAATGAAATTCTCCTGCGCCTGACGGGCTGCCTCGTTAACCTCTTCAACGCCTGCATTGGTGAAGTCCACGACGCTGCGGAACGGGCGTGTTCCCGCCGGCATCGCAAGAATGCGAGCAATTTCTTCGCCAACCGCTCTAGGATGGGCATCGACCCCTGGTACAAATAGACTCGACGTAGCTTCTTCATTACGCTCTACCAACGGGTCCAGCTCGGCATAAGCCTTACTCCGTTCTACATCGCTTGCCCGGCTGGCATTCGGGAAATGGTCGGTTCCCTCAGTAAACGGACCTGGCATGACGATCGTCGTTTCGATGCCATATTGCCCTACTTCGTAGGCGGTGACCTGAGCAATTGCATCACCGGCGAACTTGGAGGCTACGTAAGGGCCCATGAATGGTGGAGCAACTACCGTCGTTGTGCTGCCGACATAAATAAGAGTTCCCGAACGACGCTCTCGCATATGCGGGAGTACAGCCCGGTTCACCCGTTGGATTCCGAGGGCGTTCACGTCAAACAGATGATGGATATCCTCTGGGGTAAACGCCTCAACGTAGCCAACCACTAAATGACCTGCGTTATGCACGACGACATCCAGTCTGCCGGCCTCCTCAAGAATCGTTGCGACGGCAGCTTCAGCCGAAGCATCGGATTGCACGTCGAGTTCCACAACTCGAAGGTCCAGCCCATGGCTTCTTCCATATTCCAGAAGCTCCTCGGCACGGACAGCATTGCGGCCTCCGATGTTCCGCATGCTGGCATATACCGTGTGTCCGGCCTCGGCCAAAGACCGAGCCGTCAAATTTCCGATTCCAGTGGATGCGCCCGTGACGAGAACTACTTGATCCTTCGTTTCATTTTTCATTTTGATCATCTCCTCCATTTGATGGCTTGATTATATACCGAACATATATCAGATATCAAGTATCAATTTTTTATTTTTGTCATTTGTTTTTTTGGCTATAGGGTTCCAATCAAATAAAAAAGCCGATTCCTCAAGGGTTTATGCCCTTTTCGAATCGGCTTATTTCGATATGAAACTTGTTGATGTTCTTGTATTAAGCGTGAACCGTTTCCCGCTTCGGAACTTCCGGCAACACCTGTAAGCCTGCACTGTTCAAGAAATTCCACGGTTTGTTGTAATGAGGTTGGAAGAAGAAATCAACGAAAGCGAGCTCTTCCATTTTCATTCCATTTTGGATGCACACCGAAATCGTGTTGATCGACTGAGTCAAGTCTACTTTCGACATGATTTGTGCGCCCAAAATCCGGCGAGTATTTTTCTCGTAGACTACCTTCAGCAGGACCGGCTCATGGGTTGGCATAAATTCCGGACGGTAGTTGTCTGTGATCAGCACCGCCTCTGCATCCAAACCGGCGTCCTTGGCTGCTGCTTCTGTTAATCCGGTTCCGGCGATATTATCCTCATAGATTTTAATGCCCGAAGTGCCTTGGGTCCCCATATACTTCACGGTTGGTGTAACCAGATTCCGTGCGACCAGCGTCCCCATGCGGACGGCGTTGGTGGCCAGCGGGATATAAACATGCTTGCCTGTCGGGTTATAGTAGACGGCGCAGCTGTCACCTGCCGCATACACATCCGGCTTCGAGGTGCGCATATATTCATCCACGATGATCGCGCCATTGTCCAGCATATCAACCTGACCTTTTAACAGCTCTGTGTTAGGACGGAACCCAATGCACATAATCACCAGGTCGGCAGCGTATGTGCCTTTATCGGTAATCACTTGCGCGACTTTGCCATTCTCGCCTTCAAAGCGTGTGACTTTTTGGCCTAATGCCAGCTCAATGCCATGGTCGCGGAGCGATTGTTCGATCTTGTCCGTGTACTCCGCATCAAGGTACTTGCTCAAAATGCGCTCCTCCGCATCGATCAACGTAACGTGCTTTCCATTAAGCTGGAACGCTTCAACCAGCTCCACCCCGATGTAACCTGCACCGACAACAACGATGTTGCTGGCTTGTTTTGCTTTTTCGATGATGGTGTTGGAGTGGTTAAAGTTCTTCGAGAGCAAAATATTCTCCAGATCACTGCCCTCAAACTTCGGTACGATCGGCCACGACCCCGTCGTAACAATCAGCTTGTCGAACCGATCTTCAAACACTTCGCCGGTCTCTAAGTTGCGGGCTTGAAGGACTTTCGCGTCTGTATCCACCGATACGACTTCATGCCGCATCTTTGTATTTACACCCAGCTCAGCCAATTGCTGCGGCGAGGAGTAAAACAGCCCCTGAGGATCTTTCACCATCCCTCCGACATAGAGGGCGATGCCGCACGACAAGAACGAGATATTGTCGTTCCGTTCATATACGGTAATTTCCGCCTCTGGGTAAAGTTGGGCCGTATTAACGATGGCTGCCGTGCCTGCGTGTGTACATCCGATAACTGCTACTTTCATGATTTCTTCCTCCTCCATAATCCATGCTGTTTGTTGGTGTATAGTAAACGTCATAACTTGTGAAAACTGTCACTTATGAGTTTGGATTATTGTGATTTTTTTCACTTCATGCTTCTTATTATAGTGTGGCCTTTTTCACATTACAAGAGGAAAAAGAAAGAAATTTTAAATTCTGAATTTAAAATGTCCGAAAGCCTAGCTATAATCCCTTCTCGCACGCCTCTTTTGCACGATGATCCCTTTGATTCAGCTTGGGGGAGCCCTTATCAGATTTCCCTTTGATTTGGGATCTTAAGCTGGAAGATTGAGGGGTCGAAAAAGAAAAGCACTTGGAACCCCGAAGCCTCTTCAGGATTGCCAAGTGCTTATTATTTAAGCAAGTGCGTATCGCGTATGTAGAAAGAAACCAGCGTCCGCGTGCATCTCTCCTTCAGCGGCAGCCGGCTCTTTATTGCGCTTGAGCCGCAGCAAGCTGCTGACGGATCTCCTCATATTTGGCCTCCCGCTCCGACTTGGAGAGCTTGGGACACCCGTAACAGTATCCAATTCCGGTGTCCGTCCGATAGGCCAAGCAACAGGTTGGTTTCATCGGAGATTTCTCACCTGGCCGATAAGGATCATCCAGCAGCACTTCCTTGACCCGATACGGATTGCGCTTTAAGCCAAACACCTCAGCTGGCAGCTCCTTCACGCCCTCATACTCCTCCAGGAGTTGAGAACGTGAGTCTTCTTCCTCCAGACGCCCCGCGATGGCATGGACATAATATTGCACACCTAGAGGCAACTGTCCCCATAACTGGGCAACCGGCAGCTTGGAGACGGCCGCCATATTTTCCATGACAGGTCGCAGCACTTCCCCGTAAAAACGAGTTAGCTCCCGGGTCTGCCAGGAATGACGGTCAATGGTCGGCCAAGGCTGTTCTGCTTTATCGTTTAGCACAAAATAAACCCAAGGAAATCCGTTCACCATCACGAGTTGCAGGGTCAGATTATCAAGCGAAAAATGGAGCTTGCCGGAGGTCACCGACACCATATAGTGCAGCGCCGCACACACGACTCGCCAGCTCGAAGCAAAATAGGTGGCGGATACTTGAAGATCAAGCCCCTTAATCTTCTCCTGGTAGATTTCCAAAAAAGCCACCAGCTGCCCTCGATCCAACAGCCGCTCAGCAGGCATCGTGAAGAAAGCATCCGTCCGCTGCTCTGTAACAATCGCCAATTGCTGCTCCAGCAGCTGATAATTGATGTTCATCTTGGGTTCCCCCACTACAGGAACGAGACGACTTTGGGCGAAGCCTCTTCCGGTCCATCATTTTTGCCCTTGCGTACTTGTACTTTGCCTTCAGCTGCAGCCCGGTACAGCTCATAAGGGAGGCACAGCGGCACACCGCTCCGCGGATCGGTTACGATATCCGCCTCGATCCCGAACACATCGCGCAGCACTTTGGAGGTCACGACCTCTTCCGGTGTACCGGAAGCGACAGCCTGGCCTTGCTTAATCGCGATCATATAATGTGCGTAACGAGCAGCATGATTCAAATCATGGACAACCATCACAATCGTCCGGTTGGATGTGGCATTCAGCTCCTCCAGCAATTGAAGCACTTCCAGCTGATGGGCCATATCTAGGAACGTCGTAGGTTCGTCGAGGAACAGGATATCCGTCTCCTGCGCCAGCGCCATGGCAATCCAGGCCCGCTGCCGTTGACCGCCGGACAGATGCTCTAAGGCCCGGTCACTGAACTCGGTCATGCGGGTGGCTTCGATCGCCCACTCGACAATTTTCCGGTCTTCGGCCTTCAGACCTCCGAACCCTTTCTGATGTGGAAAACGCCCGTACGACACAAGCTCATAAACCGTTAATCCTTCCGGGGCGGTTGGGTTCTGCGGCAGAATCGCCAGTTGCTTGGCTACCTCCCGCGTCGACTGCTTATGGATCGATTTGCCGTTCAGCAGCACGCTGCCGGACTTCGGCTGAAGGATCCGAGCCATCGTTTTCAGGACCGTTGATTTACCAGAGCCGTTCGCGCCAACCAACGCCGTGATTTTCCCCTCGGGAATCGAAATATTTAAGTCTTCGACGATCAGACGATCCTCATAGGCAATGTCTAGATGCGAAGTTTTTAAGGAGACCATGGCACCCATCCTTTCCGTGTCCAACTGAATAAACCCACCAATGTATCATTGTTAAAAGAGTCTATCGCACGACTTCATCTTAGATTCATAAAAACTTCATCTTCTTAAAGATACTGATAATCATTATCAGGTGTCAACTGTTAATTTTATTCGCTTTCTTCGTTGGAGGCAAAAACAAAAAAAAGACGCCCGCAGGCGTCTTTCCCGGATAAGCTCACGCTCTCCAAAGATCTAATGAAATCATTGACCAGATACCGGTATGGCATCATAATATTCTTCCAACGTAATACCGCGTTTACCAATGTCAGCTGCAATTTCTTTTCCTACATAACGCAGGTGCCATGGCTCATATTTGTAACCGGTAATGTCTTCCTTCCCTTCCGGATAACGAATGATAAATCCGTACTCGGTGGCATGATCCGCCAGCCAGGCCGCTTCCTTCGTGTTACCAAAGCAGCTTTCCGCTGCGCATTTGCCATCGCTGCCCGAAACGTCGATGGCCAGCCCAGTCTCATGCTCGCTGTGGCCCGGAACCGCGCTGTACGTCTTCGCAACTTCCTCGCCGTCCTTCTCCACGTAACGGTTAAACAGCGCCGTTTGGGTCTTATGTGAACGGTACGCCGACACGCCAGCCAGGTAGATCCCGTCTTTCTCGGCTCCAGCGAACAGCTCCTCAAGCGCCTTCGCCGCCTCTTTGCGCATCATGCGTTTTTCGATTTTTTCTTTGAACGTAAACCGAACGTCGGGATACACCAGATCCTTCGGCTCGTAATCATCCGGCAAAGCAAATTGCTTGTTAATCAGCACCGCCACACTGTACGGATCCGACATCGCCGCGCGGTCCCCTCCGCTGCTGTCGCTGGAACCATCAGGAGCTTGTGCCGAATCGCTGGAATCCCCATTGCCGGTACTGCCATCGTTTGTTGCGTTATTGCCTTCTGTAGCTTGATCGTCCGCGGTGCTGGTGTCGTTGGCAGCATTGTTCCCTGCCCCGTTATTGGCGCCGACAGCCGTGTTCGTGCTGTTCTCTGCTGGTGTCTGCGGAGCGTTGGCTGCTTGTTTGCCGCAACCTGCAATTAGGACCGCTGTTAACAACAGGGCCATCGCCGCAGTCACCACGCCTTTCTTGCTGTTCATCCTGGTTCCTCCCCTGTACGGGGCCTGGATTGATGTTTCCCAGGCACCTTATGTGTTTTCTACTATTCTTTAACGGATGGACCCGTTAAAAGTTACTTGGTAAATCGAGGGCGCCGGCTACCGCCCCCGGCGCCCTCGTCCCC
>NZ_BILV01000033.1 GCF_004000745.1 Paenibacillus barengoltzii NBRC 101215
GCAGCGGCGCTGGGCCCGCGCCCGCGCGCAAGGCCGCGGCGCAGCCGGGCCAGGCTTTGCTCGCTCAGCGGAGCCACTTCGTCGGCCAGCAGCTTAAAGCCTTCGTCCTGCTGCTGGACGACGCCGCGCAACGCGAGCAAAGCCCCCTTCTCGACGTGGGCGGCCGAGCGCCGCCACACTTCGGGGAACAGCACAACCTCGCAGCGCTCGATCTGGTCCTCCAGCTCCATGAACGCCATCGCTTTCCCCTGCTTGGTTGTGATCGTCTTCACGGACACGACCATCCCCGCGACAACGGTGCGGGTGTCGTCCGGGGCTTCGGCCAAATCCATCAGCCGATCGACGCCTTCGCCCTCCAGCAAGGCATCGAAATCGTCCAGCGGATGGCCGGACAAATACAGCCCCAGCAGCTCACGCTCCAAATCCAGCTGCTGGGCCGCCGTAAACTTCGGGACATCCGGGTACTCGATGTCCCAGTTCGGCGATTCTACGAAATCAAACAGCTGGATCTGCAGATCATCCCGCTCCTTACGCCACTTCAGCGCCGCATCGACCGTCTCGTCCAGCATCGCCAGCAGCTGCGCCCGATGCCCCGGCAAGGAGTCGAACGCCCCGCCTTGGATCAACGACTCTATCACCCGCTTATTGCACGTCCGCAAATCTACCCGCCGGCAAAAATCGAGCAAGCTGTCGAAAGGACGCTCCTTCCGCTCGCGCAAAATACTCTCAATTGCCTGCGTGCCGACATTTTTGATTGCGGCAAGGCCAAAGCGGATAACCCCAAGGGCTGGCGCCTCCTGTCCAGATCCAGCGTGGCCATCCTTCGCATCGCTCGAAAGGACCGCTTCCGCAGAACCAACCCCAACCTGCGGGGTAAACAGCACGTTGCTCTCGTTCACGTCCGGCGGCAGCACGACGATCCCCATTCGCCGACATTCTACGATGTACTCCGCCACCTTGCGGTGGCTGCCGGTAACCGCAGTCAGCATCGACGCCATAAACTGCACCGGATAATGCGCCTTCAGGTACGCCGTTTGGAACGCCAGCACGCCATAGGCTGCCGCATGCGCCCGCGCAAAACCGTAATCGGCGAACCGAACGATCATGTCATAAACGACGTTCGCTTCGTCCTCGGTATAGCCCTGCTGTACGCTGCCGCTGACGAAATGCCCGCGCTGCTCGTCGAGCACCTCGCGCTTCTTCTTAGAGACGGCACGGCGCAGCAGGTCCGCTTCACCCAGTGAGAAGCCAGCCATGCGAGAAGCGATCTGCATGATCTGCTCCTGGTAGACGATGATGCCATACGTATCTTTCAAAATCGGCTCCAAATCCGGATGCGGATATTCCACGGAGATTTGCCCGTGCTTGCCAGCGATGTACTTCGGAATAAACTCCATCGGCCCCGGGCGATACAATGCCAGCAGAGAGATGATATCCTCGAACACCGACGGCTTCATCTCTTTCAGCACCCGGCGCATGCCCGTAGACTCCAGCTGGAATACGCCGGTCGTCTCCCCGCGCCCCAGCATCTCGTACGTGGTCGGATCGTTGTCCGGAACCAGCCGGAAATCAGGGGCATCCCCCGACTGCTCCTTAATCCAGTTCATGCAGCGCTCGATGATGGATAAGGTGCGAAGGCCGAGGAAGTCCATTTTCAGCAGACCGATCGCTTCCAGGTTCTCCATCGAATATTGCGTTAACGCCGTATGCTCGCTGCCTTCCTGCAGCGGAACGGCATCGGTTAACGGATCGCGGGAGATGACCACCCCGGCCGCGTGGGTCGAGGCGTGCCGCGGCATACCTTCGACTTTCATCGCCATGTCCAGCAGTCGCTTCACCCGCTCAGACCCGTCATACATCGCTTTGAGATCCGGGCTTTCCTTTAACGCGCGTTCGATCGTCATGCCCAGATGTCCGGGAATCAGCTTCGCGACTTTGTCTACTTCGCCAAATGGCACATTCAACGCCCGCCCTACATCGCGGACCGCCGCGCGCGCCGCCATCGTACCAAACGTGATAATTTGCGCGACATGCTCTGCCCCATATTTGTCAACCACATAGGCAATGACTTCATCACGCCGCTCATCGCTGAAGTCGATATCGATATCCGGCATCGTCACCCGTTCCGGGTTCAAAAACCGTTCAAACAGCAGATTATATTTGATCGGATCCACATCGGTAATCCGCAGCACGTAGGCTACCAAGCTGCCCGCTGACGAGCCCCGTCCCGGACCAGTGGCGATCCCGTTCCGGTGAGCGAAGGCGATGAAGTCCCACACGATCAGAAAATAATCCGAGAACCCCATGCTGGCGATGATCTCCAGCTCGTACCGCAACCGTTGCTCCAGCTTCTCCCGCTCCGCCGGGTTACGCCAAACATCCAGCTCGCCATAGCGGTCCACCAATCCTTGTTGACATAGCTCTGCCAAGTAACTGCCTGCGGTATGCCCTTCCGGAATCGGTCGATATGCCGGCAAAATATGTCGGTCGAACTCCAACTCCAGCTCACAGGAATCGGCAATTTTCGCGGTATTGGCATACGCCTCCGGCAAGTGAGGGAACAACTGAGCCATTTCCTCCGCGGTTTTCAGATAGAGCTGATTGGTGTGCATTTTGAGCCGGTCCTCGTCATCCACCGTTTTCCCTGTACCTACACAAATGAGCACGTCCTGAACCTCGGCGTCTTCTTTACTTAGATAATGGGCGTCATTGGTGACAACCAGCTCGGCACCGATTTCTCCCGCCAGTTGGACTAGAAGCGGATTCACCTTCTTCTGCTCCGGGATGCCGTGATCCTGAAGCTCCAGGTAGAAATCCTCGCCAAACGCCGCCTGATAACGCAGCGCCGCTTTCTTCGCTTCCTCATAATGACCGCGCAGCAGATGGAACGGAACTTCCCCGCCCAAGCAAGCGCTGAGGCAGACCAGGCCCTCGCGATGCCGCTGCAGCGCATCCCAGTCGATTCGCGGCTTATAGTGGAAGCCTTCGAGATGACCGATCGAGCACAGCTTCATCAGATTGCGGTAGCCGGTTTCATTCTTAGCCAGCAAAATCAAGTGATGGATCGGCTGATCCTGCCGGCTCCCCCGTTCCTTGCGCGAGCCTGCCGTAAAATAGACCTCACAGCCGATAATCGGCTTGATGCCGTGTTTTTTACACAATTTATAAAAAGGAACCGCGCCGTACATGACCCCATGATCCGTCAGCGCCAGCGCCTTCATGCCGGATGCCGCCGCCTTGGCGACGAGATCCTCAAGCCGGGCTGCTCCGTCCAGCAAGCTGTATTCGCTATGTACGTGCAAATGAACAAAGCTGTCCATGCGATCCCTTCCTTTCCATCGATTTATCTCTAATATTTTATCATACATAGGCATTGCCCGCCCATAGAATGGTAGAAAGACCGGACAAACCTCGGAAAGGGGCAAGCGCGCATGAGCACGTTTTTGACCAAAGCGGTCATGGATTTCTTTATCGCCTTCGGAATTGTGGTGGGAGGCGCCATGGTTGGCGGCATTGGCGCAGTCGTATCCCTGCAGCCTCCGACGCAGACGATGCTGGACATTGCCGACCGCATTAAAATATGGGCGCTGGCGGCCGCAGTTGGCGGAACCATCGACCCGATGCGGGTCATTGAAAGCAATTTTTTTGACGGGAACCTGTCTCCGGCCATCAAGCAGATCTTGTACCTGTTGTTCGCCTTTCTTGGGGCGCATATGGGTTCGGAATTGGTGCGCTGGATGTGCGGGGGAGGACGGGGATGAATGAAGGACGACGCGAAACAACCGAAGCTTACGGGCTTTCGCAGGTTTATGCAACTCACCGCCGTGTTTATTCTTGGCATGGTTACCGGCAGTATCGTATATAACGTCATTTATCAGACCAGCTACAATTTGCTGTGGATCCAGAACAAAGACCTGACGATCCAGCTGCATCAAGCCGAAGAGGATATTCGGACGCTCAAAAAATACAACAACCGTTCCACGGTCATCAAAGAGATCAAGGTGCGTGTGGAGGAACGTGATCCGCCGCTCGATTCGCTGGCAGTAAAGGAGGTCACCGAGCAGCTTCATAACGAGCTGGAGGTGTTGCGGGGGCGGAATATTTTTGACATCGACTCGGATGCCAAAATGGCCCGCACGCTGTTGAACCGGAAAATCTATGTTGTTCGTGACAAGGAATACACCATTCAAATCAAGACGATGCTGGTGAGTGACGGGGTACTTCAGGTTTGGGTGGACATGCGGCCCTATATTCGTCTCTAGTAAATCATGCTAAAATAAGAGAGATTTCACTTGAGACAGCAAGTTTTGCAGGAATCGACGTGTGTTGCTGTCCAAGCACGTATCCACTCTATTGATTAAAGGAGTACGGACCTCTTATGATCCAAACGATCCAAACCATTCTTTACGTGATTTTGATCATCAGCTGTGTAGGCTCGGTCTTCTTCAGCTTTAAGTCCCGGCGTTCGCTTGATCCGAAGACGCGGGGAATGGCGGCTGCCAAAATGAACATCTGCATGGGTTTGATGTTGATCGTCCTGGCCCTCATTCAAATGTTCCTGTTTAGCGGTTCGACGCTGCGGGTTGTCATCGGCGCTGTGTTTATGGTGCTGGGGGCGTTTAACATTTTCGCCGGCATCCGTAACCATGGCTTATATGCCCGACGCAAAGAGGGATAACCTTGCGGCCCAAGCCGTCAGGCTATCCCTCTTTGTACTGCAGGATCCTTCGCTTCTCCTGCTCAGGCATGGTCAATGGACTGCAGCGTCATGACCGCCTTCGAGACCAGCGAATCCTGATAGGTTAATATAATCTCCAGTTTGCAAGCCCGGCGGCTCATCTCCAATAACACAGGGGTGATGACCACCGGGTTTTCAATTTGTACCGGGCGAACGAAATAGGTCGTCAGGTTATCGACCACAAAGTCGCCGCCACTGGCGTCTTTGGCCGCACGAAGTCCGGCTTGCGTCATCAGCGAAGTCAAGACCCCATGCGAGATCGTCCCCAAATCGGTGGCCATCTGTGGTGTAATCATTCCGCGGAAGAACAATTTCCCCTCTTCGTCCCGTTCCTCGGCAAACCCGTTCCACATTAAGTGCTCAAACGTTTCGCCCAGCTGCGGCTGATTTCGTACGTCCCGCATCGCTTGCAGCACCTCGCGGCGCGTCACCGACGAGACCAGCTTCCGGTTACGGTCCACGACAGGCAAGAAGTCGATCCCTTCCCAGACCATGATTTGCGCGGCGGAAGCGAGCGAGGTCTGCAGGCCAACGGTGATCGGATGGCGGGTCATGCATTTCTCAATCGGCTGATCGCCGCTTAGCTCTTCGACGTTCTTGCGGCTGACGATCCCGATAACTCGGTTCCACTCGTCCACCACCGGAAAATGCTGATGTCCCGTCTCCAATGACAACTGGTCAAAATCAGAAATGCTGCTGGTCGCCTTCAGCATACTCACCCGCGGCTTGCGGCTGACGATGTCTTCGACCAGCATAATTTTCTTCTTGATCAAACGGTCGAACAACGCCCGGTTAATCATCGATGCGACGGTAAACGTGTCGTGGCGCGAGGAGATGATCGGTAAGGCCAGCTTGTCCGCCAGCGTCTTCACTTCACGACTCGTTCCGAAGCCACCGGTGATCAATACCCCGGCGCCTTGTTCCAAGGCAAGCGAATGGGCATTGTCGCGGTTCCCGATGATCAGCAGGCTGCCAGCGTCGATGTATCTGGCCATGGCATCGATTTTCATCGCGCCAATGACATATTTGTTCAGCGTTTTGTTGAGTCCTTCTCCGCCGCCCAGCACATGGCCTTCGACGATTTCCACCACATCGCCAAAGGTCAGCTGATCCGAGATGTTGCGCGGCTTCTTCTCCACGCGAACGGTGCCGATCCGTTCCTTCGTGATCACGATCCCGAGATTTTCCGCTTCTTTCACCGCCCGGTAGGCGGTGCCTTCACTTACCCCCAGCGCTTTGGCCAGCTTGCGCACGGAGATTTTCGTTCCAATCTTAAGTCCTTCGATATGTTGGAGCAGCTGTTCGTGCTTTGTTACGCTTTCTTCCGGTCCCTCCAACTGTTATACCCCCCTGCCCGAATCTGTACTATTCTGTATTCATTATACACATTCAGGCGTAGGTCATCCAGAAGGCGGCAAGAACGATAACAGAATAGACAATTTCCAGCATGCCGGACTGCTTGGCGGTAATCCCCGTTCGCGGGAACCAGGCCGCTCTGGCCAGCAGGATCAATGCGGCAATCCACAGCGCCGGTTGGAGCTGCCATACGGCCAAGGCCAACAGCAGAACATGGTAGGCTACGGAGTAAACATAGAATCGCTTATTATTCCGTTCGCGAATGATGGTTTTCACGTAAAAAGCAGTGCCTACAAAATACAACGTGCTGATCAGGAACAGTTCCGTGGCGAGCCTAAGATCGGTACCTCCTCCAAGCTGATACGAGATAAACACCATTAAGCTGAACTGCACAATTGCCGCAATGTCGTTCAATAATGCACGTTCACGCTTTTGCTTGGCATAGATGGCATTCACCACAAACAGCGGCACGAACAGCAGAGCCAATTTCAGCACCTCGGGCCGAAGCAGGATTAATGCGAGCGCCGCAGGGACCAACAGCGCACCATAGAACAGCAAAGGCTTGCGGTATCGGTCGGCTTTGACCTTGGTCTTGGTTGTTCCCATCCGAATCCATTGCAGCAAAGGAAACATAAACAGATAAATGAGCAGCCAGCACACAAACAACAAACTGTGGATCGCCCCGGGGGTAGAGGCGAGCATGCCAAACAGAAACGGAACGATCAGCATAGCCCAGGCACCATGTTGATTCGGGATGTAATCACGGACGCGCATGTTATCAGTTCCTCCTTCTCATCGTGAGCCGTCAACTTCAAATTACGCACATTATAATCGCTGGGCATCAGCACCTAAGTGACAGAAATCACTTGATTCATGGCAGCTTCCGGACAAATCCGCCGAGAAATTTTTGGCGGGTTCTCATCTTGTGACTGATATCACAATCCCGCCTCGGTCCGTTGCTATAATGGGGGCGAATCGTAAAATTTAAACATTTAGGAGGACTTCCCATGAGTCAATTCAAAGCTACTGTCAACGCCACCGAATATCCGCCCCAGCTCAAGCATAAGACCATTTTCGCAACCTTTAATTCTCTGGAGCCGGGGGAAGCGATGCTGCTGATTAATGACCATGACCCGGTACCGCTCCGTTTTCAGTTCGAGGCCATGCATCCCGGCGGCTTTACTTGGGAGTACATTGAGCAAGGACCGGAGATGTTCCAGGTGAAAATCGGCAAAAACTAAACGGGGGGAATGCCCTATGGCAACAATTACGGTTGTCGATGAGAAAACGATTCAGATCGCCGTCGAGCTTGAGGATGCGCTAAGGATGATCGAGGAAGCCGAAAGCAATCTGGAACGCTATGCCAGTGAGATCCTCACCATCGCCGAAAAAATGCCGGAGTTTCAATATACCTATTTCTGTTTCTATGCCTACGACACCTCCGCTTTGTTCGAAAAAATGCTGGGGATCGATCCCAAGCAGTATTTGTCCTTCTCGCTGGATGCGCCGGATTCGTTTTTCTATACGCTGTACGGCGGCATGAAGGGACTTAGCGGCGCAGCTCGGCTCTGCCAAGCGTTTGCCGCAGAACGGACGGACCTGGAGGTGAATCTATAATGGCCAACCAAATCGTTGAACTCGACGTTCGGCCGATTCTTCGCCGCGGCGAGGAGCCGTTCAGCGTCATCATGGACACCGTTGGGAAGCTGCAGGAAGGCGACAGCTTGGTTCTGCACGCCACAATGAAGCCGGTCCCGCTTCTGAAGGTGCTTGAAGGTAAGGGCTACCGTCATGAATGCGAGCAGCTGGCAGAAGATCATTGGAAGGTGACATTTGAACCGATGCAAGCTTAAGTTTTTGCAGAACAAGAAAAGGAGGCCGCTCGGCCTCCTTATTATTTTTGTTGTTGTGAAAATCCTCGTGGAATATATGCGCAATACGGATCGCTCTCCAAATAATCGCCGGTAACCGCATAAGCCCTCGCTCTTGAACCTCCGCACAGCTCCTTAAATTCGCAGACGCCGCATTTTCCCTTCAGCAAGGATTTGTCCCTCAGCTCCCGAAGGATCGGTGAGTTCCGATAAATATCCACCAATGAAGCGTTCCGGACATTCCCGCAGCTAACAGGCAGGAACCCGCTTGGATACACCTCGCCAATGTGACTAATGAAGACGAACCCGTCTCCGTCATTTACACCTTTCGGCGAGCGGCCGAGCAGATCTTTACGTTTGGGCGCTGCCTCCCTGCTTTCTCCAGCCAAGGCGTCCAACTTCCGCTGCTGCATAAAGACTCTGCGGTAGTGAGGCGCTTCCGTCGCTTTGATCCCGTAAGGCATCTCCCGCTGCAATCGGGCCAACCAAATCATCACCTGCTCATGCTCTTCCGCAGTAATCATGTCCTTAACCATCCCTCGGCCTGTCGGGACGAGGAAGAACACACTCCATAGCACGGCGCCCATCTCTTTAACCGTATCCGCGATCCGCGAAAGATCGTCCAGGTTATAGCGCGACACCGTCGTATTGATCTGAATCGGGATGCCTAACTGCTGCAAATATCCAATCCCTTTCATCGTCATCTCATAAGACCCACGCGTCCCGCGAAAATGATCATGGATCTCTGCGGACGAACCGTCGAGGCTAAAAGCCCAGCGGGAAAGACCGACCTCCTTAGCCTTACTTACAGCGGAAAAGGTAACTCTCGGCGTAGCGCTCGGAGTCATGGATACGGGCAGGCCTTTCTCATGGATCGCATATCGCGCCAGATCAAACAAATCTGGACGCATCAAAGGATCGCCGCCGGTAAATACAAACAGCGGATTGTTCATTTTTGCGATATCGTCGATCAGCCGCTTGCCTTCCTCGAAGGTCAGCTGTCTGGGGTCAGGTCGATACTGGGCTTCCGCGCGGCAATGCAGGCATTTTAGTGCGCAAGCTCTCGTGACCTCCCAGATGACAATAAACGGGTTCTCGTTATAGTCCTTGAATTGATTTTGCTGCATTTACCGTTCATCTCCTAACCAGGTTAACATCGCTTCCGCCGCTTCCTTACCTTGACGAATGCAATCCGGAATGCCGACACCGCCGTATCCCGCACCGCATAACAAGACGCCGGGGATCGTTCGTTGCATCTCTGCCCGCAACGCCTCCACACGCTCCACATGACCAACCGGATATTGCGGCATCGAAGCTGGTAACGACGACATTTCGCAAAAGAGCGGCTTGGCCTTGATCCCCATCAACTCCCTCAGTTCAGCAGCCACGCGCCGACGGACTTCCTCTTCGGGCAGCTGGGTCCAAGCTTGATCCCCCAAACGACCGATATACGCCCGAAGCAACACCCGATCTTCCGGCGCTGAATGCAGCCACTTGGAGGACGTCCAAGTGATTGCTGTTATCATCCGCCCTTCGCCGCGAGGGATAAGTACGCCAGACCCGTTCAACGCATGCTGAATTTCCTTGCGCCGGTAAGCAAAAGCTAGGTTGGCCACTGAGACATAACGGATTTGTTCCAGGTAGCCCGCCGCGGAGATCTGATCCTGAAGCAGACGAGCCGCTGCATAAGCCGGTGTCGCTAAGATCACGGCGTCCGCCTCGATCCGCTCATTGCTGCTGAGCTCCAGCTGGTAACGGCGGCCCTGCCGTGTCAGCCCAACCACCGCTTGTCCCGTGATCACCCGCTCTTCCTGTAAGGCAGCGGCCAAAGCGTCCGTCATCACGGTTAACCCGCCTTCCAACGTCAAAAACATGCTGTTGTACGCCGCCTCCGGCAATCCCTCCCGCGGCTTGGGGGCGGGTTGCTTCTTGCTTGCCAGCAGGCCAAGGATCAAGCTGCGATGCTTCCGCTCCATTTCCCTAAATTGCGGGAAAGTCGCCTTCAAGCTAAGCTCCGCCGTATCCCCGGCATAAATGCCGGCGAGCAGCGGCTCCGTCAGGTTCTCCAGAACTTCACGGCCCAGCCGCCGGCGGATAAATCCGCCCAGCGATTCATCCGTTTCGTCACGCTTGGCAGGCAGAAGCAGGTCCAGACCTGCCCGCAGCTTGCCGACAGGCGACAGCAAGCCCGTCTTCACCATCGGCCACATCTGGGTAGGAATGCCCAGCATCAATCCCGGCGGCATCGGATGAAATCGGCCCTGATGCAGGATGAAATTTTGTTTGGCCCGTGGATTCGTTCCCACCAGCAGATGCTCCAGACCTAAGTCCTTCGTTAACTCCAGCACCGCTGTTTTTCGAGCGATAAATGAATCCGGGCCTTGCTCTATCGTAAAACCGTCCCGGCGCAAAGTCCGAATCTTCCCGCCCAGCCGATTCGTTTCCTCAAGGATTGTAATTTCGGCATCGATCCGCCGTTCGCGAAGCCATTTCCGGGCGTAATAAGCCGCGCTTAACCCGGTAATACCTCCGCCGACCACCGCAATGGTTTTTCTCACTCGGATTGCTCCTCCTTTAGGCGGCTTGACTCGCTAGAGAATCAAGCTATTTCTTGTGGATTCCTAGCTAATCGTAACCCCAGCTTCCGGCACGAATTATGACTGGGATCACTCCACAAGCGAATCTCCCGCGATAAAATAGTCAAAATTCCACCGGGAGGTCTGACCTAATGAGAAACATCCAAGAATCCAAGTTAACCTCCGCCCGAAGCGGAGCGGAGTTGTTAATCGATTGCCTGCTTGCGGAACAGGTCGATACGATCTTCGGATACCCGGGCGGGGCAGTGATTCCCATTTACGATGCGCTGTACGATTGCCGAGAGATCCGGCATATTCTGACCCGGCATGAGCAGGCAGCCGTACACGCGGCGGACGGCTACGCCCGCGTGACGGGGAAGGCGGGGGTTGCGCTCGTCACCTCCGGACCAGGGGCAACCAATGCGGTCACAGGGATCGCCAACGCCTACATGGACTCGGTCCCGATGGTCGTGCTGACCGGTCAGGTGTCGACTGATCTGATCGGTCGGGACAGCTTCCAGGAGGTCAACATTTTTGGCATGACGATGGACGTGACCAAGCATAATTATTCCGTAATGGATATCCGCGAGTTGCCTAGAATCATCAAAGAGGCTTTTCATCTCGCTGTTACGGGACGACCGGGGCCGGTCCTGATCGATCTGCCCAAGAACATCATGACCGCTCAAACCAACTTGAGTCCGGCTGCCGAAATCCACATCCGCGGTTACGTGCCTTCAACCCAGATCGATGAGGAGGCCGTACGGCTGATTGCGAGCAAGATCGAAAGCTCCGAGCGCCCGGTGCTCGTTGTCGGGGGCGGCGCCGTGGCATCCGGTGCGGCCGAGCCGCTGTTCCAGCTTGTAGAAACCGCGCAAATTCCGGTGGCGACTACGCTGATGGGCATCGGGGCCTTCCCTGCCCGCCATCCGCTCTATCTCGGGATGCTCGGGATGCATGGCACGTATGCCGCCAACCGGGCGGTGCATCACGCCGATCTGCTGATATGTCTAGGAACGCGGCTCAACGACCGACTTTCCGGGAAGGCTAAGTCGTTCGCTCCCCATGCCTGGAAGATCCATGTGGACATCGATGATGCTGAGCTGGACAAGAACATTCTTGTTGATCTGGGGCTGTGCGGAGATATCGGGGACCTGCTGCGGAAGTTAAATGCGTGCGCGATCCCGCCCAAGTCGACCCGCTGGGCTGAGGAGACGGCCGGATGGCAGCGAAAGGTGCCGCATTATAACGAGTCGGTGGCTCCAGGATCGCTGAATCCGCAGGAGGTCATTCGGCTGATCGACAAGCATACCCAAGGCCATGCTGTGGTGGCAACCGATGTAGGTCAGCATCAAATCTGGACCGCCCATCACTACCAGTTCTCCCGGCCCCGTTCTTTCCTGACCTCCGGTGGACTTGGAACCATGGGCTTTGGCTTCCCCGCCGCCATCGGTGCCGCCATCGCGTTGGAAGGTCCGTCCGCTCCGCCGATTGTCTGCATCACCGGGGACGGCAGCTTCCAAATGAACCTGCAGGAGATGATGACAGCCGTGGATTACGGCTTACCGATCAAAATCGCCATCCTGAACAATGGTTATTTGGGGATGGTGCGGCAATGGCAACAGCTGTTCTATGAACGGCGCTACTCCTCCGTCCACCTCACTTCGCCGGATTTTGTAGCGTTTGCCGGCGCCTACGGAGTACCCGGGCTGCGGGCGCAAACGCCGGAGGAAGCCGATGCCGTGATCCGGCAGGCGCTAACGCACCCCGGCCCCGTTCTGATGGAATTTAACGTACGGGAGGAGCAAAACGTCTACCCGATGGTCCCGCCTGGAGCCAGCAACGATCAAATGCTGACCGGCGAAGACGAGAAGTAGTACCGCGTATTCAGCGAGCTTAGACGAAAAAAAGACGGTTCCGGAAGATCATCAACCTTCCAGAACCGCCCCTGTCCATTTTGGGCACAGGCTTATGCTTGTTCACCGTGTTTTCCGTCCGCGCCCCATTGGAGCTCCCATTCCCGGTATTTCTCCCGCCGGATTCGGTCCAGCTCCCGCTGCTTCTCTTCATTGACACCAAGAAGAAAATGGAGGTGAGCCCCGATGACGAGGAAGGCAAACCCTGCCCACACTGCGCCAAACACCGAAACCCAGCCGGCTCCAGGCTCAAACGAAATCATCGGCAAGGCATAAACGAGCATCGCTAATGCCAGAATCAGATAAACGGCATGCTTCCATTTGCTTGGTTTTTTTACGACTTTCATCCTCTGCAGCTCCTTTATTTTCATAGATTACGAGAACCGTTGATTAGGTCTTCTCCTTGTCTCTTCTATCTCTATGAACGGGGCTGCAGAAATATGATAGATACTTGTGAATCCAAGAATGCGGTCGTCTAAGCGCGAAGTTAGATCCCCGCTCCATACAGATGGGCCAGGCTGTCCGTAATAATCTTGTTGACGTCCTGAATGATCACACTAAGGCGGCGTTCAGCATCAAACAGGCGACGGATATTCAAGTTCAGACTCAGCACCTCGAACTGCTTCTCCATTTGCTCCATTTCCTCTTGCGTCGGCATCTCTCCGGTCATCATCCGCTGCTGAACTTCATTTTGTCGAATCCGGAAATCGTCCAGCATCCGTTTACTTTCAGGATCGGCCTCCACTAGCTTCATAGCTGCTGTAATTTCGGCTACCTCCTGGCTGTCCTTCAAGGCTGCCGCCAGTTCATGTGCTTTGTCGTAAATGTTCATTAAATTAAACCTCCAAATTTGTTTTAGTGGGATCCAAGCGGGCGTAAGGCGGGCTTGTCCCTTGCTTGCTGGTGCATGAAAATTGCTTGACTTCGGATTGCTGGCAACTTACTTGTTTGCTTGTTCTAACTTACTTAGTCACTCACTTGTCTGCAAACTTGCTTGCTAACTTACCTTACTTGCTGACTTGCTAACTTTCTTTCCCCACTCTAACGCTGATCAGGAACCTTATTTGCCTCAAAAATTAGGGATCCAAATTCTAACGCTGATCACAAAGCTTATCGACCCGAAAACATCGCTGTTTAGCGCAAATTACGAGAAATAAGCTCTGTGGCAAGCGTTAGAATTTTATTTCCCTCTTTTCGGCACCAATAGCGCTCCTCACAAGCGTTAGAAGAAGTTGCTCGGCCTGGCTCACCCTTGCTCATAAGCGCTAGAGCAACCTGCTTCACTCTAACGCTGATCAGGAACCTTATTTGCCTCAAAAATTAGGAATTCAAATTCTAACGCTGATCACAAAACTTATCGACCCGAAAACATCGCTGTTTAGCGCAAATTACGAGAAATAAGCTCTGTGGCAAGCGTTAGAATTTCATTTCCCTCTTTTCGGCGCCAATAGCGCTCCTCACAAGCGTTAGAAGAAGTACCGCGAGGACTCATGGCCCGCGACAGCAGACAACCGACAACCGTCAGACCCTACACCGACAACCTACAGCCGCTAGCCATCAGCCTACCCCGCCCAATAGCAGCAACAACGACTGCAACAAGCCGATGATCCCGCCAAGCACCACGCCAAGCCAAGTAATGGCGCGAAACTCCTTGCCGGAGACGCTGAGGATAACCTCCTCCAGCCGTTCGATCGGGAATCTCGACACCTGTTCCTCGACGAGACCCGGCAAATCCACGGCCTGCATCGCCGCCGGAATGCCTTTGGCAATCAGGCGCAGCGTTCGCTCGGTCAGCACCGGAATGAAGCCCAGCACCGACGCTTTCCACAGCTCGATCAACGAGCGAACCGGCCGGTTCTCCGCTTGCTCGAGCCAACGCTCCAGCGGCAGCTGCTCAAGCTTGCCGTTCAGCCAGCCTAGCGCCTCTTCGCCGGTTAAGAGCGCCAGCAGCTCCGCCACCGGCTTCTCGCCATACAGCTCCAGCCGCGTCTCGATCGCGTGGGCGGTTTTGTTTAAAGCGTCCTCGCCCCGCAGCGTCTGAACGAGCGCTGGGGTCATTTTTTGCACCAGCTTGTCCTCATCCACAAAGATCGCGGCCATCGTGCCCAGGAATCCGCCGGCTCGGTCCATCAGCCCTGCCGCCATTTTCGACAGCATACGCTGGCCGCTCGCCGACAGCAGTTCCTCCTCCACGACACCCAATAGCGCGCTGGCCAGCGCGGCGCTCCAGGCTTTGCGGTTCTCCTCGGACCAACCGGGAACAAGCCGCTTCACCGGCAGGCTGCTAAGGTCCGCCTGCTCCCATAAGCGCGTCAGACTCCGCATCGCCGTAGCCCTTGCCCCTGCCGTAAGCTTAGACTTCAGTGCTTCGAACTCCTCCTCGCTCCACACCCGGAGTGCCGCTTCCCGAAGCGTTAACTCGCTGGAACTTACGCGTTCCACGAAGCCGCGCAACGTGTCCTCCGCTTTATTCCGGAACGCCGGACGCAACACCGTTTCCTGCAGTCCTTCGGCCGTTACCAAATACTCAGCTACCACCTGCCCCAGTGATGCGGCGATATCGTCACGGCGTTTTGGGATTAGTCCCGGCGTAAAGGGAACATGAAATTTGCCGATATGTATAGGTTTGCGCGGATGAAACAACATTTTAATTGCAAAATGGTTGGTTACGCCGCCGACAAAAGCAGCCACTGCAACGCTTACCAACACGTAAAGCCAATCGGGCACCCTCTCTTCCTCCTTCTTTCTCTTAGGCTGCTGCCCTAACTATCTTCCGCGATATCCGTCCTCGGCCCGCGCCCGGCCAGGAGTAGAACGCTTCATTCCTTCGCCCGGATGCCGCCGAAAACGGGCATAGGTTAATCACCAAGGATTCTATGTCCTCATATGATGCATTACATGCATTTTACGCAGATGATCTTTACTTGCATCCAAGACTCTAGCTTAGCTTGGAAGGAGATCCGCATTCATGCCCTCCAAAAAAATTACGGTACAAATCATGAGTCCGGGCATTCTTGAAGACGACATGATCGTGCTCGGAGACATGCTGATCAAACAATGGAAAATCCCAACGCATCTTCCGCTTCTACTCACTTTCGGATCATTTCGGCACCGCGTGAAGGTCATCCCCTTATCCAGATCCGATGGAGTTCGCATGAGCTCGGGTCTGGCCAGAAAAATGGGCATCCAACCGCGGTCGCCGCTGCGACTCATCTATCGGCCGCAATCCTCGACCCTTCAACTGGGTCCGCTGTTAGGAGTTCTGCTCAGTCAGGATTTCCCCGGGAATCCGGAACGGCCGTTTGGCCAAATGACCTTGTTCTGCAGAGAGCTCGTGAACGCTTGCTCGCGCCAAGGGGTATTCGTTTATTTCTTTACCCCCAATCATATCGGCAACAGCGCAAGCCAGGTCTCGGGCTGGGTCTATGGCAACGGGTGGAAGCAAACCCAACTGCCCGCCGCAGATGTATTCTACAACCGGCTGAATTCGCGGAAATTGGAGAACAAACCTAGCGTACAGCATTTTATGAAAGAAGTAAAATCCCGCTACGGGAGCCATTTTTTCAACGAGAAATATCTCGACAAAACCGAAGTGTTCGACGCGCTTAGCCGAGATGCCTCCGTGCAGCGTTATTTGCCGGAATCGCATCTGTTTCGCAACTACGCGATGTTGAAAGCGATGTGCAGCAAATATCCCGTCGTCTTCCTGAAACCAATCAAGGGAAGCTTGGGCAAAGGCATCATCCGGATCTCGCGGCTTGAAGGCGGGACCTTCCAGACCCTATCGACTCAGGTTGGAGGCGCACGGCGCCAAGTTTATCCGAGCCTTGCGAAGCTGTTCAACGCATTGTCCGGCAAAATGAAAACAACTCGCTACCAAATCCAGCAAGGGCTGAACTTGATTGAGGTGGATCACCGGCCAGTTGATTTTCGGGCGTTGGTTCAGAAGAACCTGTACGGCAAATGGAATACGACGTCCATCGTGGCCCGGATCGCCGGGAACCATCATTTTGTGTCCAATCTGGCTCGCGGCGGCTCGCTGAGCAAGGTGAAGGACGCGATTGCCCGAAGCTCGCTGCCAGCGGGAATCAAGAGCAAGCTCGCCTTAAAGCTGAAGAAGGCTGCCTTGGATATCGCCCAGAGCGTCGATGCACAAATCCCGGCTCATTTCGGGGAGTTCGGGATTGATTTAGCGGTGGAAACGAGCGGGCGAGTGTGGCTGTTGGAGGTCAACTCCAAGCCGTCCAAGAACGACAATACCCCGATCGGCGAAGGGAAGATCCGCCCATCGGTCAAGCAAGTGATCGAATATACCCGATATTTGTCCGGCTTTTAGAGGTTGCCCTTGGAGGGTCTCTTGGAAGGAGGGAATCAGCCATGTACAAAACACCACAAGGGAACGTCGGCATCCTGGTCTCCGAAAGCAGCGGACCGCTCCCTTTCGCGGAAGTTGCGTTCTGCCGCAGATTATGCATCATCGGGGCAAGGCATGGGCTTCACGTGTATGTCTTCTGCCTGAGCTGGATCGCATCGGGGAACGCTGCCGGCATTCCCGCCTATACCTTCGAACGCGGAACCTGGATTCGCAAATGGTGCCCCCGGCCGGACATCATTTACGATCGCTGCCTGGTCCATGACCGCAAGCAGCAGCTGCGCAAGCACCGTTTGCTCGAACGGCTGGCGAATGAGCATCCCTTCGTTTATTTGGCCCGGGGCCTTGCGGGAAAATGGGCGGTATACCAAGCTCTGCTGGAATGCCCGGAGGTTGCCGAACATTTACCAGAAACGGCGCTGTACCAAGGGCGGGCTCAGCTGGACCAATGGCTGCAGGCCCATGACGGGGAAGCCTTCCTGAAGCCGCGGAACGGCACGCACGGCAAACGGACGCTATACGTTAAATGGCATCTGCCGCGTGATGAAGTCAGGGTTGTCGGTCGCAGCGGGCGGAATACGATCTTTCGGCGTCGCTTTTCCACCAAGCAAGCAGGGCTGGTTTGGATTGACCGCTTTACCGGGAGACAACCGTTCTTGATTCAGCCCTATTTACAGTTGAACAGCTCAGACGGTGAACCCTTTGATGTCCGCGTCCTCATGCAGAAAGACGCCAAAGGCGAGTGGAGCTTGACGGGGATGGCGGTCCGCGCGGGCCGTAAAGATTCACTCACCTCCAACTTGCATGGAGGCGGTACCGCCCATCGGGCACTGCCTTTTCTCATCCGCGAACTCGGAGAGTCTGAGGGCAAAGCCGCTGAAGCCGCAATCCGCAAACTGTCACTCTTGATTCCGGCCTATCTGGAAACCCGTTTCGGCAGGCTGGCAGAGCTGGGCCTGGATTTCGGCGTTGACCGCCAAGGCCGCGTATGGGTGCTGGAGGTCAACTCCAAACCGGGACGCTCCTCGTTCTTTCGGATCGGCGATCCGGATACCGCCAGAAGGTCGCTGGAAAATCCGATAGGCTATGCCCGCTATTTACTGCTGAGCAAACCCTGATCACTTTTAGGAGGATAAAATCCATGAGTTTGACTTTTTGCAACGTCCATTTCACGCAAGCCCCCGACCGGGTGGTTTACGTGTCAGGGGCTCTTATGAAGAATCTGAAGCTATCCGGAAGAAAGTCGGTTCATCTGAGACTCGGGGGGGAACGGGTCCCCGCCGCCATTAAACGGATTAATAAAGCGGGAAATCATCTGTACCTTGCCAGCGGCGTTCGCAGGGGTATTAAAATCCCCAAGCCCGGCGGCGTCTACCTCCGCAGCCAGCAAGAGGGAGAAGTGCAGATCGGCCCGCTCATCGGCGTGCTGTCCGACGGACCCACGTCCTCACCAACGAACCCTTTTGGCTCGCGCACCGCATTCATCAAGCAACTCCTTCGGCAGGGAAGCCGAGTTTCCTATATCTTCGCGTTCACCCCGCGGGATATCCATTGGGAAGACGAAACGGTGAACGGCTATTTTCTGAACGAAGCGGGGCGGTTCGTGCGGAAGCGGGTACCGCTGCCTGACGTGGTTTATAACCGTCTCCCCAGCCGCCGAGCCGAAACAACCAGCTCAATCAGTCAGCTTCGGGAACGGTTCGTCCGCCGGAGGATCCCTTTCTTTAACTGGAGTTTTTTTAATAAATCCGATATTTACCGTCTGCTGGAAAAAGACCCCACAGTGGGCCGCTACGTTCCGGAATCGATCATGAGTCCGACGCCGGAGCAAATCAAGGAGATGCTGGATCGGCACTCTCTGGTCTACTACAAGCCGAACAGCGGCAGCCTGGGCAACGGGATCTATCGTTTATCCTATATTCCGAGAAGCGGTTATTATGCCAGGTATCGGAAAAACGGACGGAACGCCTTGCTGCGCTTCTCTTCCTTCAACAGCCTGATGCGTACGCTGCAAGCCAGACACGGTCGGGCGCTCCGCGGATATGTGGCCCAGCAGGGGATTCGTCTCATCGAAATCGACAACTGCCCGATCGATTTCCGCTTCCACATGCATAAGAACGGGAAGAACCAATGGGTTGTCGTGGGGATCGGTGCGAAAAAAGCCGGCAAAGGCAGCGTCACCACGCACTTGAAGAACGGCGGCTCCCTGCTTACGCCAGAGCAGGCGCTTTCCCGCGCATTTGGCTCGCGTGCCGATGAAGTGCTGCGGAACGCGAAATCCGTTGCGATCACGTTAGCTGAAGCGATTGAATCCCATCAACAGCATCTGATCGGCGAGATCGGATTTGATATCGGGATCGACCGGGATGAGAAAATTTGGATGTTCGAAGCCAACGCCAAGCCAGGCCGTTCGATCTTTAAGCACCCTTCGCTTCGGGCTGAAGGGAAGGCATCGGTCGATCACATCCTGGATCATTGCCTCTATTTGAGCAAATTCCGGAGGAGAGATGGCTCATGATCAATCCAGTATTGAGCGAGAAGAAGCCCGTTGTCGCCGTACTGACCGTGGATGATAACGTCCGAATGTTCCGCGGGAATCGCAGCAACTTCAGAGATCTCGTCAAAACCGGGCAAGAGCTGGATTGTCCCGTGTATGTTCTGACAGCCAAAGACTTGAAGCTTAGCGCCAAACGCGTTCAAGGATACTTGTTCCACCCGGAGGAGAAGGCGTGGAAGAAACATTGGTTCCCCTTGCCCGACGTCATCTACAACCGCATTCCCCTCCGGGAGGATGAGAAGAAGCCGGAGGTACGACGCAAAATCGATGAGGTCATCCAACATGAATCGATTCATCTATTTAATCCTTTTTTCTTCAACAAACGACGGCTCTTCGAATGGCTGAAGAAAGGACGGGCGACTAAAACGCTGGTGCCGGACACGAAAAAAATGTTAGGGCCCAAAACGCTAACCACGATGCTGGAGAAATACGGCTCCCTGTACCTTAAACCGGAAAGCGGCAAAGCCGGAAAAGGCATTATGCTGCTGCGGCTGGATGTAAATCATCCGAGACCATACCGGCTGACGATCCAAGGGAAGAAGCGCCGAAACATCATTTATCGAACCGCTAAGCTGCCCTTGCTGTGGAAAAGAATTAAAAAGGAGGCTGGCGCAACGCCCTACATCATGCAGGAGGGCATCGAGCTGACCTCCTATCACGGCCGCCACTTCGACATGCGCGTGCTCGTGCAAAAGAACGGCAAAGGCATCTGGATGGTAACCGGGATCGGCGCCCGCCTGGCCGGACCGAAACGGATTACAACCCATGTTCCGCAAGGCGGCAGCATTGAAGACCCGGAGAAGATGCTTCTCCCCGCCTTCGGGTCCGATATGACGACACTGCTCCTCAGCCGGATTAAGTCCAGCGCCCTCTTGATCGCCAAGCAAATCGAGAAGGAATCGGGCTTCCTGCTTGGGGAGATGTCCATGGATCTTGGGGTGGACACCGACGGACGCCTGTGGTTTTTCGAAGCGAACGCTAAGCCGATGAAGTTCGATGAGCCGCATATTCGCAAGAAATCGCTGGAGCGGATTTTTCAATACAGCCAGTATTTATACCGCCAGCCGAAACACAAACCGTGAAACGAACGAATATCAACACGAAAGGAGGACGGTCGTGATGGAGATCCGAGCCGTGACCGTGGACGATGAGACTCCTTGGGAGTTGCAGCACAGCGAAATCTTAGCTTTCATTCGTAAATATAACTCCGGCCGCGTTCCGCCCACCGTCCTTCGAAATCTGCTCCGGTTGACGCCAAGCGACTTACTGCAGCCGGGGGGCTCCATGCTCGTTGCCCGCATCCGGGCGGAGGATGGAGAGCGGCTGGCCGGCGTCTCTTGCGTCATGGATTACGGCCGCACCCTGTGCGTTGTCGTTGTCCATCCCCTGTACCGCGGCTGTGGGCTCGGCGCAGGGCTGCTTCAAGCCCAGCAGACTCGGCTGAAGCAGCTTAGCTGCCAGGTGGCGTTAAATCAGATTCAGAGCTTGCGCCTGTGTTTTCGTGCAGGGATGTACGCTTCGGGCCTGACCCGGGATCCAAACGGGAAACCGCTGCTTTTGCTGGAGACCCGGCCCGTTTCCCCAACGTCTGCAACGTCGGTCTCCCATACCAGCAAAGAAGGTGATATCGTTGTCACAACCCGTCCTGGGCATCCTAACCTTGTACCTCAATGACAAGAAGCTGCTGGAGGAACGCCATATCTACCAGCGCATGATCACAGAGGGAAAAAAAATGGGCCTGGACATTTTCGTGTTCACCCCAATGGACGTGAATGACCAGAAAAAGCAGATTCTCGCCCTCGAGTATGACCCCAAGGGCAAGAGATGGTTTCGCAAATGGCGCAGCTTCCCCGACCTAATCTTCGATCGCTGCCGAATCCAGCGCAGCAAGCGGTTCGAGCAGCTGCTGAAGTTCCGGGCGCGTTATCGTCATCTGACTTTCCTTAACCGGCCGCTGCGCAATAAATGGACGATATATCAAACATTGTCTCGCAAAAGCCGATTCCGATCCAACCTCCCGGAGACGGTATTATTTCAGAGCAGCAGCGATGTGTTTCACCTGCTCAAAAAGTATTCCACCGTCTATGTCAAGCCGATTAACGGCACAGGGGGCCGCGGCATCCTGCGCGTAGAACGCCTGGACAGCGATCACTTCCTGATCCAAGGGCGGAGACAGAACCGCAGGATCATCGCTCCGCAAAAAATCCATAAATCCCGGCTGGGTACGTTCCTGCTAAGCTGGAAAGGAAGCGGACGCTTCATCGCCCAGCAAGGGATCCAGATTAAGCTGCCCAACGGCCGCGTACACGACTATCGGATGCTGGTACAGAAGAACGGTGAAGGAGAGTGGGAAGTGACTGGCTGCGCTGCCAGGGTCGGTCCTCCCCGCAGTGTCACGTCCAATCTTCACGGCGGTGGTCATGCCGTAGCGATGAATACGCTGCTAAAGCAGTGGATCTCAAATGAAGAACGGCGGCAGGAAGTGCGCCGGGCGGCGGAGAAGCTCAGTCTGGAGGTCGCCGCCTACCTGGAGAATACGTTTGGGGCGTTGTGTGAGCTGGCGCTGGACTTGGCCATCAACCGCCACGGACAGATCTACCTGCTTGAGGTGAATCCCAAGCCTGCCCGCGAAGTGTTCCATCAATCGGGTGACTCCCAAGCGTACCGCGCAGCGATCGTCAGGCCGCTGGAGTATGCGTTATGGTTGCATAAACAGAAAGCCGCTTCCCCCTCCAATTAGGAGGGCAGCGGCTTTTGTTATGCTCCATGGGAGGTTTGGCTATTTCACTTCCTCCGCCTGCTCATACAACGAGATCAATTCATCGAAAGAGTGAATCCGCACGTCGGAGCCGGCCAGCTCCCGATCATCCCCGAAGCCGGCATAGGCGCAGCCGATTGCAACGAGTCCGTTCCGTTTGCCCGCTTCAACGTCCGAGGAACGATCCCCAACCATCCATGCGCGGGTGATGCCGTGCTGATCCAGAAGCAGCTTCACGAGATCGACTTTCGTTGCCGTTTGGTACTCCCCTGCGCTATAGAGTCCTTCAAACAGCGAAGCAATTCCATGCGCCTTGGCCACGCCTTTGACGTAATGCTCCAACCCGTTGCTGGCCACGAACAGCCGTACACCTCTGGCACTAAGCTCCCGCAGCGTTTCCGCCACCTGGGGATACAGCTCGGTCGCCAGCTGTTGCAGACCTTCCAGTTCATATTCCAGCAGCAGATCATCGGCCCGGCGGTGCACCTGCTCATCATGGTCCGGAATGACTCGACGCCAAATGTCCGGCAACAGCATCCCCAAGCAGCTAAGGATCAGCTCTTCCGGCGGTGTATCCCCGGTATACAGACCTTCTTTACGCAATTGATCAAACACCTTATGAAAAACTGGGACGAGCAAGGTTTCCGTTTTGAACAACGTCCCGTCCATGTCAAAAATCATCGCTTCCGGCTTAGAAAGTTTGACAGCCTGTCTCTCCATCTCCACATTCCTTCCGTATGTATGATATAGCCTCATGATATGTCAATCGGCATTCCTTGTAAACCGAACCCTTATCCTGATTTCTCCTGAGTTCTTAGGCGTCTCTTGATCTCGGCCCCAAGCAGCAACAGAATCGGGAAGATCACCTGAAACGGAAATGCGTAGAAAGCATAGGTCTTCATGGCAAAATTCCACATTTCCATAATGTCGTCATATAACGAGTAGGCAAAATACGTCGTTAAGAGCCCTAATTGGAGAACCACACTCCGGTATGTCTGTAGGTTAAACAGCTTGGCGATCCCTTGACTTGCCGCAAGCAAGCATACGCTGACCTTCATAAAAACACAAATGACGAATACGATGGACACCGTGCCTTCGATCCGTTGAATAAACGAGCCGACATTGATCCGACCTACCGCAGCATAAGAGGGGAAGGACACGTTGCTCATCGTGTAGGTCCCTAATACGCAAATGTTACGAAACGTAATAAACACAACCAGTGCCCCGCTAATGAGCAAGCCATACAAAAAGATCCGAACAAACGATTTTCCATCCTTTACATTGGAAAATATCCCGGTTAACAAAACCGTTTCGGCAAAAGGAAACGAAAAGGCATAAAACGCGCCTTTCCAAATCGGCATCCAGCCATGGTCCATTATTGGAAAAATATTTTCCACCTCAATTCGTCCGATCGTCAGCAACAACACGAAAATCACCGTAGCTATACAGATGTTAAATAACAGCCTTGCGCTTCGCCCCATGGTTTCAATGCCTTTGATCACGGCGAAGATGCACAGCAAGGCAACGAGCAGCATCGGGACGAGCATCGGCGTTTCCGGCATCGCTTCAGATTCCATAAATTCGCCGTAATTCCGAAGTACGAGCGCCGCCAAATGGAGAGCATACCAAACGTAGATCAGGATCAACACTCGCCCAGCCCACTTCCCGAATACCTGTAAGCAGATGTCGAACAAATTTTGCCCAGGATAAAGGGCGAGCAAACGCGCATAGATCAACACGAGTGGTACGGTTAGGATAATGCCGATCAGGATGGCGAGCCAGGCATCATTAAGTGCATTACTCGCAGCCCCCATAATCATCGTGCTGCCCATGACATATAGCATCAGAATCGCCCGAGCTTCACCTCCGCTGATCCTTTCATTGCTCATCGCAAGTACACCTCCGTATTACAAATCAAGTAGCAAACTCACCATGCGTTCAATTAACGGTGAAGGACTCGGCAGCCGCTCACCGGTGGACACCACCAATGCCGCTGCGAACGACAATAACCCAAGTACGCAGCTAAAGATAAAATCCTTCTTGGGGGCGGTTCTATAAGTCTGAACTTGATCCAACAATACGATAACGGCGTATAAGAGAATCGTAAGCAGGATCATCGAATCTCTTCCTCCATTTTCAGCGAATGTTTGGTGGATGCCGTGCCTTTGATGAGCACGTCCGCTTGTACCGTCACCTTTAATCTGGAAAAATGCTCGTCCCAGTCCGGCTCTAACCTTTTCCACAATTTTGGGAACTTCTTATGAATCTGATTGCCAAATCCGAAGATATCTTGTTGATACTGTTTTTGGGCGATCTGAATGACTTTCTCCATTTCTTTGACCATCTTCTCTTCCATCCGCTGTTCCAACTCTACCCGCCCTTTAGCCGATAGAAAATCGACCATGTTCTCTTGCGCTTCGTCTATGAAGGTAGTGGTGTGCGTCTTAACTCGGATTTCGACCTCTCCATCCACGAGGACCGGTTCTACTTTTGTTTTACTCCTGACAATTTTCAAGGAAATGCCCGGCGGATGATTATATCCGCCCAGCGTTAAGACGCCTCCACGAATTTCATCGCGTAGAAACAACACATATTTGGTATCTTCCTCACTGATCGTCCCGAGCATCCGATCTCGGTCAAACACAGCCAATCCGCCAATCGATGCCATCTTCCCCTTCTCATGCTCCTTCAGGTAAATCAGCGGAAGTATGCTGCTTATGCCAGGCGTATTCACCGTATCAGAGAAATCAAACAACTCCATGACCGGGGCGGAGGAAAACAATTTCTCATTATCCAGCATTTCATTCAGCTTAAAGGACAACGGCATATCCATGTAGCTGTCGCTTCGAAGCACGTCAGCAGCGTTTTCATTTTTGGATACCAGAATATGGATATCCGCCCGCGTCTCTGTATCGCGGATATACCAATCAATAACTTTGGCGGCTCCTTCCCGTGCGATGTCCTGACTCAAAATAATCACTTTGGCGTGCGCCCAGTACAATTTTCTGCCCGTCTCCGCAATCATTCGACGTACAATGTCAAACATCGTCTCGCCTGTTAAAGAAATATGACTATAACCAACCATCAGCACGTCTTGTCCGCCGGACCCGTCGACCGTCTCGAGCGTGAGCCGAATTTCCCCCTCCTTCTCGCCTTTGTCAATTGCAATTCCGGCGATGGTGGTCATTTTCTCGATTTCCCGATAATTCCAACAGCCGGTTAAGGATAAAACCATCAGGCTGCTCAACATCACGGTCAGCAGCTTGGCCCCAAGTTTGATCGACATCGTTCTCACCTCATAACCTTACGAATCCGCCGTTTCGTTTGGATGCGGAGGGTTCCCACCCTCGATGCCCACCAAGGGCCTCGGATTAAGGTATCCTGAATGTCATCATCCTTGATGGAACCTATGGTGAGCATGTAAGGCACACCAAAACTCCGCAAGCTCATCAAGTGGACGACCACACCTATTAAGCCAAATAAATATCCGTAGATCCCCATAAACGTGGCTAATGTCAGCAAAGTGAAACGTGTAAAAATAGAGGCGGCTTTCATCTTGACGTTAATCAACGTTGTGATCCCGGTAATACCAACGACAATCACCATCGGAGCACTGACAACTCTCGCATCTACGGCTGCTTGCCCCAGAACCAAAGCTCCAACGATACTGACCGCCTGACCGATGGAGTTGGGAATTCGGGTCCCTGCTTCACGGAGAATTTCAAACACGAGTAACATCAAGAAGCATTCCGCCACCGTCGGCAGCGGAACGGATTGTCTAGCTGCTGAAATGCTGAGTAGCAGTGGAGTTGGGATCATCTCCTGATTGTAAGTCACCAAGGACACGTAGATGGCCGGAACGCTGACCGCTAGAAATTCGCCAATGAACCGAATCATCCGGTTAAACGAACCAAACAAGTAGTTGCTGTAGTAATCTTCACTCACCTGGAAGTATTCATTAAATAAAAACGGGACCGTGAGTACAAACGGGCTCCCATCCACCAGCACAGCAATACGCCCCTCCATAATTTTGCCTGCCACGGTATCAGGGCGTTCCGTATTGCCCACTGTCTCAAACGGAGTCAGGATGTCATCCCGAAGCAATTCCTGCAGTTCCCCGGAATCGACAAGGGCATCGATCTGAATCCGCGCCAAGCGCTTCTTCAGCTCCTCCAAGATTTTCAGGGAAACCGAGTCCTCCAGATAACATAGACAAACCGACGTATTGGTTGTTTCCCCCAGCTCCATGAATTCAAACTTTAACTTTGGGTTTTTCACCCGTCGACGGATCAGCGACAAATTGGTAATCAACGTTTCGGTAAACCCTTCACGAGGCCCAATCACCGACTTTTCCGTTCCCGGTTCCGAAACTCCTCTGCTTTGTAAGCCTTGCGTCTCAATGAGCAGCGCCTGATCATGCCCCTCCAGCAACAACAAGGTATTGCCATTCAGCAGCTCGCTTAAGAGGGCATTCATGTCGTTTGATAATTCGAGCATGCTGACCTCGATGATCCCCTCCATCAAGAGCTGTAAATAGGGAATACCACGGTTTTCCTCGGAAGGCTGGAAATGAAAGATCGGCCGGAGGATGTAGTTGCTTAACGTCTCCGTGCTGACCATACCTTCAATATGAATTAAACAGCCGCATAACGACTTCACTTGAGGGTGTTGAAATCTACGAAATTTGATGGTGGAATCATTGGGAAAGATGCTTTTGAATAATGCGATATTCTCATCAACTGAAGAATGAAGGCTTTCCTTGATCTGCAAGGGAATTCCTCCTTTCACCAAAGGGTCTGGATATGTTATTCCCAATTCAAGCAAAATTTATCAATGAACCTTTCCTGATTATGCATAAAAAAGACAACGGGGACACCTATTCTTCCCCGTTGCCTTTGTCAGAGCTTAGGCTGCCGATCACTGGGTAATCAGCCAAAAGGCCTCCCAAGCCCCCCCGACCTGATCCCGGTTCGCCACCAGTCCAGCTCCGTTATTCAATTCCACGCTCACGTACTTGTTGTTAGCCAAAGCGAACAGGGCGATCGCCCCGTCGGGCAGCTGTTCCTTCCGGAACTTCTCCCAGAGTTGAATGCTCTCGCCGCGGGCGATCAGCTTGCCGCCGTCGTTCAAGTCTGCGGTGACGTATTTTCCATTGATTTTGGATTTAAGCGAAATCGTTCCATCACTATTGTTGATCACTTCGAACAGCTCCCAATCCTGGGCGGTATCGCGATTGGCGACCAAAGGAGCGCTGCCAGCGTTCTCTGCGCTGACAATCTTCTTATTCGCTTCCGAGATCAAATAGACGAACCCGGTAGGCGTCGGCGACGGTGTTGTGCCCGTCGTATATTTTTTCACCAAATTTTGCAGGGTCGTGTTCGGTCTAAAATTCTCCGTAGTAAACTTGCTCCATTTAGCGGCGATTGTCTCTGGACTGTCGCTGTAGATGTTAGGTACCGGATTGGGGTTGTTGTTGAAATACCCCCAGTTCCCGTAGTTCGAGCTGACCTTATACGTCCAGTTCGTCCAGGAAATGTTGGAGGCGTTCATTCCGGCCAGGAACTTCTCCCACAGATCGGTAAAATCAAACAGGCAAAATTCTCCGACATACACCGGTACGTTCCACCGGGCTTGGTGGTCGCGCAAGCCTTGCAAGGCGGTATTCACCAGACGGTTCTGCGCATTCCAATCCGAAGCCTCGTTGCCGGCCATCGCGTAATAGTGCATTTCGTACACTACGTTGGTCCAACCAAAGGTGTCCGGGTCATAGAGCTGGTTCCAGTTCCAAGCGGCTTCGATAAAGATCGTATGATCAGGGTCGATCGCGCGGATCGCCTTATACAGTCGGTCATAAAAAGCGTTTAACTGCTCCTTGCTCACCCGGTCAGGTTCGTTTAACAGATCGTAACCTGCCACGGTCGGATTACCTTTAAAATGGGCGGCAATCCCTTCCCACAACCGAACGGTTCGATCCTGGTATTGCTGGTTCTTCCAGAGCTGCGGGTCCGAGTTGACCTCACCAGAGTTATCAAAGGTGTTCTGGGCGCCAAACGTACCGTGCAGATCGAGCAGGACATAAATGCCCCGTTCCCCCGCTTCACGGACGAGCCAATCCAGCTTGCTCCACGGATCCGCCTTCCAGTTGCCATACTTGTCCATCAGCTCCAGGTAAAGAATCGGCACGCGGACCATATTCATCCCCATGTTTTTGATATTGTCCAAATCCCGTGTAGTCAGCCAGGCGTCTTGATACGTTTTGATCAAGCTTTCCGCCGTTTGCGCGCCGTGCAGGTTCGTTAACGTTTCGCGCAGCGTCCATTCATCCTTCACGCCAAGCGGTGACATCCAGCTCTCCTGCAACAGCCAGCCGCCAAGATTGGTCCCCCGCAGATTGACGATATTCCCTGTGCCATAGTTGTCCCGCAGCACCGCACCACTAGCTTTCAGGAAGCCGCTCTGCTCGATTCTTGACACGTTCGTACTGGAATCTCCCTCCGCAGCTTGAGCCGAAGGTGCAAACATTGAGTTACTTAAGGTCATAGCAGCAAGTAGCATCGCGAGTAGGATGGTTCGGAGTAATCTCTGGATGTCACGGACAGCATTCGGTTGGTTCATGATCATCACAAATCCTCCTTAATGACAATAATGGTTTATATTTCCATATCAAACATAAACTATTATTGTAAGCGCTGTCAATAGGAAGATGATTTCATAGATTTTGTTAGAGAATCTCTTCGATCAGCTGTGCAATCCGCGCCTTATCCAGAGCATCAATCCATGCCTGTGGAATCTGCGCATAGCGGCAGTCGCTGCTTTGTAAATAACGGTAGATGATCCGCGCCTCATCAATTTCATCCCGAGTAGGTTTGCCTATCAGAAAAGAACGCTGTCTTAGATAGACCACTGCCTGCTCCGCCATTTCCAGAGACATAGAGGCTTGGGAGCTTTCTCTAAGTAGCTCAACTTTCTGGCTATACAGGATCGTATTTCGCTGCAAGATGAACCATTTGGTCTCCCGCTCACTCAGACGCTCCACAACTACGAAATTCTCGTTCTGCTCTATAAATCCGGCAATCTCCTCCTGCCTCGCAAACAGATCGATGGCATGAAGAGCATCCCTGAGCTTGGCTGCGGCTTCAAAATCAAATCGTTCGGAGGCGTCCTGCATTCGTCTCTCCAACTCCTCCCGGAGGCTGGAATCCGAGCCATCCAGCAGCGCAGTAAACCGATCCATCATGCGGTTGTTGCGCTCAACCGCTTCCCCGCCTAAGCATGCGCCGAGACATAAGCCCAGCGAATGGTTCAAACAGGGAAATCCAATCGGCGCTGATCGTGGACGGCTGCAAGCGATACGCAAAGCTTCGCGAACGCTTTGGACAGCCGCCTCAACAGCATAGCGACTCGCTGAATACGGTCCATAAACTTGGCGGGTTCCCGGGGCGTCCGGCACATCAGCAACTTCCAGATCCCAGATCCCGTCTGTGTCGCGGATCGCTAAATAAACATAACCGAGTGGACTCTTCATCTTTTTGTTATATATCGGCTTCAGTTCTTGAATCAGCCGGCACTCCAGCATCAGCGCTTCAAATTCGGTGTCAGTCCTGCGGATTTCCAGATCCTTCACATTATGCGCCAATCTCTCGACCTTCTTGGAGCGGTGACGGGAGACATGAAAATAAGAACGTACCCGTTGCTGCAAGTTCTTCGACTTGCCAACATAAATGACGCCTCCTGCCGCGTCCTTCATCAAATAAACCCCCGGCGCTGCTGGAAGGGTGCGAAGCTGCAGCTCGATCCGTTCGTTGGTCATGGAGCAAGCTCAATCCGTTTGATGACGTTACCAGTAAAGTCTTTTACCCTAAACGCTCCTGCTTCCAAGAGGCCATAGGAATTGGGGAAGTTCTCCTTCGGCAATGCGATGGACCCCGGATTCAGGACGTAGATGCCGTCTTTGATATCGGCTACTGGCACATGCGTATGCCCCTGAATAAACACGTCGCCCGGCGCCAATGGCGGAAGCTGATCGATGCTGTATCCGTGCCCATGCGTGACGTAAATACGTCGTCCCTCCAAGTAGAGCATGGCATAATCCGCCATCATCGGAAATTCCAGCAACATCTGGTCCACTTCCGCATCACAGTTCCCGCGCACAGCGATGAGTTGATGCTTATGTTCGTTCAGCGTCGCCGCGGCCCGCTTGGGATCATAACCGTCAGGCAGCGGATTTCGCGGTCCGTGATACAGGAAATCCCCCAGCATAATGATTTGGTCTGGCTGCTCCTCGGCTACTTTGGCCATCGCCCGGTCCAGCCAAGCGCTTGATCCGTGAATATCCGAAATCAACATCAATTTCATCGAAACCAACTCCTTATCTCTTTCGTTTTAGTATATAAGGAAGAACATCTGGCTAAATACAATCGAAATCTTGATCAATCGGAGGTACCTTGCATGAAGTCCTTCAAAAAATGGGCGGTGATCCTTCTTGTCTTTTGGGGCATATGGAAGATATTCTTTTTCCTCCTTAAGGATGTTCTGTTTGCAGTGCTAACGTTTCCTGATCCTTATGCCAATATCCTTCAGATGGTCGGTATGGGAATGATCCTGCTGTTATCTCTTATCTTCACTGCGCTTCTCGTCAAAGACAGCGCCCGATAAGCAAGAAAGACAAGAAAGACGTCCAATCGCTTGAACGTCCAGAGTTCACTATTCTTGGATCAGCGTATACAGCTCGTTGGTCACTTTAAACTGATCCTTAAGTCCCGATGTGACATAAATTTTGTCGTCCTTCGTGATGAACAAGGCTTCCGTTACCTCATTATAATTTTCAACAAACTCCATCCCTTTCTCCAAGCCCATCACAAAAACCACAGTAGATAGCGCATCGGCATCCGTCGCATTATCCGTTAAGATGGTTACGCTCTTCAGCTCGTTTTGCGCCGGCGCGCCAGTTCTGGGGTCAAGAATATGGTGATACATCACCCCGTCCTCAACAAAATACCGTTCATAGACTCCCGAGGTATTAATCACCTGATCGTTTAAGCGAATAGTCCCCATCGTCGTCCCGCGCGAGCTGTCAGGATCCTGAAGTCCAACGATCCAGTCGTCACCGTTCGGCTTGCTTCCAACCACGATGATACTGCTGCCGCCAAGGTCAACTAATGCGCTCTTTACGCCTTCTTCACGAAGATAAGCTGCGATTTTGTCTGCCGCATACCCTTTTCCGATGCCGCCGAGATCCAGAATCATCCCCGGTGTTTTCAGAAAAATCGTTCGCTTGGTTTCGTCCATCACCACATTTTGATAACCAACCAAGCTAAGCTCCCGCTGCAAGTCCTCCGGAGCCGGAACATGGGCATCTTCATGTCCAATATCCCAAAGATCAACCAATCCGCCAACGGTTGGGTCAAACAGCCCATCCGTCTCCTTGGCATAATTCAGCGAGCGTTTTAATACCTCTATCGTATCTTCGGATACTTCAACCGCCTCTACGCCTGCCTCCTGATTCACTTTGTAGAGCTGGCTTGTCTCCAAAGTCCGGCTAAGCTCCTCGTCCAACGTTTTCAACATCGCATCGATATGATCCAAATGCTCTTCGCCCTTCGGGTCCTCATACAATTTGATGTTAACCACCGTATCAAAAATATAATATTGTCTTGAGGTCGGCTCTGCGGCCGCCGTTTTGTCCTTCGGATTCGCCTCGCCTCCGCACCCGGATAAGAGGATCGTCAGCATTGCCGTCAAGCCGAAAAGTACAGCCCGTTTGCGCCATTTCTGTGTTCGTTGCATCGTTTCACCTCATTTGAAAGTTCACGCAGCTCGTGGTTAACTTCCCGTATTGTATAATTTTCATCACACTTCGTCTAGGAAGAACATCACGGTGACTTGAGTACTGCAAAGAGGAACACGAACCTAAATGCAAAAAGAAGCGAGATAGATCTCGCTCCCACAATGATCAAGCCTCAAACCGAAGTTGATCCGAAATTCGTTTATCTTAATAAGTCATCTTCTCGAGTGATGTTATCGTATGAACGGTTATACCGCCGATAATCGTCTAAATACTGCCGCTCATGATTTTTTACATAGTAGAAGGTACCCCATCCGCTGAAAACGAGGAACAACACCAGCATAATTCGGTAAGCCAACGTAAAATGGTCTGTGGCAAACCCGATCACAATACCTAAGATCGCTATACCCAATAGTCCCCAAAGGATTGATTTCATGATCTTTTTTACCAATTTCCATATCCCCCCTTATCTATTATGAATTGGATTATAGCATATTTTTCCTAGGTAAAGAGATTCTGTTATTTGTTTGCTATTTTGTGGAAATGACTGTGATCCCAGTCACTCAATCGCTGCCGATCGAGCGATATGCTTCTGGCAGAAACGGAGGTGCAGTGTCTCAAATCTAACTACGTGAAAATCAACACAACCTTCAGCACCTCCTGTCTTCGAAATCAATCAAGGAGGTTTCTCGATGAACCAAAGTCAAATCCCAACCGATACGCGTCACGAGCCGTCCATGTTCTGTTACCAATGCCAAGAGACCGCGGGTGGAACGGGCTGCACCATCACAGGTGTTTGCGGAAAGTCTGAGGAGGTTGCGAATCTGCAGGATTTGTTGGTCTATGTCCTCAAGGGGGCGTCATTCCTTGCCTTAGACAGCGACCTGCCGGAGCCGCTTGACCGGCAGCTATCCGTATTTACCATGAACTCCTTGTTTGCGACAATAACGAACGCTAATTTTGATCGCAACTATTTCGTGAGCCATATCCGGGAGGCTCTTGCCTTGCGAGATATTGTTAGAAGCTACTGGATGAAGAAGCACTCTGACGATGAGGCTGTCTTACCCGATGCCGCGCTCTGGGAGCCTAGAGATGAAAGCCAGTTCGCAGGTAAAGCCCAACAGGTCGGGGTCCTCTCTACCGCCAACGAAGATATTCGTTCCTTACGTGAACTATTAACCTACGGACTTAAGGGGATGGCCGCTTACACCTACCATGCCTATCAATTGGGTTATACCGACGGAAGGATTCATCACTTTATGCGCCAGGCGCTGGCTGCAACCTTGGACGATACCTTAACGACCGATAATCTTGTCGCCTTGGTCCTGGAAGCGGGCAAATATGGCGTCGAAGCCATGTCCTTGTTGGATCGAGCCAATACAAGCACCTATGGTCATCCGGAAGTAACCCAGGTCAATCTCGGTGTACGGAATCGCCCAGGTATATTGATCAGCGGTCATGATTTGAAGGATTTAGAAGAGCTGCTGCTCCAAACGGAAGGCACCGGCGTGGACGTGTACACTCACAGTGAAATGCTCCCAGCCCACTACTATCCGGCATTCAAAAAATACAGCCATTTCGTCGGCAACTACGGCAATGCCTGGTGGCAGCAAACGAGGGAATTCGAAGCCTTTAACGGTCCGATTCTCATGACGACCAACTGTATCGTGCCGCCAAAGGATAGTTACCGGGATCGACTTTACACAACGGGGAACACCGGTTATCCTGGAGCACGTCATATTCCGGATGGCAAGGACGGGAAGCCAAAGGACTTCTCAGCACTCATCGCGCATGCCCAAAATTGTCCGCCGCCAACCGAGCTCGAAAGCGGGCAGATTGTCGGCGGCTTTGCCCATCATACTGTGACTCGTTTGGCGGATCAGATCGTTCAGGCAGTGAAGAGCGGTGCGATCAAACGGTTTTTTGTTATGGCGGGGTGTGACGGACGAATGAAATCGCGGAACTACTACACCGAGTTTGCTAAGGCACTTCCTCGGGATACCGTGATCCTGACCGCCGGTTGTGCCAAGTACAAATACAATAAGCTGGACCTGGGGGATATTGGCGGGATACCCCGCGTCCTTGATGCGGGTCAATGTAATGATTCCTATTCACTCGCCGTCATTGCACTGAAACTAAAGGAATTGTTCGGTCTTGAGGATATCAACGAGCTGCCGATATCGTACAATGTTGCCTGGTATGAACAAAAAGCCGTCATCGTCCTGCTCGCTCTGCTCCATCTCGGTGTCAAGAACATTCACCTCGGCCCTACTTTGCCGGCCTTCCTGTCCCCCAACGTAGCGAAGGTCCTGATCGACAAGTTTGGCATCGGGGGCATTACGAATGTAGAGGAAGATATGGCCATGTTTCTTGGAGCTTTGGCGTAACGTGTGCAAATCGAAAGGACCCCCTATCACGTGATGTGAATGAGGGGGTCCTTTCGATTCCAGTCACTATATCGTTACTCGCTTAATAATGAGAGTTGGATTGCCGCCAAAGTCGGATACTCACGATACTGTTTAAAAACAACCTTCACCCTCCGGGCTGTCGTAACCGGAAGGATGACAATCTTCTTGTAACCGATTATCGAACCTTCTCCAATCAAACGCCATTCACCGAGAAGTGCAGTTTCCTCGTTGGACTTATCCTCGGTAAGTTCCGATGCCCACAGCTCAAACGCCTCTACCCGCTGTCCTTGTTCAATCTGTTCCTGTAAAATAACCGCGTTAAATGCTCTCGCCTCCGGTAAAACGATTTGTACCCAAGGCTCAGCATCCGACGCAGACGGTCTCCAAGCGCGATCCGGTGTGGCCTCGGCAAGAGCTTCGGCCGCCTCCTCCTGGGAAGCGGCACTCGATCCTATCCATACGGCCCCTTCGTTCAGCCTTGGATCATTTAATTCCTGGATTCGGCGTCCCAGCTTGGCCAGAACTTCACGATCCGGCGCTGCGATCACCCCATCCCGGTTAGGCGGGATGTTAAGCAGGAACATGGCATTACCGCCAACGGATTTCAAGTAGATGTCGAACAGTTCACGGTCGCTCCGCACCTGCCCGTCCTCTTCGGCATGGTAGAACCACCCCGGACGGATGGACGTGTTCACTTCAGCCGGATACCACACCCATTCTCCGCCATACCGAGCAATCGCCCTCCTGCTGCCCAGATCCTCTTCCATCGAGTTGATCGAACGAGCGAAGGACGGGTCATCGGTTTGTTGCGATTTTTCCGCCGTTTTCTCCGCATCTTGCAAAGCCCGAGGTACAACGCTCCATTCTTCCCGCCGCGTATGCCCCGCCTCGTTGCCAACCCAGCGGATATCCGGGCCGCATACGCTGATCACGCATTGCGGCTGCAGCCGGCGAATCGTCTCATAGTAACGGTCCCAATCGTACTGCTGCCGCTTGCCGGAGGGGCCTTCTCCGTTGGCGCCGTCCAGCCACACGCAGCTAATCTCGCCATATTGAGTAAGCAGCTCCGTCAGTTGATTCACGTAAAAATCGTCATACGCGGCCCCTTCCCCGTAGCTGGCTTCGGTCCGATCCCAAGGCGACAGATATACTCCGAATTTCAGCCCGGCCTTCTGGCAAGCGTCCGAAACTTCGCGAACCACATCCCCCTTGCCGCCTTTCCACGGGCTGGATGCGACCGTATGCTTCGTGTATCGGCTGGGCCAGAGGCAGAAGCCGTCATGATGTTTGCAGGTCAGTATGACGGCTTTCATGCCGGCTTGTTTTAAGATGGCCACCCATTCCGTGGCGTCGAGCTGCTTCGGGTTAAACAGCACCGGATCTTCATGACCCGTCCCCCACTCTCTGCCGGTCATCGTGTTCATCCCAAAGTGAATAAACCCGTAAAACTCTAACTTTTGCCAAGAAAGCTGCCTGCTCGAGGGCCTGATATTAAAAATTTCGTTTAGATTCATCAGAACAATTCCTTTCCAGTGGCATTTCGTTCGAGTAAAAAAGTTCTTAAATGAACTCCATTATGGAGTGTAATGTGTCCCAGCTCTCCCAGCTTCCGCCAACCTCGCGAAATATCGAATGGTAAAATCACGGAATCGGGCCGCGATTTGCTTCATATAGCGATCCTTCGGCCAGGACAAGGAAATGGTTCGCTTACACCAGCTTTCTTCGAGTCTGAGCAAGCGGACCCCCGTACCAGTGGATCCGGCCCAAGTAAGGGCGGGCAGGAAAGCCACGCCTTGTCCCGCACGAATGAGTCCGCGTACGGTGGCCGGATCGTCGCTTTCGAAGCGAATCCGGGGCTTGAATCCGGCCAGCCGGCAGAAGGCATCTGTCGTTTCCCGCAACGACTTGCCGGAAGGAAGCATGATGAAATCTTCCTCCCGAAGCTCTTTTAAGCTTACCTGCTGCCGCTGAGCGAGCGGATGGTCAACCGGAACAGCCACCAGAATATCTTCTTCCAGCAAGGAGACGGTTGCCGCTCCCGGAGGGGACTCCGCTCCGTCCGAGAGGCATAAATCGTAGTTCGTCCGAGTGTCCAGCGGGGAAACATGCTGCAGCAAGTTGAATTGAGCCTGTGGACATTCCGCGCGAAAATCCGCCAACAAGTCTGGCAGCAAATGCGAGGATACCCGGACGTCCAGCGTAAGAACGGGAGAGGCGAGTCCGCTGGCATCCTGCAGCTGGCGCTTCCCATCCTCGAGCGCGTCCAAAGCAAGATCTACCTGCTGAAGAAACCTTCTGCCATGCTCGTTTAAGCGGATTGTCTTGCGTTCCCGGTGGAACAACTCGGTCCCAAGCTCCGCTTCCAGGGATGCAATCATTTTACTTAGTGCCGGCTGCGAGATATGCAAGCTTTGGGCTGCTTTCGTCATATGCTCCAAACGAGCCACTGTCTGAAAATACTTCAGCTGCAACAACTCCACTCCGATCTGGCCTCCTGCTTCATAACCAATCAGTTATGATCTTTATAAACAAATATATATTATGGTTCATCAACATAAGCAAGCTATAATAGTCACAACAACGACAGGACAGGAGAGAATCCTCTTGATTGTACAGACGTTATCAGGCAAGGTTGAGGGCGTTAAGCTAGATGGCGCCTACGTTTTCCGTGGCATTCCTTATGCCGCTCCAACGGGAGGATCACGAAGATTCAAGCCGCCGGCTCCCCCGCTTCCCTGGCAAGGCGTACGGCGATGTGATCGGTATGGTCATGCTGCCCCTCAGAATCCTGCTCAGGAAGGCCTTCTAGCGGAGCTAACGCAGTCCGAAGATTGCTTGGTTCTGAACGTATGGATGCCGGAGGACTTCGGCGATGAGCTGAAGCCCGTAATGGTCTATATTCACGGCGGCGGATTCGTATCGGGAACCGGCGCGGATTGTGACGGTTCCAAATACGCGTCGGAGGAAGGGATCGTCTATGTATCGATCAACTATCGGCTGGGGGCATTGGGTTTCTTGGAGTTGAGTGAGTTACTGGGCGAAGAATACGCGAGCTCGGGCAATAATGGCATGCTTGATATTGTCGCTGCCCTGCGGTGGGTTCAGCACAATATCGCCGCTTTTGGCGGCGACCCGTCGCGCGTCACGGTGATCGGGAACTCCGCTGGCGCCAAATGCGTGGCTTCGCTGTACGTCATGCCCAAGGCGCGCAGCCTGTTTCACCGAGCCATCGCCCAAAGCGGAGCCACGCAAGCGATACGCGATCGCAAGACGGCTAACATAACAACACGAAGACTACTGGAGCAGCTAAACATATCACCGGCAGATGCGCACCGATTGTTCGAGCTTCCCGCAGAGAAACTAATTGAAGCCCAATCGGCGGTTGGCTTCGATACCTCGCGCGGTCTGCATATGTTTGGCCCAGTGGCCGATGGGTTCATGATCCCTATGGATCCGCTGGCGAGCCTTGAAGGTAGTGAGGGGCTGCCGCCGCTCTTGATCGGGTCCAACGAGGATGAGGCAGCGATCTTTATCCATAATGATCCGTTGCTAAGATCTCCGGACCGGGAGACGCTGGAGAGATTATTTGGAATCAATGCGGAAGTGGCATGGATGGCTTATCAGCACTACCAGACATTGATGACACCAGAAGCTGCATGGAATCGAACGTTAACCGAGCACCTGTACGCCATAGGGGCCATGCAGTTCGCGGAAGCGGTAGCTTCAGCGGGAGCGCCCGTATGGATGTACCGGCTTCGGTGCGGCGGAAGACTGGGAGCGATCCACGGGTTTGAAGGAAGCCTAATCCAAACGGCCTTAGCCGCAGGTGACCCCGGCTCCATCCCTGCGCTCCCCTCCGACGATCCGTATTTGGTGACAGCTGAAATGAATGGACTTGCCCGCGGGATGAGGGCGGCTTGGTGTGCTTTTATCCGCAATGGTGACCCGAATACGGATCTTTTACCCGCGTGGCCTGTCTACGGAGCAAATCATGCCACCATGGTGCTGGACCTCGTAAGCTCTGTGCATCAGGACTTGCCGGCTCCTGCGGGGATCTGCGTTCCTCACCCGGTTTGGAGGATGCCTTGATTCCGCTGCTCGAAGTTGCCTTGGTCATGTTGGCGCTTGGCCTGCTCCTTGGCTTCGTAGGCGCCGGCGGATCGGGATTTATTATTTCAATTCTAACCGTTGTGTTCGGTTACCCGATTCATACAGCGCTAGGGACTGCACTCGCGGCCATGTTCTTCTCATCCTTCTCCGGTTCGATCAGCCATTACCGGGAAGGGAATATGAAGCTGCGGCCCGGGGTGGTCGTCGGCTTAACCGGTGCAGCGGGTGCGTGGATCAGCTCCGGTTGGTCCTCCCTGATTCCCGAAGATCAGCTGGGATACTTGACCTCCGGCATGCTGTTTGCTTCCGGATTCGCCCTATGGTTTCGCATGGCCTATGTCTCCCGGCGACCGCAGACGCCCGAGAGCATGAACGCCGCCTCCCCCGTCCAAGGCTGGCGGTTCTGGGTGAATGCACCGCTCGTTGGCTTCCTGACCGGCGCTTTATCAGGGCTGTTCGGCATCGGGTCGACCCCTTTCATCCAACTGGGGCTGATGTTGCTCCTTGGAATGTCCATGCGATATGCCGCCGGTACAACGATGCTGGTCATCATGCCGATTGCCCTCGCCGGAGGGGCCGGTTACTTTACCATCGGTTACTTGGATGTGCATTTGCTCGCTGCCGTTGTCATCGGTACGATGAGCGGCGCGTATATTGGCGCCACGTTCACGAAGCGCGTACCTGCGGCTTGGCTCAAAACGTGCATGGTGCTCACTCCGATGCTGGGCGGTGCCATTCTCTTGCTATAGACCGTCGATCCCCAAAGAAACGAAGGACCCTCTGATGAGGGTCCTTCGTTTTTGGATTAAATTAGCTAAGCTGCAGTGTCGTAATGCACGTTTGATCTCCATCAAACGTAGAGATTTCCGATTCCGCGGTTTTACCGTCCTGACTGACTTGAATCAAGTACGTTTGATCGCGCGGCAGCCACAGGTCGATAAATCCGTTTGCTTGGGACGTCATCTTCTGGTCCACCACGGTATTCCCCTTTGCATCGGTGACAGTGACTTGAAACTCTTGCTCGCTCATCTCACCGCGGCATCCGGTCAAGCTATGGATCTCACAAGGATGGGTCTGATTCTCGTAAGGCGCGATCGAGACGAAAAATTCGTCCTTCGGCAGTTCATACGTCTTCGAGTCTCCCTTATCCCCGTCTACGATCAAATGGCTGGACGTAATCGAAGCGGACTTCGCGCTGAGTTTCCCTATGCTGTAATCATGAACCATCTGCTTGATGATCTGGGCGTCTATAGCGTTCGATTCCGTTTGCTTATCGGCTTGACCCGTGAGGAGAAAATAGCTTCCCAACGCGGCAAGCACTATGACCCCGGCCGCTGCCAAGATGGTATTGCGTTTCATTTATCGGCACCCTTTCGTTCTCTCGTATTCAATTGCTTGTTCCTTTTTGAACAATCCAATTATAGCATAATCTTCACAATGTTTCCCATTGTGATCGGAGGAACAGCTTGTAAATCCGCCTCCAGGCAATTTTCAACAGCATATACACCGGAATGACGATCAACATTCCAATGATTCCAAACCAATTACCGCTACCCAACACGAGCAAAATCGTTGTCACTGGGTGGATGTCCAGCTTTTTACCGAACACGTAGGGGGAGATCACATTATCCTGAATCTGCTGCGCCACCAAAATAATCACCAACGCCCAAATGCCGGTAGACGGCGACTCAATGAGGCCGATAATAACAATGGGAATCGCCGAGATAATCGCTCCAAACAGAGGGATAAAATTCATAATCACCGCAATCGTCGTCAATAACAACGCATACGGCAGCCCGATGATCAAGAAGCCTATAAACATCAGCACACCCAAAGCGGCATTGACGATCACCCGGCCGATAATATAATCATTTAACGCCTTATCCATTTCAGTCGCAGCGCGATACACTTCTTTCCGATAGCGAATGGGCGAGAGCTTGACCAGACTGCGTTTGAAGCGATGCCCTTCCTTCAGCATGTAGTAGAGCAGGATCGGGAACGTAAACATCACAATCGCAAACTGGGACAGGAAAGAGAAGAAACTGCTCAAGTAATTGGTCAAAAAGGTGATCCCCTGGCTCAAATACTTTGAAAAATCAGCGGCTAATCCGGAGTCTGAAGGAAGAATGGACGCTAGGAACGGCAGATCTCCCCATTCCTGCAATCGCTCCTCAAGCAAGCTGATAAACTGAGGGATGTTTTGTACTAAATTAATCAATTGGGCTTGCAACATCGGCCAGACCACCGCGATAAAGGCCATCGCCAAGATCGCCAAGACGACATAAAGAATCAAGATCGCCAAAGACCGACGGATCTTATGTTTCTCCATATACTGAACCAGAGGGCGAAGCAAATAGTAAAAGAATCCGGACAGCAAGATCGGAATCATCAGGGCCCCGATCACAGCCTCCATTGGACGGAAAAACGGCCTCACGAGGGAGAATACATACACGATGGCCAGCAGAATTAAAACGAACTTTGCTCCACGTGTCCACCTTTCCAACAAATTCATTCATCATCACCTATCTTTGTATAATTCGTTGTGAAAAAGTTCTCTATTCTATATTATTGGTTTTCAGATCAAAAATAAAATTCGTTGGAATGAACCCCCGATCGATCGAGGTTGGGAGAGCTTTACGTTCATGTTAGCGATAAACGTTATGATGTGAACAAGAAGATAAAATGGGGGGATTTCGACTAAAAAGTTCCGCTATCTAAAATAGGAGAAGAGCGGTCCTAGCCGTCTTCTCCTATCTCTGAAATCGAAATGCCGGATTAGCTTAATTGATGGTAAACACAACACGTGGTTTACCAGAAGAGTCACCCCAAACACTTTCAACCGATGAAAGTGGTACAACTTTTGTATTAACCTGTAGATTTGCTGTCTTAACTATTTCATAAACATTTCGAATTGCCTCAAAAAACTTAGGCATGATTACGCTACCCAGACCACTACCCAGTATTTGGACAGCTGATGAACGAAGCACTGAGCTTGGCAAATCAATATTCTCTTGGCCACTAGACGCGCCAACATTCACAAAACGTACGATATGCCCCTTAGGGATACACTTATAAACGGTCATGATAATGGATCTAGCGCTTTCTCCCCACAAATAGTCGATAATCACATCGATACCTTCAGCAAACTGTTCCTCTAATGCCTTTTCAAACTTCTGAACGCCCTCCGTGCCATCCAACTGAAATGGGACAACGACATCAGCACCTAAAGCATGTAGCTCTTGAAGTTCACGTTCATTTCGACCCGTTGCAATAACTTTCTTGGCACCAAGATGCTTCGCAATTTGAACAGCAAGCCGCCCCGCAGTGCCTGTAGCACCGTTAATCAAAACCGTTTCATTCGGTTGTAAATGGGCGCGGTCATTCAATGCGACCCAACTTGACATGGCTGGATTCGGAATGGCAGCTGCTGTAATATCATCGACTGTATCGGGGATCTTCACCATGTAATCTGGTCGAACAAGGGTCTGCTCGGCCAGTGCACCATATGGAGCTTCTGGCAATAAGAAATAAACACGTTGACCATCAGCCGTAATTCCAACCCCTTCGGCACCTGCAACCTTAGGATAAACGGCATCTGCACTGTAGTGGTTCCCTTCTGAGAGAGCTCTGCTCAAATTACTTAACGCTGAAGCCTTCACATGAACTAATACCTTACCATCGGTCGCTACTGGGGTGTCAAATTCACCATAAACCGGGGATTGCCCTTTTGCATGAATGATTGCTGCTTTCATCCGGCATGTTCCTTTCTTTTATATAGTCAACTTATAAACAGTTTATATCTTACTTTTTTATACCGACTGACATTAAGTAAGAAATATTCCGCCATAATTATACTTGCTAGTTTGTTAAAGCACAAAACTTCTCAAACCTCGTTTGGGCTCATTTTTTTAAAAATTTCGTTAAAAAGCGGTATAAACCATCCACCTTCTAAATAAACCACGGATCTGCTAACAGATCCTTAGTTTCAGCTCCTTATCTGCGGGTTAGATATTAGTATTTCCATAATGAGTGATAATGTAATACAAAAAGAGAAGAGCGGCATAGCCGCCCTTCTCCGATTTCATTCCCTGCTCCTCCTTCACTTCAACCCGCCTGCTGGCCGGCTGCATCAATTCTGGCCTGCGAGGCATTCGAACACTTCTTACAAACTTTCAGTTGTTGCCCTGAGCTGGTGTTTTTGACGTACAACAGCTTAATTCGCGTGCTTCCACACACTGGACAAGTGCCGCGACCGCGCGAAGGTAAATTCCAAAGTGATTTTCCACGTTTATTTTTGGCCATCATCTAATCCCCTTCAACGATAAAATAAGTTCATTTCCGAAACTAGAAGATTTTCTTATGCTCCCGATCCTCTTTCAGAATTTCCACGGCCTCGCGGAACCGCAGGCTGTGCACGATCTCCCGCTCACGCAGGAACTTCAGGCTGTCTTGGATATCCACGTCGTCGGTCATGTCGATGAGCCACTGGTATGTAGCCCGCGCTTTCTCTTCGGCCGCAATGTCCTCGTACAGGTCGGCGATGGGATCGCCTTTGGCCTGGATGTACGTCGCCGTCCACGGTACTCCTGCCGCGTTCTCATAAAACAGCGCCTTATCGTGGTTTACATAATACGGGTCTAATCCCGCCGCCTTCAGCTGCTCTGGTGTCGCATCTTTGGTCAACTTATAGACCATCGTTGCGATCATTTCGAGATGGGCGAACTCCTCCGTCCCGATGTCATTCAAGAGTCCAATCACCTTGTCGGGGATCGTGTATCTCTGATTTAGATAACGCAGCGCTGCTGCCAGCTCCCCATCAGCACCGCCGTATTGCTCGATCAGCAGTTTGGCCATCCGCGGATCGCATTTGCTGACGCGCACCGGGTATTGCAGCTTTTTCTCATACACCCACATATCGCCTGTTTAACCTCCTTTAGCTTCCCGTCACAGATGGAAGGCAGGTTGCTACACCTGCCAAGGCCAAGGGCTTTTCGACCATTCCCACGGGAATTTCGAATACGCGCGCCCGAAGTTTTGCAGCGGGCCGTACAACTGTTGAAAATGATTTGCGTGCTGCGTCCGCTCTTGGGTCAGCTGATTAAACTGCTGGATCGCGGCCAGATCATCCGGATGCGTATCCAGATACAAATTCAGCTCTACCAGTGCGAAGTCCAGCGCTTGCAGCTTCTCAAGCTTCTCGTAATACTCCTGATCGAACGGTTGGTTGTTCGGATTTGTCGACATGGGCTCACCGTCCTTTTCCCCATTTGGATTCATAAGGGCTGTACAAAGCTGGCCATAACGTTCCGTGCTTTAAGGCGTCCATCGGGCTAAACTGCGGCAAATTCGGAGGTTGGAAGTGGATAAACAGCTGCGGAGGGGTGCTGTAGGTTTTTTGCGTGATCGGCGGACACGGGTCGAATGGGCCGATAAACGGGGTCCACACACGTTCCTGAGGATGGTTCAAAGAAACTTCCTCCTTACTTCAAGCATGATCATGCAGGCAAGCCACCAAATTTTCCCTGCATCCTACCTATAACATATGACAATCGCCCAAATAATGAACCGAAATAGACGTATTTTTACAAAAAAAATCACGCTGCCCCTGAACCCAGAGACAGCGTGATGCCGGATGAAGCTTGTCCGGCGTTATTCCTCTTCAATTTCCTCATCCGGCTCCTCGACGACAAGACGGATGACCTTGACGCGCGTGATACGCAACCGGCTGGCCTCTTCAACCTCAAATAAGAAGCGGTCGACTTGCTTTCTTTTACCTTTGGCCGGGGTTCCTTCCAACTCCTTGAACAACCAGCCGCCGATGGAGTCCACTTCGTCGTCTTCGATGTCGCTGCCAACCAATTCGTTAACTTCTTCAATTAACAAGCGGCCGTCCACCGAATAGACATCGTCGGTGATTTTCTCGATATCCGGACGTTCATCCTCGAACTCGTCATGGAGATCGCCAACGATCTCCTCGAGAATTTCTTCTGCCGTCAGCAGGCCGGCTGTTCCGCCGTATTCATCGACGACCAGCGTGACCTGAGAATGCTTCTTCTGCATCAATCGAAGGACCTGGCTGATCTCCATCGACTCCGGTACGTTCAGGATCGGTCGGACCATCTCCTCCAGACGAAGCGGCTTCTCGGGATCAGGCAGCAGCAGGTCGGTAATATGTACGAACCCGATGATCTGGTCCTTATCCTCGACGGCAACCGGATAACGCGAGTGCTTCGTGTTGGCGACGATGTTCATATTCTCTTCCCAGCTCAAATTCGTGTATAAGCAGTCCATATCCGTCCGCGGCAGCATTACCTCACGGGCCAGCATGTCGGAGAAGTCGAAAATATTGTCCATCAGCTTCATTTCATCTTGATCGATGACGCCGCTTTTGGCGCTCTGATCCATGAGAATGCGGATCTCTTCCTCCGAATGCGCCGCTTCGCTCTCACTGGCCGGTTCAATTCCAATCAACCGAAGCGCACCGTTCGCCGCCGTATTCAGCAGCCAGATCACAGGAAGGAAAATGCGATAAAACATCAACAACGGCCAAGACAGCCATAGGGACGTTGCTTCCGACTTTTGGATCGCCAGCGATTTTGGTGCCAGCTCCCCCATGACAATATGTAAAAACGTAATGATCGCAAAACCGACCGCTACCGAGACCGTGGAGATCAAGGTAGGATCGGTTGCGCCCATCTTATGCATCAGCGGTTCAATTAACAGCTCAGACACTGCGGGTTCTCCGACCCACCCGAGACCCAGTGAAGCTAGCGTGATGCCAAGCTGTGTTGCCGACAAGTAAGTGTCAAGCCGTTTATTGACCTTCAGCGCGTAGTTCGCCCGGCGGTTGCCCTCCCGGGCCAATTGGGTCAGCCGGGATTGGCGAACCTTCACGAGCGAAAATTCAGCAGCCACAAAGAATCCGTTTAAGAAGACGAGAATCAGGACGATCAGTAAGTTCCATATTAGCTTGCCGATTTCAAAATTGGTATGAGCATCGATGGCTACCGGCATGTCATACGCCTCTTTTCTAGTTTAGTTCTACCTTATAGCGCAGCCGCTTTGCGCGATTTGAATTCAATGTCTTGATAATACATATCCGCGACCAAGAGATTCGGACCGCAGCAGCCGGCCGCATCGCAGTGGCAGTTGACTTTCTGATTTAATGGATGCTCTGTCAGCCAACGGCTGAAGATCTCATCCAGCTTCCCTTCCCGCACATTCCCAAAGGCTGGGATGGCGGCAAAATCCGTTACAAACACATCCCCGGTGAACATATTCACATTTACGCGGTTACGTCCATCCGGATCATTGCGAACAGTCACGTTAGGCTCTTTCCGCAGTCTGCGTAGCAACGCCAAGTCTTCCTCATTCCCGTTACAAGCAAAGAATGGCAGCGTTCCGAACAGCATCCATATGTCCGGATCCCGAGCGTCCAGCAACGAGTGGATCGCCGCTCGCATCTCGCTTAACGCGAGCACCGGCAACCCTTCAGCAAAATCGGCCGCATACATCGGATGGACCTCATGTCTTTTGCAGCCCATTTCTACAATCATACGATGAATCTCTGGAAGCTTGCGGTGCGTTCGATAGTTAATCATCGATTCGGCCGACACGAACATGCCCGCATCGCTTAATTTGCGCGTATTCTCAATCATCGTCTCGTACATTTTATAAGCGACCTCCCGCTTAACCGGGTGCCCGCTGCGGGCGAATCCGATCTCATGGAAATCGCGTTCGCTTGTATAGTTAAACGAGATGTGCATCACATCCAAATAAGGAAGCAACTTCTCGTAACGTTCATAGTCTAAGGTTAGATTGGAATTGATTTGCGAACGAATCCCGCGCTCCTTGGCATATTTCAGGATCGGGATAATTTTCTCCTCCACGGTTTGGCGCCGAAATGTCGGCTCGCCGCCCGTGATGCTGATCGTCTGTAAATGCTCAACTTCATCTAACGCCTTCAGTATCAGAGGCAGCGGAAGCTGCTCCGGCTCCTTCAGGACGAGACTGTCACCAACCGCGCAGTGCTCGCAACGCATATTACACAGATTCGTTACCGTCAGCTCAACGCTGGTTAAGGCATGCCGCCCGAACTCCCGCAGGGACAAAATCGGATCCCACGGATCATAACTCGGGCTGATTGGCCGAGTGCCTTCATTTATCACTATCGTCTGTTTTCTCATTTTCCACTACCACCATTCTAATCCGTCCGCTCCCGCAATCCAGCTGGAGAGCGAAAAGCGGACATATCTACTGTGTAAGAAGACGTTTCTCCCGTCCTCATTATAAATCTTTTTCCTGGATTTCATTCCAGCTTGAAATATCGTCGGTCTTTGAACAGAATTAACGCATAATAAAGATCCAGAACAAGGCCGCCAAAATAAACCGATAATAAGCAAAATGGCGAAGCTGTACCTTTTGGATGAGTTTTAAGAACGCCAGTACAACCACATAGGCTACCACAAAAGCAACCACAAAACCGATCAAGAAATACCCGATCGTTTCAGATGTTAAATAGCGGTATGAATCCAGCATTTCGTAAGCGGACACTGCACACATGATTGGGATCGCAATAAAGAACGAGAAGTCCGCAGCCGCCTTGTAGCTGGCACCGCTCAGCATGCCGCCGGCGATCGTGGATCCAGACCGGGAGAAGCCGGGCCAGAGCACGGAAATACATTGATACAACCCGATCAGCAGCGCTTGCTTGTAGGTCAGCTGATCCATTTCTTGCGCGGTAACCACCGCTTTGTTCTTATTAAACCATTCGGCAAAGATCATGAATATGCCGCCAACAACCAGCGCCCACAATACCGTCTGCGAGCTGAACAGGCTTTTGATAAAATCGCGGAAGAAAAAGCCGACCACCAATGCTGGCGCAATCCCCAGCAGAACATGGATCAAGTTCAGACGGCCTTTTGGGGCGTTTAGGTCCACAACCGTTATTTTTTTGCTTAAGCCCAGAAGATTTAAAATCCGTTCCCGGTAGACCCAGGCCATGGCCAAGATCGCACCCAACTGAATAACGATTTCAAAGGTTTTCATTTCCGGCGACTGATCATCGTACCCCATCAGCTTGGCAGTTAAGATCATATGTCCCGTTGACGAGACCGGAATAAACTCGGTTAAACCTTCGACAATGGCTAAAATAATCGAGACAATAAAACTCATTCGTTCCTCCTGATCGAGTGTGACTTCGCGCTATAGCTATTCTACTTTTTTCCAACGGGATTGAAAACAGTTATCCACTGCACCGGCCGTCTGCAGCTCAAAGCGGAGCAAATCGCGCAAAAATTCAGGGAGCATATAACGCTTCTCCGTACCTCGCTTTAATCGTTCATAGCCGACGCCAAAGGTGAACATATCCAGCGTGCCTACGAGATACGTCTGGTCGCTCCGCAATGGCTTGCCCGCAACGCTTGCCCGGATGATCCGTTCGAAGGGAGGAGCGTCAGGGTTGTATTCGATCTCCAATCCGTCAACGCAAATGCCGCCAAGCACCTTCCCGCGAAAGCCAAATCCCATAATGAATTTGCCCATCTTCTCCTCAAGCAGCGATTCCTCCAGACTCGCCAAAATATCTTCGCCGGACAGTCGCATCGTACATGGGTTAATCGGCGAAGGGCACCGTTCATGCAGCATTCCTTCGCTGATCTCTCCAGCTGGCAGGCTGGCGAGCAGCTGACCGCTGTTCACCAGCGAGAATTCGCTGCCGGTATGGCGGCGCACAGCTTGAGCCAGCAGATTGCCAAACGGCGATTCCGCCTCATAAGACACCGGCAATTCGCGATCCGTCACCGCAACCGTGCGATTCAAACGGAGCTTGGCTGCTTCTCGCTGCAGGGCGATGGCCGTCTCTACCTGCTCCAGCTTCGGCCCTTCCCCGACAGGCAGGCAAATGCCGTCCATCGATAAACGGCCGGTTCCGGCCTCCCGGTGAACAACAACCTTACCTAAGTAGTTGCCGAACTTCCCGGCAGCCGTGATCACCGTCGATCCGATACGCAGCGGCTCCTCCAGCAGATGATGGGTATGACCGCCGATAATCAGGTCGATGCCCGGAACCGTCTCAGCCAGCTGCCGATCCATCGGCAGGCCTAAATGGGACATCACGATAACCAGATCGACCTCATCGCGCAGCTGACTTACATCCCTGGCGATCGTGTCCAACGGATTCAGGGATTCCAGGCCCAGCAGCTCATAAAACTCGGCAAACGCAGCTGTCGCAGCCACCAGCCCGATCTTAAACCCCTGCTTGCGTATAATGAGACGGCTCTGCATCCACGCCGGGGGCTGCCCTGTCCGCATCTCGATGATATTGCCGCATACGACAGAACTATGCAGGCCAGCGTAGGCCTGGCCCAACATTTCCGGCGTAAAGGTCAGCCCTTCATTATTGCCGATCGTTACCGCATCGTATCCCGTTAGGTTCAACACGTCCACGTTGGCCTGTCCTAAAGTCCCTTCCGTTTCGAGCGCCGCCCGGTCCATATGGTCGCCGATATCGAGAAGGAGCGTAGAAGCCGGCGCCTCGGCACGCAACTCATCAATCATCGCCGCGATGCGCCCCATCGTTTCAAAATGGCTGTGAATATCGTTGGTGTAGAGTATCGTTAACGTTTCCTGGTTCATCTCCGGCATAAGCACTACCTCCTTGCCCTCTCAATCTATTCGGCTTATTCTAAATTTTAGAGTTCAATGTGTATTATATACCTTAAAATTGATCGTTGTCTTGTTATAATGTATATTACTTACAAACTATTCCGAGGAGACTCCTATGAATATTCAAATTGCTCTTTTTGCCGGGTTGGCGGACCGGATCGGTACGTCAACCTTAAGCTTTGCATACCCTTATCCAGAACGTCCAATTACAGCAGCCTCGTTAAAGGAAGCGTTAGCTGAGGCTTATCCCTCAGCAGCTGCGCTGATTTCCGCCTCCTTCGTTGCGGTAAATCAGGAGTACGCTGCAGGCGATACGCCCATCCATGCGGAGGACGAGATCGCACTGATCCCGCCGGTATCCGGCGGAGAATGGAGTTCGAACGATGCTTCGGATCCGGCGGACGATCAACTGTACATCATCACGGAAGAACCGCTGTCCGTGGAGGAGATCACGGCTAAGGTTATCACCCCCGACCATGGCGCCGTTCTAACGTTCACCGGGACTACCCGGGAATGGACGCAAGGTCAACGGACCGTCCATCTCGAATACGAAGCCTATGTGCCGATGGCCTTAGCCAAGCTGCGCCAAATCGGCGCCGAGATCACGGAGCGCTGGCCAGGAACCCGCTGTGCGATTAGCCACCGGATCGGTCGCGTGGATATCGCGGAAATCAGTGTCGTCATCGCCGTATCGGCACCTCACCGGGCCGGATGCTACGAGGCCAGCCGCTACGCGATTGAACGTCTTAAGCAGATTGTCCCGATCTGGAAAAAGGAAATCTGGGAAGACGGTTCGGAGTGGAAGGGCCATGGACTTGGTCCGTGGGACCCTCGTGTACCGGGAGAACACCTCCTTTCGGGTGATTGACAAACCTAACAATTTCGTTGTCAACCCATTTGTTTCCTGATATGATTAAGAAAAACAGGAAGATTACGAGGTGTCATCGTCTTTGAAAGTACATATTATGGAGCTCAGTCCAGGCGACCGTCTCCAACATGACGTATTTAATCATTTCGGCGTTTTTGTTTTGCAGAAAGGCTGTGAATTGAGCAGCGATTCCATCGTTAAGCTAATGCAGCATGGGATCGACTACGTAGATATCGAACCGCAAACCTTAGACGCCGAATTCCCTTCGGATCCTGCCTTCCGGGCCAAGCCATATATGGATGAAGCCGTTGACGGTTTCGAGGAACTGTTCCTGAAAGCGCTAACGAACGGGACGATCGACGAAGCGAAAGTGGACAAGCTGTTAGAGCCGATGATCTCAGAACTGGATAACCAGAAGGACGTCGTCTCTTTATTGCTGATGATTGGTGACGGTGACAATTATACTTACCATCATTCCATGCAAGTCGGCATGCTCAGTTATTATATCGCCTCCTGGTTAGGGTATCCTAAGGAAGAAGCCTACAAGGCTGGGAAAGCCGGCTACTTGATCGATATCGGCAAGAGCAAGGTCCCACAGAGCATTTTATCCAAGCCCGGCAAGCTGACGCCGGAGGAATTCGAAGAAGTGAAGCGTCATTCCGAATACGGTCATGACATTATTCTCAATTCTACCGGAGACGAGCTTTCGGCCTTGGTGGCGCTGCAGCATCACGAACGGGAGGACGGCAGCGGTTATCCGCATGGCTTAACAAGCAAGGATATCCATCCGTTCGCCAAGATCGCCGCGGTTGCAGACGTGTATGCGGCGATGACCTCCAACCGGGTCTACCGCTCGAAGCAGGAGCTGCTGTCCGTGCTGCGCGAGTTAAACAGCCTTAGCTTCGGCCAGTTGAGCCCGGAGCCAACGCAAGCATTGATCCGTCATCTGTTGCCGAACTTCATCGGCAAGAAAGTGATGCTGAGCACCGGCGAGATCGGTTCTATCGTCATGACGAATCAAACGGACTTCTTCCGTCCGCTGGTCAAGACGGATTCCCGATTTGTCGACCTGTCCAAAGAACGCGAAACCTCAATCGCAGAAGTCTATCTCTAATACGCTTTTTCTCCCGGGCCTGCATAGGTTCCGGGTTTTATTTTGCCCAGAATTCTTGAATCAGGAACGCTTACGCATTCGCCCAATCCACTCTTGCCTACCCGTCATACATTAGCAATAAAACAACGGGAGGCGCGCTCACATGCCCAATTACCGCATTATCGTAGATTTATCGGATCGTATGCTGTATCTGCTCGATAACGACATCGTCGTTCGTGGCTTTCCGGTAGGGATCGGAAAAATGCTTACGCAAACCCCAGTAGGAACGTTTGCGATCGTCAACAAGGCCCCCAATCCCGGCGGGCCGTTTGGCGCCTATTGGATGGGCTTGTCCAAGCCCCATTACGGGATCCACGGCACTGATGATCCTTCCTCCATCGGCAAAGAGGTTTCACACGGGTGTATCCGAATGTATAACCCGGACGTCATCGAGCTAGCCCGGATCGTGCCGATCGGAACCAGCGTAACGATCCGTCAATAAGTACAAAAAGGAGAAGTCCTGCTCAGGGGGCTTCTCTTTTTCATTGTGACTTAACAACGTTCGGACTGTTTTGATATCATGCCCAAGGCAGATTCGAGCAAAATAAAAAAGAATCCGCAGAAAATTCTACGGATTCTAAGCAGTCTTATTCTTAACCGATCGAGCCTTCCATCTCGAACTTGATTAAGCGGTTCATCTCTACTGCATATTCCATCGGCAGCTCTTTCGTGAACGGCTCGATAAAGCCCATAACGATCATTTGCGTTGCTTCTTCTTCGGTCAGACCGCGGCTCATCAGATAGAAGAGCTGCTCTTCCGACACTTTCGATACGGTCGCCTCATGCTCCAGCGTGATGTTGTCGTTCATAATCTCGTTGTACGGGATCGTATCCGACGTCGACTCGTTATCGAGAATCAGCGTATCGCACTTGATGTTCGATTTCGCGCCTTCCGCTTGACGGCCGAAGGAAGCGAGACCGCGGTAAGTTACCTTGCCGCCATGCTTGGAAATCGACTTCGATACGATCGTCGATGTGGTATCCGGCGCCAAGTGGATCATTTTCGCACCGGCATCTTGCAACTGACCTTTGCCGGCAACGGCGATGGACAGCACGCTGCCTTTCGCGCCGCGGCCTTTCAAGATAACTGCCGGGTACTTCATCGTCAGCTTCGAACCGATATTGCCGTCAACCCATTCCATCGTAGCATTCTCTTCGGCTACCGCACGTTTAGTAACCAGGTTATAGATGTTTGGTGCCCAGTTCTGGATCGTCGTGTAGCGAACACGAGCGTCCTTCTTCACGATGATTTCCACGACCGCGCTATGCAGCGAGTTCGTGCTGTAGATCGGTGCCGTGCAGCCTTCGGTGTAGTGTACAAAGCTGCCTTCATCGGCGATGATCAGCGTACGTTCGAACTGACCCATGTTCTCGGAGTTGATCCGGAAATATGCCTGAAGCGGCACTTCACATTTCACACCTGGCGGCACGTAAATGAAGCTGCCCCCGGACCATACGGCGCTGTTCAGAGCTGCAAACTTGTTGTCCGCAGCAGGAACTACCGTCCCGAAATACTCTTTGAACAGTTCCGGATACTCACGCAATGCGGAATCTGTATCCATGAAGATAACCCCTTGATCTTCAAGGTCCTTCTGAATGCTGTGGTATACGACCTCCGACTCGTATTGCGCGGAGACGCCGGCCAGGAACTTCTGCTCGGCCTCTGGAATCCCCAGCTTATCAAACGTTTCTTTGATTTCTGCCGGGACTTCTTCCCACGTCTTACCTTGTTTCTCAGATGGTTTCACGTAGTATTGAATATCGTTAAAATCGAGCTCGCTCAAATCTCCGCCCCAACGCGGCAACGGCATTTTCTCGAACTGCTCAAGCGATTTGAGGCGGAAATTAAGCATCCACTCCGGCTCGCCTTTAATACGGGAGATTTCCGTTACGATTTCACGGGTCAAGCCTTTACCGGATTGAAAGATCGCCTTGTGTTCATCCCGGAAACCGTATTTATACTCTTCTAATTCCGGTGCTTTTTTGGCCATGTTCGGCTACCTCCTCAGGGGATTAGATTTCCGCTTGGATTCCTTTTTTCAGCGCATTCCAAGCTAACGTAGCGCATTTGATGCGGGCAGGAAATTTTCTAACGCCGGATAAGGCCTCAAGATCTTCATAGTCGTCAAACTCCACCGTTTCTCCCATCATCAGCCGGGAGAACCGTCCAGCTAGCTCCATCGCGTCCTCGATCGTCCGTCCTTTGACGGCCTCCGTCATCATCGAAGCCGACGACATGCTGATGGAGCAGCCTTCCCCGGTAAAGCGGGCGTCCTTGACGACGTCTCCTTCCACAATCAACTGCAAGGAAATGCGGTCGCCGCAGGTCGGATTGTTCAAATCGACCGTCAGCGCGCCTTCCTCAAACTTCCCGCGGTTCCGCGGATTTTTATAATGATCCATTATGACACGGCGGTATAAATCGTCTAGTTGCATCACCCAAAATACTCCTTTGTTTGGATTAAAGCTTCCGCCAGTCGGTCGATATCCTGTTCCGTATTGTATAAATACAGGCTTGCTCTAGCCGTTGCGCTTGCTTCAAGCCAACGCATCAGCGGCTGGCAGCAGTGGTGACCCGCCCGGATGGCGATCCCGGAAGCATCAAGCACGGTCGCAACATCATGCGGGTGAATGTCCTGCAGATTGAAGGTAATCAGCCCCACTTCGCGCTCGCGCGGTCCATATAGGGCCAGCCCTTCGATCTCTGACAGGCGGTTCATCGCATAAGTGGCAAGCTTGGCCTCGTGCCGGTGAATTTCCTCAAGCCCGATGCCTTCAAGGAAATCGATGGCTGCCGCCAATCCAACCGCACCCGCGATAATCGGCGTCCCGCCTTCAAATTTCCACGGAAGCTCCTTCCAGCTTGATTCATACAATCCGACATCGTCGATCATTTCTCCGCCGTATTCGATCGGCTCCATGGCTTCCAGCAGATGCTTCTTTCCATAGAGTACCCCAATTCCAGTTGGTGCGCACATTTTGTGGCCGGAAAAAGCATAAAAATCAGCATCCAGCTCCTGTACGTTAACCTTCATGTGCGGGGTGCTCTGCGCGCCGTCAACAACCATAACCGCCCCGTTGCGATGAGCAATCGCCGCGAGCTCCTTGACGGGATTAACAACGCCCAGGACGTTGGATACGTAGGCGGTCGCCACGATCTTCGTCTTGGGAGTAATCGTCTTCTCCGCATCCGCCAAATCGATATGACCGTCCGGCTGCAGCGGGATATATTTCAATACAGCTTTCTTCTTCAACGCCAATTGCTGCCAAGGAATCAAATTGCTATGATGCTCCATCGGAGTAATGACGATTTCGTCGCCTTCACCGACATTCGCCGCTCCGTAAGAGGATGCAACCAAATTCAGCGACGTCGTTGTGCCCCGGGTAAAAATAATCTCTTCCCGGCGCGCAGCCCCGATAAATCGGGCTACCTTCTCGCGAGCGTTCTCGTAAGCATCGGTCGCCCGGCTGCCCAGCGTATGCACGCCGCGATGCACGTTCGCATTATCCGATTCGTAATAATGCTTTAATGCTTCGATCACGACGGCCGGCTTCTGCGAGGAAGCCGCGCTGTCGAGATAAACGAGCGGATGCCCGTTTATCTCTTGCTGCAGAATCGGGAATTGCTTCTTGAGCTCTTCAGCATGGATACTCATTGTCCCAGCTTCCTTTCCACCAGACCTTGCAGTTGCTTCTGCAACGGTTCCAGCGGGATATCCGAAACCACCGGCGCCAAGAAGCCGTAGATCACCAAGCGTTCCGCCTCTGCACGGGTAATCCCGCGGGACATCAAGTAGTAAATTTGTTCCGGGTTCACCTGCCCAACGGAAGCGGCGTGTCCTGCGGAAACGTCATCTTCGTCAATCAGCAGAATCGGGTTGGCGTCACCGCGGGCTTTCGGGCTCAGCATGAGCACTTTCTCGGTTTGCTGGCCGTCCGCTTTCGTGGCACCTTTCTCAATTTTCGTGATCCCGTTAATAATCGCCGTAGCTTCTTCCCGCATCACCGCGCGGGTAATCATTTGGCTGTTCGAGCTCTTCCCGTAATGTACGGCCTTCGTCGTATAGTTCAAACGTTGTTTCCCCGAACCAACGGCGATGACCTTCGCATCAGAGTTCGAGCCGTTCCCTTTCAAGATCGACAGCGTTTCGCTTGCCGAATCGCCATTGTTCATCTCGCCGATGATCCATTCGATGCTGCCGTCATTCTCAACAACGGCGCGGCGATATGTCACATCCGTCGCTTGCTCGGCCAAATGGTGCACCGTCGCGAATTGGACTTTGGCGCCCGGCTTCACGATTACTTCGGCTGCACCGTTATGCACGATGTTTCCATTGAGATTTACAGAAATATAGTTATCCACGTAGGTAACTTGGCTGTTCGTGTCCGCCACGATCAGAACGTGAGGCGTGAACGAGGAGCTCGCGTCATCCAACAGGAAAATTGTTTGCAGCGGCGTATCAATCACCACGTTCTTCGGAACGTACAGGAAAACTCCGCCATTCCACAAAGCTGCATGCAAAGCGGCCAAGCGATTCTCATCCGGCTTGATCACGCTGTGCAGGTGCGCCTTCACCAGATCCCCATGCTCCCGCACGGCGGTCTCCAAATCGGTGAAGATCACGCCTTGGCTTGCCAGCTCCGGTGCCAACTTGGTAAATACAGTATCTGCATTCCGTTGAACAAGCAGATTGCTCTGCTCATTCAATTCCACCAGCGATTGAATGCTGTCAGGTAACTGCTGCGTATGTTCACCCCGAGCTTCAGCAAGTGTTCCGAAGTTGCTCAAATCCCAGCGGTCAATCCGCGTCTTCTCCAATTTGGGCAGTTCCAGTTCCGCCGCCAGTTGCAGCGCCTTCGTCCGGCTGTCGGTCAGCCAGTCCGGTTCGCCGCGCTTCGCGGACAGTTGTTTGAGTTGCTCCGCTTCTACCGGAAGTACGGTTTGTGTCGTCATTCTTTACTCCTCCTTCCGATTAGGCTTCTTGACCAACTGTTTCGTCCACGATACCCAGCTCTTCTTTGACCCAATCGTAACCTTCCGCTTCCAGGCGTTCGGCAAGCTCAGGACCGCCGGATTTCACGATACGGCCTTGCATCATCACGTGAACGAAGTCCGGTTTGATGTAGTTTAACAGACGTTGATAGTGAGTAATAATCAAGAAGCCGCGGTCTTCGCTGCGCATGGAGTTAACACCATTGGCCACGATCCGCAAAGCGTCGATGTCAAGACCAGAGTCGATTTCGTCCAGAATAACGATCTTCGGATCAAGCAGCAGCATTTGCAAAATTTCGTTCCGTTTCTTCTCCCCGCCGGAGAAACCTTCGTTCAAATAACGGTGCGCAAACTCTGGATTCATCTCCAGCACTTTCATTTGCTCTTCCATTTGACGAATGAATTTGATCAGGGAAATTTCATTCCCTTCACCGCGGCGGGCATTAATGGCACTGCGCAGGAAGTCTGCATTCGTTACGCCAGCGATCTCGCTCGGATATTGCATCGCGAGGAACATCCCAGCGCGGGCGCGTTCGTCAACGGCCATCTCCAGCACGTCTTCCCCGTTCAGCGTCACTTTACCATCCGTAACTTCATACTTCGGGTGACCCATCAGCGCAGAAGCCAGCGTACTTTTCCCGGTTCCGTTCGGACCCATGATGGCGTGAATTTCTCCGCCTTTTATCTCAAGGTTAATCCCTTTCAGGATCTCCTTCTCCTCGATTGTTGCTTTCAAACCCTCAACTACAAAATGCGTTGCCATGTAACTGCTCCTTCCATTCACGAAAATTACGGTATTTGCTTAGGGCCGCCGCCCTCGTTCTTGCCATTATATCATAACAATTATCACATTAGAATAATTCTAAGTGATTCTCACTGATTCTCACTTCATTCTAACCTACTTTATTGGCATAAGCAACGTATGGCGGCGGATGTTCACCGTTATGCAATATCGTTGTCACAGAATGCAAAAGGACCCGGCCCGCGTTTGCGGCCAAGCCCTCTTGGAATGCGTGCTGTCTTCGACTCCGGTAAGAGCTATCAATCCAAATACGCCCGGAGCATCCACATGTGTTTTTCCCATTTGCCAAGATAACCGGTTAACAAATCGCTGGTGACGTTATCCTCCACCTGATCCGCGAGACCAATCCCTTCGTTGTACGCCTCCGTTAAGGTCGCCAGGTCCTCAAGCACATGCTGAACCATCGCCTGCGGCTCCTCCTTCCCGGTTGCCTCCTGAATGGTGGCCAGGTCCAGATACTCTTCCAGCGATGCTGCCGGGTTCCACTTCAGCGCCAGCATTCGCTCGGCAATGGCATCCATTTGTTCAGTAACTTCATTATACAACTCCTCAAATTTGGCGTGCAGCCGAAAGAAATTTGTCCCTTTCACATACCAATGGTAGTTGTGCAGCTTCACATAAAGCACGTTCAGGTTGGCAACTTGTTCGTTCAGCAGTTGCTCCAGGCTGGATTTCTTCGTATTCTTTGCTGGTTTGGCTTCCGATTTGGCCATCCTTATCCCCTGCTTTCTTCAATAAAATGTTGTCATTATCTTACCCTGATTCAGGCGGGGTGAAACAAAAGATCCATAGATGTATAGATTTGTGTAAATTTCTTGATGTTTGGACTATGATTGTTGTCATAGTGGTGCTATTATTATTGAGGATTTTCAACAGAAAAGGATGACCTTTCTCTGCCTAACTTGAAATCACTGTGGGGGAATTATGGAAAATCAAACCGGTCAACATCAGAAACAAGATGACGAATTGGGCTATTTATTTAACGTCGAGATTCTAGTCAAAGGGACAACGAACCCGATGGCTCTGCAAGCGCTGATGAAGCTGCTGAACGACAGCCCTGACATTATAGATTACCGCATTAATTCCGGAATCGAGCTGGGACGAATCATCGAATCTACCTTGGCTTCTCGTAAGCAGTCCCGCATTGATACCGCCCAAGCCGAAAAGGCCAAGAATAGCGGTAAAGAAACGACGAAGCCATCCGCTGCGGTGGAGAAGAAGAAAAGTGAGCCGGCTTCGAGCAACTTCAAGGAGTTGACCACAAGCGATGAATTCCAAGACTGGATTCAAAGCTACATTACAGGCAATAAGCTTGTCCGATTGTACATCAATCGTAACGGGAAGCGGACGAGTATGCCGTGCCGAATCCTAAACTTCCTTCCGGAAACTTATGCTGTGAGTGTATACCACGTCGACGAGAAGCAGGTCTACACACTGAAGCTAAGCGAGATCATCGATTTTTTAGATACGTGAAAAATATCTGAACAATGCAGTCAAAAGGGCTGGCGTTTCCTGTGGATGCAGGTTGCGCCAGCCCTTTTCAAGCCCCCGCCCGCGGTGCTGCCTTCCAGGCTTCCAGTGCGAGCATTAGCCAGCCAGCTAGAAATGACACGCCGCCAAGCGGTGTCACCGGACCAAGCCATCGCAAGTCCCAGACGGCAAGGCCGTATAAGCTGCCAGAAAATAAGATCACGCCGATCAGAAATAGCCGTCCACTCCACAACAGCCGCTTAGAGTCTCCCCACTTCGCGGCAAATAACGCGGTCAGCAGCATGGCAAGGCCATGAATCATTTGATAATGGACTCCGGTCTCAAACGTGCCTATGGCAGCCTCCCCGATCCGCTCTTTCAAGATGTGAGCGCCAAACGCACCAAACGCCACAGAGAGAAGCATGACAATCGCTCCGATCCCCGCATATTTTCGCTGCACTATTGATTTCACCCTTTCTGATCATGTCCATTCGCCTTCGTGTCCATCATACCGCAGCGCTTTGCCTGATTTCCACCATCGTTTCAACCAAAAATATCCTTGCAATTTTCAGGAGGATATTTGAAGATGGTCTTGAATAGGTTTACATTACATAATGTCAATTAAAGGAGTTTTGGGATGGATCATCGTCAATCGGAGCAAGATCCTGTATCACCTTATTTTGCCCCCCATGAGCCAATGAACCGAGTAAAATTCTCCGGCCCCGGCATCGCCTCCTTCATACTCAGCTTAGTTGCCGTAGTTGGCTATATCGCTGCGCTGGCATTGATTATTTCTACAGCTATGGATCTCGTGGACCAGCCTGCGGAGGCCATCGCCGCGGACCTGATGCAACGAAGCGGGACGGTGCTTGGCGTTTTGCTGTTCCTCATTTCCGGCGTATTGGACCTGGTCGGATTGATTCTAGGCATCGTAGGCTTGGCGATTCGAAATCGGAGGAAAGTGTTTGCGATACTAGGCACGATTTTTTCGGTCTTGCCATTAGTTCTCTTCATCTTTTTGATCGTACTTGGCAGCCTCACGGGCTAAAATAACGCAACACCTTGCAAGCTTTACCTCAAAAAAGGCAGCGTCTATCGCAGACGGCTGCCGAAAGCCCCAAACTCCGCGGGTCTTTAGTCGGTCTTGGGGCTTTTCCTTGTCTTGTTCTTTTTGATAGAATGGATGAAAGTTCTTCTTTACATTACATCGAATTTGGATCAACTAACCAAGGAGACTGTTTATGTCTAAAGTGAAAATTTTTGCGGATAGTACCTCGGATCTGCCAGCTGGTTGGGTCGAACGGTATGATATCGGCCTGGTTCCGCTTTACGTCGTATTCGGCGATGAAACGTTCCGGGACGGCATCGACATTACCCCGCTCGAGATTTATCGCCGGGTGGAGGCCGAAGGGCAATTACCTAAGACAACAGCCCCATCCCCCAAAGATTTTATGAGCGCTTTCGGCCCTTACATCGATCAAGGAATGGACATCGTGTATATCAGCTTGTCGTCCAAGCTGTCGTCCACCTATCAGAACGCGCTTATCGCAGCTGCGGAATATCCCGAGGGTCGAGTTCATATCGTAGATTCCTTGACGCTGTGCAGCGGGATCGGGATGCTGGTCATGAAGGCCGTACGCCTGGCTGAGCAAGGGTGGGGAGCCGCAGAAATCGCTGGACAAGTTGCCGCCTTACGCTCCCAAGTGGAGACACAATTTGTCATTGATACGTTGGATTATTTGTACAAAGGCGGTCGCTGTTCCGGGATGCAGAACATCATGGGCAGCCTGCTGCAGATTCGTCCGGTCCTGAAGATGGTGGACGGGAACATCATCCCGGCTTACAAAGTACGAGGCCGCAAGGAGAAAGCCGTGCAGCTCATGCTTGACAATGCCCTGGCCGACAAAGATCAGATGGATGAGGATTTGATCTTGGTCGCACATACGCTCGCGGAGGAGGAGGCCCATCGGTTATCCGTGATTTTGCGGGAGCAGACCGGTGTACGAGAAGTCGCTGTTGCAGAAGCTGGCTGCGTCATTTCGAGCCACTGCGGCCCCCATACCGTCGCGATTATGTATGCAAGAAAATCGGCGGCTTCATAAGTCCCATAGATAACCATAGACGTTTAGGAGGATTTATATGGGTTCCATTAAAATTTTTGCAGACAGCACTTGCGATCTCCCCGCTGAATGGATTGCGCAGTACGACATCGGCATTGTGCCTCTGTATGTGACGTTTTCGGAACAAACTTACAAGGACGGAATCGATCTGACGGTGCCTGAGCTCTACAAGAAAGTCGATGAGACGGGCAAATTGCCTAAGACGGCGGCACCGTCACCGGCGGATTTCATCGAAGCGTTTCGTCCACATATTGAGGAAGGCCGGAAAATTCTCTATATCAGCTTGTCCTCAGAGCTGTCCTCGACTTATCAAAATGCGTTGATTGCCGCAGACGAATTTGCCGAAGGCATGGTGACGGTGTTCGATTCCCTGAATTTATCGAGCGGCATCGGGCTGCAGGTGATGAAAGCCGTTAACGCTGCTGCAGAAGGCAAGAGCGTTGAAGAAATCGTTGCCCTGTTGACTGCCGTGCGTCCGCAGGTCGAGACCGAATTTGTCATCGATTCGCTGGATTATCTGTATAAGGGTGGTCGCTGCTCGGGGATGCAGAACATCGTTGGCAGTCTGCTAAAAATTCGGCCTGTGATCAAGGTCGAGAACGGCAAAATGACGCCAGCATACAAAATTCGCGGCAGCCGGGACAAAGCGCTCGATCAGCTGTTAAACAATGCGCTTAGCCATCTATCTGAGATGGATGATGATCTCATCTTCGTCACGCATTCCTTGGCGGATGAGGACGCGAAGGTGCTGAAGGAAGCGTTAGAAGCCAAGACGAACGCCCGCCAAGTTGCGGTGTCCAATGCCGGCTGCGTCATCTCCAGCCACTGCGGCGCCAAAACGATTGGTATCCTGTATACGAAGAAGCTGGCATAAGTTTTATGCAAAATAAAAAAGGAAGACCAGGGACTCTCCCCGGCCTTCCTTTTTGCGTCTTGAGGCACAAAAAAAACGGGACTCTCAGTAACAACGCTGGAATCCCGGTGATCAATCTGATTTTATCTAG